>QFZU02000036.1 GCA_003260025.2 Microbispora triticiradicis | reverse complement strand
CGCACCACCGGGGCCAGGCCGTCGGCGCCCGCCGCCTCGACCGCGGTGGTCAGCGGCGCGGACGAGGCGGCGAGCCGGGACGGCCCGGCGGCCAGCAGCGCCGCGACCCCGACCACCAGGTAGACGGCCACGGTGACGAACAGGGCGATCGGGATCGCGCGGGGAATGGTGCGGCCCGGGTCGCGGACCTCCTCGCCCATGGTGGCCACGCGGGCGTATCCGGCGAAGGCGAAGAACAGCAGCCCCGCGGCCTGGAGGACGCCGTACGCACCGCCGGTGCCCCGCCAGTCGCCCAGGCTGTCCGGCGCGGCGCCGCCACTCAGGACGATCCCCGTCACCACGACGGCCAGGGCGGTCAGGGTGGCGGTGACGAGCACCCGGGTGAGCAGGACGGTCCTGGTGACGCCGTGGTAGTTCAGCGCGGCCAGCCCCAGCACGGCCGCGACGGCGACGGCCCGCTGCGCCCACCAGGGGCCGGGCACCGCGTAGGAGGCGAAGGTGAGCGCCATGGCGGCGCACGACGCCGTCTTGCCGACGACGAAGCCCCACCCGGCCGTGAACCCCCACCAGTGGCCGAGGCGTTCGCGGCCGTAGACGTAGGTGCCGCCGGAGACCGGGTGGACCGCGGCCAGTTGGGCGGAGGCGACCGCGTTGCAGTACGCGATCACCGCGGCGATCACCAGCCCGATCAGCAGGCCCGTGCCCGCGGCCCGCGCGGCGGGACCGAACGCGGCGAACACGCCCGCCCCGATCATCGACCCCAGCCCGATGACCACCGCGTCCGCCGTGCCCAGCCGGCGCGCGAGGCCGCCGTGGTCCTGCCCGTACGGCCCGGTTCGTGGCTGGGACGCCACCGCACCCCCTTGGGGTCGTTTACATCAAACGTGTTTGATGTATCGTCCGCGTCGCCGCGTCCCGGAGTCAAGCCGTCCCGGCGGCCGGGGTCATGGGCCGCCGAGAGGGCGTCGCGGCGTACGATGCCCCTGTGACCAGCACACCCGTCTCCGCACAGCGCCGCGCCGACCTCGCGCGGCTGCGCCGCGTCCGGGACCGGATCGACCGGGAGTACGCCCAGCCGCTCGACGTCGAGGCGCTCGCCCGTGGCGTGAACATGTCCGCCGGGCACCTGAGCCGCCAGTTCCGGCTCGCCTACGGAGAGTCGCCGTACGGTTATCTGATGACCCGCCGCATCGAGCGGGCCATGGCGTTGCTGCGCCGCGGCGACCTCAGCGTCACCGAGGTCTGCTTCGCGGTCGGCTGCTCGTCGCTGGGCACCTTCAGCACCCGCTTCACCGAACTGGTCGGCATGCCGCCGAGCGCCTACCGCCGCGCCGCGGCGGGCGCGACGGCGGGGATGCCGTCGTGCGTCGCGAAACAGGTGACCCGGCCGGTCAGGAATCGAGAAGCGCGGACCACCGCGCCGAAACTAGCCTGACCTGTATGAACCTCACCATTCACGCGACCTTCCTCCCGCACGACGACCCCGAGGCCTCGCTCGTCTTCTACCGCGACACCCTCGGCTTCGAGGTCCGGAACGACGTGGGGTACGGCGGCATGCGCTGGATCACGGTCGGCCCCGCCGGGCAGCCCGGCACGTCCATCGTCCTCCACCCGCCGGCCGCCGACCCCGGCATCACCGAGGAGGAACGCCGCGTCATCGCCGAGATGATGGCGAAGGGCACCTACGGGATACTCACCCTGGCCACCGACGACCTCGACGGCACCTTCGACAGGCTGCAGGCCGGCGACGCCGAGGTCGTCCAGGAGCCGACCGACCAGCCGTACGGGGTGCGCGACTGCGCCTTCCGCGACCCTTCGGGCAACCTGATCCGCATCAACCAGGTCGGCTGACGCGCGGCCGGCCCGGCCCGGGCCACCCCGCCGCGCCGGAGCCGCCGATCGGGTAGACAGGGGGACCGTTGCCGCGACCGCAGTTCGCCGGTACGGCCCCGCGTACGCACATGGAGACAGAGACACGATGAGCTTGCCCCCGAGCCAGGACACCCCGCCGCACGCGGCCGACAGCCATGATCTGATCCGCGTGCACGGTGCGCGGGAGAACAACCTCAAGGACGTCAGCGTCGAGATCCCCAAGCGCCGGCTGACCGTCTTCACCGGCGTCTCCGGCTCGGGCAAGAGCTCGCTGGTGTTCGGCACGATCGCCGCGGAGTCGCAGCGCCTGATCAACGAGACCTACAGCGCGTTCGTGCAGGGCTTCATGCCGGCGCTGGCACGGCCCGAGGTGGACGTGCTCGACGGCCTGACCACCGCGATCATTGTGGACCAGCAGCGGATGGGCGCCAACCCCCGCTCCACGGTCGGCACCGTCACCGACGCCAACGCGATGCTGCGCATCCTGTTCAGCCGGCTCGGCAAGCCGTACATCGGCTCGCCCCAGGCGTTCTCCTTCAACGTCGCCTCGATCAGCGGAGCGGGCGCGGTCACCATGGAGCGGGCCGGGCAGACCGTGAAGGAGCGCCGCAGCTTCAACGTCACCGGCGGCATGTGCCCCCGCTGCGAGGGCATGGGCCGGGTCTCCGACATCGACCTGTCCCAGCTGTACGACGACTCCAAGTCGCTGAACGAGGGCGCGCTCACGATCCCCGGCTACAGCGTCGACGGCTGGTACGGCCGCATCTTCAGCGGCTCCGGCTTCTTCGACCCCGACAAGCCGATCCGCGACTTCACCAAGACCGAACTGAACGATCTGCTCCACAAGGAGCCGACCAAGATCAAGGTCGACAACATCAACCTCACCTACGAGGGCCTGATCCCGCGTATTCAGAAGTCGATGCTGTCCAAGGACAAGGAGGCGCTGCAGCCGCACGTCCGGGCGTTCGTGGAGCGGGCGGTGACGTTCACCACCTGCCCCGACTGCGGCGGCACGCGGCTCAGCGAGGCCGCCCGGTCGTCGAAGATCGGCGATGTCAGCATCGCCGACGCCTGCGCGATGCAGATCAGCGACCTGGCCGAGTGGGTGCGCGGCCTGGACGAGCCGTCGGTCGCGCCGCTTCTGGCCACGCTGCAGCAGACCCTCGACTCGTTCACGGAGATCGGCCTGGGTTATCTCTCGCTCGACCGGCCCTCGGGCACGCTGTCGGGCGGCGAGGCCCAGCGCGTCAAGATGATCCGCCATCTCGGTTCCTCGCTCACCGACGTCACCTACGTCTTCGACGAGCCCACCACCGGCCTGCACCCCCACGACATCCAGCGCATGAACGACCTGCTCCTGCGGTTGCGCGACAAGGGGAACACGGTGCTCGTCGTGGAGCACAAGCCGCAGACCATCGCGATCGCCGACCACGTCGTCGACCTCGGCCCCGGCGCGGGAACGGCGGGCGGCACCGTCTGCTACGAGGGCGACGTCAAGGGGCTGCGGAGCGCCGGCACCGTCACCGGCCGCCATCTCGACGACCGGACCCGGCTCAAGGAGACCGTGCGGACGCCCTCCGGCAGCCTGGAGATCCGCGGCGCGCGCACCCACAACCTGCGCGACGTCGACGTCGACATCCCGCTCGGGGTGCTCGTCGTCGTCACCGGCGTCGCCGGCTCCGGCAAGAGCTCCCTCGTCCGCGGGTCGATCCCCGCCGGCGCGGGCGTGGTGTCGGTCGACCAGGGCGCGATCCGCGGCTCGCGGCGCAGCAACCCCGCGACGTACACCGGGCTGCTCGACCCGATCCGCAAGGCGTTCGCGAAGGCCAACGGCGTGAAGCCGGCGCTGTTCAGCGCCAACTCCGAGGGCGCCTGCCCGGCCTGCAACGGCGCCGGCGTCATCTACGTCGACCTCGCGATGATGGCCGGTGTCGCGACCACCTGCGAGGAGTGCGAGGGCAAGCGCTTCCAGGCCGCGGTGCTCGGCTACACCCTCGGCGGCAAGGACATCAGCGAGGTGCTCGCGATGCCGGTGACCGAGGCTGAGGAGTTCTTCGGCGCCGGTCCGGCCCGCACCCCGGCCGCCCACCGCATCCTCCGCCGGCTCGCCGACGTCGGGCTCGGCTACCTCAGCCTCGGCCAGCCGCTCACCACCCTGTCGGGCGGCGAGCGGCAGCGGCTCAAGCTGGCCACCCACATGGCCGACGACGGCGGCGTCTACGTCCTCGACGAGCCCACCACCGGCCTCCACCTCGCCGACGTCGAGCAGCTGCTGGGCCTGCTCGACCGGCTCGTCGACTCCGGCAAGTCGGTCGTCGTCATCGAGCACCACCCGGCGGTCATGGCGCACGCCGACTGGATCATCGACCTCGGGCCCGGCGCCGGTCACGACGGCGGCCGGATCGTCTTCGAGGGCGTCCCCGCCGACCTCGTGGCCGCCCGCTCCACCCTCACCGGCGAGCACCTCGCCGACTACGTCGGCGCGTGACCGCGGCGCACCGGCGCATGGTATCGGGCAGCCTGGTGTCCCGGTGAGGGACTTCAGGCTGCCGCATACCGGGATACCGGTAGCTCCGCAGAAATTTCCGATGACCGAGCCGGGTGAGCGCCCGCCGCCGCATGGGGTGGCCACGTCCGGTCACAGCCCTCACGGGGGAGGACCGCGACCGGCGACGACGCGGCCGGCCTGGCTGTACTGACCGGAGACGTTGGTTGATGGGGTTCAGCCCTATGTATTACGATACGGTCCGTGACGTATCGAAATAGTGTTGACAGGGCGGCGCGCGGCCGTCCCCGTGATGCGGCTCTGGATCAGCGGATCACTGCTGTCGTGCTGGAGGTGCTGGCGGAGTCCGGTTACGAGGGGGTGTCCTTCGAGGAGGTCGCCCGGCGGTGCCAGACATCCAAGGCGAGCCTGTATCGACGGTGGGGGTCCAAGCGGGAGATGGTGATCGCTGCGGTCAAGGCTGGGCCCGCACAGCGCGGGGCCGGCGAGCCGATCGCCACGGGCAGCCTGCGCGGGGACGTGTTGAGCCTGTGTCGGCGCCTGGACCAGACCATGCGCGCCGCGGACAGTCAGACCGCGATGCTGCTCTTGCAGGCGGGCCTGGAGGACCCGGACCTGTGCGAGGCCATCGAGAACGCCATCGGCCCGACAGGAGCCCGGTTGCCGCGACAGGTCATCGACGCCGCGATCGCGCGCGGCGAGCTGCCCGACGGCGCGGACCCTTTCGCATTCGAGGAGGTGGTCGGTGCCGCCCTCCTGCTGCGACGGGTCAACGACCTCGCAGTCGACGAGGAGTACCTGTCCGCACTCGTCGACACCATCGTCATCCCAGCCCTGAAGGCATCGTCCGGGAGGGCCCCCCTGCCCGCCGGGATCTTCTCCGGCCACCCGGCCCCCACCGCCCATGAGACCGCCGCGCCTGACGCGAAGGAGAACGCATGACCAGCCGCCTGACGATCAACGGCTTCGACTACCAGGCCATCCCCGGCACCAACGGCGTCAACCTCAACGTCGCGGTCGGCGGGAGCGGGCCGGCCGTGGTCCTCCTGCATGGGTTCCCGCAGACCCACTACATGTGGCGCCACGTCGCGGCGAGACTCGCCGACGACCACACGGTTATCATCCCTGACCTGCGCGGATACGGCGACAGCGACAAGCCGGACGGGAGTGACCCCTCCACGTACTCCAAGCGCACGATGGCACAGGACATCGTAACGGTCGCGTCCGCCCTCGGCGTGGACCGCTTCGGGCTCGTCGGGCACGACCGCGGTGCACTGGTCGCCGTCCGCGCAGGCTTGGACCACCCCGCCGTCGTGGACTACCTGGGGATCCTCGACGTCCTGCCCACCCTCGACACGTGGGCCGTTCTGCAGGGAGTAGACGCCAAGGTCGCCTGGCACCTGTACCTGATGGCTCAGCCCATCGGGCTTCCCGAGAAGATGATCCGCGCAGTCGCTCCGGAGTTCTTCGGCTCCTTCCTGGACGCATGGGACGCCAGCGGCACGACTTTCACCCATGAGGAGCGCGCCTACTACATCGACAGCTCGGTCGCCGCGATCGACTCCATCGTGGCTGACTACCGCGCCACCGCGAGCATCGATCTGGAGATGGATCGAGCCGACCGTGAGCGTGGCGAGCAGCTCGCGATGCCGGTGGGCGTCATCTCACAGGACTGGGGCTCCCAGCTTGGCTTCGACGCCGCATCGCTGTGGCGGGCCTGGGCGCCGGACCTGACCTACCAGCCGACCGCATCAGGGCACTTCATGGCCGAAGAGAATCCCGACGAGATCGCCACCTTCATCACCACCCTTGCGACGCGCCCGAGCGCGCGCGTAACCGACTGATCGCACCCACATCACCGCACCGAGGGGCGCGCCACCATCGGCAGGCCCCTACCCAAACGCAGCCCTGACCCCGCGCCACCGCTTTTTCAGGAGAACCTCCCGGACGCCGGTCGGCCTCGGGGTATCGCGGTCGTCAGAAGGCGCTTGTCCGGTTTGCCGTTCGGCGCCGTCGGCACCTCGTCGAGGACGGTGATGGTCGCCGGAACGCATGCCTCGCCGAGCCGCTCACCGACCAGCGCCCGCAGCGAGCCGAGGTCGGGGATCCGGTCCGCCACCGGTACCACGAACGCGTGCACCGCCTCGCCGGTGTCCTCGTCCGGGGCGCTGACCACGTACGCCTCAGCGATGTCGGGAGCGGCGGCCAGGACCCGCTCGATCGGGCCTGCGTAGTAGAGGTTCGCGTTGACGATGACGACGTCCCGTGTCCGCCCGGTCAGGTACAGTCGTCCGTCCTCGTCGAAGTGGCCCAGGTCCCGGGTGCGCACCCACCCGTCGACGAACACCTCCGCGGTCTCCGCCGGCTCGGCCCAGTAGCCGATGGCCTGCGCGGGGGTACGGACGTACAGCTCCCCGTCGACACCCGGCGGGACGGGCCGGCCGTCCGCGTCCCGGACCTCGACGTCGACGACGTCGGGCGGGAACCCGACCGACGGGGGGACGTCCCGCGGCGTGGCCATGGAGATCGTGCCGGTCTCGGTCTGCCCGTAGCCCTGGAACACGACCGGGCCGAGCACGTCCAGTGCCTCGCGGAGCCGGGACGCGTCCAGCGGCGACCCGGACACCATGAGCGCCCGGAGACTGCTCAGGTCGGCCGGGGCGGTGCGCTGGGCGGCGACGAGTTTGTACAGGCGAGGCACGGTGATGACGCTGGCGGTCGCCCGGTACCTGGTGATCGCGTCGGGGAACGCGGGCGGGTCGGCGACGACCATGGTGCCGCCCGCGGCGAGCGTGAGCACGCCGTACTCCATCATCACCTGGCTGCCCAGCGACCCGAACACCAGGTAGCGCCGCAGCCGGGAGGCCAGTTCGCGGATCGCCGGCGGCCACGCCTCCGGGCGGGCCGTCCACGCCGCGTTCATGGCGGCGTAGGTCTGTGCGCAGGCCTTGGGCGTGCCGGTGCTGCCGCTGGTGTAGACGAGCCGGGCGACGTCCTCCGGCCGGCCGGACAGGCGCAGCGGGCCGTCCTCGCCGGACGCGGCCAGCAGCTCGGAGACGGTCAGCGTGCGCGGTGCGTGCTCCGGCCCGGTGGCCGCGTCGGTCACGACCGCGGTGATGTCCTGGTGGAGCACGTGGCGCAACTGGCCGTCGGGCAGTCCGGGCCGCACACCGACGGCCCGGGCTCCCACGACGTAGGCGGCGATCGTCGCGGCGAACGCCTCCGGGGTGACGCCGAGCATCATGGCGAGGCCGTCCCCCGGCCCGACGGCCGCGGCGCGCAGCCCGGCCGCGATCCGCCGGACGAGGCCGAGCATCTGTGCGCCGGTGACGGCACGGGCGCCGTGCTCGAAGACGGGCCGGTCCCCGGCCGCCTCCAGGAGGTCCAGAACGGCACGCGGGTACGGCTCAGCCGGCGTCGCCAAGGCACTCCTTGACGAAGACGGCCAGGGGCTGCTGGTGCACCTCCGGCAGGTTCCACTGGTTCTCCAGGTTCTCCGCGAGGTGGTGGACGCCGGCCGGCGCGCCGTCCCGGTAGTGCCGCACCACGGGGTGCAGGTAGCTCGCGTCGTGGGCGTTGACGGCGTCGTTCTCGACGACCCTCGGGATCGAGATGTCGAACGGGTCGACGGCGTCGTGGCCCTGGCCGTACTCCAGCGTGACGACGAACGTGTGCCGGGCGCCGCCGAGGCCGCCGTCGGCCACGTACGCCACCGGGACCTCCTCCTGGTACAGCGCGGTGCCTCCGGTCACGGTGACGACGTCGCCGAGCACGCCGAACTGCTGCCAGAGCGCCGACGAGCGGTCGACCCGGGCGATGATCGCGTCGCTGATCGCGTCCGGGGTGGGCTCGATCCGCTCGGCCGGCCAGGTCGCGCCGTGGTACCGGGTGGTCAGGATCCGGTAGAGCGCACGCACCCCGTACCGGAAACCGTGGATGAACCCGCTGGTGCCCTTCTTGAAGTCGCGTTGCTGGGTGATCGTGCCGGCGAAGTACAGATCAGGCACGTTGACGGACTCGTACGCCGGCGTCTGCTCGGGGAAACGGTCGTTGATGACCAGCGCGGGCCGGCAGCCGTCGTCGAACACCGAGGCGTCGAACCGGAAACCGGTGCACACGACCACCCGGTCGTAGAACAGCTCGCGCAGCGCCTCCACGGTGCGGGCGTAGCGGAACAGCACCCGGTAGCCGCCGTCGTCGCGGCGTTCGATGCTCTCCACCGTGCCGTCGAGGACCGTGTTCTGGGACTTCAGCTGGTAGCTGTCGAGGAAGTTGTTGTTCACCGCGCGCAGGTGCCCGACGTAGTGCGACTGCCAGGCCATCCTGACCGAGTGCGGCCCGGCGACGTGGATGACCGCGGCCTTGGCCATGAGCGCGTCGGCGGTCTCGAACCCCGAGTTGCCCTTGCCGATCACCAGGACCCGCTGGTCGGCGAAGGACGCCGGGTCGGTCTCGAACGTGTCGTAGCGTTCGGCGTGCTCGACGCCCGGGATCGGCGGGACGTGCAGCTGGGAGACCCCGGTGGCCACGACCAGCCGCCGTCCCCGCCATGAGCGTCCGCTGCGATCGGTGGCGGTGAACCCGTCGTCGTCCCGTCCGATCCGGACGACGTCGACGTCGTAGTGCACCTTGACGCCGGTCGCCGCCGCGTAGTCGGACAGGTAGCGCACGAGATCGTCGGCCTGCGGGAAGTACTCCTCGCTGTAGCGGGTGAACAGCAGCTCGGGATCGTCGCTCAGCAGCGAGTTCCAGTCCATCCGCAGCCGCAGCTCCGGGTCCTGGTACCCCGTGTGCACCTTGTTGATGGAGATCAGCTGGCGGTGCCGCGGGAACCGGGTGAAGAAGGTGCCCGGCCCGGCTCCGCGTTCCAGGACGACGTAGTCGTGACCGCCGTGTTCGAGCAGTGCGGCCAGCTGCAGCCCGGCCGGTCCGGCCCCGATGATCAGGTAGTCATGCGCCATGAGCCGGAAGCTACGGGCGAATTCTCATAGGATTCTGAGAATCGGCTGTCTACGGTCCGGGCATGCCCGCCGTCGAAGACACCATCGACCTCAGCCTTCCACTGCGCTCAGCCGACCTGCACCGCGCCGCGACACCGGTGTCCGTCGTGGTCGGCGCGGCCGTCCGCGACCGCGTCGAACGCGGCCGTGACTTCCTCCGCGACGTGCGGGAGGAAGAACGTCCGGTCTACGGCGCGACCACCGGCTTCGGCGCCCTGGTCGGGTTCGCCGGCCGGGAGGAGGAAGCGGACCAGTGTGACAACACCCTGGCCCACCTCGGCGCCGGGCAGGGACCGGATCTGCCCCACGACGTGAGCCGGGCCGCGCTCCTCGTGCGCGCGTGGTCGCTCGCCCAAGGGGCGTCGGGGGTTTCGGCACACGTGGTCGACGGGCTCGCCGCGATGTTCACGACGACGTTCGTCCCGGCGATCCCACGCTACGGCTCGGTCGGCGCGAGCGGGGACCTGATCCCGCTCGCCTATGCCACCCAGGCGCTTCGCGGACGGGGACAGGCCTATCTCGGCGGCTCGCGGATGCCCGCGGCCGAGGCGCTGCGCCAGGCCGGGCTGACCCCGTTGACGCTCGACGGCCGGGACGCCCTCGCGCTCGTCAACGGCACCTCTCTCACCACGGCCGCGACCGCCCTGGCCCTGGACAGCGTGCGGTCCTCGCACCGCGCGCTGCAGGCGCTCACCTGTCTGCTGGTCGATCTGCTCGGCTGTGACCCGGGCTTCCTCCACCCGCGCCTGCTCGGCGCCTACGGCCATCCCGGTGCGATCGACGTCGCCGACGGCATGCGCAAGACCCTCGCCGGGATCCTCCCGGCCGGCACACGGGCGCTGCAGGAGCCGTACAGCATCCGCTGCTCCCCGCAACTGCTGGGCGCCGCCGAGGACGCCCTGCGTTACGTCGACGGCGTCGTCGCGGCCGACCTGTCCAGCGTCAGCGACAACCCGCTGTTCTTTCCCGACGACGACCTGGTCGTGCACGGCGGCAACTTCTTCGGGCAGCCGGCCGCGTTCGCCGCCGACGTCCTGGCGACGGTCACCGCCCAGCTCGGCAACCTCGCCGAGCGGCAGCTCGACCTCCTCGTCGACCCGGCCCGCAACGGCGGCCTGCCCCCGATGCTCGCCGCCGGACCCGGCCGCCAGCACGGGATGCAGGGGGTGCAGCTCGCCACGACCGCGTTCGTCGCCGAGATCCGCCGCGCCGCCGTGCCGGCGAGCATGCAGAGCCTGCCGACCAACCTGCACAACCAGGACGTGGTGCCGTTCGGCACCCAGGCCGCCCTTCGCGCCTACGACATGGCCGACCTGCTGCGGCTGCTCTGCGGGTCCCTGGCGGTGGGGCTGCGGCAGGCGGCGCACGTCGGCGCCCGCCGCCCCACGGCTCCGGGCTGCGCGGCGCTCCTCGACACCCTGGTCGAGGCGATCCCCGCGGTCGATCCCGACCGCCCGCTGGACGCCGATGTCCGCAAGGCCGCCGAGCTGCTCACCGCGACACTCCCTCTGTGAGCGACAGCCTCCGGGTTATCGCCCATAGCCGTTCCGCACCGGGCCCCCGCGTCGCTAGGGTCCGGTGCCATGGTCACCCCCCTGGAGCCCGACGACCCGCGCGTACTGGGTGAGTTCACACTGAGCGGACGGCTCGGCGAGGGCGGGCAGGGGGTGGTGTTCCTCGGCCGGTCGCCCCGTGGCGAACCGGTCGCGGTGAAGGTGCTCAAGTCGGGGCTCGACTCTTCGGTGAAGGAGCGGCTGGTCCGCGAACTCGACGCGATTCGCGGAGTCGCGCCCTTCTGCACGGCCCGGGTGCTGACCGCGATGGTCGACGGGCGGATGCCGTACGTGGTGAGCGAGTTCATCGACGGGCCGTCACTGCAGCACCGGGTGGATTCCGGCGGTCCGCTGCTGGGCGGCGAGCTGGAACGCCTCGCGGTCGGCACGGCCACGGCGCTGGCGGCCGTTCACGCGGCCGGGATCGTGCACCGGGACTTCAAGCCGGCCAACGTGCTGCTGGGGCCGGACGGACCTCGGGTGGTGGACTTCGGCATCGCCAGGCACGGTGAGAGCGACACGATCACGGCGGGCCCGGTCGGCACCCCGGCCTACCTGGCTCCCGAGCAGATCGCCGGAAACCCGGCCACGCCCGCCTGCGACGTGTTCGCCTGGGGAGCCACGATCGTCTTCGCCGCCACGGGCCGCCCGGCCTTCGGCGCCGCCGGCGTCCCCGCCGTCATGCACCGGATCCTGACCGCCGAGCCCGACGTCTCGGCACTGCCCCGGCCGCTGCGCGAAGTGGTCGAACGCTGCCTCGCCAAGGACCCCGCCCGCCGACCGGCCTCCCGCGACCTGCTGCTGGAGCTCGTCGGGGCCACCCCCGACCCGCTTCGGGCGGGCGCGGCCGCGGCGGCCACCAGGCCGGTGCGGCAGGGCGGGACGACCGCGACTCTCCCGGCCGTCCCGCCCTCGGGTCCGGCTTCCCGTACCGGGATCGTCGCCGGGGCGGTGGCCGCCGTGGCCGCGCTGTCGGTCACCGCCGCCCTGCTGGGGCCGCGCCTGCTGTCCACCGGCCCGGCCGGCACCTCGTCGCACACCGCCGAGTCACCGGCACCGCCCGCCGGCTCCAGGCCAGGGGAAACCGTCGCGGAGGACGGCGCGGCCCAGGACGACGCCGTGGCAACGGACGACGCCGTGGCAACGGACGACACCGCGGCG
Organism: Microbispora triticiradicis; assembly: GCA_003260025.2. Taxonomy (GTDB): domain Bacteria; phylum Actinomycetota; class Actinomycetes; order Streptosporangiales; family Streptosporangiaceae; genus Microbispora; species Microbispora triticiradicis. Next base: position 2,457 of record QFZU02000036.1, on the reverse strand, counting down.
ACCGACGACGCCGAGGGGGACGCCGCAGCGACTCCGAAGGCCGCTCCCGTCCCGTCGACCACCCCCGGCGGGACGGTTCCGGCCGCGTTCGCCGGCACCTGGGGAGGCCATCTCGTGCCCGACGAGCTCGTGGGAACCAGCGAGGCCGACGTCCAGATCGTGCTGGAGCCGGGCGGGCGCACCGGAAGCTGGAAGGACACCGACAGCTCGTGCCGGGGAGTCCTGACGTTGACACGCAGCTCCGGCACAGCACTCGTCTTCCGGCTGGACAGGTGCGCCCCGGGCAGGATCACCCTGACCCAGGCCGGCGAAGGGCTCGCCTACCGATCGGACGGCAACGAGGGCGACGTCACCTTCCAGGGCCTCCTGATCAAGGACTGACGACTCCAACGGAGCAACCCGCGCAGACAAGGATCCCCATGCCGGCCACTACTGCTCGCTTCACCCTGCTGGTCCTCTACACCGACCGGATGGAGGAGTGCCGCACCTTCTACGGTGCACTCGGCATCGGCTTCACACGGGAGCGACACGGGGACGGCCCGGAGCATTACGCCGCCGTCCTGCCCGACGGCCAGGTCTTCGAGCTCTACCCGGCCACTTCCGAGCGCAGGACCGGCGCCGTACGGCTCGGTATCGGTGTCGACGGCGCCGCCTGCGAGCCGCCGCTGAAGCCCGGCCGGCACGTCGTGACCGATCCGGACGGCAGGGTGATCGAGGTCTACGCGATGTGACCGACACGTCGCGATCTCCGCTTGCGGATAGACAGTGTCTACTCGGGGCTGGTAGACACTGTCTATGAAGACTGAGAGCTCCCTGCGGGAGCGGCTCGTGGAGGTCGGGGTCCACCTCGTGATGACCGAGGGAGCCGCCGCGGTGGGCCTGCGGGAGATCGCCCGCCGGGCGGGGGTGTCGCACGGCGCGCCGCGCCGGTACTTCCCCACCCACCACTCGCTGCTGTCGGCCATCGCCCGCCGGGGCTTCGCCGACCTCGAAGCGCGGTTCTCCGCCGCCATGGCGGGACTGACCTCCCCGCGCGACCTGCTGGGAGTGTTCGCGCGGGAGTACGTCGCGTACGCGCTGGAGTGCCGCGGCATGTTCGAGCTGATGTTCCGCCACGAACTGCTCGACAGCGACAGGCACGGGTCGGACGGGCCGAGGTTGCGGGAGTCCACGCTGCCGCTGTTCGAGCGCCTGGTCGCGCTGGTCGCCGAGTGCCGGAGCGCGGCGAGCCCGCCGGAGGAGCCCGCGGTGACGGCGGCCGCCTTCTGGTCCGCCCTGCACGGGCTCGCGCAGCTGTGGACGTGGGGCAGCCTGCGACTCGTCCTCGACGCCCACGGCGCCGTGCCGGACGGCGAACGCCTCGACCGGCTGGTCGCCGAGGTGCTGGACGCCCACCTCGGGCCCGCGGTCCCGTGACCGGAGCCCCGCGACCCCGCCTGGCGCTGACGGTGAGCGCGGCGGGTGCGATGGTCGTCGCCCTGGACGGCACCGTCCTGGTCGTGGCGCAGCCCAGCCTGCAGCGCGACCTCGCCGCGAGCCTCACGCAGGTCCAGTGGACCAGCACCGGTTACATGGTCGCGGTGGCCGCGCTCCTCGTCGTCGCAGGACGGCTCGGCGACCGCTACGGCCATCGGCGCATGCTGTTCGCCGGCGTGCTCGGCTTCGCGGCCGCCTCGGCCGGCATCGCGCTCGCGCCCGCGATCGGCTGGGTGATCGGCCTGCGGGTCCTCCAGGGCGTGTTCGGCGCGCTGCTCCAGCCGGCGACCCTCGCGTTGCTGAGGCTCGCCTACCCGGCGGACCGGCTCGGGACGGCGATCGCCGTCCGCACCGGCGCCATCGGCGTGGCCGGCGCCGCCGGGCCGGTCGTGGGCGGGGTCGTCGTCGCGGAGCTGGGCTGGCGCACCGTCTTCGTGCTCCAGGTCCCGATCGCCGTCCTGATCGCCGCGCTCACCATCGCCGTGCGCACACCCCGCCCCCAAGGCTCCGTACGGACGCGGCTCGACCTCACGGGCGCGGCCCTGCTCACGGTCGTGCTGGCGCTCGGAGTCCACACGCTGGCCGGCGTGCCCGGGCACGGGTGGACCGCCGGGCCGACGCTGCTCGGGTTTCTCGCCGTCGCGGGCCTGTCGGCCGTGTTCGCGGCACACGAACGCCGGGCCGCGCACCCGATCGTGCCGGCCGCGGTGGCCCGGTCCCTGCCGGTGACGGCGTCGATGCTGCTCCTGCTGGCCGTCACCAGCGGCGTGTTCGGCGCGTTGTTCGCCGTCACCTTCGTGCTGCAGCAGGGGCACGGGCTCGGCCCGCTCGCGGCGGGTGTGCGGCTGCTTCCGGTGACGGTGGTCATGGTCCTCGGCGCGCCCGTGGCAGCCGCCGCCGTGCGCCGGCACGGCCCGCGCCGTACGGCGGTCGCCGGGACGGCGCTCGCGGCCCTCGGCGTCGCGTGCGTGGCCCGGCTCG
>QFZU02000035.1 GCA_003260025.2 Microbispora triticiradicis | reverse complement strand
CCCTGGGCGACGGCGGGCCGTGGGGCGGCCTGCTGACGGCGGTTCCGGCGGGCCTCGCGGCGGTGGCCGCGGGGGTCGCCGTCGCCGCGCTCGTGGACCGCGCCGACGTGACCGCCGCCCTGTCGGCGGTGCGCCGGCGCGGGACGGACCGCAACCAAGACGCTCACCAGGACGCTCACCCGAGCGCCCACCCGGACGCCCATCAGGGGGAGGACACGACGTGAGCCGCATCGTTCTCGTGCTGGGATCGAGCGCCGGCGGTGTGGCCCGGCACGTGCGGATGCTCGCCGGGGGCCTGGTCGCGCGGGGGCACCGGGTGCTGGTGGCGGGGCCGCTCGACACCGAGAAGGCCTTCGGCTTCACCGGAGCCGGAGCGGACTTCGCCGAGGTCCGGATCTCCGACCGGCCACACCCCGCCCGCGACCCGCGGACCGTCGTCCGCCTGCGCGGGCTGACGCGCGGCGCGGACGTCGTGCACGCCCACGGCCTGCGGGCCGGCGCGCTGTCCGCGCTCGCCCTGACCGGATCGCGGGGCTGGCCCCGCCTGGTGGTCACCCTGCACAACGCCGTCACGGCGGGAGGCGCGATCGGAGGGGTCTACCGGGTCCTCGAACGGATCGTCGCCCGCCGGGCCCACCGCGTCCTCGTGGTGTCACCCGACATCGGCGAGCGCATGCGGGCCGGGGGAGCCGCGCGGGTGGACCCGGCGGTGGTGCCCGCGCCGCCGCTCGCCGAGCCCGGCCGGACTCCCGGGGAGGTACGGGCCGAGATCGCCGCCCGCCTGCGGACCGGCGTGGCCGACCCGGCGCTGCGGCCGATCCTGCTCACCGTCGCCCGGCTGGCCCAGCAGAAGGGCCTGGAGACGCTGCTCGACGCGGCGGCCGGGCCGTACAAGGGCGACCCGGTCTTCGTCATCGCGGGCGACGGGCCGCTGCGCGAGGAACTCCAGGCGCGGGTGGACGCCGAGGAACTGCCCGTCGTCCTCTACGGCTGGGCCGAGACGGCCGACCTGCTCCAGGTCGCGACGGCGGTGATCGTGCCCAGCCGGTGGGAGGGCCAGCCGCTCAGCGTGCAGGAGGCGCTGCGGGCGGGACGGCCGGTCATCGCCACCCGCGTCGGCGGGGTGCCGGAGATGGTGGGCGACGCCGCTCTCCTGGTGCCCCCGCAGGACGCGGGCGCGCTGAGCCGGGAGATCGGCCGCCTGCTCGGCGATTCCGCGCTGGCCGCCCGCCTCGCGCAGGCGTCCGTACGGCGGGGACGGGAACTGCCCGACGAGGACGCGGCGCTCCGATCGGTCCTCACGGCCTACGGGCTGCCGCCGGCGGAGTAGCCGGCCCGTCCGGCCGGCCTCCGCGGCCTGGGGTGGCGCCGGGGTGAGACCTCCCTGGCCCGGCAGCCAGGGGAGACCGGCCCGGACGTGAGGAGGGCGTCCCCCCGCCGACCACGGCGATGGGGACAAGGATTAGGCGCGGCCAAGGCTGATTCATATACTGGACCGGTTGGGGGGGAGTATCCCTTCGCGGCGGTTCCGTCATCACGGTGTATGCACCCGGGGCCGTCGGTCCGCTGAGCGCGTGCGGGCGGGAGAGACCTCCGGCAGTGTGTTCAGCGCGCGTGCCGGAGGTTGATGTGGTACATGCTCCTTGGTGGTTGTGGGCCCTGGTCATCGTGGGTCTGCTCGTCGTGATCGCCGTCGACCTGTGGATCGTCGACCGTGGTGAACCCCGCGAGTTCTCGATGCGCCAGGCCGGGATCTGGGTGGGCTTCTACGTATCCCTGGCGGTGCTGTTCGGCATCGGCCTGACGGTGTGGGCCGGCGCAGGCACCGGAGGTGAGTTCTTCGCGGGCTATCTGACGGAATACAGCCTCAGCGTGGACAACCTGTTCATCTTCTACGTGATCATGACGCGGTTCGGGGTGCCCCGTATCTACCAGCACAAGGTGCTGCTGGTCGGCATCGTCCTCGCGCTCGTGATGCGCGGGATCTTCATCGCCGTCGGCGCCGCCGCCCTCGACCGGTTCGGCTGGCTGCTCTACGCGTTCGGGGCCTTCCTCATCTACACCGCGTACACGCTGCTCAGGGATCACAACAAGGACGACGAGGAGTTCAACGAGAACATACTGCTGCGCTGGGCGCGCCGGGTGTTCCCCACGACCTCCGACTACGTCGGCTCCCGGGTGACGGTGCGGGTGGACGGCAGGCGCATGGTGACGCCCATGCTGATCGTGATGATCGCCATCGGCACCACGGACCTGTTGTTCGCCCTCGACTCGATTCCGGCGATCTTCGGCCTCACGAAGGCGGCCTTCATCGTCTTCTCCGCGAACGCGTTCGCCCTGATGGGACTGCGTCAGCTCTACTTCCTGCTCGGCGGGCTGCTCCAGCGGCTGGTCTACATCAGCTATGGTTTGGCGTTCATCCTCGGTTTCATCGGGGTTAAGCTGATTCTTGAAGCGCTCCATGAGAACGAGGTCTCCTGGGCTCCGCAGATCCCCATCTGGGTGTCCCTGGCGGTCATCTGCGTGACGATGGCCGTGACCACTCTCGCCAGTCTGGTCAAGGCCCGTCGCGATGAGAAAGCGGTACCTCCGGCGGCAGGCTCCCCGGCGGAGGCCTCCCAGGCCGAGGCCCCCCAGGGCTAGCGAAACGGGTACATAACCCTGTTTGCTTGTTCTCGTTGTGCCGCATATTGACCGCCGGATCGGTAATATCGATCGTTAGCTCGCACGCCGGTTCATAGTCGCCTGGAAGAGTACAAAGGTCACCTGTGTCCAACGAATCGTTGCCCCGCGGCCCTGTATCCGGGCCCGCGGACAGTCCCCGCGGCCGGGTCCGGCTCGCCCGCGGGGTGTCCCCGTGGCTTGCTCCGACCGCCGCGGCGGCGGCCGTCACCGCCGTTCTCACCCGCAGGTCGCCCCGCTGGGCGCTGGCGGCGGCTCCACTGGCCGCGCTCACCGGCGGAATGCTGTGGTTCTTCCGCGACCCCGAGCGCGCGCCGGGCGAGGGGCGGCTCATCTCGCCCGCCGACGGCGTCGTGCAGAGCATCGATCCCTGGCCCGACGGCCGTACCCGGGTCGCGATCTTCATGAGCCCGCTGAACGTCCACGTCAACCGGGCGCCCGCGGCCGGCACGATCACCTCGGTCGAGCACGTGCCCGGCGGGTTCGTGCCCGCGTTCAACAAGGACAGCGACAAGAACGAGCGCGTCGTCTGGCACTTCGACACCGCTCTGGGCGACATCGAGATGGTGCAGATCGCCGGCGCAGTCGCCCGCCGCATCGTGCCGTACCTGTTCGCGGGCGCGAAGGTCGTCCAGGGCGAGCGGGTGGGGCTGATCCGTTTCGGCTCCCGGGTGGACCTCTACCTGCCCGAGGGCATCGCGCCGGCGGTCACCGTCGGCACCCGAACCGTCGCGGGGGTGACTCGCATTGACAACGTCTGATCTCGGGTCCGGATTCGGCGCCGGAGCCGCGTGGCCGGTGGAGGAGGTGGACGACGAGCCGCGCGGGCCCGTCGGCAAGGCCTTCCGCCTGTCCGCCGCCGACTCCCTGTCGCTGGGCAACGCGCTCAGCGGCTTCCTGGCCGTCTGCGTGCTCGCCTGGTCGGCGATCAGCAGCCTGCAGGCCAACGTGAAGTTCGCCCCCGACCCCCGCTTCTTCGGCACGGCCGTCGTGCTGCTGCTCGTCGGCGCGACCTGCGACCTCTTCGACGGCCTGGTGGCCCGGAAGTTCCGCGCGTCCGCTATGGGCGCCGAACTGGACAACCTCGCCGACGTGATCAGCTTCGGCTTCGCGCCCGCCTTCATGGTGATGATCTGGGCCGGTTTCTCCGGGAAGCTCCCGCTGTGGCTGGTGCTGGTCGCGGCCGGGTCGATCCTGCTCGCCGGCGTCGTACGGCTGGCCCGCTTCGCCTGCGTGAAGACCAAGAGCGGCGACTTCATGGGCCTGCCCATCCCCATGGGCGCCATGACCGTGGTGTCGATCGTGCTGCTCTTCCAGCCCAACTACCTCACGATCGCGGGCATCATGGCGGTGGCCTGGCTCATGGTCAGCCGCATCGAGTATCCCAAGCCGAAGGGCAACCTGGCCGCCGTCGTGCTGGCCTGGATGCTGATCAACGTGGCCTGCCTGACGATCTGGGCCGCCCAGCTCGCCGGGGGCGACCAGCTCATCAGGGTCGGCGCGACCATGCAGATCGCGATCGTGTCCGCCATCCCGCTTCGCGTCCTCATGTTCAAACACAAGCGGCGCAGGGAACGACGCTCGGTGAACGCGGGCTGACGTCGTCGCACGAACAGGGGCCCCGGTCGGCTGGGGCCCTTTCATCCGGGCCCGGCCAATCACGTGGATACAACGCCTATTCCATTGGAGCCCGGTCGCCATGCCTCGTGAGCACACCCGCACGTACTTCCTCGGCAAGCTGGCCAGGGAGCTGGAACTGCGCGGGCTGGAGGCGTCCCTGCGCCCCGATCCGCCGTCGTTGAAGGTCAGGGACCCCGACGCGGCGCTGTTCTCCGAGACCGTGGACTGCGTCGCCATGCCGGACGGCTGGTTCTACCGCTGGTCGTGGGGCGACGTGGTGGAGAGCGCGGAGGAGCCCTCCCTCGCGGCCGACCGCATCGTGAAGGTGTTCACCACCGGCGAGCCGAGGCCGCACCCGGCCCTGGGCGACGCCTGAGAACCCCCGATCAGAACGGGATCCACTCCGTCGCGGTGGTGACCTCGTTGAGGACGTCCGGGATGGGCTCCACGCCCAGGCCCGCGCCGGCCGGCACGTCGAGGTGCCCGCCGCTCAGCTCGAACGGCGGGGTGACGTCGGTGCCGAAGTAGCGGCGGGACGCGGAGGTGTCCCCGGGCAGGGTGAACCCCGGCAGCGCCGCCAGCGCCACGTTGGCCGCCCGGCCGATCCCGGTCTCCAGCATCCCCCCGCACCAGACCGCGACGCCGTGGGCGCGGCACAGGTCGTGGATGCGCCGCGCCTCCAGGTACCCGCCCACCCGGCCCGGCTTGACGTTGACCACCGAGCACGCGCCGAGGGTGATCGCCGCCGCCGCGTGGGCCGCCGACTCGATGGACTCGTCCAGGCAGATCGGCGTACGGAGGGTGCGGGCGAGCCGGGCGTGCTGCACGAGGTCGTCGTCGGCGAGCGGCTGCTCTATCAGCAGCAGGTCGAAGGCGTCCAGCCGGGCGAGGTGGCGGGCGTCCGCCAGTGTGTAGGCCGCGTTGGCGTCGACCTGGAGCAGCAGGTCCTCCCCGAACCGCTCCCTGACCGCGCGGACCGGCGTCACGTCCCAGCCCGGCCCGATCTTCAGCTTGACCCGTACGTATCCCTCCTCGACGTACGCCGCGACGGTGTCGAGGAGTTCGGCGACCGACCCGGTGATCCCGACCGAGACTCCGCAGGGGACCCGGTCACGGGTGGCGCCGAGGTAGTGGCCGAAGGACTCGCCGGTGATCCGCAGCGAGGCGTCGAGCACGGCCGCCTCCAGCGCCGCCTTGGCCATGCGGTGCCCCCGGATCGGCGCGAGGGCCGGGCCGACGGCCTGCGGGTCCGCCGTGCGGGGCAGCGCCGGGATCAGGAAGCGCCGCATCACGTCGGCCGCGCCGTCCACGTACTCGGAGGAGTACAGCGGTTCGGACATCGCCACGCACTCGCCCCAGCCCTCGGCGTCCGGGGTCACGACCCGGACCAGCAGGACGTCGCGGGTGGTCTCGGTGCCGAACGAGGTGCGGAACGGCGCGACGAGCGGCATCGCGATCCGGCGCAGCTCGATTCCGGTGATCTGCATGTGGGCCCGGCTCCAGGGGATGGACGGTGTGCGCCGACCACTATACGGACGCGCCGGAGAGGGCTCAGACGACCAGGCCGAGCAGGAGCACGCAGCAGAACGCCACCACGGAGATGATCGTCTCCATGATCGACCAGGTGCGTATCGTCTGGCCGACGGACATGCCCAGGTACTCCTTGACCAGCCAGAAGCCGGCGTCGTTGACGTGGGAGAAGAACAGCGACCCCGCGCCGATGGCGAGCACGAGCAGCGCGACGTGCGCGGGGGAGAGCCCGGCGGCGAGCGGGGCGGCGATCCCGGCCGCGGAGATGGTCGCGACAGTGGCCGATCCGGTGGCCAGCCGGATGCCGACGGCGATCAGCCAGCCGAGCACCAGCACGGGCACGTTCGCGCCCTGCGCGGCCTCGCCGATGACCTTGCCCACCCCGGAGTCGACCAGGGTCTGCTTGAACCCGCCGCCGGCGCCGACGATGAGCAGGATCCCGGCGATCGGCGGGAGCGAGTCGGCGATCGTCGAGGAGACGCCGCCGCGGCCGAGGCCCGCCGGGCGGCCGAGCGTGAACATCGCCACGATCACCGCGATCAGCAGGGCGATCAGCGGGGTGCCGAGGACCTCCAGCGCGGTGCGCACGGCGTCGCCCTTCGGCAGGACGATCTCCGCGACGGCCCGGCCGAGCATCAGCACGACCGGCAGCAGGATCGTGGCCACCGTGACGCCGAAGGACGGCCTGCCGCGCTCCCCGTCCCCGGGCCCGGGGGTCTGCTCGCGTTCGAGGCGCTCGGGCGGCGCGGGCTCCACCCATCGGGCGGCGAACCGGGCGAACAGCGGACCGGCCACGATCACGGTCGGGATCGCGACCAGCAGACCCAGCCCGAGCGTGAGCCCGAGGTCGGCCTTGAGCGTGTCGATCGCGACCAGCGGCCCGGGATGCGGAGGCACCAGGCCGTGCAGCACGGACAGCCCGGCCAGCGCGGGAACCGCGATCAGCAGCAGCGGGCGCGAGCTTCGCCGGGCCACCAGCAGGATCACCGGGATCAGCAGGACCAGCCCGATCTCGAAGAACATGGGCAGCCCGATGAGCACCGCGATCAGCGTCATCGCCCAGGGCAGGGCGCGGTCGCCGGTGCGGCGGAGGATCCCGTCGACGATCTCGTCGGCTCCGCCCGAGTCGGCCAGCAGCTTGCCCAGCATGGCTCCGAGCGCGATCAGCACGCCGACCCCGGCCACAGTGGAGCCGAGACCCGCGGAGAAGCTGTCGATCAGCTTCTGCGGCGCCATGCCCGCCACCAGCCCCAGCGTCCCGGAACCGATCGCGAGGGCGAGGAACGGATGCGCGCGCAGCTTCGTGATCAGCAGCACGATGACCGCGATGCCGGCCAGGGCGGCGAGGATCAGGCGGGTGTCGTGGCCGGTCCACGCGGCCGCGCCCGGCAGGGTCGCCTCGACAGGGGTGGACGCGAGGCTGGTTATCGGGGAAGTCATCGGGGGCTCCTCAGACGGTCCGTGCGGTCACCGCTGCCCCGCAGGAGCCCCCCGAATCCTCACCAGCCGCGGGCCCGCCACTCGGGCAGGTGCGGCCGCTCGGCGCCGAGCGTGGTGTCGCGGCCGTGACCGGGGTAGACCCACGTCTCGTCCGGCAGGCGGTCGAAGACCCGTTCCACCACGTCCGTGAACAGCTGCTCGAACCGCGCCGGGTCCTTCTGGGTGTTGCCGACGCCGCCCGGGAAGAGGGAGTCGCCGGTGAACAGGTGGCGGTCCTGGTAGAGCAGCGCGATCGAGCCGGGCGTGTGGCCGCGCAAGTGGATGACGTCCAGCGTCACCACCCCGACGGTCACCCGGTCGCCGTGCCCGACCTCCAGGGTCGTCTCCACCGGCAGTTCGGGGGCGTCGAGCGGGTGGGCGACGGTCTGCGCGCCGGTGGCGCGGGCGACCTCCTCCAGCGCACCCCAGTGGTCGGGGTGCCGGTGGGTGGTCACGATGGAGCTGATCGGCATGTCGCCGATCAGGCCGAGCAGCCGGTCCGGTTCGGCCGCCGCGTCGATCAGCAGCCCGTCGCCCGTGTCCGTGCAGCGCAGCAGGTACGCGTTGTTGCCGAAGTCGCCGACCTCGATCTTGGAGATGGTCAGTCCGGGGACCTCCCGCACGTCGGCGGCCCCGCCCTTGGTGACGTTTCCCGTGTAGCTCATCGTCGCTCCCTTCTATAGGGCCGGCGGCCAGGTCGCCGGCGGCTCGGCGGGTAGTCCCTCCGGGGCCGACTTCGGCCAGGGCGGCGCGGCCGGCGGGCTCCCGTCCGGGACCTGCCCCGGCAGCGCGCCGTCCTCTCCGGGGAGAGTGCCGGCCGGGGCGAGCCGCAGCCGCTCGCCGGTGGTCCTTCCCGCGAGCCAGGCGAGCAGTTCGCGGGGCGATCCCTCCACCGAGGGGCCGTCGCCGAGGTCCGTCCACACACCCGCGATCACGCCGGTCTCCGGTTCCCGCGCGACGACCACGCCCACCGGGCAGGTTCCGCCGAGCCAGCGCAGCGTGTCGTGGAGTTCCCGGCGTACGTACGGCTCGGGCCAGTCGGCCCATCCGTAGCCTGCCCCGAGGTCGGCGTGGTGCACCTCGATCTCCCTGAGCCGGCGGACGGGGACGTACCACGCGGGGTGCTCGGGCGGCGTCATGGCGGAGACCGGCGCGGCCCAGGCGGCGGCCGGCATGCCCTTGACCGCCGCGGCGAACCGCTCGGCGCTGTCCCGCAGATCGGCGACCTGCTCCCCGGCCGGGCGCGCGGCGCCCGCCTCGATGCCGGCGGCGCGCGCCGCCGCGGAGGGGTACTGCGGCGTGCGGACCCCCGTACGCGCCCAGGTGAGCAGATTGACGCAGCTGTCGGCGTTGCGGGCGACGTGGGTGAGCACGTGCCCCCGGGTCCAGCCGGGCAGCAGCGACGGCGCGCGGAGATCCTCGTCGGTGAGGCGGGCGGCGGTCGCCAGCAGGCGCTCCGTCGCGTCGGCCAGCTCTCGCTCGATTTCGTCGATGACGGACATGGAGGAAATCATGCCCCCGGCGCCTCCTGCCGTTCCGCACGGCCCGCCCGGGAAGAGCGGGGCGTCCTCGGCGGTTGTATGAGCAGGGGTTTCGCGCGGAACGCGGGCGGGGGTTTGACGAAACTCATACCCTGGTGACGGAGCGTGTCCCTGGACAGCACGCGGGACCGCCCCCTCCGGCCGCCGGACGACGTCCCCTGGAATTGTCGGTGGCTCTGGATAGCCTGCCCGTGCACCTCCATCAACTCATCGACTCATCGGGACCACCGTGGCTGACCGCCTGATCGTGCGTGGCGCACGCGAACACAACCTGAAGGACGTCTCGCTCGACCTCCCGCGAGACGCTCTGATCGTATTCACCGGGCTCTCGGGCTCCGGCAAGTCCAGCCTGGCCTTCGACACGATCTTCGCCGAGGGGCAGCGGCGGTACGTGGAGTCCCTGTCCGCCTACGCGCGGCAGTTCCTGGGCCAGATGGACAAGCCCGACGTGGACTTCATCGAGGGCCTGTCGCCGGCCGTCTCCATCGACCAGAAGTCGACCAGCCGCAACCCCCGCTCCACCGTCGGCACGATCACCGAGGTCTACGACTACCTGCGGCTGCTGTGGGCCCGCATCGGCAAGCCGCACTGTCCCCAGTGCGCCCGCCCGATCGCCCGCCAGACCCCCCAGCAGATCGTCGACCGCGTGCTCGAACTGGAGGAGGGCACCCGGTTCCAGGTGCTCGCCCCGATCGTGCGCGGGCGCAAGGGGGAGTACGCCGAGCTGTTCCGCGAGCTGCAGACCAAGGGATACGCGCGGGCCCGCGTGGACGGCACGATCGTGCGGCTGGAGGAGCCGCCGACGCTCAAGAAGTACGAGAAGCACGACATCGAGGTCATCGTCGACCGGCTCTCGGTCAAGGAGAGCGCGCGGCGCCGGCTGACCGACTCCGTCGAGACCGCGCTGCAGCTGTCCGGCGGCACGATCACCCTCGACTTCGTCGACCTCCCGGACGACGACCCCAACCGCGAGCGCTTCTACTCCGAGCACCTCTACTGCCCCTACGACGACCTGTCGTTCGAGGAGCTGGAGCCGCGGTCGTTCTCGTTCAACTCGCCGTTCGGCGCCTGCCCCGAATGCACCGGTCTCGGCACCCGCATGGAGGTCGACCCCGACCTCCTCGTGCCCGACCCCGAGCGCACGCTCGGCGACGGCGCGATCAGCCCGTGGGCGAACGGCCACACCAGCGACTACTTCGTCCGCCTGATCGAGGCGCTCGGCAACGCGCTGGGCTTCGACCTCGACACCCCGTGGGAGCGGCTGACGAAGAAGGCGCGCAAGGCGATCCTGCACGGTCACGACGAGCAGGTGCACATCCGCTACAGCAACCGGTACGGCAGGCAGCGCTCCTACTACACCGACTTCGAGGGCGTCATCCCCTGGGTGCAGCGCCGGCACGCCGAGTCGGAGAGCGACGCCAGCCGGGAGCGCTTCGAGGGCTTCATGCGCGAGGTGCCCTGCCCGGCCTGCCAGGGCCGCCGCCTCAAGCCGGTCTCGCTCGCCGTGACCGTCGGGGACACCTCCATCGCCGAGCTCTCGGCGATGTCGATCGCCGAGTGCGCGCGGTTCCTGACCGGCCTGCGCCTCTCCGAGCGTGACATGCACATCGCCGAGCGGGTGGTCAAGGAGATCAACGCGCGGCTGGGCTTCCTGCTCGACGTCGGCCTCGACTACCTGACGCTCGACCGCGCCGCCGGCACGCTGGCGGGCGGCGAGGCGCAGCGGATCCGGCTGGCCACCCAGATCGGGTCGGGCCTGGTCGGCGTGCTGTACGTGCTGGACGAGCCGTCCATCGGCCTGCACCAGCGCGACAACCAGCGCCTGCTGGAGACGCTGATCCGGCTGCGCGACATGGGCAACACGCTGATCGTGGTCGAGCACGACGAGGACACCATCGCCGCCGCCGACTGGGTGGTCGACATCGGCCCCGGCGCGGGCGAGCACGGCGGCCAGGTCGTCGTCTCCGGCACGGTGCCGGAACTGCTCGCCAGCGAGGAGTCGCTGACCGGGGCGTACCTGTCGGGCCGCAAGGCGATCACCATGCCGGAGATCCGGCGCCCGCGCGACCGCAAGAGGCAGCTCGTCGTGAAGGGCGCCCGCGAGCACAACCTGAAGGGCGTCGACGTCGAGTTCCCGCTGGGCGTGTTCACCGCGGTCACCGGCGTCTCGGGCTCGGGCAAGTCGACGCTGGTCAACGACATCCTGTACGCCGCGCTGGCCAAGGAGCTGAACGGCGCGAAGACCGTGCCAGGACGGCACTCCCGGGTGGCCGGCACCGACCTGGTCGACAAGGTCGTCCACGTCGACCAGTCGCCGATCGGCCGGACGCCGAGGTCCAACCCCGCGACGTACACCGGCGTCTTCGACCACGTGCGCAAGCTGTTCGCGGCCACGGCCGAGGCCAAGGTCCGCGGTTACCTGCAGGGCCGGTTCAGCTTCAACGTCAAGGGCGGGCGCTGCGAGGCGTGCTCCGGCGACGGCACCATCAAGATCGAGATGAACTTCCTGCCGGACGTCTACGTCCCCTGTGAGGTCTGCCACGGCGCCCGGTACAACCGGGAGACCCTGGAGGTCCACTACAAGGGCAAGACGATCTCCGAGGTCCTCGACATGCCGATCGAGGAGGCGCTGGAGTTCTTCGAGGCGATCCCCGCCATCCGCCGCCACCTGCAGACGCTGAACGACGTCGGGCTCGGGTACGTACGGCTGGGCCAGCCGGCCACGACGCTGTCCGGCGGTGAGGCGCAGCGGGTCAAGCTCGCCTCCGAACTGCAGCGGCGCTCGACCGGCCGCACCGTGTACGTGCTGGACGAGCCCACCACCGGTCTCCACTTCGAGGACATCCGGCGGCTGCTCGGGGTGCTCAACCGGCTCGTGGACGCGGGCAACACGGTCATCGTCATCGAGCACAACCTCGACGTCATCAAGACCGCCGACTGGATCGTCGACATGGGCCCCGAGGGCGGCTCCGGGGGCGGCACCGTCGTCGCCACCGGCACCCCCGAGGAGGTCGCGAAGGTCGAGGAGAGCCACACCGGCGCGTTCCTCAGGAAAATCCTGGGTGTATGAGAGTTCGTCTCATGATTCCTCCCTACTCTTTCCGCTCGGACGACGTCCCCCTGGAACGACCCGCTGAACCGGCCACGGGGTGAGGGCCGTACCTGGACACACAGGGGTGACGCGTCACGCAAGGGGAGAACCCGGGACGGACATCTGTCCCGGGCCGCGGTACGAGGGAAGGAAAAGCATGACGGATTCGACACGCCGGGCCGTGATCTTCAGTGCCGGAGGGGCCGGGCTGGCGGCGGTCCTGAGCGCGTGCTCGGGCGGCGACAGCACGGCCACGTCCGAGGCGGCTCCGGCGGACGGCCAGGCCGCGGCGGGCGGCGGGGAGATCGCGAAGACCTCCGACATCCCGGTCGGGGGCGGCAAGGTCTTCAAGGACCAGGACGTCGTCGTCACCCAGCCGGAGGCCGGCACGTTCAAGGCGTTCAGCGCGACCTGCACCCACAAGAGCTGCCCGGTCGGGAGCGTCGCGAACAACGAGATCATCTGCCCGTGTCACGGCAGCAGGTTCAGCGCCAAGGACGGGTCCGTGACCAACCCGCCGGCGAACAAGCCCCTCGCCGAGAAGAAGATCACGGTGAGCGGCGACAGCATCACCCTCGCCTGAGCCGCGTGTGGGCCGGTGGCGGCCGTCGCGCGAGATCGCGACGGCCGCCGCGGCTCATGGCGCCCCTGGGTGGACGCACCCCGCGAGGCTGTTGATCTACAACGTAAAGGCGTCGTGCCGGAACGCCGCAGGGATCGCCGTGGCGGCGGGAATGTCGGTCGGGGCCAGTAGTCTTTGGAATGTGGCGGACCCGGCAACCTACCGACCGGCGCCCGGATCGATCCCCGAATCGCCAGGCGTCTATCGCTTCCGTGACCCGGACGGCCGGGTCGTCTACGTGGGCAAGGCGAAGAGCCTTCGACAGCGGCTCAACTCCTACTTCGCGGACTTCGCCGGACTGCACCCCCGGACGCAGACCATGCTCACGACCGCGGCCTCGGTGGACTGGACCGTGGTCGGCAACGAGGTCGAGGCGCTCCAGCTCGAATACTCCTGGATCAAGGAGTTCGACCCGCGGTTCAACGTCAAGTACCGCGACGACAAGTCGTACCCCTTCCTGGCCGTGACGATGGGGGAGGACTTCCCCCGGGTGCAGGTGCTGCGGGGGGCGAAGAGGAAGGGCACCCGCTACTTCGGCCCCTACTCGCACGCGTGGGCCATCCGGGAGACCGTCGACCTGCTGCTGCGGGTCTTCCCCGTACGCACCTGCTCGGCGGGCGTGTTCAAGCGGGCCGGGCAGATCGGGCGGCCGTGCCTGCTCGGATACATCGACAAGTGCTCCGCGCCGTGCGTCGGCCGGGTCACCCCCGAGGAGCACCGCGCGCTCGCCGAGGACTTCTGCGACTTCATGGCCGGCAACACCGGGCGGTTCATCAAGCGGCTTGAGCGCGAGATGCGCGACGCCGCCGCCGTGGAGGAGTACGAGCGGGCCGCCCGGCTGCGCGACGACGTCCAGGCGTTGCAGCGGGCACTGGAGAAACAGACGGTGGTGCTCGGCGACGACACCGACTGTGACGTGATCGCCCTCGCGGAGGACCCGCTCGAGGCGGCGGTCCAGGTCTTCTACGTGCGCGGCGGGCGCATCCGCGGCCAGCGCGGCTGGGTGGTCGACAAGGTCGAGGAGACCACCCCCGGCGAACTGGTCGAGCAGTTCCTGCTGCAGATGTACGGCGAGGCGACGATCCCCCGCGAGATCCTCGTGCCGGCCCGGCCGCCGGACGAGGCCGCGCTGGCCGAACTGCTGAGCGAGCAGCGGGGCTCCCGGGTCGACCTGCGCGTCCCCCAGCGGGGCGACAAGAAGAGCCTCATGGAGACCGTCGAGCGCAACGCGAAGGAGTCGCTGGCCCAGCACAAGCTGCGCCGGGCGAGCGACCTGACCACGCGCAGCCGGGCCCTCCAGGAGATCGCCGACGCCCTCGACCTCGACCAGGTGCCGCTGCGGATCGAGTGCTACGACGTGTCGCACATCCAGGGTGAGAACGTGGTCGCCTCGATGGTGGTCTTCGAGGACGGCCTCGTCCGCAAGAGCGAGTACCGCCGCTTCTCGATCAGGAGCGGCGAGGGCGACGTGGCCTCGATCTACGAGGTCATCTGCCGCAGGTTCAAGCGCTACCTGGAAGAGCGGGTGGCGACCGGGGAACTGGACACCGAGCCGGCCCCAGGGCCGATCCCGGAGCCGGCCGGGGACGCGCCGGCGGGGCCGGGCGCGAATGTGACCGGAGGACCGGGCGCGGAGGCGGCCGGGGTAGAGGCAGACGGGGTGGAAGCGGACGGGGTGGAGGCGGACGCCGACGCCGGCTTCGACGACGGCGCGCGCGAACCGGTCGTCGGGACGCCGATCGACCCGGAGACCGGCCGTCCCCGCAAGTTCGCCTATCCCCCCAACCTCGTCGTGGTGGACGGCGGCCCGGCGCAGGCCGCGGCCGCCCGGCGGGCGCTGGACGAACTCGGCGTCGACGACGTCGCGGTCTGCGGCTTGGCCAAGCGGCTGGAGGAGGTCTGGCTGCCCGGCGACGACCAGCCGGTGATCCTGCCGCGCAGCAGCGAGGGACTGTACCTGTTGCAGCGCGTCCGTGACGAGGCGCACCGGTTCGCCATCACCTACCATCGATCGAAGAGGTCGAAATCGCTCCGGGAGAGCGCGCTCGACCAGGTGCCGGGCCTGGGCCCGGCGCGACGGCAGGCACTGCTGCGTCACTTCGGCTCGGTGAAGCGGCTGCGAGAGGCCCGCGCGGAGGAGATCCAGGAGGTCCCCGGCATCGGCCCGGCGACCGCCGAGGCCATCGTCGCGGCGCTCCGCGGACAGAGCCCCTCGCCCGCCGGACAGGGCCCCTCGCCCGCCGGACAGGGATCGTGAGCGGGCCGGGGACCGTCAGCGGGCGGAGGATCGCGGCGGCGACCCGGCCGCTGGGAGCGCGACCGACTACGGAGCCGATTACAGGGCCGACTACAGGGCCCGACAGGGGGCCGACCACGAGGCCGGCGGTGCGGCACGGGCGGGCGGCGCCGGGGTGCGTCGCGGGGCGCCGGGGTCCGGCCGGTTGATAGGTTGGGCTGGACATCGGGCGGCAGGGCGGTGAGCGGGCGATGAGCACGACTGAGCCGGCATTCGTGGTGATCACGGGAATGTCGGGGGCGGGGCGCAGCACCGCTGCGAAGGCCCTGGAAGACCTCGGCTGGTTCGTCATCGACAACCTGCCGCCGGGTCTGCTGTCCTCGCTCGCCGAGGAGGCGGGCCGGGTGAACATGGCCACCGACCGGGTCGCGGCCGTGGTCGACGTGCGCAGCCTCGCCTTCACCACCGACCTCAACGCCGCGATCAAGGAGCTCGACGGGCGCGGCGTCGGCGTCCGGGTGGTGTTCCTCGAAGCGAGCGACGAGGAGCTGGTCCGCAGGTTCGAGAACGTGCGGCGTCCGCACCCCCTGCAGGGCGACGGGCGGCTCGTCGACGGCATCGACCGTGAGCGCGGCATCCTCCGCGAGATCCGCGCCAACGCGGACCTGGTCATCGACACGTCCCTGCTGAACGTCCACGAGCTGCGCAAGAAGATCGTCTCCTTCTTCGGCGGCGAGGACCGCCCCGGGCTCAAGGTGAACGTGGTGTCCTTCGGCTACAAGTACGGCCTGCCGGTCGACGCCGACCTCGTGGTGGACTGCCGGTTCCTGCCCAACCCCCACTGGGTGCCGGAGCTCCGGCCGATGAACGGCCTCGACGCGCCCGTGCGCGACTACGTGCTCGGCCAGCCCGGCGCCAAGGAGTTCCTCGACGGCTACGAGGAGGTCTTCGGCGTGGTGGCCGCCGGATACACGCGCGAGGGCAAGAGCTACGCCACGCTCGCCGTCGGCTGCACCGGAGGCAAGCACCGCAGCGTGGCGATGTCCGAGCAGCTCGGCGCCCGTCTCCGGGAGCGCGGCATGGACGTCCAGGTCAGCCACCGGGACGTGGGCCGCGAGTGACCCCTCCCGGTCGCCGGCGTGCCGGGGACGTGCCCGAGACGGGCATGGCGAAGGGCGGGTGACGGCGGCCGGCCCGCTCCGGCGGCACCGGGACGATCGGGCGGGCGGGCGGCGCCGCGGAGGGCGTACGGTGGCGGGATGCGGCCCGAGCCGGATTCGGTTCGGCGCAGAGCGTGACCGATCAGCACGAACGCCGCGGCTCCGCGAGACGGTGCCCGCGACGAGGTGAGGAGGACGATGAAGGACCCCGTCCCGGAACCGGCCGATCCCTCCGACCCCGATCACCCCCGTGATTCCCCCGCGTACGGCAGCACTCCCCGGAGCGGCGCGGCACCCGCGAGCAACGGACCCAAGGTCGTCGCGCTCGGCGGCGGTCACGGTCTGTACGCCTCCCTGTCGGCCCTCAGGACCGTCACCGACGATCTGTCGGCCGTGGTGACCGTAGCCGACGACGGCGGCTCCAGCGGCCGTCTCAGGCGTGAGCTCGGCGTCCTGCCCCCCGGCGACCTGCGGATGGCGCTCGCGGCCCTGTGCGGCGACGACGAGTGGGGCAGGACCTGGAGCGAGGTCGTCCAGCACCGTTTCCGCAGCGAGGGAGACCTGCACGGGCACGCCGTCGGCAACCTGCTCATCGTCGCCCTGTGGGAGCTTCTTGAGGACCCCGTGGTGGGCCTGGAATGGGTGGGCCGGCTGCTCGGCGCCCACGGCCGGGTGCTGCCGATGGCGTCCGTGCCGCTCGACATCCAGGCGGAGGTGGAGCTGGACGGCGCCGTCACGACGGTGCGCGGGCAGGTCGCCTGCGCGCTGACGCCCGGCCGGGTGCGCTCCATCTCGCTGCTGCCGCCCGACCCGCCCGCCTGCCCCCAGGCGATCGAGGCCATCGAGGCCGCCGACTGGGTGGTCTTCGGGCCGGGTTCGTGGTTCACCAGCGTGCTGCCGCACCTCAAGGTGCCCGAGCTCGCCCGGGCGCTGCACGAGAGCAGCGCCCGGCGGCTGTTGATCCTCAACCTGGTGCCACAGGCCGGGGAGACCGACGGTTTCTCCCCGGAACGGCACCTGGAGGTGCTCAGGGAGCACGCCCCCGCCCTGCTCCTCGACGCGGTGGTCGCGGACGGTGCGGTGGTGAGCGACGCGAGGGCGCTGGAGAAGGCCGCGGGGGCGATGGGCGCCCGGGTGGTTCTGGCCGATGTGGCAGCGTCTGACGGATCTGCCCGGCACGACGGACCACGACTTGCCGCTGTCCTGGCCGAGATTTTCCGCGCGAAGCGGTGATTGCCTGCTCCCAAGGTGCGAGAGACTGACGGGCAGAGTCTGTTTGGGGGAGGACACGCGCAGATGGCCATGACGGGCGTGGTGAAAGACGAGCTGAGCCGCCTTCCGGTGCTCAAGCCCTGCTGCCGCAAGGCGGAGGTGTCGACGCTGCTGCGGTTCGCCAGCGGGCTGCACCTCGTGGGCGGGCGGATCGTGATCGAGGCCGAGCTCGACACCAACGCCACCGCCCGCCGGCTCATCAAGGACATCGGGGAGGTCTTCGGCCACAAGGCCGAGGTCCTCGTGCTGGCCCCCGCCGGGCTGCGCAAGGGCTCACGCTACGTCGTACGGGTCTACAAGGACGGCGAGGCGCTCGCCCGGCAGACCGGTCTCATCGACAACCACGGCCGGCCGGTGCGCGGCCTGCCCCGGCAGGTCGTGTCCGGCGCCACCTGCGACGCCGAGGCGGCCTGGCGGGGAGCCTTCCTCGCCCACGGCTCGCTGACCGAGCCGGGCCGGTCGATGTCGCTGGAGGTGACCTGCCCCGGGCCGGAGGCGGCGCTGGCCCTGGTCGGCTCCGCCCGGCGCCTGAAGATCCACGCCAAGGCCCGTGAGGTGCGCGGGGTCGACCGGGTGGTCGTGCGCGACGGCGACGCGATCAGCGCGCTGCTGACCCGGCTCGGCGCGCACGACAGCGTGCTGGCCTGGGAGGAGCGGCGGATGCGCCGGGAGGTGCGGGCCACCGCCAACCGCCTGGCCAACTTCGACGACGCCAACCTCCGCAGGTCCGCCCGGGCCGCCGTGGCGGCGGGGGCGAGGGTCCAGCGCGCGCTGGAGATCCTCGGCGAGGACGCCCCCGAGCATCTGGTGATCGCGGGCCGGCTCCGGGTGGAGCACAAGCAGGCGTCCCTGGAGGAGCTGGGCCAGATCGCCGACCCGCCGCTGACCAAGGACGCCATCGCCGGGCGCATCCGGCGGCTGCTCGCCATGGCCGACAAGCGCGCCCAGGACCTCGGCATCGCCAACACCGAGGCCAATCTCACCGCGGACATGCTCGCGCACTGACCCGCTCCCGGTCGCTTCACCGGGAGCGTTCCCCGGGCCACCGCCTGCGGGAACGGAGCCGCTCACCGGCTGGCAAGGGGGGACACGCCGCCAAAACGCGGCCCCGTGGTCTACACCAATTTGGGTCCGATAAGGTCTGTCATTGAGGTTTAACACAGTCCTCGCGCCGGTACACCGGCGCACGACGTACGAGGAGATCGGATCCGTGAGCATCCGCGTAGGCGTCAACGGCTTCGGCCGTATCGGCCGCAACTTCTGGCGCGCTGTGGCGGCCAGCGGCAAGGACATCGAGGTCGTCGCCGTCAACGACCTCACCGACAACGCCACGCTGGCCCACCTGCTGAAGTACGACAGCATCCTGGGCCGCCTGCCGTACGAGGTCAAGTCCTCGGCTGACGAGATCACCGTCGACGGCAAGGCGATCAAGGCCTTCGCCGAGCGCGACCCGGCCAAGCTGCCCTGGGGCGACCTGGGCGTCGACGTCGTCGTCGAGTCGACCGGCCTGTTCACCGACGCCGCCAAGGCCAAGGTGCACGCCGACAACGGCGCGAAGAAGGTCATCATCTCCGCTCCGGCGAAGAACGAAGACGTGACGATCGTCATGGGCGTCAACCACGAGAAGTACGACGCGGCCGCGCACACGATCATCTCGAACGCCTCCTGCACCACCAACTGCCTGGCCCCGATGGCCAAGGTCATCAACGACACCTTCGGTATCGAGAAGGGTCTGATGACCACCGTCCACGCCTACACGCAGGACCAGAACCTGCAGGACGGCCCGCACAAGGACCTGCGCCGCGCCCGCGCCGCCGCGCTGAACATCGTCCCGACCTCCACCGGCGCCGCCAAGGCCATCGGCCTGGTCCTGCCCGAGCTCAAGGGCAAGCTCGACGGCTACGCGCTGCGCGTGCCGATCCCGACGGGCTCGGCCACCGACCTGACCGTCGAGGTCGGCCGCGAGACCTCCGTCGAAGAGGTCAACGCCGCGCTGAAGGCCGCCTCCGAGGGCCCGCTCAAGGGCTTCCTCAGCTACACCGAGGACGAGATCGTCTCCAGCGACATCGTCACCGACCCGTCGTCCTGCATCTTCGACGCCGGCCTCACCAAGGTCATCGGCAACCAGGTCAAGGTCGTCGGCTGGTACGACAACGAGTGGGGTTACTCCAACCGCCTCGCCGACCTCATCGAGTACGTGGGCGCCTCCCTCTGATGATCGGAATCGACGAGCTCGACGTGAAGGGCCGGCGCGTGTTCGTGCGCGCCGACCTCAACGTCCCCCTCGACGGGGAGACGATCACCGACGACGGCCGCATCCGCGCGTCGGTGCCGACGATCAGGAAGCTCCTGGAGCGCGGCGCGAAGGTCGTCGTCGCGGCGCACCTCGGCCGGCCCAAGGGCTCCGTCACGCCGAAGTACTCGCTCGCCCCGGTCTCCCGGCGGCTGGCCGAGCTGCTCGGCGAGGACGTGGCGTTCGCCGCCGACACGGTCGGCGAGTCGGCCCAGAGCGTGGTCGCCGGCCTCCAGGACGGGCAGGTCGCCCTGCTGGAGAACCTGCGCTTCGAGCCGGGCGAGGAGTCCAAGGACGACGCGGTCAGGGGTGAGTTCGCGGAGCGGCTGGCCGCCCTCGCCGACGTCTACGTCGGCGACGGCTTCGGCGCCGTGCACCGCAAGCACGCCAGCGTCTACGACCTGCCCAAGCGGCTGCCGCACGCGGCTGGCGACCTGGTCCTCGCCGAGGTCGACGTGCTGCGCAGGCTCACCGAGGACCCGGCCAGGCCGTACGTCGTCGTCCTGGGCGGCGCGAAGGTCTCCGACAAGCTCGGCGTGATCGCCAACCTGCTGGCCAAGGTGGACCGCCTGCTCATCGGCGGCGGCATGGCCTACACCTTCCTCAAGGCCCAGGGCCACGAGGTGGGCAAGTCGCTGCTGCAGGAAGACCAGATCGACCAGGTGAAGGGCTTCCTCGACGAGGCGGCCTCCCGCGGGGTCGAGCTGGTGCTGCCGGTCGACGTGCTGGCCGCGACCGAGTTCGGGGCCGACGCCCCGCACGACGTCGTGGAGTCCACGGCGATCCCGGCCGACCGCGAGGGCCTCGACATCGGCCCGCGCACCCGTGAGCTGTTCGCCTCCAAGCTGGCCGACGCGCGGACCGTGTTCTGGAACGGCCCGATGGGCGTGTTCGAGTTCGACGCGTTCTCCGGCGGCACCCGCGCGGTGGCCGAGGCGCTCGTGGCGTCGGAGGCGTTCACCGTGGTCGGCGGCGGCGACTCGGCCGCGGCCGTACGCAGGCTCGGGCTGCCCGAGGACGGCTTCTCGCACATTTCCACCGGTGGCGGCGCCAGCCTCGAGTACCTCGAGGGCAAGACGCTGCCCGGACTCGCGGCGCTGGAGGAGTAGATGGCGCGCAAGCCGCTTTTCGCCGGCAACTGGAAGATGAACCTCAACCACCTCGAGGCCATCAACCTGGTGCAGAAGCTGGCGTTCTCGCTGAACGACCGCGACCACGACAGGGCGGAGGTGGCGGTCATCCCGCCGTTCACCGACCTGCGCAGCGTGCAGACGCTGGTGGACGCCGACAAGCTGCGCATCGCCTACGGCGCGCAGGACCTGTCCGCGCAGGACTCCGGGGCGTACACCGGGGAGATCTCCGGGGCGATGCTGGGCAAGCTCGGCTGCGCCTACGTCCTCGTGGGCCACTCGGAGCGGCGGCAGTATCACGGCGAGGACGACGCGCTGTGCAACGCCAAGGTCAAGGCCGCCTACCGGCACTCGCTGACGCCCATCCTATGCGTGGGCGAGGGGCTGCCGGTGCGCCAGGAGGGCCGCCAGGTCGAGCACACGCTGGCGCAGCTCGACGGCGCGCTCGACGGTGTGCCCGCCGACCAGGTGAAGTCGATCGTGGTCGCGTACGAGCCGGTCTGGGCGATCGGCACCGGC
This sequence comes from Microbispora triticiradicis, assembly GCA_003260025.2. Classification (GTDB taxonomy): domain Bacteria; phylum Actinomycetota; class Actinomycetes; order Streptosporangiales; family Streptosporangiaceae; genus Microbispora; species Microbispora triticiradicis. Next base: position 29,335 of record QFZU02000035.1, on the reverse strand, counting down.
GAGGTCGCCACCCCGAAGGACGCCCAGGAGGTGTGCGGCGCCATCAGGACGCGACTCGCCGAGCTGTACGGTGACGATGTGGCCGCAGCTGTCCGTATCCTTTACGGTGGCTCGGTGAAGTCGGACAACGTCGCCGGGATCATGGCGGAAGCCGACATCGACGGCGCCCTCGTCGGAGGGGCCAGCCTCGATGCGGGGGAGTACGTCAAGATCTGCCGTTTCGGCGAAGTCTCCGGCTAGCTGTGCCGTTCGGGGGGTGCGACTTGACAACAAGTCGTACCCTCGAAGAACACAAATGAATCGTCACGCTGATGGCGTCGTGCATCCGCACGTTGATGACGCCGTGCACTCGCGTCGTGCACGCCCGGATAGTCGTGCACGCCCGGATATAGGAACAGGTCTACGGTGATAATCGGAATCTCCATCGCCCTCATCCTGGCGAGCGCCTTGATGGTGCTGCTCGTGCTGCTTCACAAGGGCAAGGGCGGCGGCCTGTCCGACCTGTTCGGCGGCGGCTTCTCGTCGTCCTTCGGCGGATCGTCGGTGGTCGAGCGCAACCTCGACCGCCTGACCATCATCACGGGCACCGTCTGGTTCGTCTGCATCATCGCGCTGGGCCTGCTGCTCAAGCCGTAGCGACGGTCTCCGGCCACGCGTGACAGAGATTCACCTCCCCCCGTCCGCGGGGCGATCGAGCAAGGAGTTCATCGGTGGGTAGTGGCAACGCGATCCGTGGCAGCCGAGTCGGCGCCGGCCCCATGGGAGAGGCCGAACGCGGCGAGGCCGCCCCCCGTGTGCGGGTCCCGTTCTGGTGCGCCAACATGCACGAGACGCGCCCGAGCTTCGCCAGCGACGCGGCCGTCCCCGAGTTCTGGGACTGCCCGCGGTGCGGGCTGCCGGCCGGGCAGGACCAGTCGAACCCTCCGGCTCCGCCGCGCAACGAGCCCTACAAGACGCACCTCGCGTACGTGAAGGAGCGCCGCAGCGACAAGGACGGCGCGCAGATCCTCGCCGAGGCGCTGGAGCGGCTGCGCTCCTCCTCCCGCCCGATCTACTGACCGCCGAGTTCGCCCGGACGGCGTCGCCGGGGATCATCGATCCGCGGACGACGGAGAAGTAGCCGGGTGTCCGGGGCCGCGAGAGCGGTCCCGGCGACCCGAGCAGGCCCGGAGCCTTCCACGGCTCCGGGCTTTCGCGTTTCCGCCAGGATCTTTCCGGCGAGACAGGAACCGCTTCCCGGGGGTCGACCCAAGAAGACCATCGCATGGATATCCGACGCCCCCGGCTCCGCACAGAATGTGGGGGACACCCGAGACGGCGCGCAGCCGTAAAACCTGCCACCGGCCTGCTCCGGAGGAGATCATGGACATTCGCGGGAAGACGGTCCTCGTCGCCGGCGGCACCTCCGGGCTCGGTGAGGGAGTCGCACGACATTTCTCCGCCCGGGGCGCGAACGTCGTCATCGTCGGCCGGCGCGGCGCGGTCGCCGCCCGGATCGCCGCCGATCTCGGCGTGAACGCCCTCGGGATCGGTGCCGACATCGGCGACGCCGAGGCGGTCGCCGCCGTCGTGGCCGCCACCCTGGACAGGTTCGGAACGATCGACGTCAACGTCAACACCGCCGGCATCCTCGCCCCCGTCGTCCTCGTCACCGAGGCCGGGCGGCCCAGCGACACGACCGTGCTGACGCGGCTCGTGAGCACCAATCTCATCGGCACCTTCAACGTCATGAGCCATGCGGCGGCCGTGATGCTGGGCAACGACCCCGACGAGGACGGCGAGCGGGGCGTCATCATCAACACCTCCTCCGTCGCCGCCCATGAGGCCACCACCGGACTGATCGGGTACGCCGCGACGAAGGCCGCCATCGAGGGCATGACCCTGCCCGCCGCCCGCGAGTTCGCCGGGCGCGGAATACGCGTCAACACCATCGTCCCCGGGGGCTTCGACACCCCCATGGTCGACGACTATGTCGACGAGGACACGAAGGCGGAGGGGGTCAAACAGTTCCTCAACCCTCGCCGGCTCGGCACCCCGGACGAATTCGCGGCGTTCGCCGCCCACATCGTCGAGAACAGGTATTTCAACGCCGCCAGTCCCAGGCTCGACGCGGGTTATCGCATGCCACCGTGACGACGTCGTACCGGTTCACGGAGCAGGCGGCCGCGTCCCGTGGGGGCGTGAGCTCAGCCGTGCACCTGTTCGCCGTCGAGGAAGGTCATGACGACCTTGGTAGTCCAGATGTCCTTCCGGTCGAGGGCGAAGGGGTCGCGGTCGAGGACGACGAGGTCGGCCGGGCGGCCCGCCTCGATCACACCGGCGGGGGAGCGGTTGATCCAGGCCGATCCCTCGGTGTAGGCGGTCATGACCGTCCTCAGGTCGAGGCTCTGTTCCGGCAGGAACGGCGTCTGCGCGGTGGGGTACGTCGCGTGGACCGAGCTGCCGGGTTCGGTCCGGTTGACCGCCACGTGCATCGCCGCCAGCGGGTCGGCCGAGGAGACGGGCCAGTCGGAGCCCCCGGCGAGGCGGGTGCCGTGCCGTACGAGGTCGGCGAAGGGGTACTGCCACGACGCCCGCTCCTCGCCCAGGTAGGGGATGCACAGCTCGTCCATCTGCAGGTGGTGGGTCGCCCAGAGCGGCTGGAGGTTGGCCGTCACACCGAGTTCGGCGAAGCGCGGCACGTCCTGCGGCGTGATGATCTGCACGTGCGCGATGTGGTGGCGGTTGCCGGGGTCGGTCCCGGTCAGCGCGTCGAGTGCCTCGCGTACGGCCCGCTCGCCGATGGCGTGGAAGTGCACCTGGAAGCCCTGGGCGTCCAGTTCCTTGACGTACCCGCCGAGCAGGGCGGGGTCGACGTACGAAAGGCCGGTTCCGCCGCAGCGGCAGTAGGGCTCGATGACGGCGGCGGTGAAGTTCTCCGGGATGCCGTCCTGCATGATCTTCACGGAGGTCGCCCGGAACCGGTCCAGTCCCTCGGCCATGGCCCGCCGCGCGACCAGGCCGGGAATCTGCTCGGCCCCGCGGGTGCGGTCCCACCACAGGGCGCCGACCACCCGCGCCCTGAGCCGCCCGGAGGAGGCCGCGGACAGGTAGGCGGGCAACTGGTCGTCCGACCCGGCGTACGAGCCGACGATGGCGTCCTGCCAGCCGGTGATGCCGAGGGAGAACAGGTGGGCCTGCGCGTCCATCAGGGCGGCGTCGACGTCGGCCGGGGTCGGGCGGGGGGTCAGCAGGCCGACGAGGTCCATCGCGCCCTCGTGCAGCACGCCGCTCGGCGTCCCGTCGTGGTCGCGCTCGATGCGGCCGTCGGCGGGGTCGGGGGTGTCGCCGGTGATCCCGGCGAGCTCCAGGGCCCGCGTGTTGACCCACGCCGCGTGGTGGTCGCGCTGGACGAAGTACGCCGGCCGGTCGAGGAAGTCGAGCTGGGACCGGTGGGGGAGACCGCCGGGGAAGGCGGCCATGTCCCAGCCGCCGCCGTCGATCCACTCCTTCTCCGGATTTTTCGCGGCATAGGCGGCTATCTCGGCTTTGTAGGCGTCGAGGCCGTACACCTCGGACAGGTCGCACTTGGCCCGCTCCAGCCCGGCCTGCACCGGGTGGATGTGGGCGTCGGTGAACCCCGGCGTCAGCAGGCCGCCGCCGAGGTCGACCGGCTCGGCGTCCGGAGCCAGCCGTACGAGGTCGGCCTCGGCGCCGACGGCGGCGATGACTCCGTCGCGGACGAGGACCGCCTCGGCGAAGCCGTCCGGGGTGAAGGCGCGGCCGCCGCGGAAGAGGAGGGTGGAACTCACGGGTGTCGAATCCTTCTTTCTGGTGAACAGACGCGGAACGTCGTCAGTGGCCGGTGATCCTGTCGGCGATCCGGGCCAGCACGGACGTCCTGGTCATGCCCCCGCTCTCGCGGGCGTCGGCGAGCCGGTAGAGACGGTACATCGAGTGGACGCCGAGCCAGCGCAGCGGCTCGGGCTCCCAGGCGCGCACCCGCCGGTCCACCCACGGCATCCGGGTCAGGCCGGTGTCGCGGCGCAGCACGAGGTCGCGCAGCGTGCGCCCGGCGAGGTTGGTGGTGGTCACGCCATGGCCCGTGTAGCCGCCGGCCCAGCCGAGGCCGGTCGCCGGGTCCAGGTGGACGGCCGAGCACCAGTCGCGCGGCACGCCGAGCACGCCCGACCAGGCGTGCGCCACCCGCGAGCGGGCGACGGCGGGGAAGAACGCGACCAGCAGGTCCCACAGGGCGTCCACGGTCCAGGCGTGGGTGTGCCCGCGCTCGTCGATCCGCGATCCGTAGAGGTACGGCCTGCCCCGCCCGCCGAAGGCGATCCGGTCGTCGGCCGTCCGCTGGGCGTACATGTAGTAGTGGGCCATGTCGCCGAGCAGTTCGCGGCCCTGCCAGCCGATCTCGTCCCAGACCTCCGCCGGCAGCGGCTCGGTGACGATCAGGGAGCTGTTCATCGGCAGCCAGTCGCGGTGGTGGCCGTCGATGCCGGCGGTGAACCCCTCGGTGCAGCGCAGCACGTGGTCCGCCCACACGGTGCCGTACGGGGTGACCGCCCGGCCCGGCGCGATGGCGGTCACCGGGGTTCCCTCGTAGACGTCCACGCCGAGGTTCCGTACGGCCGCGGCCAGTCCGCGGGCGAGCTTGGCGGGCTGGATCCGGGCGCAGTGGGGGGTCCAGGTCGCGGCGAGCGCGTCCGCGACCCTGAGCCGGTCGTTCATCTCGTCGCCGGACAGCAGCCGGACGTCCTCGGGACCCCAGCCCCACTCGCGCTGGCCGGCCAGTTCCTCGCGCAGCCGCAGCGCCTGCGCCGGGCCGCGCGCGACGGTGAGCAGGCCGCCCTTGACGATGTCGGCGTCGATGCCCTCCTCGCCGGCGACCCGGATCACCTCGTCGATCGCCTCGAACATCGCCCGTTGCAGCCGCCGGGCGCCGTCCGCGCCGTGGGTCTTCGCGTAACGCTCGGGAGAGCCGGCCAGCGCGCCGGTCAGCCAGCCCCCGTTGCGTCCCGAGGCCCCGAAACCGGCGAACTCCTTCTCCAGCACGACGATTCGCAGCGAGGGGTCGGCCTTCTTCAGGTAGTAGGCGGTCCACAGGCCGGTGTAGCCCGCGCCGACCACGGCCACGTCGGCCCGCGTGTTGCCGTCCAGGCGCTCGCCGGGCGCCGGGACCCCGGACGACCGGTACCAGAAGGACACCTCACCGTTGACGAACTCAGGGGACAGGGGAGCGCTCATGCAGGACATCCTGCTATATCCGTTCCCTTGTCGCCATTCGGCAACGGATGTCGTGGCAGATCCGGAGGAGTCATGCGGATAACCATGGTCGTAACGTGCCATACCAAAAGGAAACGATCGGCTCACCGCCGTGTAGCAAGCGTGTAACAGCTCTCCGGCAGGCTGAGGGTCAGCGCAACGGAGGGAGCGGCACCGATGGGGTTCTTCCGGATCCGTACGACCGTGGACGAGCGGCCGGGACGGCTGGCGTCGCTGACGTCGGCCCTGGCCGACAGGGGCGGCAACATACTCGGTCTCTCGGTGCAGCCCGACACGGACGGCACGGTCGACGAGTTCGTCACGGAGATCCCCGCGTCCCCCGAGGCCGTACGCGAGGCGCTGGAGGCGGCCGGTGGGCGGCGCGTGCGGATCGTGCCCGCCACCGCGCACGAACTGACCGACGAGCCGACCCGTACGCTGCTGCTCGCCGCCCGGCTGCGGTCGGCGCCCTGGCGCCTGCCGGAGATCCTGGGCGAGCTGCTGCGCGCCGACGACGCCCGCTGGGTGTACGGCGCGGCCGCGGCGCGTCCCGGCGACCGGAACGAGGGGGAGACGCCGGAGCTTCCCGACCCCACGCTGCTGGTGGTGCCCGTGGCGCCGCGCCGGTCGATCCGGCTGCGCCGCGCCGGGCTCCCGTTCACCCTGACGGAGGCGGCCCGCGCCGCCGCGATGGTGAGGCTGGCGCAGCCGCCGGCCGAGCCGTCCGCGGCCGAGGGGCCGGTGCGGCTCGCCGACGGCGCGGAGGTGCAGGTCAAGCCGTTGACCCCGTTGTACCGCGAGGCGCTGCGCGACCTGCACGAACGCTGCTCGCCCGAGACGCGCAGGTTCCGCTACTTCACCTCCAACCCCAACCTGCCGCCGCGCATGCTCGACCGGCTGTGCGACCGCGCCCGCGGGCAGTCGCTCGTCGCCGGTCACGACGGGCAGGTGGTGGCCCTCGCCAGCCTGCTGTTCACCGCGGACCCGGGCATCGCGGAGATCGCGCTGCTGGTGGAGGACCGCTGGCAGGGGAGAGGCCTCGGCGGCACGCTCGCCCGCATGCTCCTCACCCAGGCGCGGGACCTCGGCTTCGCCGAGGTGCGGGTCACCCTGCTCTTCGACAACATGCGCCTGCGCAGACTGCTGAGCTCCCTCGGCGCGTCGCTCACCCACACCGAGGACCCCGGTGTGATGGAGGGGCGGATCGCCGTCGGCGTGATGGCGGCGGCATCCCCGAGCTGACGTCCTCACGGGTGGTCCTCCTGGTCCGGTGTTGCTCAGGGCACCGGACCAGGACGGTCGCCGCCGCCGCCGGCCGTGTGGAGGGTCAGCCGCTTCCGGGCACCGCGCCGGACCGCTCGGGTCACACTGGCGCACGTCCCGGCGCGCTCGGCGCGGGCTGAACGTTTCAGCGCCGTGGCCTGGGCGCCTTCCGGCCGCCGATCGGCTCGCCGGGTGCGAAGGCGGTCGCGTTCGCGCAGGCTGAGGGGGCCGCCGGCGCCGCGCGTGACCGGCCGCCGCGACAAAGACAACCACACCTCGTCTCACAGGGCGAACGCCGCACCGGGCGGCCGATCGCGACCGTCTGCTCAGTCGCTTAATTTCGGGACGGCACTCTGACACGCGGGCGGCAGCCGCCCGTCGCCGTTCCCGAAAGGACTTCCCTATGAGACGAAGTCTCGCCACCGTCGCGGCCACCGGGCTGGCCGCCGCGCTCGTCGCCGGTGGAGTCGCGACGGTGACGACGCCGGCCGCGGCCGCCGCCGGATGCAAGGTGACCTACAAGATCGTCAGCCAGTGGGGCGGCGGTTTCCAGGGCGACGTGGCCATCACCAACCTCGGCGACCCGGTCAGCAGCTGGAAGCTGGAGTTCGACTTCCCCGACTCCGGCCAGAAGATCGCGTCCGGCTGGAACGCCACCTGGACGCAGTCCGGCACGCGCGTGGCCGCCACCAGCCTGTCGTACAACGGCTCCATCGCCACGAACGGCACTGCCAGCGGGATGGGGTTCACCGCGAGCATCACCGGCGGCAACCCGATACCCAACACCTTCTGGCTCAACGGCGTCATGTGCAGCGGGCCCGTGACCCTCAGCCCGACCCCCACGCCGACGGTCACGCCCACGATCACGCCCACCGTCACGCCCTCGGCCACCCCTACGCCTTCACCGACCCCGACGCCTTCGCCGACCCCGACGCCTTCGCCGACGCCGAGCGTCACCCCCACGGGCACGCCGCGCCCCGGCGTCGGACCGTGCACGCCGGGCGCGACCTACCCCAACCCGCTGCCGTCGTCGTCGGTGACCGCCACCAAGATCCGGGACGGGTTCAACTTCCTGGAAGGCCCGGTCTGGGACTCCGCCACCCAGACCCTGCTGCTGTCGCTCATGCGTGACGGCACCGGGTCGGAGAACGTCCAGCCCTCGGACGTGCTGCGGTTCACCGAGCCGAACACCTTCCAGACCTTCATTCCCAACTCCGGCAGCAACGGCCTCGCCCTCACCCGGGACGGCGGCACCCTGCTGGCCGCGACCCACGACCAGCGCAGCGTCTCCTCCTTCCACCTGCCCGACCGGACGCGCGGGGTGGTCGCCTCCTCCTACCAGGGCCGCGCCTTCAACTCGCCCAACGACCTCACCGTCGGCCCGGACGGCACCGTCTACTTCACCGACCCCGACTTCCAGCGCGCCAACCGGGCCGACCAGATGTCCGGCCGCACCGGCGTGTTCCGGGTGAAGAACAACGTCGTCACGCTGATCGACGACACCATCCGGGAGCCGAACGGCGTCGCGCTCTCCCCTGACGGCAAGACGCTCTACGTCGGCGGCAACGGCACGGGCCGGATCTACAAGTGGCCCGTCAACTCCGACGGCAGCGTCGGCACCCGCTCCGACTTCGCGTCCCTGAACGGTTCGGACGGCGTGACCATCGACTGCGCCGGCAACCTGTACCAGGCCTCCTTCAACGACGGCAAGGTCCACGTGTACGCGCCGTCCGGCGTGCAGCTCGGCACCATCTCCGCCGGGCAGAACACCACCAACGTCGCCTTCGGCGGCCCCGACGGCCAGACGCTGTACATCACCTCGGGCACGCCCTCCCGCGGCGGGAACACCGGCAACTTCGGCCTCTACCGCGTCCGGCTGAACGTCCCCGGCTGGCCGTACTGACAGTCCCGGTGCGAGGCGTCCGGCCCCGGCCGGGCGCCTCACACCCGAGGCGACACCTTTGAACGCCGGGGAAAACTGAGGTAGAGGTGGTCTGTGGACCTCGACGAGGCGGCGGACCGGCTCTACGGCATGGTGCCTGGGGAGTTCACCACGGCCCGGGACGCCCTGGCGAAGGAGACGAAGGCCGCCGGTGACGCCGCGCTGGCCAAGCAGATCAAGGCGCTGCGCAGGCCGGCCGTCGTCGCCTGGGCGGTCAACCAGGCAGCCCGGCGGGAGGGGCTGCTCGATCCGCTGCTCGACCTGGGGCGGCGGCTGCGCGAGGCGTGGCGCACCCAGGACGCCGAGGCGCTCGCGGAGGCGGGCCGCGAACGCAGCCCGCTCATCGCCCGCACCGTCCGGTCCGTACGGGAGAACGCCGAGGCGGCCGGGCATCCGCTGGCCCCGGCGGCCGATTTGGAGATCGAGCAGACCCTCGACGCCGCCGTGGTGGACGAGGACGCGGCCGAGCAGGTGCGCCGGGGCAGGCTGACCCGCCCCCTCAGCTACAGCGGCTTCACCCCGGCCCCCGTACGCCCGGCCGGGAGGGCCGGCCGCGCGGGCGAGAGCCGGGAGGCGGAGAGGAAGCCTCTGGAGGCGGAACGGCGGCGCGGGGAGGCGGAACGCGAGCGACGGGTCAAGGACCTCGAACGCGCGCTCGCCGAGGCCGAGCAGGCGGCGGCCGAGGCGGAGCGGAGCCGCGCCGACCGGGCGGCCGAGCACGCCGACGCCGCGCGCGAGCACGGACGGCGTGCGGAGAAGGTGGAGACGCTGACGGCGAAGCTCGCCAGGGCCAAGGACAAGCTGGAGGCCGCCTCCCACCGGCTCGACGCCGCCCGGCGCGAGGAGGCGGGCGCGGAACGCGCCGCCCGCTCGGCCCGTCTCCGCGCCGACGAGGCACGCGAAGCACTCGACGCCGCACGGTCCGCCGAGGAGTGAGACGACCCGGCATGCGCGCGGGTGCGGGTCGCGAAGCCGTCGATCGCCTGTTCGGGCCGTTCCGCGGCACACGGAGGAGATCGGGAGGCGCGGGTGCCCCGAGGCCTCACCAGGCGCGGTGCCGGTCCGGGTCCGCCGCCTCACCTGGTGTCCGGCCCGGCGTCATCGCAGGTGGGCGAGCGCCTCCAGCGGACTGGTCATGAGGGAGGAGAACGCCAGCTCGGCGGCGCCGATCAGCGTCGCGTCGTCCCCGAGCGCCGAGACGCGCAGCCGCACCCGCTCCCGCGAGATGAGCAGCACGTTGGCCTCCACCCGGCGGCGGACGTGCTCCGCCGAGCCGGGGTAGACGTCCCGGAGCATGCCCCCGAAGATCACCAGGCCGGGGTTGAAGAGGTTGATCAGGTTGGCCACCCCGATGCCCAGCCAGTCGCCGATCCGTTCCAGCGCCTCCGCGGCCGCCTCGTCGCCGCGCCCGGCCGCCGCCACCACGGCCCGCACCCCCTCGCGTCCGGTGAGCTCGCCGGACCGGCCGGCGGCGTCGATCAGGGCGTGCTCGCCGACCTCCGCCTCCAGGCAGCCGCGCGAGCCGCACATGCAGGGCCGCCCGTCGTACGGGTTGACCACCATGTGCCCCAGCTCGCAGCCGTAGCCGCCGTCGCCGCCGAGCAGCCTGCCGCCGACGATGATCCCGCCGCCCACTCCGACGTCGCCGTGTAGGTAGACGAGGTTGTCGAAGCCCACGCCGGCCCCGCGCTCGTGCTCGGCCAGCGCGCCCAGATGGGCCTCGTTGCCCACCGCGACCGGCAGCCCGAGCCCGGCCGCGAGCTCGTCGCCGAACGCCTGGTCGACCCAGCCCATGTAGGGCCCGTACCGGACCGTGCCGTCGGCGGGCCGGATCATGCCGCAGTAGGCCGCGCCGACACCGGCGCACACCGAGCCCGGATCGGCCTCGCGCCGCAGTTCCCGGCCGAACTCCGCCAGCACGCCGACGACGTCGTCGAGATCGGCGTCGGCCTGTCGCCGCCTGACCGCCTCCCTGCGGTCGAGGATGACGCCGCCGAGCCCCACCCTGGCGGCGACCAGCCGGTCCACCCGCACGTCGAAGGCCAGGACGTACACCCGGCCCGACTCGGGCCGGACCACGAGCGACGGCCGGCCCGCCCGGCGGGTGTCGGCGGGCAGCTCCTCGCGGACCAGGCCCGCGGCGGTGAGCTCGGCGGTCAGCGCCATGATCGTGCTGCGGTTCAGGCCCATCCGGCCGGCGAGCGCGGAGCGGGAGACCGGGCCGTTCAGGTGGACGTGCCGCAGCAGGGCGCCGAGGTTGCTGCGGCGGATCTCCTCCTGGGTCCGGCCGCCCCTCGGTGTCGGCGGACCCTGTGGGCTCCCGGCCCTCATCGGGCCGCGCCGCGGGGACGCAGGGCGGAGGCGCCCGTCGCCCCTGCCTCACCGAACCCTGCCACCCCGTGAGGTTACCAATCGGGGTCCCGCTCAGGAATATCCCCAAGGCGGCTCAGCGGTCGCCGGAGTGGTTGGTGAGCTGGGCCACCGCGCTCTGGAACTCGTTCACCCACTCGGAGGTCTCCTCCTGGGTGATCGAGGAGATGTCGGAGAGGAACGCCCGCAGCAGCGCGAGGTAGTCGTGCACCGGGACCGGCTCCTGACCCACGGCGTCCCGGGCGTTGAGGTCGGCCCAGTCGAACTGGAAGTCCACCAGCCGCTGCTGGATCCTCTGCGCGGTCGTGATGTCGCGCATCCACCGCGACGACAGGCCGAGGATGCGGTCGAGGGCGACGCAGACGCCCGCGCCGGCCAGCAGGACGTATCCCCAGGCGAGGTTGCCGCCGCCGAGTTGCGCGCCCGCCGTCCCGCCCGCGGCCGCCGCGAGGGGCTGCAGGCCACCGGCCGCCGCCAGCAGGATGGCCAGCCCGCGCAGGACCTGCGAGGCCAGCCGCATGCGTACCCGGTCGTCCAGGTACCAGTCGGCGGTCTCCATCGCCCTGGCCTGCGCGCTCTCGTACATCCGCCGCAGCGCGCCGCCGGGCTCACGCCACTCCTCCGGCGTCAGCAGTGGGAACGGGCGCGTGCCCAGGTCACGCTGCCTGCGCCGGGCGAGCGGGCCCGGCGGCCGCTCCGGCGGCAGGCTTCCCGGCCGGTCCCGGTCCGGGCCGGTCGTCTCGTCGGGCACGGCTCATCCCTTCCCGTACGGCTTCGCGAGCGCGGTCAGCGGGGTGTCGTCGTCCACCCGTCGCAACTCCGGGACGAACTCGTCGAGTTCCCCCGGCGCGAACGTGCACAGACCGGCAGCCCACCAGAACGCGCCGCCGGGAGTGCCGCGATACTTGTACGTCAGGCCGTCCGGGCTGAAGGCCGCCCACCCGTCCTGCAGCGCCAGCAGCGTCGCCACGGCCTCGCCCGCGACGGCGTCCCAGATCCGGATCGTGCCGTCACTCCCGGCGCTGGCCACCTGCCTGCCGTCGGGACTGTGGCTGACGGACAGCACGAACCCCTGGTGGCCGCGGAGCACTTGCAGGAGATCGCCGGACTCCGCGTCCCACACCCGCACCGTACGGTCGTCACCCGCGCTGACCAGGCGCCTGCTGTCGGGGCTGAAGGCCATGGTCCGCACCTGGTCGTCATGCCCCTTCAGGAGGCGTAACGGCTCCCCGGTCTCGGCGTTCCAGATTCCTATGACATGGTTGTTGCCGCTGCTGGCCAGCCGGGTGCCGTCGAGGCTGTAGGCGATGGCGGTCACTCCACTGTCGGCACGGCCGCCGAACGCGCGGAGCAGACGGCCGGTCGCGGTGTCCCAGACGCAGATGGGCTCTGTGCCTTCGCACACGGCGAGGCGACTGCCGTCGGGGCTGTATACAAGGGCCTTCCAGGCGTTGGAGCCGCCTGGCAGGGTGCGGACGGTGTCACCGGTCGTGGCGTCCCACACACGGACCATGTGCTCTGTCGCTGCGGCGAGATGAAGACCGTCGGCGCTGTAGGCGAGGTCGCTCACCCACCCGGTCTCCGATTCGATCACCTGCACGCTGCGACCGGCCGTCACGTCCCAGACGACTACGACACCGTCCATGCCGCCAACGGCGACGTGAATACCGTCGGGATTGTAGGCGAGGGCCGCGGCACCCGGGCGCCCCAGGAGAACCCGGTTGAGGCGGCCGGTTCCGGTATCCCAGAGCCGCAGAACGCCGTCGTAGTCCAGGGTCGCCAGGTGAGCGCCGTCGGGACTGTGGGCGACGGCCCGCATCCCCTCTGTGCAGGACTCCAGCGTGTCCGAGGAGACACCGGTCGCGGCATCCCACACGCGTACGGCTTGGTCTGTGCCGCCGCTGGCGAACGCGGTGCCGTCCGGGCTGTAAGCGAGGGCCGTCACATGCCCGACGTGTCCGTCGAGGACCTGGCGAGTCTCTCCGCTACGAGTGTCCCGGACGCGGATGGTCCCGGCGCGGCCACCATCGCTCACGAGCCAGGATCCGTCGGGGCTGTACAGGAGGGCGCGGACGTGGCCGGAGTGTCCCTCCGACATCCGGACAAGGGTGCCGGTTCGCGTATCCAACATCTGGACGCCACCGTCGAGTCCGCCGACGGCGATCCGCCTTCCGTCAGGATGGTAGGCGACCGTGTTCAGCGACCTGAGGTCGCATACCCACGATAGGGCGAGCGACCCGGTGCTCAGGTCCCAGATGTGGACGATCGGGCCGTCTCCGACGGCGGCGAGGCTTGTGCCGTCAGGGCTGTAGGCGAGCGCGTGTACAGGGCCGGGAGCGGTGAAGGTACGAGTCACTGCACCGCTGATCGTGTCCCAGACGCGGATGGTCCTGTCCCATCCTCCTGTCGCGAGGCCGGTGCCGTGAGGGTTGTAGGCGACGGCGCCCACCCAGGAGGTGTGGCCGTCGAGCGTGTGGATCCGTGCGCCGGTGGTGACGTCCCAGACGCGGACGCTGCCGTGATCGCCGCAGGTGGCCACATGTGACTGTTCCGGGTTGATCGCGATGGCCAATATGCCGCGAATGTGGGCACCAAAGCTGCGGATCGGCTGTCCGGTGGCGGCGTCCCAGACGGCGAGCGTCCCATCGGACGTTCCGGCGACGAGGATCTTGCCAGAAGGGCCGCCCCAGGCCAGACAGTTGACCACGCTGCGCACGGGACCGAACTGGAGGGAGGGCGGCGCCTGTCCCGGAAGAGCCGCATCCGGATGGGCCCGGGCTACCTCCTCTGGCGCGTCCAGACGGGCGCCGATGAGCGCTGTACGCCACCATTTGACGCCCTCAGCGGCCGCGCCGGTGAGATCGGCGCCGAGGAGCCGGGCGCGCGACAGGTTCGCGTTGCCGAGCTGGGCCTCCACCAGTCGCACGCCCCTGCCGGAGACGCCGGTGAGGTCGGCCCCGATCAGGTTCGCCCCGCCGAGGTCGGCGCCGTCGAGACGGGCGCCCTCCAGGTTCGCGCCGAAGAGCTTGGCGCCACGCAGGTCCGTGCCGCTGAGATCGAGACCCCGCAGGTCGGCCCCAGGCAGGTAGACCTTCGACCTGCCGTCGCTGACCGGGACGCGCAGCCTTCTCAGCAGGGTCAGGGCGTTCACCTTGGCGATCCCGACCGGGAAATCGCTCTCGGCGAGAGTCTCGCGGGCCCAGGCGACCGATCGCCGGTGACCGGCGAGGGTGGCGACGAAGTCGGCCATGAGGTCGGAGACCAGGCGGGTGCTCATCTCTCCGGGTTCGTCGCCGTCGCGAAGGGTCTTGGCGACGTGGTCGGCAACCAGCCACTCCATGACCGACCGGTGGACGAACGCGAACCGTTCGCCCTCCGTGCGCACCAGCAGTGTGCCCGAGCCGATCATGTGCGAGGCCTGCTCCGGGCTGATCTGCAGGTCCGCGAGGTGTCCGAGAGTGCTGGCGGCGCCGCCCAGCTCCGCCAGCCCCAGCGTGTCCTCGCCGGACTCCCAGAGCCGGAGCGCGAGCGTGCGTACGGCGTTCCAGCGGTCGGCGACCGACAACGCCCGCATCGCGCCGCGCGGCTGGGCCCGTTCGAACTCGAACTCCAGCCACCGCTGGAGCAGCTCGCGGTAGAGCCGGGCCGCGCTGATCTCTCCCTCGTGGTCGCGGATCTCACGCAACCGGTCCTCGTCCAGGCGTGCGATGAAGCTCAGCATCCGGGGGTTGCGCGACAGTCCCAGCAGGTCGCGGACGTCGCCCAGGAGGTCGAGACGGGCGCGGGCCCGCTCCTCGTCCCCTCCCATCTGCCGGGTGAGGAACTCCAGGATCTGCCCGTCGTCGAACTCCAGCAGCTTGACCAGGCGATGGCCGGGCACCCCGGAGAGCTGGGCGGACAACGCGGTCTCCACCTGCCGCTCGGACAGGAAGTGCTGGGTCCGGCTGGTCAGCACGACCTTCGCGCGTCCCCGCGCCGCCTGCACCAGCGACTTCAGGTGCTCGGCCGCCTGGTCGTAGGTGATCCGCAGGGCCAGTTCGTCGAAGCCGTCGAACAGCAGCAGCACGCGGCCCTCCTCGATGAGGTAGCGCAGCCGCTGGAGGTCGATCACCTCCTCGCCTCCGGCCGTCAGGTGGGCGGCCAGCAGCTCGTCCAGGCTGTGCGCCTTCTCCAGCTCCCGGAGCTGGATCAGGATCGGGATCACCGGGGGCCGGCCCTCCTCCTGCACCAGCCGCGTCAGCTCGCGTAACAGGAACGTCTTGCCATATCCGAAGTCGCCCAGGACGACGACGAACCTGCCCTCGTGGTCCGCGACCCACTCACGCAGCCGCGTCAGCAGGTCGACCGCCGGTTCGGCCGGCCCCGGCGTCGCGGCGGACCCGCCGCGCACGACCACGAAGCGCTGGGGTACGAACAGCCTCGACGGATAGACGTCACTTCCGGCCAGCCGCCTGGCCTGACGGCCGGCGTACGGGCGCAGCGCGTCCATGCCCTGGAACCTCGGCAGGTTCTGCAGTTGGAGCCCGCGCAGTTCCGCCCACCGGCGCAGCTCTCCCGGCACGGGCTCGCCGTCGTAGACGAGGAACGACGTCAGGTACGGGTCACCGGCCCGGTAGAGGGCGTCGACCTCGTCGTGGAACGCCCGGACCTCCTCCCAGCCGGGGCATCCCGTGTAGACACCGACCGGGAACATGGACACGCGGTATCCGTCGAACCGGGAGACGCGCAGGTATGTCCGGGTCGTGCCGTTGCGGACCTCGTCCACCTCGGCATCGGGGTGGCGCAACTCGCACACGCGGCGCACCCGTGAGAGCAGGTCGTCACGCCGCGGGAACTGCTCGATGAACCGACGACTGGCGTACGAGGTGCCGTCGTCCGGTCCGGGTCCGTCCCGCTCGGGGTCGGGGAAGGCGGCGTGCGCCTCCCGCAACGGCCGGTCGATGGCGAGCACGGACTGGTCGGGGTCGCGTCCGATCGCGGTGTCGGCCTCCCAGCGCAGCCGGTCGGGGTTGTAGCGCCGGCCGTGGACCCGCAACCCGGTCCGGGTGATCTCGACGAGCTGGTACTGGTTGGGGACGTCGTCCGGCCGGGCGCTCTGCCGCACGCCGGCGCTGCCCGAGCAGAGCACGGGCAGGGCGTCGGCCCCGAAGCTCTCCACCCGGCCCTGATGGGTGTGGCCGTGCAGCAAGACGTGCAGACGAGGCGCGAGGATCTCGCGGAAGGCCGCTCGGTCCCGGAGGAAGGCGTCGTCGTGCTCGTCGTCGATCACCGGGTTGTGGTGCATCACGCCGATCCGCAGCCAGCCCTCCCGCTCGAAGGCCGACAAGAGCTCGGCGAACGCCCGCAGTTGCGCCTCGCCGCAGTAGCCGTAGTGGTCCTCGTCGCGGTGGCTCTCGGCCATGGTCGAGTTGAGCCCGGCGATCACGGTCTTCAGTTCCGGCATCTCGAACAGCGTCCACGGCTGGTCACGGGCGAACGAGACCCCCGGGACGCCGTCGTAGAACCGGGTGAACGTCTGGGCGTACGGCTCCCATTTCGGCCAGTACGGCGGGACCGGCTCGGTGTCGTCGCCCTGACAGTTCAGGAAATACGCCTCGCACTTCTTCCAGTTGACGTCGTGGTTTCCGGGCACCATGGCCACGCGCGACCGGCTCAGTCCGAGCCCGGAGGCGAGTTCGGTCAGAAAGTCATAAAACTGGTCGAATTCGGCCGGGCGTGCCCATTCCGCGAGGTCGCCCGAGGCGACGACGAGATCGGGGGAGACGCCGTGCTCCTCGCGCAACCGCTTGACGTCGGAGAGAAGCCGTGCCGCGAGCGAGGAGTACGTCTGGTCCTGCTCGGTGACGCCCTCGGCGCCGTGCCGGTGATGGGCGCCGAACTGGGTGTCCGACACGTGCAGCACCGTTATCGCGCGCCGCTCCGTCACCACACCTCCTGATGCGCGAATCGCTACCGGGCGGAAATTCTAACCACAATTGTCCTGTCGGCGGTGAGACTCCATAAATGAGGATTCGCGCCATCAGTTGTGCAAAAAGAAACGACCGGGCGGGGTAGGATACCCGGCCCGGCCGCTCTTTCGCGGAACAGGATTCAGGGGGAGGCGATCCGGCCGAGGCCGGGCGGGATCTTGGCGGCGGCGGCGCGGTCGAGCAGGAACAGGGTGCGCTGCCGCCCGCGCGCCCCGGCGGCGGGCACCTGGAAGGGCCCCGCGCCGGACAGGGCCAGATGGACGGCCTGTGCCTTGTCCTCGCCGGCCACCACGACCCAGGTCTCCCTGGCGGCCCTGAGCGCGGGGAACGTCAGCGACAGCCGGGTCGGCGGCGGCTTGGGGGAGCCGTGCACGGCCACCACCGAGCGCTCCTCCTCGTACACCGCGGGCTTGTCGGGGAACAGCGAGGCGACGTGGCCGTCCGGGCCCATGCCCAGCAGCAGCACGTCGAACGACGGCACCGGCCCGTGGTCCTCCGGCCTGGCCGCCTTGGCGAGCTCCACCGCGTACGCCTCGGCGGCCTCCTCGGCGGTCATCCCCGAGTCGGGGCCGGGCATGACGTGCACCCGCTCCGGGTCCACGTCCACCTGGTCGAGCAGCGCCTGCCGTGCCCCCGTCTCGTTGCGCTCCGGATGGCCGGTCGGCAGGAACCGCTCGTCGCCCCACCAGATGTCGAGCGCCCGCCAGTCGATCGCGTCGTGCGCGGCCGTGGCCGCCAGCGCCGCGAGCGTCGCGATCCCCACGGTGCCGCCGGTCAGCACCAGGTGCGCCGAGCCGCGGGCGGCCTGCGTGTCCACCAGCCTCGTGATGAGGCGGGC
Source organism: Microbispora triticiradicis (assembly GCA_003260025.2). Classification (GTDB taxonomy): domain Bacteria; phylum Actinomycetota; class Actinomycetes; order Streptosporangiales; family Streptosporangiaceae; genus Microbispora; species Microbispora triticiradicis. The sequence continues at coordinate 11,703 of QFZU02000035.1, read as the reverse complement.
GGACACGGCCTGGGCCAGCACCGTGGCGTCGCGGTGGACGATGACCCCGGGTACGGCGGTCACGACCGCCCGCCCTTCTTCGCCCGACGATCCGCCTGCTCGTTCGTCTGGGCCAGGCGGCGGATCGTGGCGGCGTAGATGTCGTCCGGGTCGAGCCGGCGCAACTCCTCGGCGAGCAGTTCCGACGTGGGGCGGCGGGCGAGGGCCACCCGGCGGTCGGGGTGCCCCGGCCGCGACAGCGTGGCCAGCCGGGCGTCGCCCCGGCTCACCGTCATCTCGCCGCCGCCCTCGATCAGCAGCCGTACCCCGGTCAGCCCGGGGCCGCCGGAGTCGGCGACCTCGATCGGCGCCTCCAGGCGGTCGCAGAGCCAGGCGGCCAGCAGCGGCGCGCTGGGATTGCCCGGCGAGGCCTCCACGACGCCTCTCTCGATCTTCCCGACGGGCTGGTCGAAGGCGGCGGCCAGGAGGCTCCGCCACGGCGTCAGCCGGGTCCAGGCGAGGTCCGTGTCGCCCGGGACGTAGCTCGCGTCCCGGGAGGCGACGGCGGCCACGGCGTCCTGGGCCGACCGGGCGTCGGTGATCCGGCGGTTGGCCAGGTGCCCGATGGGGTTCTTCGCGGGAACCTCGGGGCAGTCGCCCGGCCACCACGCCACCACCGGCGTGTCGGTGAGCAGCAGCGGCATGATCACCGAGTCGCCGTGCTCGGTCAGCTCGCCGTACAGGCGCAGCAGCACGACCTCACCCGGCGCCGACTCGCCGACGCGGATCTCGGCGTCCAGCCGGTTGGGCTCGGCGGGATCGCGGTTGATCACGATCAGGATGCGCGAGGGGTGCTCGCGCGCCGCGTCGGTGGCCGCGCGCAGGGCGTCGTACTGCCCGGCCTCGTCGACCACCACGACGAGCGTCAGCACCATGCCGACGGCGGGCGCGCCCATCTGGTGCCGCAGCCGGGTCAGCGTCGAAGAGATCTTCGACGCGGTCGTCTCGGTCAGGTTGAACGTCGTCACAGCCGCCTCCAGGCGCGTCCGTCCCTGGCCAGCATCGCATCGGCCGAGGCGGGGCCCCAGGAGCCCGACGCGTACCCCTCCGGCCTGCCCTGGGAGGCCCAGAACTCCTCGATCGGGTCGAGGATGCTCCAGGACAGCTCCACCTCCCGCTGGTGCGGGAACAGCGGCGGGTCGCCGATGAGCACGTCGAGCAGCAGCCGCTCGTACGCCTCGGGGGAGGACTCCATGAACGACTCGCCGTAGGCGAAGTCCATGTTGACGTCCCTGACCTCCATCGCGGTGCCGGGCACCTTCGAGCCGAAGCGCACCGTGATGCCCTCGTCCGGCTGCACGCGGATGACCAGCGCGTTGTGGCCGAGGATCTCGGTGTCGTCCTGGCTGAACGGCAGGTGCGGAGCCCGCTGGAAGACCACCGCCACCTCGGTCATCCGGCGGCTGAGCCGCTTGCCGGTACGCAGGTAGAACGGCACCCCCGCCCACCGGCGGTTGGCCACCTCCAGTTTCACCGCGGCGTACGTCTCGGTGGTGGACTCGGGCGGGATGCCCTGTTCCTCCAGGTAGCCGACGACGGGTTCGCCGCCCTGCCACCCGCCGTCGTACTGCCCGCGGGCCGTGCCGGTGGACAGGTCGGCGGGCAGCCTGACGGCCCGCAGCACCTTCTCCTTCTCCCGGCGCAGCGCGTCGGCGTCGAAGGACGTGGGGTCCTCCATCGCGACGAGAGCCAGGAGCTGCAGCAGGTGGTTCTGGATCACGTCGCGGGCCGCGCCGATGCCGTCGTAGTAGCCGGCCCGGCCGCCGATGCCGATGTCCTCGGCCATCGTGATCTGCACGTGGTCGACGTAGCCGCGGTTCCAGATCGGCTCGTACAGGGTGTTGGCGAACCGGAGCGCCAGGATGTTCTGGACGGTCTCCTTGCCGAGGTAGTGGTCGATCCGGAAGACCGAGCTCTCCGGGAACACCGCGCTGGTGATCTCGTTGAGCTCGCGGGCGCTCTTCAGGTCGTGCCCGAACGGCTTCTCGATGACCACCCGGCGCCAGGACCCGTCGGGGGCCTTGGCGAGGTCGGTCCGCTTGAGCTGCTCGACGACGACCGGGAAGAACTTCGGCGGCACCGACAGGTAGAAGGCGTAGTTGCCGCCCGTGCCCCGGGTCTCGTCGATCTCCTTGAGCATCATGGAGAGCACGTCGAGCGCGCCGTCGTCGCCGAACTCGCCGGGGCAGAAGTGGATGCCCTCGCTGAGCTGCTTCCAGACCTCCTCGCGGAACGGCGTCCGCGCGTGCTCCTTGACCGCCTCGTACGTGACCTGCGCGAAGTCCTCGTGCGCCCAGTCGCGGCGGGCGAAGCCGACCAGGGAGAAGCCCGGGGGCAGCAGCCCCCGGTTCCCCAGGTCGTAGATCGCCGGCAGCAGCTTGCGCTTGGCGAGGTCTCCGGTGACGCCGAACAGCACCAGCACGCAGGGCCCGGCGACCCGCGGCAGCCGCCGGTCGCGCGGGTCGCGCAGCGGGTTGACCTCCATGGTCAGGTCGGTCGTGGCGGTGGTGGTGGCGGCCTGCGCGGCGGTCACCGCCGCGTGCTCCGCCACCGGCAGCGCCACGTCGTGGACCTGCTCGACGGCCCGGTCCTCCTGGCCCGGCGCCGCGCCGCGGCCGTCGTCGCCGGCCCGGGACTCCTGTTGCTCCGTCATGTCTCCTCCCGGGGGACGGGCCCGTCGCCGGTAACGCATCGCATGGTCAGAGCTCCTCGGCCACGGAGAGCAGGTGCCTGACTCCGGCGACGCGGTCGGTCAGATGCAGGCGGACGGCCGGCCTGCCCCGGGAGGTCAGGGCCCCCAGGTCGCCCAGCGCCTGCGCGAGCTGGAGCCGGCCCAGCGTGTACGGCTTGCCCGGAACCTCGATGTCGTCGGTCACGGCACCGGTGACCTGGAGGAACACCCCGGCCGACGGCCCGCCCTTGTGGTACTGGCCGGTCGAGTGCAGGAAGCGCGGTCCCCAGCCGAACGTGACGGCGTGGTCGGTCCGGTAGTCGAGCAGCGCCCGGAGGGTGGCGACGTCGGCGCCGGCCCACGTCTCCGTCATCTCCTCGAAGGACGCCTCGCCGACGACCGCCGCGTCGAACGCCGCCTCCCGGTCGAGGTAGGCCATGATCGCCAGGTAGCCGCGCTCGGGGATCGACCGCAGCAGCCAGGTGAGGACGTCGGCCAGATTCTTCAGGTCGCCGGGCACGTCGCCGTACACCTCGACCGGGCCGTCGGTGAGCATCGGAGTGCCGGTCGGCAGGGGGCCGTCTCCGGCCTCCTCCAGGATCCGGGTCGTGTTCTCCTTCGACTCGGCGACGTTCGGCTGGTCGAACGGGTTGATCCCGAGCACCCGGCCCGCGACCGCCGTGGCGTACTCCCAGACCAGGAACTGCGCGCCGAGCGGCCCGTCGACGGTCGTGCCGCTGTCGGGCCCGATCGAGACGAGGAACTGGTCGTCGGCCTCGGCCGCCTCCGCGCCGACGACGGGCAGGACGCCCTTGCCCTCCTTGCCGGTCGACTCGGCGATGAGCTGCTCGATCCAGTCGGGCAGGCCGGTGATGTCGGACATCGCGTCCCGCAGGATCAGCTTGTCGCGCCCGCGCAGGGCCTGCGCGCCGAGCAGCGCGCCGAGGTCGAGGCCGGGATTGCCCTCATCCTGGGCGAGCAGCGGCGCCACGGCGGCGGCGTCGTCGAGCAGCTTCGCCACGTCCGCGCCCGCCAGGGCGCTCGGCACCAGGCCGAACGCGGTGAGCGCGCTGTAACGGCCGCCGACGTTCGGGTCGGCGAGGACCACCGGGTAGCCGGCCTCGTTGGCCGCCCGCTCCAGCGGCGAGCCCGGGTCGGTGACGACCACGATCCGCTCGGCCGGGTCGATGCCCGCGTCGCGGAACGCCTGCTCGTAGACGCGCCGGTGGCTGTCGGTCTCGACCGTGCCGCCGCTCTTGCTCGCCACCACCACGACCGTGCGGTCGAGCCGGTCTGCGAGCGCCCGCCGCACCTGGTGCGGGTCGGTGGTGTCGAGGACGGTCAGCGGGACGTCCTCGGTGGCGCAGATCACCTCGGGGGCGAGGGAGGAGCCGCCCATCCCGGCCAGCACGACGTGGTCCAGGCCCGCGGCGCGGGCCCGCTCCACCAGCTTCGCGATCTCCGGCAGCAGCTCCCGGCTCGTGTTCGGCAGGCCGAGCCAGCCCAGCCGGATGGCGGCCTCGGGCTGCGCCTGCGGCCCCCAGAGGGCGGGGTCGCCCGCGGCGAGAGCCGCGGGCACCCCCTCGGCCACGAGCTTGTCCCTCACAGCGGCGACGGCGTCCGCCTCGTCGCCGAGGGTCACCTCGATAGTCATATGTAGATCAGGCCTTCCGCAGCTCGCCGTCGACGGTCTCCAGCAGCTCGCCCCAGGACGTCTCGAACTTCTCGAGGCCCTCCTCCTCCAGCGCGCGGACCACGTCGTCGTAGTCGATGCCGGCCTGCTTGAGCGAGGCCATGACGTCCCACGCCTGCTGGTAGAAGGGGCGGATGGTGTCGCCGGAGATCCGGCCGTGGTCGGCCGACGCGTCCAGCGTCTTCTCGGGCATCGTGTTCACCACTCCCGCGGTGACCAGTTGCTCGACGTACAGGGTGTCGGGGAAGTCGGGGTTCTTCACGCCCGTGGACGCCCACAGCGGGCGCTGCGGGTGCGCGCCCGCCGCGCGCAGCGCCTGCCAGCGCGGGGAGTTCATGACCTCCTCGTACGCGGCGTACGCCAGGCGGGCGTTGGCCACCGCGGCCCGGCCCTTCAGCTCCGCCGCCTCCGGCGTGCCGATCTTGTCGAGGCGGGAGTCGATCTCGGTGTCCACGCGGCTGACGAAGAACGACGCGACCGACTCGATCGTGGCCAGGTCGAGGCCGTTGGCCTTCGCCTTCTCCAGCCCGCTCAGCCAGGCGTCGATCACCTGGCGGTACCGCTCCAGCGAGAAGATCAGCGTGACGTTGACGCTGATGCCCTCGGAGATCGCCTGCGTGATCGCGGGCAGGCCCTCGACCGTCGCCGGGATCTTGATGTGCACGTTCGGCCGGTCGACCAGCCACCACAGCGCGCGGGCCTCGGCGATGGTCGCCTCGGTCCGGCGGGCCATGCGCGGGTCCACCTCGATCGACACCCGGCCGTCGACGCCGCGGGTGGCGTCGAAGACCGGCCGCAGCACGTCGGCCGCCCAGCGGATGTCGAACGTGGTGATCGCCCGTACGGCCTCCTCGACCGTCACCCCGCGCGTGGCGAGGTCGCGCATCTGCGCGTCGTAGGCGTCGCCCTTGCTGAGCGCGGAGGCGAAGATCGTGGGGTTGGAGGTGACCCCCGTCACGTTCTTGTCGCGGATCAGGGCGGAGAGGTTGCCGGAGCGCAGCCGCTCCCGGCTGATGTCGTCGAGCCAGATGGAGACTCCGGCGTCGGACAGCCGCTTCAGGTTCTCATTCATCCTTCGTCCCTCAGTTTCCGGTCGTCTCGCCCTTGTCGGCGCCCGTCTTGGCCAGGCTGGCCTTGGCGGCGGCGACGACGCGGTCGGCGGTGAGGCCGAACTGCTCGTAGATCGTCTTGTACGGCGCGGAGGCGCCGAAGTGGTCGAGACCGAGGACCTCGCCCGCGTCACCCACGAACTCGCGCCAGCCGAGCGGGATTCCCGCCTCGACGGCGACCCTGGCACGCACGGCGGGGGGCAGCACGGTCTGCTTGTAGGCCGGGTCCTGCGCCTGGAACCACTCCACGCACGGCATCGAGACGACACGGGTCGGGATGCCCTGCGACTCCAGGATCGTGCGGGCCTCGACGGCGAGCTGGACCTCGCTGCCGGTGCCGATGATCACCACGGCCGGCTGGCCGTTGGAGGCGTCCTGCAGGACGTAGCCGCCCTTCGCGACGGCGTCGGGGTCGCCCGCGCCTTCCAGGGTCGGGACGTTCTGCCGGGTCAGGGCGAGGCCCGCCGGCCGGTCGTCGTGCTCCAGGATCGCCTTCCATGCGGCCGCGGTCTCGTTGGCGTCCGCCGGGCGGACGACGTCGAGGCCGGGGATCGCGCGCAGCGCCCACAGGTGCTCGACCGGCTGGTGGGTCGGGCCGTCCTCGCCGAGGCCGATCGAGTCGTGCGTCCAGACGTAGGTCACCGGCAGCTTCATCAGCGCGGCGAGCCGCACCGACGGGCGCATGTAGTCGCTGAACACGAGGAACGTGCCGCCGTACGGGCGGGTGCCGTTGTGCAGCGCGATGCCGTTGAGGATCGCGCCCATGCCGTGCTCGCGGATGCCGAAGTGGAGCGTCCGGCCGTACCTGCCGCCGGGGAACTCCTTGGTCTGGTACTCGTCCGGGATGAAGGACGGCTCGCCCTTCATCGTGGTGTTGTTGGACTCCGCCAGGTCGGCCGAGCCGCCCCACAGCTCCGGCAGCACCGGCGCGAGCGCGCTCAGCACCTCGCCGGACGCCTTGCGGGTGGCCACCTGCGAGCCGATCTCGAACGTCGGCAGCGCCTTGTCCCAGCCCTCGGGCAGCTTCCGGCCGGAGATGCGGTCGAACAGCTCCGCCCGCTCGGGGTTGGCCGCACGCCAGCTCTGGTACGCCTTGTCCCACTCGGCGCGCAGCGCCCGGCCGCGCTGGACGACCTCGCGGGCGTGCTCCAGCACCTCGCCGGGGACGTCGAAGCTCTTCTCCGGGTCCATGCCGAGGACGCGCTTGGTCGCGGCGACCTCGTCGGCGCCCAGGGCCGAGCCGTGGATCTTTCCGGTGTTCTGCTTGTTCGGCGCCGGCCAGCCGATGACCGTGCGGAGCTTGATGAACGTCGGCCGCTCGGTCTCCGCGCGGGCCGCCTCCATCGCCGCGTACAGCGCCTGGACGTCCTCCTCGTACTCCCCGGTGGCGGTCCAGTCGACCTCCAGGACGTGCCAGCCGTACGCCTCGTAGCGCTTGGCGATGTCCTCGGAGAGGGCGATCTGGGTGTCGTCCTCGATAGAGATGTGGTTGGAGTCGAAGACCACGGCGAGGTTGCCGAGCTTCTGGTGGCCGGCGAGCGCGCTGACCTCGTGGCTGATGCCCTCCTCCAGGTCGCCCTCGGAGGCGAAGCACCAGATCATGTGGTCGAACGGCGACGCGCCCTCGGCCGCGTCGGGGTCGAACAGGCCGCGCTCGCGGCGGGCGGCCATGGCCATGCCGACCGCGTTGCCGATGCCCTGGCCGAGCGGACCCGTCGTGGTCTCCACGCCGAGGGTGTGGCCGTACTCCGGGTGACCCGGGGTGAGGCTGCCCCACTGACGCAGCGACTTCAGGTCGTCGAGGGTCAGGCCATAGCCGGACAGGTAGAGCTGGATGTAAAGCGTCAGGCTCGAATGCCCGCAGGAGAGGACGAATCTGTCACGTCCCGCCCACTTGGGATCCGAGGGGTCGTGCCGCAGGACCCGCTGGAAGAGAAGGTAGGCGGCGGGGGCGAGGCTCATCGCGGTGCCGGGGTGACCCGATCCGGCCTTCTCCACGGCGTCCATCGCCAGGGCACGTACGACGTCGACCGTCTGCCGGTCAAGGTCACTCCACTCAAGGCTTGCGCTGCTCAACTGCTCGATCCCCTCTGGTTTTCGCGCCGGTTCTGGCATTTCCCGCCCACACCGGACCCTAACGGGTCGGCAGTAATACCGTTTGGTAGGCACCTCCGGTACGCGCCCGCGACTTCGCCCCCGGTTCGGGGACCACCCGCTCCGGCGACTACAGTGATTGCTCAAGTGCCGGCCGCTGCCCGGAGATCCGCCCTAATCAGAAGGTTACGCGTTGACCTCGCACGTGTTGGAAGCGCCTTGACGGTCCTGACGAACAAGCAGGCGGTGGCCCCCCTCGGGCCCACCGCGACGGCCACGGCTCCCCGCTCCGCCGGGGCGCTCGTGAAGGCCTACGTGGCGCTCACCAAGCCGCGGATCATCGAACTGCTGCTGATCACGACCCTGCCGGTCATGTTCCTGGCGGCGCGCGGGCTGCCCGACCTGTGGACGGCCACCGCCACGATGATCTTCGGCACGCTCTCGGCGGGTAGCGCGAACGTGCTGAACTGCTACATCGACCGGGACATCGACCGCACGATGCGGCGGACCCGCAGGCGGCCGCTCGCCAAGCACGACGTCTCCCCGGCGGGCGCGCTGGTCTTCGGTGTGATTCTCGGCACGTTGTCCACCCTCGGCCTCGCCCTCACGGTGAACGGGCTCGCCGCCGCGCTGTCGCTCGGCGCGATCCTGTTCTACGTCTTCGTCTACTCGCTGGTGCTGAAGAGGCGTACGTCACAGAACATCGTGTGGGGCGGCATCGCCGGGTGCATGCCGGTGCTGATCGGCTGGGCCGGCATCACCGGCGGGCTGTCGTGGGCCCCGGTCGTGCTGTTCGGCGTGGTGTTCTTCTGGACGCCGCCGCACACCTGGACCCTCGCCATGCGGTACCGCGAGGACTACGCGGCGGCCGAGGTGCCGATGCTCCCGGTGGTGGCCACCGAACGCCGGGTCGTGCAGCAGGTCGTCGCCTACACCTGGGCCACCGTGCTGTGCTCGCTGCTGCTGTGGCCGGTCGCCGGCACCTCCCTGTTCTACCCGGCCGTCGCGCTCGTGCTCGGCGTGGTCTGCCTGGTGGAGGTCCACCGCCTGCTGGGCCGGGTGAACGCCGGCCGCACCGGCGTCGACCTGCGGCCGATGCGGTTCTTCCACTGGTCGAACATCTACCTGGCGCTGCTGTTCCTCGCCGTCGCGATCGACTCGCTGCTCGTCTGAGCGGCGGCTCGGCGCCGGTAGGTTCGCCGCACGTTGTCGTCCGGCGCGGGCATGCGCCCGGCCGCCGGGCCCTCGGCGAAGCCCTTCAGCAGGTTGGTCGTCGCGGTCGTGACGAAGGCCCGCGTGCGCGCGCCGATGCCATGCGCCCGGGGCAGGTCCCGGGTGCCCGCCATGAGCGTCTCCGCCCACCGCATGGTCCCCGAGGCGAACACCCCGGCCCCGCCCGGGGCGGTGTAGTAGGCCGCGTCGGCGAAGCTGGGCCGTCCCACGCAGGTGACCGGCGAGTGGGCGAGGATCTGCAGCGGCCTCGGCGTCGGCACGTCGGTGTTCACCCGGTCGTACTCCACCCCCACCAGGTGGGGGAAGGCGTCGCCGCGGCGCGCGCCGGTGCCGGCGAAGATCCAGTGATCGGGCTCGTGCACCACGAAGGGCGCGTCGACCGGATAGCCGTCGTAGTAGACCCCGACGAGCGACGACTCCGGGTCGGCCTTCGGCGCCGCCCGGAAGTCGGTGGTCGCGAGCGACGGGCGCCTGCGGACCAGCGGGTCGAGGTCCACCGCGGTCTTGTAGCAGACCACCGTCCGGCCGTCGTCCTCCAGCCGCACCCGGCGGTAGCAGGTGTTGGCGCCCAGAAAGGCGAGGTTGACGCCCGCGTCGCGGGCCCCGGCCACGGTCTGGCGCACCCCGGGCGTCCAGTACTCGTCGTGGCCCAGGAAGATCACGGCGGAGGCACCGGACAGCACGTCGTGGCCGTTCTCCAGGTCGCCGTGCGTCGTGTAGGCGAGGGGCAGGCCGAGCCGTTCCGCCAGCGCCACCACCGGCCGCTCGTGGACCAGGAACTTCTCCATCCCGGTCGCGTCGTACGGCCGGTCGAAGCTGACCGCGAGCGACCGGCTCTCGTACCTGCCGTCCTCCCCGTAGTACAGGCTGTAGCCGCCCCACCGGTTGTACGCCTGCCAGGTCGGGGTCGCGTGGACGAGGACCGTACGGCCGGCTCCGGTGGCCGAGCGCACGACCAGCGGCACGTACCGCTGGTGGCCGCGCTCGGAGTCCAGGCGCAGCAGATAGACCCCCTCCGGCCAGCCCTCGGTCGGCACCGTCATGCTCCGCCGCCAGTCGGCGCGAACGGTGCGGGTGTCCCCGGCGACCCTGCCGCGGCCCTGGTCGTGTCCCCGCGTCCACGCCGAACGCCACACCCGGCGGGCCAGGGCGCCGCCGTACCAGCCCATGCGGTAGGCGGTGACCCGGAAGCGGTCCCCGGTCGTGGACACGTGCAGCCCGGCGGTCTCGCCGGGCAGCACGCTCGCGCGGTCGCAGTAGCCCTCTATCGCCTCGTCAGGGCCGGTCCGGCGAATCCGCCAGTCCGGGTCGCCGGCCATGAGCCGTTCCGGTGCGGGCGTGCGGGACGATCCGGGCGAAGGCGGCGAGGCGGCTGTTCCCGGGGACGTGGCCTGCCCTGATCCCCTGAGCTGTACGGCGGGCTCGCAGGCGGCGACCGAGCCGACGGCCGCCGCGGCCGCGACGCGCAGGAAGCCGCGCCGCCCGAGCCCGCCGCGTGGTGCGACGTTCATGATCGCCTATTGTGCCCCCGGTTCCGCTCCGCAAGGCCGATCCTCCCGCTCGACATGCGGGATAATTCCCGGCACGGGATCTTTGGGATCTCCTGGGACCGGAGGGGGACCGCAGCGGCCGTGTTCGGTTACAGTCGCAAAGTGGCAGGCCTCGACCCTCGCGCCGTCCTGAAGGAACGCCCGTCCGTCGGTCTGATCGCGGGCCTGGTCATTGCCGGGTTCTGCGCCCTGGTGTCGTTCTCCTTCGACATCATCAACGGCGACCCGGTCCAGTTCTTCATCGCGCTCGGGCTCGCGGTGGCGCCGGTGCCGCTGCTGCTCGCGGGCGTGCTGGCGCTGGACCGCATGGAACCCGAGCCGCGCAGCAACCTGGCCTTCGCGTTCGCCTGGGGCGCCGGCATCGCCGTGCTGCTCGCCGGGCTGCTGAACTCGCTCAACCTCGTCTACGTCGCCCACCAGCTCGGTGACGTCGGCAACGCGCGGAACCTCGTCGCCACCTTCGGCGCGCCGCCGGTCGAGGAGACGGCTAAGGGGCTGGTGCTGCTCGGGCTGCTGTGGTTCCGCCGGCACGAGCTCGACGGCCCGACCGACGGGATCATCTACGCCAGCATGGTCGGGCTGGGCTTCGCCATGTCGGAGAACGTCAGCTACTACATCGCGGCGCTGCAGGAGAACGGCGCCCAGGGGCTCGCCGCCACGCTCGTGCTGCGGGCCGTGCTCTCGCCGTTCGCCCATCCGCTGTTCACCTCGCTGATCGGCATCGCGGTCGCGTACGCCGCCCAGCGCCGGGGCTCGGTGGGCGTCATCGTGATCGTCATCGGCTGGATCGGGGCGATGCTGCTGCACGGCCTCTGGAACGGCCTCGCCACCTTCGGCGGGCTCGGCGGGCTGGCCATCGCCTACCTGCTGCTGATGCTGCTGCTCGTGGTCGAACTCGTCGTGATCTTCCGGGACAGGCGGCGGATCGTCGGGCTGATCCAGCACTACCTGCCGCCGTACGAGCGCAACGGGCTGATCAACCAGGCGGACATCTTCATGCTGTCGTCGCTGCGCCGCCGGAGGCACGCCCGGGCCTGGGCCAAGGCCCTCGGCGGCCGGGCGGGGGCGCGAGCGATGATCGACTACCAGCTCGCCTCGACCGAGCTCGGGCTGCTGCACGCCCGCGCGGCCAGGGGCGGGGTCGACGAGGAGACCTTCCGCGCCCAGCAGCGGTCGCTGGCGGACCTGATGGCCTACGCCCGGATGTCCTTCCCGCTGCCGGAGCGTCATCAGGCGGACGCGGCGCGCGGGGTGCCGCCGCCGGGGTACGCCCCCGGCGCGCCGCCCCCGGGCCGATGGCCGGGCGGCCCCGCC
>QFZU02000034.1 GCA_003260025.2 Microbispora triticiradicis | reverse complement strand
ACCCGCGCCGTCTGGTTCTCCTCCGTGCCGCCGCGTTCTCACCGCGCGCTGCTATGTCTTCACCGCCCGGAACGTCCGGTGATCTTTACAATCACCGGACGGTCACGATATGGCGAGCAGAAGGCATTTTTCCCCATAAGTGGGGCGATTGGGGCCTAGCCTCAGTCCTGTTGTCAAACAGGATCCGTGTTGCGAGTTGCGCAACGCCTGTGCGTGTGCCCTGAGGAGTCGTTGGCCCCCCGCTCTTCATCCACGGCGTGCGAGCGGCAGCCTCCGCGCCGTGCTGTGGCGTTTCCGGGCGTCCACGCCGCCTCGCGGGCGACCGCGAAGTGAGGGGAAGTCACAGTGGGCACAGCCGCGATCGAGGTTCGCGGGCTCTGGAAGATCTTCGGTCCCAAGGCCGGCAGGATCATCGGCAGCCCCGACGCCGATCTCGAACCCGCGCAGCTGCGGGCGAAGACGGGCTGCACCGCCGCCGTCAGGGACGTCAGCTTCCAGGTGCGGCCGGGTGAGGTCTTCGTCGTCATGGGCCTGTCGGGCAGCGGCAAGTCGACGCTCGTACGCTGTCTCACCCGGCTGATCGAGCCGACGGCGGGCGAGCTGCGGATCGACGGCCAGGACGTGTGCGCCATGTCGGCCAGGCAACTGCGGGATCTGCGCCGGCATCGGGTGAGCATGGTCTTCCAGCACTTCGGGCTCCTGCCGCACCGCAGGGTCGTGGACAACGTCGCGTACGGCCTGGAGATCCAGGGCATGGGGAAGGCCGAGCGGCACGAGAAGGCCGGCCGGATCCTGTCGCTGGTCGGGCTGGAGGGGCACGAGGACTCCTATCCCGAGCAGCTCTCCGGCGGCATGCAGCAGCGCGTCGGCCTGGCCCGCGCGCTGGCCGTCGACCCGGAGGTGCTGCTGTTCGACGAGCCGTTCAGCGCGCTCGACCCGCTGATCCGGCGCGACATGCAGGCCGAGGTCGTCCGGCTGCACCGCGAGGTCGGCAAGACCATGGTCTTCATCACCCACGACCTGTCCGAGGCCCTGAAGCTGGGCGAGCGCATCGCCATCATGCGGGCCGGCGCGATCGTGCAGGTCGGCACTCCCGAGGAACTGGTGGGGGCGCCCGCGGACGACTACGTGGCCGACTTCGTGCGGGACGTCCCCCGGGCCCAGGTGCTGTCGCTGCGCTGGATCTGCCGCGACCCCGAGCCGGGCGAGCCGCTCGACGGTCCCGAGCTTCCCGCCGGCACCGTCATCCACGACGCGGTTCCGGCCGCGATGGGGTCGGACCGGCCGATCCGCGTCGTCGACGGCGGCGAGCTGGTCGGCGTGGTGAGCCGGGTCGACATCCTCGGCGCGGTGCGGCCCAGGACCGAGGCCCCGCAGGTCTCCGCGGGCGTGAGCGGGGAGGCGTAGTGGTGAGCGCACCTGTGCGGACGGCGGCGCCCCCCGCGCCGCCCGTGCCCGGTCCGGCGCGGGTCCGGCGCCTCGTGCGATGGGCCGCGCCCGCCGCGGGAGTGGTCGCGGTGGTGGTGCTCTACGCGGCCTTCCGCGGCACGGCCGTGCTGCCGCACGACGACGACGCCGCCCTGTTCCACTGGCTCAACGACGCCCGTGACTGGGTGGACGCCAACCGCAACAGCAGCCCGATCTTCCTGTACCTCGTCAACTACATCCGGCTGGGCGTGGCGGAGCTCTACACGCTGGTCCAGGGCGGGCTGGTCGCGCTGGGCTGGCCCGGGCTCATCGGTCTCGCCGCCGGTCTCGGCTGGCTGGCCGGCGGGTGGCGGATCGCGCTCGTCGCGGCGGCGGGCTTCGCCGGTGTCGGCGTGCTCGGCTTCTGGGAGGCGAGCGTCGACACGCTCGCGCTGACGCTGTCGGCGGTGGCGCTCTCGCTGCTGATCGGCATCCCCCTGGGGATCTGGGCCGGCCGCTCGGCCCGCGTCCGCCGGATCGTCACCCCGGTGCTCGACGTGATGCAGATCATGCCGACCTTCTCGTACCTGTCCCCGATCCTGCTGCTGTTCCTGATCGGGCCGGCGTCCGCGACGATCGCCACGATGATCTACGCGATGCCGCCGGCGATCAGGATCACCGCGCTGGCCGTCCAGCGGGTGCCCGGTGTCACGGTGGAGGCGTCGGAGTCGCTCGGCGCCACCGGCAGGCAGACGCTCATGAAGGTGCGCCTGCCGCTGGCACTGAACACGATCATGCTGGGCGTCAACCAGACGATCGCCGCCGCGCTGTCGATGGTGCCGCTCGTCGCGCTGATCGCGGCGCCCGGGCTCGGCGTCGACCTGATCCGGGCGCTCGCGCGGGTCAACGTGGGCGCCGCGCTGGTGCCCGGTGTCGCGATCGTGCTGATCGCCATCGTGCTCGACCGGGTGACCAGGGCGGCGGCGCGGCGGCGCGAGGGCGGGCGCCGGGCGAGGGCGGTCCGCTGGGGTGGCCTCGCCGTCCTGACCGCCGCCGGGATCGCCCTGACCCCGGTGCTCGCGCCGGAGTTCCCCGAGCAGTGGCAGGTGCAGGTCGTCCGGCCCATCAACGACGTGGCCGGCTGGATCGAGGCGCACTGGTACGTCTTCACCGGCTTCCTCAACGACACGGTGGCGTACGGACTGCTCAACCCGCTGCAGGACGTGCTGACCAGCGCTCCCTGGTGGCTGGTCACGGTGGCGGTGCTGGCGTTCGCCTGGCGGGTGAGCGGTCCCGCGGCCGGTCTGGTCGCCGCGGCCTGCCTGGTGGGCGTCGCCGCGCTGCACCTGTGGGAGCACGGCATGGAGACGCTGACGATCGTGCTGGTCGCCTCGTTGATCACGATCGCGGTGGGGCTCGCGCTCGGCGTGGCGGCGGCGAGGTCCCGGTGGTTCGCCGCCGGGCTGCGGCCCGTCCTGGACGCCGCGCAGACGATGCCGTCGTTCTCCTACCTGCTGCCGGCCGTGGCGCTGTTCGGCAACGGCCGCTTCACCGCGATCGTGGCCTCGCTCATCTACGCGGTGCCGGTGGTCGCCCGCCTCGTCGAGGACGGCCTGCGGGCGGTGCCCGCCACCGTGATCGAGGCGGCCAGGTCGGCGGGCTCCACCGACCGGCAGCTGCTGTGGAAGGTCCAGCTGCCGATGGCGCGCAGCTCGCTGCTGCTCGCGGCGAACCAGGGCATCGTCATGACGCTGGCGATGGTGGTGATCGGTGCGCTCGTCGGCGCGGGCGCCCTCGGATACGACGTCGTGGCCGGAATCGCCCAGCAGGAGGACTACGGCAAAGGCTTCGCCGCCGGCGTCGCCCTGGTCCTCCTCGGCGTGATGCTCGACCGGATCACGCAAGGCGCCAACGGGCGCCGCTCTCCCCACAAGAAGAGGAACGCATGAAGAAGCTACGCCTGATCGCAGGGGTCATCGCTCTCGGCCTCGCCGCGACCGCCTGCGGAGGCGCCAAGGTAGAGGACGACTCGAAAGCCGCCCCGAGCGCGAGCGCGGCGGGCTCGGCGGCCGCGTCCGCGGCGGGCACCGTCAAGATCGCCGTGAACCCCTGGGTGGGCTACGAGGCCGACGCCGCCGTGGTGTCGTACCTGCTGGAGCACGAGCTCGGCTACAAGGTCGAGAAGGTGACGCTCGCCGAGGAGCCGTCCTGGCAGGGCATGGAGTCGGGTGACGTCGACGTCGTCCTCGAGAACTGGGGTCACGACGACCTCAAGAAGAAGTACATCGAGGAGAAGAAGATCGCCGTCGAGGCGGGCAGCACCGGCAACAAGGGCGTCATCGGCTGGTACGTGCCCGAGTGGATGGCGCAGAAGTACCCCGACATCACCGACTACAAGAATTTGAACAAGTACGCCGACCTGTTCAAGACCTCGGAGTCGGGCGGCAAGGGCCAGCTTCTCGACGGCGACCCCTCCTACGTCACCAACGACGAGGCGCTGGTCAAGAACCTCAAGCTCGACTACAAGGTCGTGTACGCCGGCAGCGAGGCCGCGCTGATCAAGGCCGCCAAGCAGGCGACCGACCAGAAGAAGCCCCTGCTCATGTACTTCTACGAGCCGCAGTGGCTGTTCAACCAGGTCAAGCTGGTCAAGATCAACCTCCCGGCCTGGGAGGAGGGCTGCGACAGCGACCCCAAGAAGGTCGCCTGCGACTACCCGCCGTACGACCTGGACAAGATCGTGAGCAAGAAGTTCGCCGACACCGGCGGCAAGGCGTACGACCTCGTCAAGAACTTCCAGTGGACGAACGACGACCAGAACGCGGTCGCCGACGACATGACCAACAACGGCATGTCCGCCGAGGACGCCGCCAAGAAGTGGGTCGAGGCCAACACGGCCAAGTGGCAGGCCTGGATGCCCAAGTGACCTGAGCACCTGAGGGTCGCCTCCCGCGCCCCGTCCGTACGGGGCGCGGGGAGCCCTTCCCGGCCGCGATCCGCGGAGATCGCGGCCCATCCGGCCCGTTGTGGAATACTCTCCCGGTGTCGCCGCGGCCTCACCGCTCGCGGTCGCCGCCCGTACGACATCAGATGAGGTCAGATATGAGGATCCGTCTCCTTACCGGTGTGCTGTCGCTCGCGCTGGTCATGACCGCCTGCAGCGGCGGGAGCCCGAGTGGGAGTTCGGACGCCGCCGGAGCGGGAGCGGCGGGCGGCATGAAGACGGTGAAGTTGGCGATCAACCCCTGGATCGGCTACGAGGCCAGCGCGGCGGTGGTCGCCTACCTGCTGGAGCACGAGCTCGGTTACAAGGTGGAGAAGATCGAGAGCGGCGAGGCGGACTCCTGGAAGGGCTTCGAGAAGGGCACGGTCGACGTGGTCCTGGAGAACTGGGCCCACCCGGAGCTGAAGAAGGAGTTCATCGAGCAGAAGAAGGTCGCCGTCACCGCGGGGGAGAACGGCAACAAGGGCGTCCTCGGGTGGTATGTCCCCGAGTGGATGGTCAAGAAGTACCCGGACATCACCGACTGGCACAACCTGGTCAAGTACAAGGACCTGTTC
Organism: Microbispora triticiradicis; assembly: GCA_003260025.2. Taxonomy (GTDB): domain Bacteria; phylum Actinomycetota; class Actinomycetes; order Streptosporangiales; family Streptosporangiaceae; genus Microbispora; species Microbispora triticiradicis. Next base: position 6,582 of record QFZU02000034.1, on the reverse strand, counting down.
AAGACCGACAAGAGCGGCGGCCTGGGGCAGTACCTGGCCGGTGACAAGTCCTTCGTGACCAACGACGAGGCGCTGATCAGGAACCTGCACCTGCCGTACAAGGTGGTCTACTCCGGCAGCGAGGACGCGCTGATCGCGGCGGCCCGCAAGGCCACCGAGAACGAGACCCCGCTGCTCATGTACTTCTACGAGCCCCAGTGGTTGTTCAACCAGCTCAAGCTCGTCAAGATCAGCCTTCCTCCGTACGCGATCGGGTGTGACGCCGACCCCAAGACGGTCAAGTGCGACTACCCGCCGTACCTGCTGGACAAGATCGTCAGCGTGAAGTTCGCCAGGAACGGCGGCAAGGCGTACGAACTGATCAAGAACTTCGTCTGGACCAACGACGACCAGAACTCCGTCGCGTTCGACATGGCCGAGAACAAGATGAGCGCCGAGAACGCCGCCCGGAAGTGGGTCGAGGCCAACAAGATCGTCTGGCAGGACTGGATCCCCGTCTGATTCCCAGAACCTGAGCGAGGGGCGTGGCACTGTGCCACGCCCCTCGTCGTTCCGTCTCCGGCGTGCCGGACTCGCCGCGGCGACCCCTACCCGCCCTTCCAGGCGGCCGTGAGCGGCCCACCGTGGCCGCCCCTTATAGATCTCCAGGCGCGCCTCCTTTGCCAACTTTTTACGCTTTGCTATATCTGAGGGGGATATTCCAGATATTTCTCTACCTAGGGGTAGCTTTGAGCGGGCGAGGTACCCGATTGATCGCCGCTGCCGCAGCGGCTGTGATGTTGCTGACGGGATGCGGGCGGATAGGCGATCTCGCCGCGGAGCCCGCCGGTCAGAGCGGTGGCGGGAGCAGTGGCTCTGGCGAGGATCACGGCGTCAACCCGCTCGACAACCCCGACGGCACCGGCCCCGGGCTGAAGGCCCTCACCGAGGACAAGGACCGGGCGAAGGCCCGTGACCTCATCGGCAAGGTGGCGACGAAGGGCCGCGGCGCGAAGACCGGCTACGACCGGGACAAGTTCGGCTACGCCTGGGCCGACAACGTGGACGGCATCCCCTGGGGGCGCAACGGCTGCGACACCCGCAACGACATGCTCAAGCGGGACGGCGACGGCGTCGAGTACCGCGGCGGGTCGAACTGCGTCATCGTCACCATGAAGCTGTACGACCCGTACACCGGCAAGAAGATCGACTGGAGCAAGTCGGACGCCGCGAAGGTCCAGATCGACCACGTCATGCCCTTGTCGTACGACTGGCAGATGGGCGCGTCGCGGTGGAGCGAGAGCAAGCGCAAGCAGATCGCCAACGACCCGCTCAACCTCATGCCCGTGGACGGCTCCACCAACAGCTCCAAGGGCGACTCCGGCCCGGCCACCTGGCTGCCGCCCCGCCGCGACATCCGCTGCTCCTACGCCGTGCGGTTCGCCCAGGTCGCCCTCAAGTACGACCTGCCGGTGACCTCCGCCGACAAGGACGCGATGCTCGAACAGTGCAAGTGACCCGCCCGGCTCACCGGTAGACGCCTTCCCGGCCGGCGCTGCCGCGTGTCATCCTGCGAGCTGGTCGCACAGGCGGGCGCATTCGCGGGCGAAGCGGCTTCGGCGGCTCGGCCGGCCCGTGGGGGCGTGCGCCGAAACGGCCGGGATCTCGCCGCGGGCGCCCACCCAGGCCGCCACGTCGGCGGCGAGCGCCACCGCCTCGGTCTGGGTGACGTTCGGCCGCTCTCCGGCGGAGGGCAGCAGATCCGGCAGCAGGGCCCGCAGGATCTCCCACACCTGCTCGTGCGCTCCCTGATGCGCGGCCTCCCGCAGGGACGCCAGCACCGGCCGGGTCTCGAACCAGGTGCGGCGCAGCAGCAGCGCGAGCTGACGGCCGATCGCCTCGGCGGGCAGGTCTCCCCGGCTCGTCATCCGCAGCAGCACCGGAACCGGGTCGGGGCGGCGATCGGCCAGGAAGTAGGCCATGATGAGCGCGGTCGCCTCCCCGAGCGGGCCGTCGGCGTCCGCCACCGCCTCCAGGTACGCCGGATACACCCCAGGGTGGTTCCACTGGTGGAGCAGGTGGGGCAGAAAGTTGACGGAGACGACCTCGCGATGCGACGGGAGGATCGACGGCCACGAGGCCATGACGTGGCCGTGATCGTCCCAGCGCCACTTCGACGGCTCGCGCAGCAGTTCGTCGATGAGGTGGTGCCCGGTCGGCTCCGCTCGCAGCACCGGCACCAGCCGCACCTGCTCGGCGTGTCCCGGGTCACGCTCCTCGAACAGGTACTCGTGCGCGTTCTCGATGTAGCCCCACTTCAGCCCCGCCTCGGGATCGGGCAGGCCGCCCTGGGCGAGCCAGGCGGCGACGACAGGGGCCGCCTGTGATCGCACGTGCGCGGCGCGTTCGGCGGCGAAGGGATGGGTTCCCCTCGGCAGCCGCAGCAGCGCCTGCTGCAGGTCCGCCGGCAGCGGTTCCACGCCCGCGGCGGCGCACAGCTCCAGCCGGTCCACCAGCACGCGGGGGTCCAGGTGCCCGGTCATCACCGTCGGCGTCGCGAGCAGGACGGGTGGCAGCGTCCCTTCTCTCAGCGCCCGGTAGATCTCGTCGAGCCGGTGCAGCAGGAACATGTGCGGCGGGGAGACGTGCGCGGGTTCCGGCAGCCGGCTCCGCCGGCGGAGGTCCACCACGGGGTCCGGTCTCTCCGGCTCGCCGAACAGCCGCCGGAGGGCCGAGTACGTGATGCCCACAAGGAGCCCCAGCCCGGCGGGTTCGGGATCGGGCACGCCGGGATCGGTACCGGGAGCGATCACCTCCTTCGCCAGGGCGGCGATCCAGGCGTCCGGATCGAGCCAGCTCTCCATGTCGTACAGGTGGGGAGAGAAGTCCTGGAAGACCGGGGCGAGCGTCGCGCGCAGAGCCGCGCGGTCCCGGCCCGCCCGCTCGACGAAGCCGGCGAGCCACTGCTCACGCGCCACCCACTCGCGAAGATCCCACGTGGTGTGATCCACCGACGGTGCGGGGAACGGGCCGGGCTCGGGGAGGACGGGCAGCGGAGCGGGAGTGAACGGCTCCGGCGTCCCCTCGGCCGTGACGTCGCCCCCGAACACCGCGGCGAGTTCCCGGCCGAGATCGGCGGGCAGCAGCGGTACCGCGTCGGCGATCAGCTTCCCCTCCGCGCCGAACGCGGCGGCGTGTCTGAGCGCGATCCGGACGGCTCGCCGCCGTACGTCGTCGGAGGTGTGCGCCAACGCCGTGACGAGCGCGGGAGCCAGTTCGCCGGCGCGGGTGGGCCTCCTCCGCACCTCCTGGTCCAGCCGGCTCAGGCCGGCGCGGGCCAGCTTGGCCTCGGGCCTGAAGGTCAGCGCCTCGATCGCCTCCTGGACGTCGGCGTCGTCGTGGGGGCCGGTGCGGTCGACCTGGGTCAGGGCCAGCTCGGCGACCGGGCCGGGGGCGGCGGGGAGCAGCCGCAGATAGTCCCGGACCCGTCCGGCCGCCTCCTGCGGCGCCGGTTCGACCAGTTCGTGCAGGCGTACGAAGAAGCGCAGGTCCGCGGCGTCACCGCCGCGCAGGAACCGGCTCACGCAGCCGTCCAGGAGCTCCGCCCGCGACACGCGTCCGGTACGCAGGAGCCGCCCGATCAGGGAGAGCCAGGGGGTGGGCGACGGCGTGAGCCGTTCCTCGCGCAGGGCGCGGCCCGCGCCCTCGGCCTCGAAGATCAGCGGCAACAGCGGGCCGAGCAGCGGATCGTCGTCCGCCGCCGGGCCGGTCAGCCACGCGACCACGAGCGGGTCGTGCGCGGGCGGCGTCACGCCGGAGGCCCGCAGCAGCGCGAGCACCAGCGGGGCGATCCGGACGTCGTCCGCCCTGCGGATCTTCCCGGCGAGCCGGGCCGCCACGTCGGCCTGCCAGCCGGCCGGACGGGTGACCAGCACGCGGACCACCTCGGCCGGGTCCGGGGCGGGCCCCCACTCCGGGTAGAGCTCGCGGCGGGTCAGCCAGGCCGCCGCGGCGGCGGGCCCGGAGATCGTCCCCGCGCCCGCGATCCGCAGCGGCGCGCCCAACTCGGCGAGGGCGCCCCGCACGGTCCGGCGGCGCTCCCAGGCGGTCCACCAGTCCTCGTCGAGGTCGTGAACCCCTCGGCTCTCATGGGTCATCCGCGTGGCGGTGTCCCGCATCTCCTTGAGGAGGCCCGGTAACCGTCTCGCCACCTCGGCGCGCTCGGCCTCGGTGAGCGCGATCACGCAGTCGGCCAGCGTCTTCGTCTCACGCGCGACGACGAGGTCGCGCACCTCCTGCCAGGCGCTCATCGGGCCGTCTCCACGCCGGTCTCCACGCTGGATGGTCCAGGCGTGGTCCTCGCGACGATCCTGGCCGCGAGCACGTGCTTGCACGGCCCGCGTGAGCCGCGGTGGTCCCACCACCAGGGGCAGGTGCACGAGCCGTCGGTCAGGCCGACCTCCCGCACCCCGCCGTCGGTCCGTACGCGCGCCGTGTCGCCCGCGATCTCCACGGCGCCGGCCTCGGCCAGCGCCCGCGCGGACGTCAGCCGCGGGTTGAGGTGCTGCACGTGCTCCCTGTCGTAGGGCAGCTCGCGGTGGAAGTGCGCCGCCTCGTTCAGGTCGTAGCCGACTCGCCCGGCCGTGCCGAGCTGGGTGAGGGCGGCCCGCACGCGCGTGGTGGACAGCCCGGCGCGGTCGGCGAGCAGGCCGATCTCCACCTCGGGTTCGAAGTTGAGCAGCATGCCCACCACGTCGGCGTCGGCCTCGGCCTCGTCGGTGGCGAGGTCGGCCAGCACCGCGCCCTCGCCGGAGAAGCCGCGCCAGCGCTCCGGGGACAGGACCAGCGTGTAACGCATCCCGGGCAGCTCCAGCTCCCACGCGCTCGACGCCGGGCCCCCGGGCGCGGCCGGGCCGTAGACCCTGAGGCTCCTGACGAAGCGGAGCAGGGGCAGCAGCGTCGCCAGGCGGCCGACGCCGGACAGGCACACCGCTCCCGGGCCGGGCCGGTCGGTGACCCGCAGGTCGCGGCCCGCGGGAGCGACCCACAGGTCGGCCGCCGCCCGCTTGGGCAGGGACCGCAGGAACCGCACCGCGCTCATCCCCTGGAGTTCGGCCCGAAGGTCCATGCGCGCCGCGATCACCTGCACCTCGGCGAAGCCCCGCAGCCACCGCTCCGGCAGCGGCACCTTCTTCTCCACCACCGCGCCGTCGAGCGTCGTCACGGTGAGCTCGTCGGCGCCGACCCCGAGGTGCAGCGGGTCGCGCGCGCCCACCCGGGCCAGCGCCTCCCGCAGCGGGCCGTTGACGTCGACGTTGGTCGTCCCCCGGTCGAACACCTCGCCGTCGAGGGCGCCGCCCAGCAGGTCGAGCCGGGCGTACACGCCGCCGCAGGCGGAGAACGACTCGAAGCGCAGCCGGTCGCCGCCGCACGTGACGACCGGGTCGCGCGTCCATCCCGGACGCGGCTGGTGATAGCGGGTGAGGGCCACGTCCGCCACGCCCAGCAGGGCCGCCGCCGCGGGCGCCGCCTGGGTCACCACCCCGCTGAAGAACCTGGGCGCGAGGGCCGGGCCGCTCAGGGCCCTGCCGCCGGACGTCGACAGCCCGAGACGTCCGTCCACCAGCATCGAAGGCGCGGCGTAGCTGTACGCCTGCGTCGCGTTTGTCATGTGCCGGAGGCTAGAGATCACCACCGACAATTCGCGCCCGCGGAGCCCGCCGGGCGTTCGGCCGGCTCCGCGGGCGGGGATCAGAGGCAGCCGCCGTGAGGGTCCTTCACCTCGGGCGCGGCGTCGTCGACCGTGACCTCCAGCTGGGCGGTGGAGGCCACCAGGCTGCCCACGGGCGCTCTGGCCTCCCGCGCGTCCACCACGACGCCGCGCTCGCCGAGCAGCTCGTACGTGGCCGGGTCGAAGATGATCTCCTCGCGCACGCCGCGGGAGACCCGGCCGACGCCGATGCCGGTCCGGCCCGCCGCGTCCTCCACGTCCTCGCTGACCGTGACCCCGGGGATCGTCGCGGCGGCCTTGAACAGCGCCGCCCGCTGCGGCGCCGGCACGTACGTCTCCCGCAGCAGGTCGCCCACGGCCGTCCACGCCCCCGCGTCGGACGGGAGGTCGCCGTGCGGCCGGGCGTACAGGTGGGCCCGCATCTTCTCCGGGTCCGAGGGCAGCTTCTGCAACATGGTGTAGGCGGTGTCGCTCACCTTGCCGCAGGCCGGGAGCCCCAGCCACTCCGTGCCCTTCTCCTTGTACGCCTCCGGGGGGATCGGCCACCCCGGATAGGCGCGGGGCTCCAGATACTCGACCTTGAGCGCGCCGTCCCTGGTGCCGTCGGCGGACAGCCAGATCGTCCGCTTCGTCCGGTAGAGGTAGCGGGACTCCTTCTCGTTCTCGCCGACTATGGAGGCTTCGTACATCGTCTGCGAGCCGACCTTGACGAACTGGTCGTCGCGCGGGGACAGGTCGGTCACGGCGCGGGCCGCCCTGCCCAGCACCTCCTCCGCCGACATGGCCGACAGCTTCGGCAGGGTCACGACCACCTCGCCGGCCCGGGTCGGGGGCGCGGGCCGGCCGGGCCCGGCGGCGGCGACGGCGACGAC
>QFZU02000033.1 GCA_003260025.2 Microbispora triticiradicis | reverse complement strand
CCGCCTCCGGCCGCGGGTGCGGCGCCGCCCACGGCCTCCGCCTCCGCGCCGCCCGGGCCGACCCGCACGCCTTGTCCGGACGACAGGTCCACGCCGGGCGCGCCGGCGCCGACCCGGCCGTAGCGTGCGGCCAGCGCGATGACCTCCTCCGCGTACGCGTCCGGAGCCGGGACGACGAGCAGGCCCTCCCAGGGAGCGGTGAAACAGGCGGGTGCCGCGCCGCTCAGCGCCTCGGTCAGCGCGTCCGGATCGGAGGTCTGGCAGACCAGGACCGTGACCGGCTCGGCGGGCAGCCGCATGCCCAGGGCCGCCAGCGTCCGCGCCGCGGCGCCGGTCTCACCGGCCAGCAGCAGCCGCAGCACCGCGGCGCGCACCTGCGCCGCGGCGGCCCGCTGCTCCCTGCCCTGTTCCAGGGCGAGCGTCAGCAGGGACCCGGCCGCGTTGACGACCGTGTGCGCGATGGGCGAGAACGGCCGCGGGGAGCCCACCGCGAAGAATCCCCGGCGGCCCAGCGGCTGGACGACGACGTGCTCGTCCGGGGTGGCCAGCGCGAGACTCGCCGGGGACGGCGCGCTCCGCAGCCGGGCGATCTCGGGCTCCAGCGACCGGGCCGTCTCCCGCGCCCAGTCCTCCACCGGGCCGTCCTGACCCGCGCGGCCGGTCGCGTCGGCGGCGTGCCGTACCGCGCCGGAGGGGTCGAGCAACAGTACCCAGCCGCCGATCTCCCTGGCCAGCCGGTCCACCACCGCCACCGGCCCTCGGCGCCGCAGGGCGGCGCGGGTCAGCCGGCCCTGCGCGGCGAAGGCGCGGCTGATCTCCTCGTACTGCTCCCCCGCCAGCAGGTCGCTGACGGCCTTGCCGATCGCGATGAAGGGGGTGTCTCTCGGCACCTCGACCAGCGGCAGCCCGGCCGACTCGGCCGCCTGGGCGAACGCCGGCGGGACGACGTCGTGGCTCAGCCCCACGCCGAACCCCAGCCCCGTGACGCCCCGGGCCACGAGCCGGGAGACGTACGGGCCCGCGTCGGCGCCGGACAGGCGCATGCCGGTGGTGAGCACGAGTTCCCCGCCTTCGAGGAACGGGGTGGGGTCCTCCAGTTCGCTCACGGCGACCCATCGCACGGGCCGGTCGAGCCCGCTCCTCCCGGCGAGAACCTCCAGGTGGAGCGGTACGATCGCCGTGATCCGGCGCAGTGTGGGTGCCACGGCCCCCTCCCCGGCGGCTTGTGCGCACCGGCCAAAAGTGCGCCTACATTCTGACATAGCGGTATATCGGCGGGTGGTGACGGTAGCCGTAGCGTCTCAGACATGAGCACTGCGACCACGCACGGCGGCCCGCAGCTCCCCCAGGAGCGCCGCCTCGTCACCGAGATCCCCGGCCCGCGGTCCCGCGAACTGTTCGCGCGCAAGCAGTCGGCCGTGCCTCCGGGCATCGGCACCACCCTGCCCGTCTTCGTGACCCACGCGGGCGGCGGTGTGATCGTCGACGCGGACGGCAACTCGCTGATCGACTTCGGCTCGGGCATCGCCGTGACCAACGTCGGCAACGCCGCGCCGCGCGTGGTCGAGCGGGTGCGGAAGCAGGTCGCCGACTTCACCCACACCTGCTTCATGGTCGCGCCGTACGAGTCGTACGTGGCGGTCTGCGAGAAACTCAACGACCTCACCCCCGGTGACCACGACAAGCGCACGTTCCTGGTGAACAGCGGCGCGGAGGCCGTCGAGAACGCGGTCAAGGTCGCCCGGCACGCCACCGGCCGGCAGGCGGTCGTCGTGTTCGACCACGGCTACCACGGCCGCACGCTGCTCACGATGTCGCTGACGGCCAAGAGCATGCCGTACAAGCATGGATTCGGCCCGTTCGCGCCTGAGGTGTACCGGGTGCCGCTCGCCTACCCCTTCCGCTGGCCCACCGGGCCGGAGAACTGCGCCGAGGAGGCCGCGGCGCAGGCGATCGACATGATCAACAAGCAGGTCGGCGCGGAGAACGTCGCGGCGGTGCTCATCGAGCCGATCGCGGGCGAGGGCGGGTTCATCGAGCCGGCCCGCGGGTTCCTGCCGAAGATCGTGGAGTACTGCCGGGCCAACGGCATCGTCTTCATCGCCGACGAGGTCCAGACGGGCTTCGCCCGGACCGGCCACCTGTTCGCCTGCGAGGACGAGGGCATCGTCCCGGACATCATCTGCACCGCCAAGGGCATCGCCGGCGGCCTCCCCCTGGCGGCCGTGACCGGCAGGGCCGACCTGCTCGACCACGTCCACACCGGCGGGCTCGGCGGCACGTACGGCGGCAACCCCCTCGCCTGTGAGGCGGCCCTGGGCGTGCTGGAGACCATCGAGGAGGAGAAGCTCGTCGAGCGGGCCCGGCACATCGGCGAGGTCATGCTTCCCCGTCTCCGGGCCATCCAGGAGCGCAACCCCGTCATCGGCGACGTGCGCGGGCGCGGCGCGATGATCGCGATCGAACTCGTGGTCCCCGGCACCAAGGAGCCCTACCCGGCCGGCGAGATCGCGCGCAAGTGTCATGAGCAGGGACTTCTCGCACTCACCGCCGGGACCTACGGCAACGTGCTGCGCTTCCTGCCGCCGCTGGTCATCCCCGACCACCTGCTGGAGGAGGGCCTCTCCATCCTGGAGAAGGCGCTCAACATCGACTAGCCGTTTTAAACGGATCAAAAGGGGCACCCGTTATCCTCCAGGGTGTCCCTTTTGTTGTCGTACGGCTTGCGTTATGCCTGGATTTAACCATCACTTGGCCCGACTCGCGCCGATCACGAAGGGTAACCGCGTTATAACGGTTCCGATAGGCGATCGAGGGGGGACTTTGATGAGCTGGAACCCGAACGGCGCCGAGCGGCTCATGCTGACGTTCGACCCTGCCGGTCTGACCACCACGCAGCGCGACGGCGACGCCTGTGTCGTCTGCCACAAGAAGTGGCCCCGCCCCCGGGTCAAGGTCGGGATGCTGCCCGACAACGCCCCCGTACACGCCTGCGACGACTGCGCCGAGGCCCTGCTGCCCGCGCCCGAGGGCAAGGTGCCGCTGCCCCGCCGCTCCCGGGCGGCCATGTCCTGACCATCGCGCGTGTCAGCGGCTCCCTTCCGGATCGACGTTGATGTTCTGGTCGAACAGGTTCGCGGGGTCGTAGAGGCGCTTGACGGCCGCGAGCCGCTCGCGGGTGCGGGCCGGGTAGACGGCGGCCACGTCGTCCTTCGACGGCTCGCTCAGGAAGTTGCCGTACGCCCCGCCGGTGTGGGGAGCCAGCCCGCGCCACAGGGCTTCGAGGTTCTCCCGAACCGGCGCGTGCTCCGCCTGGCCGCCCAGGACGACCGTGGTCAGCAGGACCTCGGCGTCCCGGTGGGCGAAGGCGGTGGCCCCGGCCGGCACGCGGCCCATCGCCCCGCCGAGCGCCCGCAACTCCACCACCGTCATCGGGACGCCGCCCACGTGCGACACGAGCGTGTCGATCAGCTCGTCGGTGCAGGACCGGGCGAACCGGTTGCGCAACTGCGCGTGCCAGGCCGGCCGCGGTCCCGGCGGGGTCTCCACCAGCAGGTCCGCGTACGGCTGGACCGCGACGTCCACGCTGAGGGCGTCGCCGAGCCGGGTGAGAGGCTCCACGGCGTCGTGGTCGCCGCCGGCCTGGCAGGCGGTGATCACCACCGTGGGCGGGGCGTCGTCGCCGGACGCGGGAGACAGCTGCGCGGTGGACGTGAGCTCGTCGCCCGCCGACCGCATGACGTCGCGCCAGCCCCTGAGCACCCGGGCCGCCTGGCTCGCCGGATAGACGATCCGGGCGAAGGTCACCTCCCGCTCCCGCGTGGCGGCGACCTCAAACGTGGTCACCACGCCGAAGTTGCCGCCGCCGCCGCGGATCGCCCAGAACAGGTCGGGGTGCTCCGTCGCGCTCGCCCGGACGATCCGGCCGTCGGCGGTCACCACTTCCGCGGCGACGAGATGGTCCAGGGCCAGGCCGTGCTTGCGCACCATCCAGCCGATGCCGCCGCCGAGCATCAGCCCGCCGACACCCACCGCCGCGGTGTCTCCCGAGGAGACGGCCAGGCCGTACGGCGCGAGCGCGCGGGCCACCTCGCCCCACCGCGCACCGGCGCCGATCCGCACGATGTCGTCCAGGCCGCCGAACACCTCCACACCGTCGATGAGCCCAAGGTCGATGACCAGCCCGCCGTCGTTGGTGCCGAACCCCGCGCCGTGGTGCCCGCCGCTGCGCACCGACAGCGTCAGGCCCTCCTCCGTCGCGAACCGCACGGCCTGCGCGACCTCCTCCGCGTCGCGGCAGCGCACGATGTACGCGGGGCTGCCGGTGCCGCCGGAGGTCCGGCGCAGGGTCTCGTACGCGTCGTCACCGGGCAGCACGATCTCGCCGGTGAGGGAGGGAGCATATGCGAGCGTCATCGTCGTGTCCTTCTTCGTCTCGGTGGGACCGCCATGGGCGGCACTCACTGAGGAGCCGGAGCGGAGCTCGCGCCCCCGACATCCACACGCCGATTCTTTCCGCCGCCACCGACAAAATCGGGGCCCTCAAAGCCCTCCGCGTACGCGGGGGGTCACGGCGCGATGCGTGACCAGCGCTCCACCCACTTGTCGTACGCCTCCGGGCGCACGGCGAAGTAGACGTCCTTGAACGCCCGGGACTCTCCGACCTCGTAGTCGGCGCAGATCCGGCGGGCCGCGCCGGTGCACGCCTCGGGGTTGGCCGGGGCGAGGCCCATCCAGGCCGACACCTTCCGCTGCACGTCGGCCGAGGCGGTGAAGTCGAGCCACTTGTACGCGCACGACGGGTGAGGGGCGCCCGCCGACAGCATCCAGGAGTCGGCCCAGCCGGTCACCGGCCGGTCCCCCGCCACCTTGACGGGCTTGCGCCCGTGGCTGAGCACGTCCGCGTGGTACGGCGTGGCCTGCGCGAGCCGTACGGACCCGGTCGCGAAGGCCTGGACGACCTCGATGGGGTCGTGCCAGAAGAGACGGCCGCCCTCGTCGCCCGAGCGGAACAGCTCGGCGGCGGCGTCGAGCTGCTCGTCGGTGAGGTCGAACGGGTCCTCGATGTCGGCGCCGCGCTCCTTGAGCACCAGCGCGGCGTCCGCCAGCGTCAGCGGGCGGTCGCGGAACATCACCGGCCCCTTGTCCTCGAACAACGACTCCGGTCCGGCCGAGCGGACCTTGCCGGAGTCGTAGAGGACCTCGTTGGTCGCCCAGACGTACGGCACGCCGTACACCTGCTCGCCACGGGTCACCGAGGGCAGCGTGCGCAGCCGCTTGGGGATCTTGTCGTAGCCCGTGAGCAGGGTGGTGTTGAGCGGAGCGGCCTTACCCTCCGCCATCAGCCTGCCGCCCACCTCCGGCGTCGCGGAGACCACGTCGAAGGACGCCGGCGCGAAGTCGCCCGGCTTCTCCTCCTGGCGGGGGTCGTAGATCCGGAGGCTGACCTTGCAGCCCGTCTCCTTCTCGAACGTGCCGATCCACTTCACCTTGGGATCGACGCCGCCCCACTCGGCGTACCCGTCGAGCGCGACCACGCTGACCGTTCCCTCGCCCGGCCCGAGCGAGGCCGCGGGTGTGGGCGTGGGCGTTGCGGCCGGAGCGGACGGGCCGGGGCCGCTGGAGGCCGTCGCCGACGCGGCCGCCGCGGAGGCCCCCGGCGTGACCGTCTCCGTCCCCGGCGCGGAACGGCTGCCGCAGGCGGTGAGCAGCCCGGCGGACACCACCGCCACGGCCACGTGTGTACGGCGCACGCACGACCCCCAGGGAAGAGACGGACGTCCCGAGCCTACTGGCCCGGCCCCCCGGGACGGCCCGGGGAACGGCCCGCGCCCGCGCGGGCCGCGGGCGACGGCGGCGCGCCACGCCGCGTACCATCGCCCGCACAAGGCCGCTCAATCGCCCGCCTTAATCGCCCGCCTTAATCGCCCGCGTGGGATATCACGGGATCGCCCGCCGCGTCGCGTACACAATCTGTCGCGCTCGGCTGAGCGACGGTATCTTCCCTGAATGGCGACAGAGCCCGGATATGTCGTGGCGGACAGATACCGCCTTCTCGCCGTCCTCGGGCGTGGCGGCATGGGCACGGTCTGGCGCGGCCTTGACGAACGACTCGGCCGGACCGTGGCGCTCAAGCAGATCCATCCTCCGGATTCCCTCGCCACCGCCGAGATCTCGATGCTCCGGCTGCGCATGGAGCGGGAAGCACAGGCGATGGCCCGCATTCGCCATCCTGGTGTCGTGACCGTCTACGACGTGGTCAATCATGACGATGATCCCTGGATCGTCATGGAGTACGTGCCCGCGCGGTCTCTCGACCATGTCGTCCGGGACGCCGGCCCCATGGAACCGGATCGAGCGGCGACGATGGGCCTGGAAATTCTGGAGGCTCTCGACGCCATTCACCGATGCGGGATCCTGCATCGCGACGTGAAGCCGAGCAATGTCCTGATCACCGCCGATGGGCGGGCCGTCCTGACCGATTTCGGCATCGCCACCTTCGAGGGCGCCCACACACTCACCCGGGCGGGCGAATTCATGGGGTCGCCCGCATATCTGGCCCCCGAGATCGCCCAGGGCCGGCAGGCGAGCGTGGGATCAGACCTGTGGTCATTCGGCGCGACCCTCTACTACGCCCTGGAAGGGCAGGCGCCGTACGCACGGGAGAGTTTCATCGCCACCTTGGCGGCGCTCCTCACCAAGCCACCTCGCCCACCGGCACGAGCGGGAGACCTGACCGCACTCGTCACCGGACTCCTGCAACGTGAGCCGAACCGGCGCCTGAACGCCGATAAGGCCCGCGTTCTTCTCAAGGACGCCCAGAGGAGGACGGCGAAGTCCGCAGCGGCATCGACGCCCACCGCCTCTGGTGCCTCTTCACCGCGAGCGGGCGCACCCGCAGAACGCGGACTCTCCGAGGACGAATTCTTCAAGCGCGCGATGCGACGCGGCCTGCTGATCGCCGCCGTCGTGGTCGTGGCCGTCGTGACGACCTTCTTCTTCCTCCAGGACCACCGACCGTCCCCTCGGGCCGAAGCGCGGAAGACACCCACCGGCTCCCCTACGCCCTCGGCCACGAGATCCGCCCGCGTCCCCACCCTGACCATCCGATGCGACCTGTCGCGGTGTCCGGTGTTCGTCCGTGAACCGGGCGGCGAGGTTCTCATCGACCGGGACCTGTCGAAGAACGAGAGCAGGAGTTTCTTCTCCAAAGAACTCGACGTCGTACTCGACGACGCCGGCGCCGTGACGGTCATCGAGAACGGGAAAAGACGCGAACTGGCTCACCATCATGGAGAACGGCAGGCGTTCTCTGTACGGCGAACCGTCCCGTGAGTCCGGCGGCGCGTGTCACGCGCTCAGGGCGGAGGTACGACTCCGGTTCTGTGCGCATAACAAAGGAGGCTCGGATTCCGGCGGTTTCTCGCGTCGATGAATCTGTCGTCTTACGGTCTTTGGGGAAAGACGCGGAATTCAGCCGGGCCGCCGGAGGGCACGTCGCGCGTGCTTCCGCTCGTACGGCCTGTCGGCGCGGTGAGGGAAGTGATGGAACGTGACCAGATGGACAGCCGCTCTGCCGGCCGCCGCGACTGCGGCGATCACACTGACCGCCGCTCTTCCGGCGGTGGCCGCCACACCGCTGCCGCGGGCGACGGGGCAGGCGCACAGCACGCGCGGCAAAGCGGTCAACCTCCGGCTGACGGAGCGGACCCGGCACCAGCTCGCCGACGCCTTCTACAAGCAGTACTACGGGCAGGGCCATCCCGGCACCCGCGGCAGGGTGGACGGACCGAAGCACGTCTACTACGGGAAGATCAGGGGAGCCTCCGCCGCGAAGGACGTGTACTGGGCCATCGGCAGCGTCGGGGTCAAGGGTGACCCGGTGAGCTATCAGGACGGGCCGCACATCTGGCGCAAGCGCGGTAACCATGGCTGGGAGTACCGCGGCGACACCGGCGGCTGTGTGGAGGGGGGCGTGCCGAAAGCTCTGCTGCAGCTCTGGCGGTTCCCCGCGTGCGGCTTCCCGGCCTGATCTCCCGGTAGCGGGTTCCGCGATCGGTCAGGCGGTCGCCTACCGGCCGCGCCCGGGCAGGCCGGGCGTGGTCCACGGTGCGGATCTCAGCCGTTGGTGGGGAACCCCAGGTTCACCCCGCCGTGGGAGGGGTCGAGCCACCGGGAGGTGACGACCTTGCCCCGGGTGTAGAAGTGGACCCCCTCGGTGCCGTGCACGTGCGTGTCGCCGAACAGCGAGGCCTTCCAGCCGCCGAAGCTGTAGAACGCCATCGGCACCGGGATCGGCACGTTGATGCCGACCATGCCGACCTCCACCTCGTTCTGGAAGCGCCGGGCCGCGCCGCCGTCGTTGGTGAAGATCGCCGTGCCGTTGCCGTACTCGCCGGTGTTGATCAGCTCCAGGCCCTCCTCGTACGAGCGGACCCGCACGATCGACAGCACCGGACCGAAGATCTCCTCGCGGTGCACGCGGGAGTTCGGCGGCACGTGGTCGAGCACGGTGGGGCCGAGCCAGAAGCCGTTCCCCCGGTCCCCGCGCACCGGGGTCTCCCGGCCGTCGACCACGAGCTTGGCCCCCTCCTCGACGCCGAGGTCGAGGTACGACTCCACCTTGTCGCGGTGCGCCGCGGTGACCAGCGGGCCCATCTGCGACTCGGGGTCGGTGCCGGGGCCGACGGTCAAGTCGCGCACCCGCGACACGATCTTCTCGACCAGGGCGTCGCCGACCGGGTCGACGGCGAGCACCACGGAGATCGCCATGCACCGCTCCCCCGCCGAGCCGAAGCCCGCCGAGACGGCCGAGTCGGCGACCAGGTCGAGATCGGCGTCGGGCAGCACGAGCATGTGGTTCTTGGCGCCCCCGAGGGCCTGCACCCGCTTGCCGTGGGCCGTCCCGGTCTCGTACACGTACCTGGCGATCGGTGTGGAGCCGACGAACGACACCGCCCGTACGGCCGGATGCTCCAGCAGCCGGTCGACCGCGACCTTGTCGCCCTGGACGACGTTGAACACGCCGTCGGGCAGCCCCGCCCGCCGCCAGAGGTCGGCTATGAGCAGCGACGCCGAGGGGTCGCGCTCCGAGGGCTTGAGCACGAACGTGTTCCCGCAGGCGATGGCCACCGGGAACATCCACATCGGCACCATCGCCGGGAAGTTGAACGGAGTGATGCCCGCGACCACCCCGAGCGGCTGGCGGATCGAGTAGGAGTCGACGCGGGTCGAGACGTTCTCCGAGTAGCCGCCCTTGAGCAGGTGGGGAATGCCGCAGGCGAACTCCACGACCTCCAGGCCGCGGGCCACCTCGCCCAGCGCGTCGGAGTGGACCTTGCCGTGCTCGGCGGTGATCAGCGCGGCCAGTTCGTCGCGGTGCGCGTCCATCAGCTCGCGGAACCGGAACAGCACCTGCGTGCGCTTGACCAGCGAGGCGTCCCGCCAGGCGGGGAAGGCCCGCGCGGCCGCGTCCACGGCCGCGTCGACCTCCTCGACGGAGGCGAGCGCCACCTGGCCGCTCACCTCGCCCGTCGCCGGATCGAACAGCTGGGCCGTACGGGCGCCCTCGCCGGTGAGGACGCCTCCGATCCAGTGGTCAACGTGCTTCATCGTCGACGGTCTCCAGAGCGGTGACGAGGATGCCCAGGCCCTCGCGGGCCTCGTCCTCGGTGAGGGTGAGCGGCGGGGCCATGCGCAGCGTGCTCCCGTACAGGCCGCCCTTGCCGGCGAGCAGGCCGAGCTTCTTGGTCTCCTCCATGAAGCGGGCGGCCAGCGCGGGGGCCGGCGCTCCGGTGACGGGGTCGACCAGGTCGACGGCGAACATCAGGCCGCGGCCCCGGACGTCGCCCACGACGGGCAGCCGCCCGGCCGCCTCGCGCAGCCCGGAGATCAGGATGTCGCCGGTGCGCGCCGCGTTGGCCTGCAGATCGTGGTCGAGCACGTAGTCGAGCGTCGCGTTGGCCGCCGCCATCGAGATCGGGTTGCCGCCGAAGGTCGACAGGCCGATGGCGTGCGGGCCGTCCATGAGGTCGCCGCGCGCGACGACGCCGCCGACCGCGAAGCCGTTGCCGAGCCCCTTGGCGAAGGTCATCATGTCCGGCGTCATGCCGTGGTTGTGGATGCCGAAGAACGCCGAGCCCGTACGGCCCCAGCCGGTCTGCACCTCGTCGCTGACGAACAGGATGCCCTCCTCGTCGAGGACCTCCTTGTACGCGGCGAACAGCCCGTCGGGGGCCGCGGTGAAGCCGCCCACGCCCTGGATGGGCTCGGCGATCAGCGCGGCGACGTCCCCGGCGACGGCGGTGGCGAGCACGTGGCGCAGGTCGTCCACGCAGGCGGCGATGTAGTCGGCGTCCGACATGCCGCGGAACTGCGTGAGGTGGCGGTCGGCGCCGTGCAGGAAGTGCACGTTGAGCGGCGACAGCGAGTTGTTCTTCCAGGCGCGGTTGGAGGTGATGCTGATCGCGCCGAACGACCGGCCGTGGTAGCTCTGCCGCATCGCGAGCACCTGGTCGGAGCCGCGGGCGTAGGTGGCCAGCAGCAGGGCCGTCTCGTTGGCCTCGGTGCCGGAGTTGGTGAAGAAGACCTTGGCGTCCGGGATGCCCGACAGGCGGGCGATCTTCTCGGCCAGCTCGACCTGGGTCCGGAGGAGGTACAGCGTCGAGGTGTGGACGACGCCGGTGGCGAGCTGACGCTCGACGGCCTCCCGCACCTCGGGCACGTCGTACCCGATCATGTTGGTCAGGATCCCGGCGAAGAAGTCGAGGTAGCTCTTCCCGTCCGCGTCGACGACCCGGTTCCCCTTGCCGCCGACGATCTCGATGGGCTCGTTGTAGTAGAGGGCCATCCAGCTGGGCATGACCGCGCGATGGCGCGCGAGAAGATCCGACATGTACTGAGTATCCCGGCTGACGGGCGGAGGCTCACCCGTCAGCCTGTCGGGACAATCCGAAATCCGCTTACACAGTGCCTGCCGTCACCGGTTCCGCGCCGGCGGCGGGAGCGGCGGCCTTCCGGCGCAGGACCAGCAGTGCGACCAGGGCCGCCGCGAGCGAGCAGCCCGCCCCGACCCACGAGCCCGCCGACATCGCCGAAACGAACGCCGCACGTCCGGCGGCGGCCACCGACGGATCGCCCAGGGTCACCGCGGCGCCGATCGACTCGCGCGCCGCCGCCGGAGCCGATGCCGGCATGGCCGAGGTGTAGGCCGCGGCGAGCACGCTGCCGAGCACCGCCACGCTCAGCGCCATGCCGACCTGCTGCACCGTGTCGTTGAGCGCCGAGCCCACCCCGGCGTGGTCGGGGGGCACCGCGCCCATCAGCGTGGCGTACGCCGCCGGGCCGGCCAGTCCTCCGCCGACCCCCATGACCAGCAGACCGGCGATCATCGTGCCGTACCCGCCGGTGAGCGTGGACAGCAGCGCGAACCCGGCGGCCATCACGACGAGGCCCGCGACGATCAGGGTCCGGTTGCTCACCTTCTTGCCGAGCGCCGCGCCCAGGCCGTTGAAGAGCGCCGCCGCCACGACGTACGGCAGCAGCGCGAACCCGGCGGTCAGCGGGTCGTAGCCGAGGACGAACTGCAGATACTGCGTGAGGGCCAGCATCAGCGCCCCCGCCCCGAACGACAGCAGCACGACGGAGAAGCACGCGCCGCTGAACGAGCGGTCGCGGAACAGGCCGAGCGGCAGCATCGGGTGCGGGTTGCGGCGCTCCCACAGCACGAACGCCGCCAGGGCGAGCGCCGAGACCACGACGACCACCGGGTCGAGGCGGCCTCCCGGCGCCGAGATGACGGCCCAGACCAGGCCGCCCATCCCCGCGACGGACAGGATCACGCCGAGCGGGTCCGCCCGCCGCGCGACGCCGTACGTCTCGGGCATGAGCGTGACGGCGGCGACGATCGCCAGGATCGCGATCGGCACGTTGAGCAGGAAGACCGATCCCCAGTAGTAGTGCCGGAGCAGGAACCCGCCGAGCGTGGGACCGGCGACGACGCCCACCATGGCGACAGAACTCCACACCGCGATGGCCTTGCGCCGCTCGCTCTCGTCGAAGACGGTGATCAGGATCGACAGGGTGGACGGCATGACGCAGGAGCCGCCGACGCCCATGAGCGCGCGGGCCCCCACGAGCTGCCAGGGCTCGGTGGCCAGGGTGGCGGCCAGCGAGGCTCCGCCGAAGAACGCCAGGCCGATCACGAGCATCCGCCGCCTGCCGTACCGGTCGGACAGGCTGCCCGCGGTGAGCAGCAGCCCCGCGAAGACCAGGACGTACGCGTCGATGATCCACTGCACGTCCTGCGGGGTGGCGCCGAGATCGCGCATGAGCGACGGGATCGCGAGGTTGAGCACGGTGTTGTCCACGACCAGAGTCAGCAGGCTCAGGCACAGGACCCCGAGGATCCACCATCGGCGAGGATGGGACATGTCTATCTCCTCGTACAGTGTGCGAGTTGTCTCGCACACTGTACGACTGCATCGAACACCGTGCGAGCGAATATCGTGGGGCCGTGTCACCGAAGCCGTTCTCCTCCGTCTGGACCCGCGAGCGCAGGGGAGCGCGCGAGCAGGGCCTCAGCCGCGACCAGATCGTCCGCGCGGCCGTGGAGCTGCTCGACGCCGAGGGCCTCGACGCGCTCAGCATGCGCAAGCTGGGCGCCCGCCTGGGCGCCGGGGCGACCAGCCTCTACTGGCACGTGGCGAACAAGGACGAGCTGATCGAGCTGGTCATGGACGAGGTCTACGCCGCCGTCGTGCTGCCGGAGGACGCGGACTGGCGGGAGACCACCAGAGTCTTCGCGTACGGCATGCGGGGGGCGGTCTTCGCCCACCCCTGGAGCGCCGGCCTGATCGGGGTGGTCCCCGCGCTCGGGCCGAACGCGCTCACCGCCGCCGACCGGCTGATGGGCGCGTTCGTCCGCGCCGGCTTCCAGGGCGTCGACGTGGACTACGCCTGCACGGCCGTCGTGTCGTACACGCTCGGCGCCACGATTCCCGAGGTCGCCTTCCTCGGCACGCTGGAGAACTCCGGTCAGAGCGTCGCCGACCTGCAGGCCGCGGTCGACCCGATCCTGATGAAGGCCGTGGCCGACCGGCCCAACCTGCTGGAGCGCTTCAGCAGCTACAGCAACATGGCCTACGACCCCCTCGTCGCCCGCCGGCTCGCCTTCGAGTTCGGGCTGACCGCCCTGCTCGACGGGCTGGACCGGCACAGGACGGACGGCTCCTGACACCGGGCCCGCATACTGTCATGTTCGGGCGGGTCATCCTTACATAATGATCAGGTAGCCTCGGACCATGCTCCCCACGGTCGCCGACGTGCTCGCCCTGGACACGGTGCGGCGCGGCAAACCCCGGGTGGTGGCGGGCGGCGACCGGCTCGACACCCGGGTCCGCTGGGTGCACGTCGGCGAGGTCCACGACATCGCGCATCTGCTGCGCGGCGGCGAACTCGTCCTCACGACCGGGGTGGCGCTGCCGGAAGAACCCGGCAGTCTGGCCGACTACGTCGGCGAACTGGCCGAGGTGGGCGCCTCCGGCCTCATCGTGGAACTCGGCCGCCGGTTCGTCCGCGAGCTGCCGGCCGCGGTGGTCAGGGCCGCGGAGGAGCACGGGCTGCCGCTCGTCACGCTGGCCCGCGAGACGCCCTTCGTGCAGATCACCGAGTCGGTCCACGCGCGGATCATCGACGACCAGCTCCAGGAGCTCCGGGCCTCGGAGCAGCTGCACGAGGTCTTCACCGAGCTGTCGGTCGAGGGCGCCTCCCCGGGGGAGGTGCTGAACCAGGTCGTCCGGTTCTCCGGCCGCCCGGCGTTACTGGAGAACCTCGCCCACCAGGTGCTGGCCTGCGACGCCGCCGGAGGCGACACCGGCACCGTGCTGGCCAACTGGGAGGCCAGGTCGCGCGCGGTCATGCCGTCCGAGCGGACCGCCTACGACGCCGCCGCCGGATGGCTGGTGACGATGGTCGGGGCCCGGGGCCAGGACTGGGGACGGCTCATCCTGCTGTGCGACGGCCCGCCCGGCCCCCGCGACATCGTGCTCGCCGAACGCGCCGCGACCACCCTCGCGCTCAGCCGCCTGCTGGAGCGGCACCAGGAGTCCCTGGAGCGGCAGGCGCACGGCACGATACTCACCGGCATCCTCACCCACGCCTACGCCGACCCCGACGAGGCCGCCGCGCGGGCCCGCGCCGTCGGCGTCCCGCTCACCGGCCGCCGGCTGGTGAGCGCCGTCATCCGCCTGACCTCCCCGGCCGGCCCGGCCCCGGTCGGCGCGGTCCCGGCCGGCACCGCGCTGGGTGAGCAGGCGAGGCTCGGCGAACTGGCCGAGGCCGGCGCCGCCGCCTGCCGCGAGGCCAGGCTGCCCGCGCTGGTGGGAGCGCTCGACCAGAGCAGCGTGGGGGTGCTGCTGCCGCTGCCGCCCCGTACGGCCGCCGAGACGGCGCTCGGCGCGCTGGCCGAGCGCCTGCGGGCCGGGTTCGTCACCCCGTTCGTGCTCGCGGCCGGCTCCGTCGTGGAATCGATCAAGGACGTACGGCGCAGCTTCCTGGAGGCCGAGCAGGTCGCCGAGGTCGCGGTGCGCCAGCCCGACGGGCGGCCGTTCTACCGCCTGCCCGATCTGCGGCTGCGCGGGCTGCTGCACCTGCTGCGGGACGACGCGCGGCTCCAGACCTTCGCCGAACGCGAACTCGGCACCCTGCTCGCCCACGACGCGCAGCGGCACGGCGACCTGACCAGGATCCTGCGCGTCTACCTCGACTCGGGCCGCAACAAGGCGGTGGCCGCGCAGAGGGCCCACCTGTCCCGGCCCGCCTTCTACGACCGGCTGCGGCGGCTGGAGCGCGTCCTCGACACCGACCTCGACGACGTCGAGTCGTGCCTGTCGCTGCACGTCGCGCTGCTGGCCCTGGAGACCTTCCGCCGCGAAGGCGGCTGAGCGCGATCCGGCCACACCGGCCCGCGGTGGATAACTGCCCGTGGAGATGCCACAACCGAAGCGTAGGTATGTCGTCCCGCGTGTAAGACTTCGCATCCGCTACTGTTCGCGCACTCGCGATCACGCAGCGAATCGTGCTTATCTCGAAGCGTGCCCACGACGAACGAACCCCGAATCAGCCCGGCCGTGGTGGTACGGGCCCTGTCCGCGCGTTTCCCCGGCTGGACCATCTGGTGGGGCCAGGCCACCACGCACTACTGGGGCATGTTCCGGCGGCCCGACGGGCTGCTCGTCCACGTCGAGGCCCGCTCCGCGCAGGAGTTCGTCCAGCGGGCCCGGGAGATGGACACCCGCGCCTCCCGAGGTCCCGCGTGACACAGGCGGACGCCTTCGCAAAATTTCGGGCCTAATGTTCCTTTGGTCCGATTTTCTCGGACGGCGCCGACGGCTTCACGTCGCAATTTGATGCCCTTTGGCGCGTTCGCCTCCACATCGGGCGTCAGCCTCGCCACGATGGTCCCGTAAGGATCACCAATGGGGAGTAAACCGCATGAGACGCCGCCTGATCGCCGGGGCCGCAGTACTGGCCCTGACGACGACCATCCCTCCGGCCCCGGCAGCCGCCGAACCCGTCGCCGGTCTGCCGACGACGAGCTTCCCCCTCGGCGCGCCAGGGATACCGAAGTCGGCGGCGAAGAGCCTCGGGCCCGGCATCAGCTACTTCACGCTCCGGCACGGCAGCACGAAGGACGGGTACACGGTCAGCGTCGTCGTGGCGGGCAAGGACTTCATGTCCGAGTCCAACGCGCAGGCTCAGGCCGAGGCCGTGCAGGCCGCCGGGTTCACCCCCACGGTGGTGAAGTTCACCCGGCCCGCGGTGGCCGACTTCCCCGCCGGCGACTACTACATGGTCCGCGTCGGCGGCTGGCCGCTCAGCCAGAAGGCCGAGGCCGCCAAGGTCGTCAAGCAGCTCAAGGACGCCGGCGTGAACACGAAGGTGGACTTCCAGGGCGACGACGGCTTCGTCACGACCGGCCCCTGGAGCGTGCGGGTCATCGTGGTCGATCCCCGCACCTTCCGCGGCTCCTACCGGTCCTCGGTGGGCACGAGCGTCGCGAAACGGGAGAAGGTCTCGGCGATGGCCACCGCCGCCAAGGCCGTGGCGGCGGTGAACGGCGGATTCTTCGACATCCACACGATCCCCGCCTTCCGCGGCGACCCCACCGGCATCTCGGTCGTGGGCGGCAAACTGCTCAGCGAGGCGGTCCCCGGCCGCGTCGGCCTGGTCCTGAAGGGCCGTACGGCCCGGGTCACCGAGTTGTCCTCCTCCGTGGTCGCCCGCGCGGCCGACGGGGCGACCGTCCAGGTGACCGGCCTCAACCGGGTTCCGCAGCCGGACGAGGTCGTCCTCTACACCGAGGAACTCGGGCGGGAGACCCCGAAGGACGACGGGATCGAGGCGGTCCTCGACGCGACGGGCAAGGTGCTGGCCCTCCGCGACGCCGGCGGCAAGGTCACCCGTGGCATGCGGGTCCTGCACGGCGTCGGAGCGGGCGCCGACTGGCTGTCGGAGCACGTGACCGAGGAGACGACGATCAAGGTCACGACCCGGGTCACCGACCTGCGGACGAAGAAGGCCGTCCCGCTGACGCCGGAGACGAACATAATCGGCGGCGCGGTGGGCCTGGTCCGCGGGGGCAGGGCGACGATCACCCCAGGCCGGGACGGCATGGCCAACACCAACATGATCCTGCGCCGTCACCCCCGGACTCTCGCCGGCGTGACCCGCAACGGCAAGCTCGTCATCGCGGTCGTGGACGGCCGCGATCCCGGCGGCACGATCGGCGCGTCGTTCTTCGAGGCGGCCGAGCTCATGCGCTGGCTCGGGGCGCGCGACGCGATCAACCTGGACGGCGGCGGGTCGAGCGCCATGGTCATCGGCAAGAAGGTCGTCAACCACCCGTCCGACGGCGTGGAGCGGGGAGTCGGCGACGCCCTGCTGATCGTCGGCGCGTCCTGAGCTTGGGACGAGCCCTTACGGCCGGTGCCCGGACAGGAGGCGGGTGACGGCGTCGTCGTCGCAGGTGTCCCAGAACGTCCCGACGGTGTCTTCGAGGTGGTCGAACGAGGCCGCCTCGAAGAGCACCTCCTGATACTTGGTGATGTCGTACTTGGTGGTGCCCATCGCGGCGAGGTCGAGCGGCCGGATGTCCATCCCGCGGAACTCCTCGATCTCGCCGTACGAGCTCAGCAGCCCCGCGCCGTACGCCCTGAGCTCGCCGTCCTCCCGCATGACGCCGAACTCCAGCGTGAACCAGAACACCTTGGAGACGAACTCCAGCGCCTCGGTGGTCTCCATCCGCCGCGCCGCCCGCCCGGCCGCCCGGTACAGCTCCGCGAACCGGGGCGAGGCGAGGGTGTTGCCGTGGCCGATCACCTCGTGGATGACGTCCGGTTCCGGCGTGTAGAAGGGCACCGAGTGGTGCCGGATGTACTGCGTGGAGTGGAACAGGCCGTCGGCCAGCACGCCGTAGAACTCACGGAGCGGCACCAGCCCGGCGGCGGGCAGGTAGCGGAATCCGGTGAGCGGATGGAGGAGGTCGCTGACCTCCTGAAGCTGCGGGATGCGGTGCTCGGGCAGCCCGAGCCGCTCCGCCGCGCGGAGAAACTCGCGCACCGCGTACTTGTGGTGCTTGACCGCCAGTTCCTTGGTGACGAGCGCCCACACGTGGTGCTCCTCGTCGGTGTACTCGGCGACGGGAATCGGGTCGCCGGGAGTGTGGCCGAGCGCCAGCGCCGCGATCGCGTTGCGCCGCTCCCGGTAGACCTGGTCCGCGAACCCCGGGTGGCTGGTGGCCAGCTCGACGACGACGGAACCGTCATCCTTCGTCGCCACCGGAGCGAAATACTGCGCTTCCTCGAACATACTTCTATATGACAGCAAGTCACCCATGCAGTGGCAAGAGTGACCAGTTGTAGTGGGCGAATCGCCCAAAAATGATCGTTCCCGCAGCGTCGCACTGGTCGAATCGCCCACTCCGGGCGTACCCTCGGCGCATGCTCGACGCGCTCGACAGCCGGCTGCTGACCACCATGCGGGCCCATCCCCGCATCGGGCTCACCGAACTGGCCCGCCTGCTCGGCGTAGCCCGGGGCACCGTGCAGGCGCGCGTGGAGAAGCTGACCGCGCGTGGAGTGATCACGGACTTCGGCCCCGCCATCGCGACCGAGGAGATCGGTTATCCCATCCTCGCCTTCGCCTCCCTCCAGATCGCGCAGGGCCGGCTGACGGAGGCGGTGCACACGCTGGCCGAGATCCCGGAGATCCTGGAGGTGTACGGCACGAGCGGGCAGGCCGATCTGCTGTGCCGGGTGGTCGCCCACAGCACACCGCACCTACAGGAGATCATCGCCCGGATCCTGGCCTCCCCGGCCGTCCGGCGGTCGGACACGACGATCGCCCTGTCGACCCAGATCCCCTACCGCGTCGAACCTCTGCTGAAGGCCGCGGTCAGGCCGGACACACCGTGACGGCTGGCCCAGAGAAAAGGCTCGGGGGCACAAAAAAAGGGGGGTCATCCCATACGGGATGACCCCCCTCAAAAAATTGTCCGGCGGCGTCCTACTCTCCCACACCGTCCCCGGTGCAGTACCATCGGCGCTGGTAGGCTTAACTTCCGGGTTCGGAATGTAACCGGGTGTTTCCCCACCGCTATAACCGCCGTAACCCCATGAAACACACAACCACACCACACCACAAGGGTGCGTCACCGGTTGCTGTCTCTGAGATCACATAGTGAACGCGAGCATAATATGGTCAAGTCCTCGGCCTATTAGTACCGGTCAGCTCCAC
>QFZU02000032.1 GCA_003260025.2 Microbispora triticiradicis | reverse complement strand
GGACGCGGCGGGCGGCGCGTCCCCGGCGGCGCCGGCGGGTGGCGCCGGGACCACGCCGGCCGCCACGACCGGTACGGCGTCGGTCCAGGCCGTCACCCCCGTGTCCGCCACCGGCGACCCGTCCGGCGGCGACGACGCGGCTCCCGCCGTCTCCGCCGCGATCGTGGTGTGCGCGCTCGTCGCGGTGGGCGCGAAGGCGGTGCACAGCAGGGTCACCCGCCGGCCGAGCGGCGAAGAGGCCCAGTAGGGGCGCGCGGGAGAGGCGGGGCTACCTCCTGCGGCCCCGCAGCGCTCCCGCCACCCGGTTGAACACCCGGTCCCACTCGGAGCCGAACGGGTTGTCCTGCACCAGGTAGGTCCAGGTCGCCGTGGGCCGCTTGAGGCCCTGGTCCGCCAGATCGCGGGTGACGTCGGCCTTCTCGAAGGTCTCCCGGGAGCGCCGTTCGACCTCGTCCAGCATCGCCCGGTAGGCGGGCACGGCCTCCCGGTTGAACTCGTCCAGCGGGTTGAGCCGCCCGAGCGCGCGCAGGTGGATGCCCTCGCGCAGGTCGGACAGGAAGCCGAGGTGCTCGGTCCAGCACTGGTCGAGGTGGTACAGCACGATCTGCCGGGCCGCCCGCTCGACCGCCTCCTCGCCCGCCGTCTCGCACAGCTCGCGGTAGCGCTCCGGGCAGGCCGACTCCAGCGCCCGCGCCCCGGTGTCGCCGTTCAGCACCCGGTCGCGCTGTTCGAGCACCTCGGCCCGCTGCCGCTCCAGCAGCCGGGTGTACCGCCAGGTGTTGCGGTGGATCTCCAGGTTCACGCCCTCGGCCACCCGCTGGGCGTGCGCCACGAGCGCGTGCGCGTCGGGTTTCCGTACGGCGCCGTCGGCGTCGGCGGGCGGCAGCGACTGGTCCGGCGCGTAGACCGTCAGGAGCGGGTCCTGCCCGCTGACGAAGAACACCGAGCCGCCCGGGTCGCCCTGCCGCCCGGCCCGGCCACGGAGCTGGTCGTCCAGCCTGCTGCTGTCGTGCCTGCCGGTGCCGATGACGTAGAGCCCGCCGAGCGAGGCGACCTCGTCCTCCTCGCTGGGGTCGCCCGCGCCGAGCCGGATGTCGGTGCCGCGCCCGGCCATCTGGGTGGAGACCGTGAGGGCCCCGCGCCGTCCGGCCCGCGCGATGATCTGCGCCTCCTCGGCGTCGTTCTTCGCGTTGAGGACGGTCGCGGCGAGCCCTCTGGCCTCAAGGGCCCCGGCCAGGCGCTCGGACTCGGCGACGTCGAGCGTGCCGACGAGGATCGGCTGCCCGGTGGCGTGCCGGGTCTCGATCTCGTCCAGCAGCGCCCCCTCCTTGTCCTCCACGGTCGCGAAGATCCGGTCGGGCTCGTCCACCCGTACACAGGGGCGGTTGGGCGGGACGACCACGACGGAGAGGTCGTAGAACTCGCGGAGCTGCTCGCCCACGGCGACGGCGGTGCCGGTCATGCCGCACACGCGGGGGTAGCGGTGGATGAGACCCTGCACGGTGATCGAGTCGAGGATCTCGCCCGTCTCCGACGCCTGCAGGTGCTCCTTGGCCTCCACGGCGGCCTGCAGCCCGTCCGGCCAGCGCTGCAGCGCCGCGACCCGGCCGCGCGAGGTGTTGACGAGCTCGACCTTGCCGTCCCTGACGATGTAGTCGACGTCCCGGGTGAGCAGCGTGTGCGCGTGCAGCGCGAGGTTGACCTGCGTCACCACGCCGGGGTGCTCGTAGAGGTCGACGCCGAGGGCCTTCTCGACCGTGTCGGTGCCCTTGGGGGTGAGGAAGACGGCCCGGCCCTCCTCGTCGATCGTGTAGTGGTAGCCGCGCGACAGCCGCCGTACGAGGGCCGCCATCTCGGGGAGGGCCGTCCCCGCGTCGGCCGCGCCGGCCAGCACCAGGGGCACCCGGGCCTCGTCCACCAGCACCGAGTCGGCCTCGTCGACGAGCGCGACCTCCGGGGCCGGCACGACCAGCTCGGCCGGGTCGGTGCACAGCCGGTCGCGCAGCACGTCGAAGCCGAGCTCGCTCACCGCCGCGTACGTGACGTCGCACGCGTACGCCTTCCTGCGTTCCTCCGGCGTGGAGGTCTCGGCGATCCATCCGGCCGTCAGGCCAAGCGTCTCGTACAGCGGGCCCATCCACTCGGCGTCGCGGCGGGCGAGGTAGTCGTTCACCGAGACCACGTGGACCCGGGCCCCGCGCAGCGCGTACCCGGCGGCCGCCATGGCCCCCACGAGCGTCTTGCCCTCGCCGGTGGCCATCTGCGCGACGTGGCCCTCCAGCAGCGCCAGCATGCCCGCGAGCTGCACGTCGTACGGCCGCTGGCCGAGCGCTCGGACGGCCGCCTCCCGCATCACCGCGCAGAAGTCGGCGCTGCCGACCCAGGCCGGGTCGGCGAGGGCGGGGCGAAGCTCGTCGCGCCGGCCGGCCTCGGCCGCGCGCCCGGCCGCCTCCGCCGCGACCCGCTGGAAGGGGGCGAGATCGACGCTTCCCGGCTTCTCCAGGAACCGCTTGATCCATCGACCTACCCGCGTCACATCCGCTCCAACGACTCTTGGGTCCGACTGGTTCCACATGCCCGGTTCATGGTCCCACTATCTGGGAGGTGCGACAGGTGAGCGTACCTGACACTCCCTGACAGGTACGGACGGCAGCATGGCCGTATGACAACGATCGCGAAGCTCATCGCCGTGACCATCGACTGTGCCGAGCCGAAGAGGCTCGCCGACTTCTACTCCCAGATCACCGGGCTGCCGGTGCAGTATGCCGAAGAGGAGTACGCCGGCATCGGCGACGACACGACGACCATCTACTTCCAGCGGGTGCCCGAGCGGAGGGCGCCGTCCTGGCCCGGCGCGGACAAGCAGTTCCACCTGGACTTCCGGGTGCCCGACGTCGCCAAGGCCGTGGAGGAGTACGTCGCGCTCGGGGCGACCAAGCCGGAGTTCCAGCCGGGCGACTGGGTCGTGCTCGCCGACCCGGAGGGTCACCTTTTCTGCGTCTGTCCGGAGAGGTCCTGAATCGGGCACAGTGTGGCCGACTCTCCTGACGATGCAAGAAGCGTGATTACATCACGTGATCGAATCTAGTCTCTCCGTGATCGATTCCCGCGGGCAGGGGGCCCGCCCGATGCGATGCGGAGGCATTCATGACGACTCGATCAGCGGCCCGTCCCGGCCTGGTTCTCCTCGCGGCGACTCTCGCCTGCACGGCGGGCCTGCTACCGGCCGGACCGGGCACGACCGCGGCGAGCGCGCAGTCGCGGGCGGCCGTCGCCCCGCCCCGGATCGGCGTGCTCAAGGTCGGCGGCGACGCCCTGGTCAAGGAGGGCGGTCTGTCGGCGAGCTGGGTGCTGGAGCACGACGGGGTCGTCCAGATCGCGCTCGCGGGTGACCGGATCGGCGTCCTCACCGGGGACGGCAGGGCCTGGGTGAAGCAGGGGGGCCTGTCCACCAACTGGGTGCTGGAGCACGACGGCGGCGTCAAGCAGCTCGCGCTGGCCGGCGACCGGATCGGCGTCATCACGGGGGACGGCAGGGCCTGGGTGAAGGAGGGCGGTCTGTCGGCGAGCTGGGTGCTGGAGCACGACGGCGTCAAGCAGCTCGCGCTGTCGGGTGACCGCATCGGGGTGCTGACGACCGACGGCAGGGCCTGGGTGAAGGAGGGCGGTCTGTCGGCGAGCTGGGTGCTGGAGTACAACGGCGTCAAGCAGCTCGCGCTGGCCGGCGACCGCATCGGCGTGGTCCGGGCGGACGGCGTCGCGCTGGTCAAGGCGGGCGGGCTGTCCGCCACCTGGGTGACCGAGAACACGGCGGTGAAGCAGCTCGTCCTGGCCGGCGACCGCATCGGGGTCGTCCGGGGCGGCGGCGCGGCGCTGGTGAAGGAGGGGGGCCTGTCGGCCACCTGGGTGACCGAGCACGTGGACGTCCTCGAACTCGCGCTCGCGGGCAAGCGGATCGGCGTGCTCAGGGTCACCGGCGAGGCTCTGGTCAAGGAGGGCGGGCTGTCCGACGCCTGGGTGACCGAGAACGCCGGGGTCGTCGGCATCGCCCTGTCCAGCGGCACCGACTGATCGGACACCGCGGTTCCCAAGATCCTCGGGTCCCGGGAGCCGCGTGTTCGCGGGCGTGGGGAGTGGGCCCGGGAAGGTCCTGAGAGCCGCGGGTTCCCGTGGCGCGGACCCACTCCCCCTAAACTTGCGTGGTGATTTCTGGACACACCGCCGGCTCCCGGCACCCCGGCCGGCGCCCATGATCTGGGCGGGAGTGGCGATCGCCCTCGTCGGGGCGCTCGGGTACGCGCTGGGCGCGGCGCTGCAGCAGTTCGAAGCCGTGCGCGACGGGGCCACGCTCGCGCTCGTGCGCAGGCCCCGCTGGCTGATCGGCGGGGTGATCGGCTTCGCCGGCGCGTCCCTGCACGCCGTGGCGCTCAGCGTGGCCCCGCTCGTCGTCGTCCAGCCGGTGAGCGTGGCGACGCTGGTCTTCGCGGTGCCGCTCGCCGCCACGCTGCACGGCAGGCGCCCCCGGCGGGCCGAGATCGCCGGGTCGATCGCGGTGGCGGTGGGACTGCTCGGCCTGATGCTGCTGGTCCCGGCGCACAACGTGACCCCCGTGCTGTCGGACGGAGGTGCCCTCGCGCTGATCGGCTGCGTCGCCCTGGTCGCCGCCGTCACCTTCGGCGCCGCGCGCCTGCTGCGGGGGCCGCTCAAGGCGCTGCTGATGTCGGTCGGCGCCGGAGCGGTGACCGCGACCGTGTCCACGTTCGTCCGGGTCGTCGGCGGCGGGCTCAACGGAGACCTCGGCCGGATGCTCCACTGGTTCACCCTGGCCATCCCGGTGCTGCTGGTCTGCGCCATCGTGCTGCTGCAGAAGTCGTACGCCGTCGGCTACTTCGGGATCGCCTACGCCGGAGTCCAGGTCGTCGATCCCCTCACGTCGGTGACGGCCGGGGCCGTGCTGCTGGGCGAGTCGCTGCCCACCGGGCCCGACAAGGTGGTGCCCGCGCTGCTGGCCGCCGCCCTGCTGATCGCGGGGACGGTCACCCTGGGCCGCCTGGCCCCCGACCACTCCAAACCCGCTGTCGTACGCGGCGAGCCCGGCCCGCGCGAGGAGCCGGTGAACGCGGCGACGCCCGAGGCGGCCTGACCCCTCGGCCGCCCGGTGCTGGCGGCGCTCAGGCCGGCCAGCGGAAGACGTCGTCGAACTGGCGCACCGCGACGGCGGGCCCGAGCATGCCCGCCGCGCGCAGCGCGCCGTCGCGCAGGGCGACCGCCAGCGGGGCGCGCCAGCCGCTGACCCGCCCGACCAGCCGCGACCGCCGCACGATCGGCGTCGTACGGGCCAGCCGCTCCCGGCTGTACGCGGCGAGTCCCGCAGTGAGGTCCGGGGCGGGGCCGCCGCCCGGTGAGACGTGCCGGGCGAGCACGACGGCGTCCTCGATCGCCTGGCAGGCGCCCTGCCCGAGGTTGGGCGTCATGGGATGCGCCGCGTCGCCCAGCAGCGCGATCCGCCCGGAGTGGAGCGCGGGCAGCGGGGTGTCGAGGGAGTAGATGTCGTGGCGCAGCACCGCGCCGGGCTCGGCGGCGGCCAGCAGCGCGGGGATCGGGTCGTGCCAGCGGCCGAACAGGCGGATCAGCTCGTCCTTCTCGCTCTCCGCGCGCAGGCCGGCGGGGACCGGCGCGGTGGCGTAGCAGTAGACCTGGCCGCCCGCCAGCGGCATCACCCCGAACACCAGGCCCGCCCCCCAGGTCTCCGACGCGCCGACCGGTCCGGGGAAGGGGACGAGCGCCCGCCAGCTCGTCACGCCCGCGTAACCGGGCTCAGGGTGGCCGGGGAACAGCGCCGCGCGGGTCCGCGACCGGATGCCGTCCGCCGCCACGACGAGATCGGCCTGAATCGTCTCCGTGCCGCCCGCCGGGGTGGCGAGGGTGACCAGGCCCGTCCGGGGGTCGGCCGACTCGGCCCTTGTGCCCAGGCGCAGGGCGCCTCGCGGCAGGCGCGCGGCGAGGATGCCGACCAGCGCCGACCGGGTGAGCAGCACGATCGAGTCGCCGTACCGCGCGGCGGCGTCCTCGGCGGTGGTCCGCGACAGCCAGCGGCCGGACGGCCGCCGGAGGCCCGCCTCGCCCTGGATCGCCGAGAGCTTCCTGACCTCGTCCCCGAGGCCGATCATGTCGAGGGCCCGCAGCGCGTTGGGCGCGACCGCGAGGCCCGCGCCGACCGGCTCGATCGAGGCCGCCTGTTCCAGCACGGTCACCTGCCAGCCGTTCCGCGCCAGGGCCAGCGCCGCCGTCAGCCCGCCGATGCCCGCCCCGGCCACCACCGCGTGTGCCATGCCCGGCCTCCTTCACTACAGGTGTAGTCACACGCTACTACGCCTGTAGTGCGCCCGTACGATGGGGGCCGTGAACAGTCAGCGGGCGGTCCTCGTCGCGGACGCGGCCATCGCGATCCTGGCCGAGCGCGGCATGCGGGGGCTGACTCATCGGGCGGTCGACGAGGCCGCCGGCCTCCCTCCGGGGTCCACGTCGAACTGCGCCCGCACGCGTGCGGCGCTGCTGGAGCTGACGCTGGCCCGGCTGTCCGAGCGCGAGGCGGCGGCGCTCTCCACGGTCGTGTCGGCCCTCCCCTTCGGCGAGGGGGGCGCCGCCGACCTGACGGAGCTGCTCGCCGCCTTCGCGTACGCCGCGATGACCGAACACCGGGAGACCACCGTCGCCCGGTACGAGCTGGCGCTGGAGGCGAGTCGCCGGCCGGAGCTGCGCAGGCTGTACGACGAGCTGGGCCGCCGAATCCGTGAGCCCGCCGTCGCCATGCTGGCCGCCGCGGGCTCGCCCGACCCGGTGCGGCGGGGCGGGCAGATGGTGGCCTACGTCGACGGCCTGCTGTTCGACGCGGTGGCGGGTGCGGGCGGCGTCCCCTCTCCCGAGGACCTGCGGGCCGCCTGCGAGGACCTCATGAGCCTGTTCCTCCGCGGCTGAGCAGCGCCTCCATCCGGCCTTCCAGGCGGGCGCGATGGGCCGGCCACTCGTCGTCCAGGATGGAGTACAGCGGGCTGTCGCGCCAGGTCCCGTCGGGGCGGCGCAGCTGCCGGCGGAGCACGCCCTCCCGCACACCGCCGATGCGCTCGATGGCGGCCTGCGACCGCAGGTTGCGGACGTCGGTCCGCAGCACGACGCGGGTGAACCCGAGAGCGAAGGCGTGGTCGAGCAGCATGATCTTGCAGTCGGTGTTCACGCCCGTACGCCAGTGGGCCCTGGCGTACCAGGTGGACCCCACCTCCACGCTCTCGTCGAAGCCGCCGACGTCCCAGTAGGCGGTCGAGCCGATCGCCCGCCCGGTCGCCTTGAGGATCACGGCGAACTGGACGGTCAGCGGCCTGGCGAGGAGGCCCGCCACGTGGCGGCGCATCCCCTCCTCCGAGGTGGGGAAGACCCGCGGACTGAACCGCCACACCTCCTCGTCGTCCCGGCCGGCCGCGTACAGGTCGGGGACGTGGCCGAGGGTGAGGGGCTCCAGCCGTACGACGCGGCCGTCGAGCACGACGGGCGCGGGCATCTTCGCGGTCATGCGGCCGACGCTACCGAGAGCGCGCGGCGCGGAGAACGGCCACTTCGGAGGCGTCGCCGAGGACCACTTGTGCGAAGCCGTGTCGACACGCATACCGGCTGGTCGGTACGCTCACGGGGTGGACGCCGACCCGCCCGGCCTCGATCTCGCCCGCCTCGCCGGGCACCTCCAGCGCGCGGGCCTGACCGAGGGGCCGCTCACCGCCGAGCTGATCGTGGGCGGACGGTCCAACCTGACGTACGTCGTCCGCGACGCCGCGCGGACCTACGTGGTGCGCCGGCCGCCGCTCGGGCACGTTCTGGCCACGGCCCACGACATGGCCCGGGAGCACCGGGTGATGAGCGCCCTGCGGGACACGCCGGTCCCCGTGCCGCGCATGTTCCATCTGTGCCGGGACGCGGAGGTGATCGGCGCGCCCTTCTACGTGATGGAGCACGTCGAGGGCGGGCAGCCGCCGCTCACCCCCGCCCTCGCCCACGCGCTGGTGGACGTGCTGGCCGCGCTCCACTCGATCACTCCCGGGAGCGTGGGGCTCGGCGACTTCGGCAGGCCCGAGGGCTTCCTGGAGCGGCAGGTCGCCCGGTGGAAGCGGCAGCTCGACGCCTCCCGCAGCCGGGACCTCCCCGGCTTCGACGACCTGTACGAACGCCTCGCCCGCGACGTGCCGGCCGAATCGGGGGCTCCGGCGATCCTGCACGGGGACTTCAAGCTCGGCAACACGCTGGTCGCCGACGGCGAGGTGCGGGCCGTGCTCGACTGGGAGATGTCCACGCTCGGCGACCCGCTCACCGACCTGGCGCTGTTCCTCCTGTACGGCGAGGTCTCCGCGCTCGACCCCGCCGCTGGCCGCGCGGTCGGCGCGACGGGTGAGGCGGGCGGCGAGGCGCCGCCCCTGCCGATCGAAACGGGGGCCGACCTCGCCGCGCGGTACGGCGAGGCGTCCGGCCGCGACCTGTCCCGGTTCGGCTGGTACGCCGGCCTCGCCTGCTTCAAGCTCGCGGTGATCGCCGAGGGCATCCACTTCCGCCACACGATGGGCCTCACGGTGGGGGAGGGCTTCGCCGGGATCGGCGAGCAGGTCGCCCCGCTCGTCGCCCGCGGGCTCATGGAGGTCTGAATGCACTTCGCGTTCGACGACAGGACGGAGGAGCTGCGGGCCCGGTTGCTCGCCTTCATGGACGAGTGCGTCCATCCGGCCGAGCGCGCCTTCCACGAGCAGGCGGCCCAGGTCCGGGCGGCCGGCGGCTGGGGCCCGCCGCCGCTGCTGGAGGACCTCAAGGCCGAGGCCCGCTCGCGCGGCCTGTGGAACCTCTTCCTTCCAGGAGAGCAGGGCGCGGGGCTGACCAACCTCCAGTACGCCCCGCTCGCCGAGATCATGGGCGGGTCGCCGGCCATCGCCCCGCCCGCGACCAACTGCGCCGCCCCCGACACCGGCAACATGGAACTGCTGGCGCAGTTCGGCAGTGAGCGGCAGCGGGCGGAGTACCTGGAGCCGCTGCTGGCCGGGGAGATCAGGTCGGCGTTCGCGATGACCGAGCCCGAGGCGGCCTCCTCCGACGCGACGAACATCGCGACCTCGATCACGAGGGACGGCGACGAGTACGTCGTCAACGGCCGCAAGTGGTACATCACCGGCGCGATGAACCCGAACTGCCGGGTCTTCGTCGTGATGGGCAAGACCGACCCCGACGCGCCCCGGCACCGGCAGCAGAGCATGGTGCTCGTGCCGCGCGACACCCCCGGTCTCACCGTACGGCGCGGCATGACCGTCTTCGGGTACGACGACGCCGACCACGGCGGCCACGCCGAGGTGCTGTTCGAGGACGTACGCGTGCCCGTGGGCAACCTGGTCGGCGAGGAGGGCGGCGGCTTCGCCATCGCCCAGGCGCGGCTCGGACCGGGACGGATCCACCACTGCATGCGGCTCGTCGGCATGGCCGAGCGGGCGGTGGAGCTGACGTGCCGCCGGGTGCTGTCGCGCGAGGCGTTCGGCGGGCCGCTGGCCCGGCAGGGGGTGATCCAGGACTGGATCGCCGAGTCGCGGGTGCGCATCGAGCAACTGCGCCTGCTGGTGCTCAAGACGGCCTGGCTGATGGACACCGCAGGCAACCGGGGCGCGCACACCGAGATCCAGGCCATCAAGATCGCCGCGCCCGCGACCGTGGAGTGGATCCTGGACAAGGCCATCCAGGCACACGGCGCCGCCGGGCTGAGCCAGGATTATCCCCTCGCCGCGCTGTGGGCAGGGGCCCGGGCCCTGCGCTTCGCCGACGGTCCCGACGAGGTCCACAAGCGGTCGCTGGCCCGCCGCGAGCTCAAGAGACACATGGGGTGATCTTCTGGTGACATGGGATGAGGCGTCGGTCGCCGAGCGTGCCGCGGCCTTCCTCGCGGCGCACGACCCGGTGGCCATGGACCGCCTGGAGTTCCTGCGCGCCCGGTTCGACGCCGGGCTCGCCTGGGTGCACTTCCCCGAGGGCCTCGGCGGCCTCGGGGCCCCCCGGGAGCTGCAGGCCGTGGCCGACCGGGAGCTGAGGGGCACGCCCGACAACCAGCCCGGCCGCATCGGCATCGGCCTCGGCATGGCCGCCCCGACGATCCTCGCCTTCGGCACCGACGAGCAGAAGAGGCGTTTCCTGCGCCCCCTCTGGACCGGTGAGGAGGTGTGGTGCCAGCTGTTCAGCGAGCCCGGCGCCGGTTCCGACCTCGCCACCCTGGCCACCCGCGCCGTACGCGAGGGCGACGAGTGGGTGTTGGACGGCCAGAAGGTGTGGACGTCGAGCGCGCACACCGCCCGCTGGGGCCTCCTGCTGGCCCGCACCGACCCCGGCGTGCCCAAGCACCGCGGGCTGACCTACTTCGTCTGCGACATGCGCGCGCCCGGCGTCGAGGTGCGTCCGCTGCGCCAGATCACCGGTGAGGCCGAGTTCAACGAGGTCTTCCTCACCGGGGTCCGCCTGCCCGGCGCGCTGCGGCTGGGCGAGACCGGCGACGGCTGGCGGGTCGCGCAGGCCACGCTGATGAACGAGCGGGTCGCCATCGGCGGCATGCCCGTCCGCCGCACCATGATGGAGGTCGTCGCCGACACCTGGCGCTCCCGGCCCGAGCTGCGCACCCACGACCTGCACCAGCGGCTGCTGCGGCTCTGGGTGGAGTCGGAGGTCATGCGCCTGACGGCCGCGCGGCTGCGCGAGCAGCTCGCCGCCGGGCACCCGGGACCGGAGGGCTCGGGCATGAAGCTCGCCTTCGCCCGGCTGCACCAGGAGCTCTCCGGCCTGGAGGTCGAGCTGCTGCGCGAGGACGGCCTCGGCTACGACGACTGGACCTTCCGCCGCCCCGAGACGGTCGACTTCCTCGGCCGGGAGGCGGGCTACCGCTACCTGCGGGCCAAGGGCAACTCGATCGAGGGCGGCACCTCGGAGATCCTGCGGAACATCATCGCCGAACGCGTGCTCGGGCTGCCCGCCGAGCCGCGTGCCGACAAAGACGTCGCGTGGAAGGACCTCCCCCGATGACTCTGCTGTACACGGAGGTGGAGGAGGAGCTGCGGGCCGCCGTGCGCGACCTGCTCGCCGACAGGTGCTCCCCGTCCGCCGTGCTCGGGCGCGTCGAGTCCGGCACGCCGTACGACGCGGAGCTGTGGAAGACGCTGGCCCGCGAGATCGGCGTGGCCGGGCTGCTGGTGCCCGAGGAACTCGGGGGCGCCGGGGCGTCGGCCCGCGAGGCCGCCGTCGTGCTGGAGGAGCTGGGACGCGCCGTGGCGCCGGTGCCGTTCCTCGCCAGTGCCGTCCTCGCGACCCAGGCGCTCCTGACGGCGGGGGGAGAGGCGGCCGGCGAGCTGCTGGGCCGCCTCGCGGCCGGGGAGGCGACGGCCGCGCTCGCGGTGCCGTTCGCCGCCTCGCCGTACGCTCCTCCGGCCCCCGCGGCGGCCCTCGGCGAGGACGGCACGGTGACGGGCACCGTCCGCGGCGTGATCGGCGCGGAGATCGCCGACGTGCTGCTCGTCCCGGTACGGCTGACGCGGGGCACCGCCCTGTGCGCGGTGGAGGCGTCCCCGGCCGGATCCGCCGGAGGGACCGTAAGGGTGACCCCGGCCACCTCGCTCGACCTGACCCGGCCGATCGCGACCGTGTCGTTCGCCTCGGCCCCCGCGCGCGTCCTCGCCACCGCCGGCGGCCCGGAGACGCCGTGGGTGCGGGAGGCCCTGCTGCGCGGCGCGGGGCTGCTCGCCTCCGAACAGCTCGGGATCGCCGAGTGGTGCCTCGCCACCACGGTCGCGTACGTCAGGGAGCGCAGGCAGTTCGCCCGGCCGGTGGGGTCGTTCCAGGCGGTCAAGCACCGGCTGGCCGACCTGTGGCTGGAGATCGCGGGAGCCAGGGCGGCGGCCCGGAACGCGGCCGCCCGGCTGGCGGAGGCGCCGGTCGCGGGACCGCCCGGCGACGACGCGGCGGTGGCCGTCACGGTGGCCGTCGCCGTGGCCCAGGCGCACTGCGGAGCGGTCGCCGTCCACGCCGCCGAGGAGTGCGTGCAGCTTCACGGCGGCATCGGGATGACCTGGGAACACCCCGCGCACCTCTACCTCAAGCGGGCCAAGGCCGACCAGATCGCCCTGGGCACGCCGGGCGACCACCGCGAGGCCCTCGCCGGTCCGGCGGACCTCCCCGCACCGGTCTGACCTCTCGGGGCCGCTTCTCAGGGACGCAGTGATCCGAGCAGGAGGTCGGCGAAGTGGCGGCCGACCTCCTCGCCGGTCAGCGGGCCGTCCGGGTGATACCAGGTGCCGAGGTGGTGGACCGAGCCGAAGAAGAAGTCGACCACCATCTCGGCGGGGATGTCGTCGCGGAAGACGCCCTCGCGCTGCCCCTCGGCGACGAGGCCGCGGAACCGCTCGTGGTAGCGGCGCCGCTCGGCCCGCACGGTCTTGTAGGTCTCGGGGGCGAGTTGGTGCATCGACCTGAAGAAGATCTTGGAGTCGTCCAGGTTGTCGACCGTGGTCACGACGACGTCCGTCGCCGCCGCGTGGAGCCGCTCGGCCACCGGGCCCCCGGCGTCGGCGAAGCGGTTGAGCCGCTCCATCTGCAGGCGCAGCACCCGGGCGTAGATCTCGTGCAGCAGGTCGTCCTTGGACCCGAAGTAGTGGTACATCGCGCCCTTGGTGACCCCGGCCGCCGCGACGATCTCCTGGACCGAAGTGCTCTCGAAGCCCCTCTCGGCGAACAGCCGGGTCGCCTCGGCGAGCAGGCGCCGCCGTACGGGCTCCTCCACGGGCGCGCCGCCGACGGGTGAGGAGCGATCCGATACACGCCGGGCCATCTCGACCTCCTTCGTCATCCGGCCCAAGCATACCGACTGGTCGGTCGCCGCCTGGTGGACTGCGCTGCCTGGTAATGCGTGATCCAAGGACTGGCGGAATCGCATTACTTCCCTCACCTTAGGAGGGTTGGGATTCCCGCTCGGGTATCCCGGGAGAAAGCCGCATGCAGACTGTGGGGGTTGGCGTGCCAAACGGTTCCATCTATGTGCCGAAAGACGAGAAGTTCACCGGCGCATCGCCGCAGAACCTGTACGTGACGTTCTGGTTCGCCGGGCGCAAGAACCGGATCCGGATACGGGCCGCCATCGCGGTCGCGGGCTTCGTCGTCGGCAACCTGCTGGGCTCGCGGCTCGGGCTGAACCCGTTCGTCGCGGGAGTCGTGCTGGGTGCCCTGGCGGGCGGCGTGGACTGGTTCGTCGCCTGGCGGCTGTACGAGCGCACGGCGGTGTGGCGGGGCAAGCGCCGCGGCGAGGTGCGCACCGGGCGGCTGCTGCGTCTCATGCTGCGCCGTCGCGGCTACCGGGTCATGGACGGCCGGGCCGTCCCCGGAGAGGCGTCGATCGACCACCTCGTCATCGGCCCCGGCGGCGTGTGGATCGTGGACAACGAGGCGTGGTCGCCCGACACCCTCATCGCGCGGTACGGCGAGCGGCTCTTCTTCGACGAGAGGTTCGGCACCTCTGTCGCCAAGGGCCTGATCTCCGCCGCCGAGTCGATGGCCGCGCTGCTGACCAAGGAGACCGGGATCGCGGTGACGATCGCCCCGGTGCTCGCCGTGCACGGTGGAAAGATCAAGGCCTGGGGCGGCGTCCTGACCGGCGAGGGGCTGACCGTCGCCTATCCCCGCCGCGTCGCGGGCTGGATCCGCTCCAACGGGTCGGCGGCGTACACGGAGGAGCAGATCGACCTGCTGGCGCGCACGGCCGCCCGCATCCTGCGCCGCATGAGCTGACTCGGGCCGCATGAGCCGACCGGGGCCGCCGGGCCGGACGTCGCTCCGCTCCGGCCCGATTTTGAGCGCTCTGAGGTGTGCGATAACCTCTAAGAGCTCTGCGCCGCTAGCTCAGTTGGTTAGAGCAGCTGACTCTTAATCAGCGGGTCCGGGGTTCGAGTCCCTGGCGGCGCACCCAATCCGGAAGCCCAGGTCGTCATCGGCCTGGGCTTTCGTCGTCTGGCGATCCTTGTGTGTGCCGGTGGTGCGGGGCGAGGATGCCGTAGGCCCGGCCCGGCCCGGCGCGCTCCGCGAACCGGCCTGAAGTGCTACTCGGACGGCGCCGACCATACCTTCGGCCGATACCGCGCCGGGTTCGGGCCTCGCAGGATCAAGCCATGCCATACGAAGATCCGCACGCCGCGCCGAGAGCCGAGGCCCTCACCAGGCATGACCAGAGTCCTCCGGCTCTGACCGACCGGATCCTGCGGGCCGGCCTGGCCGCGGTCGCCGGACTGCTCACCCTGACGGTCTCCGCCTCCTGGACGCCGGCGTCCGCCTCTCCCGCACACGCCTCCGCCGGCTCTTCGGTCACGTCGAGCGGCAGGCCGTATCTGCCCGAGCCGACCGGTCCCCATCCGGTCGGCACGACGTCCCTGCGTCTGGAGGACACCTCGCGCCCCGACCCCTGGGTCCCCGCGGCCAGGTCGAGGGAGCTCATGGTCTCCCTCTGGTATCCGGCGAAGTCCCGGAACGGACGGCGGGCGCCCTACATGACGCCCAGGGAGTCGGAGCTCATCCTGAAGGGCAAAGGGGTGACGGGCGTGCCGCCCGACGTGCTGAGCAGAACGCGGACCCACGCGTTCAGCGGCGCCGGACCGGCGGGACGCCGACACACCCTGCCCCTTGTCGTGCTCTCTCCCGGCTTCACCGACCCCCGCAGCTCGCTCACGGCCCTGGCCGAGGAACTGGCGAGCAGAGGCTACGTGGTGGCCGGCGTCGACCACACGTACGAGACCTTCGCCACCACGTTCCCGGACGGGCGGCTGACGACCTGCGCCGCGTGCGAACTCGAAGGCGTCGACGACTTCGGTGCGAAAGCGGTGAGGAACCGGGCGGCCGACGTCTCCTTCGTGATCGATCAGCTGACCGGTCCGCACGCCAGGTGGACGGGCGCCTCGCTGATCGACGCGTCCCGGATCGCGATGGCGGGCACTTCCCTCGGAGGCGCGAGCGCCGCCGAGACGATGCTGAAGGACTCCCGGGTGCGCGCCGGAATCAACATGGACGGCCTCATGTTCGCCCCGATCCCCGCGAGCGGGGTGGCGCGCCCGTTCCTGTTCCTGGGCCAGCCGTTGCACAGCCCGGGGGGAGAGGACGCCACCTGGGACCGCGACTGGGCACATCTGACCGGGTGGAAGCGCTGGCTCGTGGTGGCCGGAGCGGTGCACCCGTCCTTCAGCGACTACGACCTGCTGGCTCAGCAGATCGGCGTCGACCTCGGCAGTGAGCTCCGCGGAAGCCGCTCCGTGGACATCACCCGCAGGTACGTCCGAGCCTTCCTCGACCTGCACCTGCGCGGTAGGCCACAGCCCCTGCTGGA
The DNA here is from genome assembly GCA_003260025.2 of Microbispora triticiradicis. Lineage (GTDB taxonomy): Bacteria > Actinomycetota > Actinomycetes > Streptosporangiales > Streptosporangiaceae > Microbispora > Microbispora triticiradicis. Next base: position 32,040 of record QFZU02000032.1, on the reverse strand, counting down.
CAGGCCGTCGGCGCGCTACCCCGAGGTCGAATTCTGCACGCCGGAGACGAAGACCTGCACATAGAGGGGTTCGACGGCGGGGGTCACGGAGTCCGGGGTTCGAGTGCCCGCCGGCGCGCCGCTTCGGACAGTCGGGCCGTCCGCGAATCCCGGGAGGCGTGCAGGGACGCGAGCAGGCGGACGCGTTCGTCGTCCGCGGTGCCGGGCTCGGCCGTGTAGACGAGCAGGACCGGCCCGGGATTTCCGGGCAGGGGATAGACGTCCCAGTCGAGGGTGAGCTCGCCCACCTGGGGATGCCGGAACAGCTTCGTCCCGTGAACCGTCTCACGCACCTCGTGCCGCGCCCAGAGCCGGCGGAAGTCCGCGCTGCGGATGCTCAGCTCACCGATGATCGTCGTGGCGCGCGGATGGGTCGGATCGGTCGCGACGGCGGCCCGCAACATGCCGATGTACTGCAGGGCGGTGGTCTCCCAGTCGGGGCAGCGCGCAGGGGTCCCGGGATCCTCGAACAGCACCATGAGCATGTTCCGCCGCCCCGGCGGCAGGGTGGCCGGATCGCCGAGCAGCGCTTCGGCGAGCGTGTTCCACGCGAGCACGTCGAGATGGCGGCCGAGCACGACCGCGGGAGTGCCCATGACGTGCAGCAGTCGCCTTGTGCCGTCCGGCACGCGCTCCGGCGCGCGGCGCGTGCGGACGGCCGCCGGTCGCCGTGCCGCCCGGGCGAGGGTGAACAGATGCCGGCGTTCCTCGTCGTCGAGGTCGAGCGCGGAGGCGAGGGCGTCGAGCACCTCGTCGGAGGGCCGCACCTCGCGGCCCTGCTCCATGCGCTGGTAGTAGTCGGTGCTCAGCCCGGCCAGCAGCGCGACCTCCTCACGTCGCAGGCCGGCCACCTTGCGCCGGGGCCCCGGCTCCAGGCCGACGTCCTGCGGGCGCAACCGGCCGCGCCGGGCACGCAGGAAGTCACCGAGCTCACGGGCGTACGCGTGGTCGACAGCCATGACGACAGTCTGCCGCCGCGGTCCGCGCCGAAGGTAGGTCCGGCGTTCCCAGGGAAACGCGTACGACCGAGTCCCGGCGACCCCGTCCTAGCGTCGTCGCCATGACCGAATGGAACGCCAGCCACATCCCCGACCAGCACGGCCGGGTCGCCGTCGTCACCGGCGCGAACTCGGGACTCGGCCTGGTCACCGCGACCGAACTCGCCCGTCACGGGGCACACGTCGTGATGGCCGTACGCGACGTCGCCGCGGGCGAGCGGGCGGCCGAGGCGATCCGGCGCTCCGCGCCACGGGCCGGGATCGAGGTGCGGGAGCTCGACCTGGCCTCGCTCGCATCGGTGCGCGCGTTCGCGACGGGCATGACCGCCGGATTCCCGGCGATCGATCTGCTGGTCAACAACGCCGGTCTGGTCCTCCTCGGCCCGGCCCGCACGACGGCCGACGGGTTCGAGCTCCAGCTCGGCACCAACATGCTGGGCCACTTCGCCCTCACCGGCCTGCTGCTCGGCAGTCTCGGCCGGGCGGACGCCGCACGGGTGGTCAGCCTCAGCTCGATCACCCACAAGAACGCCCGCCTCGACTTCGACGACCTGATGTCGCGGCGCGACTTCAACGCCAGTCGCGCGTACGGCCGCTCCAAGCTCGCCACCACCGCCTTCGGCCTCGAACTCGACCGCCGCCTGCGCGCCGCCGGATCACCGGTCGTCAGCGTCGTCGCCCATCCCGGGCTGTCCAGAAGCAATCTCACCCCCCGGGCCTGGGAGCACCGCGGCCGGATCGGGCGGATCTTCGCCCGAGGCGGGCTGCTGGTGACGCAGCCGGCCGAGCGGGGGGCGCTGCCCCAGCTCTTCGCCGCGACCGCGCCCGGCGTGCGCGGCGGCCAGTTCTTCGGGCCGTCCGGCCTCTTCGAGACGCGCGGCCGGGTCGTCGAGGTCCGCCCCAGCGCGCACGCGGCCGACCCCACCGTCGGGCGCCGCCTCTGGACCGCCGCCGAAGACCTGACCGGCGTCACCTACCTCTGACCCCCGCCCGGGGAAAAGGTGCGGCACAGCGCGGACGCTCCAGGCGATCGACGACGAGTACGGAACCTTTGGGCTCTCCGGTGCCGCCATTATGCATTTTCGGCAGTCACTTAATCCGGAATATGGACGATTCTAAGAGACGTCTCATTCACGTCGACCGCATCGGTGTGCGGCGCGCTGGCAGGTTGCGTAGAGTTAAGAGGTTCATCCCAGCGTCAGCGGAGGCACCGTGGCGGCGAACGGTCCAGGTGTGAGCCAGTCGAAGGATTTCTTCATCACCTATAACGGGAAGGACGAGGACTGGGCTACATGGATCGCCGGAGTACTCGAGACCGCTGGATACACGACGACGATTCAGGCATGGGACTTCCGCCCTGGGGACAACTTCATGGCAGGCATGGATCACGCCTTGGCGACCTGCCGACGCACTCTAGGTGTGCTCTCACCTAACTATCTAGCTTCTCTCTTCACCCGGGCGGAGTGGACGGCGGCCTATCGTCAGACGTTGCTCGGGGAAACACAGCGATTCATTCCGGTCAGGGTTGCCGAATGCGACGTGGCTCCACTGCTCGGGCCATTGGTCTATATTGACCTGGTAGGCGTAGAGGAGGACGAGGCCCGCGAGCGACTGCTGGCCGGCGTTGCCGACTCGGTGAGCCGAGTGCCACGTGACACCCGCTTCCCTGGCGCTTCCCGCCGCTGATTCCCTAGAAGCAAGCCAGGCGGCGGAGTCCAGGAGATTATGTGTTGGATGTCGAATACACTGCGGAATTTTTCGTCAGTCATGCGGACACTGACTTGCAGTGGGCGGAGTGGATCGCGTTCGAACTGGAAAGCGCCGGATATGGAGTGATTCTAAAGGCGTGGGATATCCGGCCTGGGGACAACCGTCTCGACAAGATAGATGAGGCGCTGTCCACCTGCCGCCACACCCTCTACGTTCTGTCTGACGGGTCTGACGCGGATATGGCCGCTCGTACCGCCGCTCAGTACCAAGGACTTCAGGGCAAGGAACGAGCCCTGATTCCTGTCCTTGTGGACGAGGGCGACGGCGAGATCCCGCCGTCGGTAGGGGCACTCGTGCCGATCGACCTCCGCGGTGTGGACGACGAGGATGAAGCCCGGCGGCGTCTGCTGGCCGGGGTGGCCGAGCGCGGGGAGCGGGTCGCGCGAGCCGGCTTCCCCAACAGATCCGGGAAGCGAGTTCGGTTTCCCGGCACTGAGCAGGAGGTGTGTCAACTTCGCGGCCAACGCCCTGACCCGCGTTTTATGGGACGCGATGACACGCTGGCGGATCTGTATCGCGCTCTGCGGGCGGGCCGCCCGACCTCCGCAGTTCAGGTGATCACCGGCCTGGGTGGGCTGGGTAAGACCCAGGTTGCCGTCGAATACGCTTCTCGACACGGCGTTGCATACGACTTGGTGTGGTGGGTGAGGGCCGAGGATCCGACCGCATTGCGGGGAGACTACGTTGAGCTCGCCACAGAGTTGGGTCTGCCGTTCGAGCAGGATGACCAGGCGATAGCGGCGCTTCGGCAGTCACTGCGCCGCCGGAAGAACTGGCTACTGATCTTCGACAACGCCGAGGACCCCGACGAACTCTTACCGCTGCTTCCTGAGAGGCACGCGGGGCATGTGCTCATCACCTCCAGACGGTCGGAATGGCCCCATGCCGAATTCCGGCGCCTCGACGTTCTCTCCATCCCCGCCGCGGTCGAATATCTGCGGCGGTGGGGAGGGGTATCCACGGCTGACACTGCAAGGAATCTGGCAGAGGCCCTGGGATGTCTGCCTCTGGCGCTGGCACAGGCGGCGAGCGTCATCGCGGACGGAATGGCCGCCACCGACTACCTCAGTCAACTCCAGAAGCAGTCGCCGGAACTGTTCATCAAGGGACGAAGCGGAAACGGAAATCACCAGGAGACAATCGCGTCCACGTGGCGGGTGTCCTTCGATCGCCTGGCCGACCAGTCCTCGGCCGCCGTGGCCCTGTTTCGCCTCGCCGCGTTCCTCGGGGCCGAGGCGATCCCGTTGGACCGGATCGTTCCGGTACCGGGCATGCCTGCCGAGTTGGCCGAGGCACTGACGGACCCGTTCCGCCGTACTGAGGCCACGCAGGCTCTCAGGGAGTACTCCCTGGCCAAGACCGGCGACGGCCTCATGTCGATCCATCGAATGGTGCAAGCCGTCACCCGCACTGAACTCGCTGCGGACGAGTCCCGCTGGGCAGGGCTTGCGCTCGCGACAATGAGCACCGCGTTTCCCAATGAGGTACGTGATCCCGTGTCTTGGCCGACCTGCGAAACAATGCTCGCCCACGCTCTCTCAAGCGCACAGCACGCCCGGCGGCTCCGCGTCGACATCACGGACACGATCGATCTGCTGGACAGGGTCGCGCGATATCTCCTGGCCAGGGGAAGGTCGGACCACGCGGCTGTAGTCCTCGAGGACGCGCTGACGTCGGCCAAGCAGCTTCCCAGTGACACCCTCGAGTATCTCCGCTGCCGCAACACCCAGGGGCTGCTCCTACTGAATCGAGGCGACCATTACGGGGCGCGGCAAGCGCAGGAGGAGGTCTATCAGGCTAGAATCCGACAGCTCGGCGAAAACGATGTAGACACCCTGCGCGCTGGCCGAGATTTAGTTGAAGCCCTCTACAGACTGGGTCAGTGGGCACAGGCTACTCAACTGCAGAATCGGCTCGTCGAAGCATTCACCGCGGTCCTTGGCGCGGACAACCTCGAAACCGTTACTGCTTCGGCTTACCAGGCAACTCTCCTCCATAGCGCCGGACAGTATCGACAGGCTCGCATGCTGGAGGAGCGGGTACTGGAAGCGCGTCGCCGTCTCCTCGGCGATGAGCACCTCGCCAACCTCGGTGCCACCCTCCATGCACAAGGTGAGTACGATCGTGCCCGCGCTTTGGCGGAAGAGGTGCTCGATGCGCGTCGCCGTCTCCTCGGCGATGAGCACCCCCACACTCTCAACGCGATCGCCAACCTCGGTGCCGCTCTCCATGCACAAGGTGAGTACGATCGTGCCCGCGCTTTGGCGGAACAGGTGCTCGATGCGCGTCGCCGTCTCCTCGGCGATGAGCACCCCGAGACTCTCAACGCGGTCGTTGGCCTCGGTGCCGCTCTCCATGCACAAGGTGAGTACGATCGTGCCCGCGCTTTGGCGGAACAGGTGCTCGATGCGCGTCGCCGTCTCCTCGGCGATGAGCACCCCGAGACTCTCAACGCGGTCGTTGGCCTCGGTGCCGCTCTCCATGCACAAGGTGAGTACGATCGTGCCCGCGCTTTGGCGGAACAGGTGCTCGATGCGCGTCGCCGTCTCCTCGGCGATGAGCACCCCGACACCCTCAACGCGATCGCCAACCTCGGTACCGCCCTCCGTGCACAAGGTGAGTACGATCGTGCCCGCGCTTTGGCGGAACAGGTGCTCGATGCGCGTCGCCGTCTCCTCGGCGATGAACATCCCGAGGCCCTCACCGCGATCGCCAACCTCGCCACCACCCTCCGTTCACAAGGTGAGTACGATCGTGCCCGCGCTTTGGCGGAAGAGGTGCTCGATGCGCGTTCCCGTATCCTCGGCGATGAGCACCCCCACACTCTCAACGCGATCGCCAACCTCGGTGCCGCCCTCCATGCACAAGGTGAGTACGATCGTGCCCGCGCTTTGGCGGAACAGGTGCTCGATGCGCGTCGTCGTCTCCTCGGCGATGAGCACCCCCACACTCTCTCCGCGATCGTCAGCCTCGGTGCCGCTCTCCATGCACAAGGTGAGTACGATCGTGCCCGCGCTTCGGCGGAACAGGTGCTGGATGCGCGTCGCCGTATCCTCGGCGATGAGCACCCCGAGACTTTCATGGCGATCGCCAATCTTGCCACCGCCCTCCACGCGCAAGGCGAAACGGCGAAAGCACACTCCTTGCTCTATGACGCTCTCACTGCCAGTCAGCGGGCCTACGGCAAGAAGAACACGGTCACGTCACAGCTTGCTTGGGAACTGGTGTCCCTTTATGACGCGCCTCATGAAATGAACAGGAAGAGATCAATCGTCATCGAAAACCTCTCCTGGCTGTCGAAGGAGCCACTTAACCGGCTGAGCGGAGAGCAGAAGAGCATTAGGGAGCGCATCAAGCGGTTCCTTTTTGGCGGAACCAAGCCAGCCAATCGCCGCCCGTCAAAACGCAAGAGATAGAGATTTGCCGTGCTTGGTTCTGTCTTAGGATTCGATTCGGGTTCGAGTGATCTACCCACCCTAGTCATGTCCATGGATGGCGAGCGCCCCTGATCGCGGGAGGAGTTTGAGTATTAATACAGCCAATAGCTCTGTGCATGTCGAGATCACGCAAGTCTGGTACTCCGTGCCTATGAGCTATGTGAACAACCACTGCACAAAGTTGGCGACGGAAAAGAGGGGCGACAAGATCTACAAGTGGGCATGGGGCAATCTCAAGCTTCTGATGAGTGGGGCCCAGTGAGTCAAGTTTCGGAGCCCGTCCCCTCCCCAGAGGTGCTTGACCTCTACAAATTGGCCGTGGAGATGGCCGACCGGGTATCCGCCCGGAGGGGAGCCTCGAACTCCTTTTTCCTGTCGGTGCAGACCGCATTTGTCGCAGTGCTGGGGCTGGCCGCCTCCGCTGTCACCAAGTCGCTGTGGGCCTCGGTCGCTGTAGCTCTCGCTGGCATAACCCTGTCGGCCGCTTGGTGGCTACAGCTTAAGAGCTACCGCGACCTCAATCGGGCGAAGTACGAGGTCATCAACAAGATTGAGGAACAGTTTTCGGTCAAGATCTTTTCGGACGAGTGGACCGCCCTCAAGCGCGACCCGGTGCGGTCCTGGCGTGCTCGATACGCTGAGCTCGGTGTCAGTGAACGCCGCGTTCCGTTTGTGTTCATGGCGCTGCATATCCTGCTCTTCCTGGGAAGGCTCCTCGGATGACCAATCTAGACCAAATCATTCCCCGTGTTAGCAACAATCGCCTTGACGAGTATCTCTTGCTTGTGCTGAGAAAAGTGTGATGGTGGGCTACCACACCGCTGGGTGCGTACCCGGGCGTTGGCCGAGGATCCTCAGCGCATCGCTATTCGAGATGCGCTTGCCTTCGGGAAGGCTCTCTATGACAGGCGCACCGCGCTCGGCCTGAATGTGGCCGAGCTCGCTGTTCGCACGGGGATGACCGAAGATGACATCGAGTGCATCGAGGAGGGCGGGACTGCTCCCACGGTTCCGTCGCTCCGGCTGCTCGCCGGCGCTCTTGACGCCGACGTTCGTCTGACCTCAGGTCACGATGTGGGCTCTCTTTGGTTCGAGGCGCACACCGTCTGACGTGCCAGACGAGCGCCGGCTCTGTGGGCTGCGCCGGGCACGCGGGACGTCGTCAATCCGTTGCATCCCAATCCAGTGCCAATAGGCCGTCGACCGGCTGGGAAGCCGTAGGGGCGAGGGTGTGGATGCGGCCGAACTCGCCGTCGTAGCCGGGGTCCTTGGTCACCTCGCCGTGCCGCAGGCGGCCGACCGCCTCGGCGAGGCGCGGTGAGCAGGCGGCGATGTCGGCGAGGGGAAGATCGCCCAGGATCGCGAGTTCCGGGCCGAGCGCGGCCACGAGCCGGTCGGTCTCGGCGGCCACCTTCTTGCTCTTCGGGCCGACGCCGAGGATCTCCGCCACGACGTCCGGCAGCGGGAGGAGGTTGCGGAAGCCCGCCGCGCCGCGCGGGCTCCGGCCGGCCGGGCGGTCGGCGAGGTCCTCGACCCTGCTCTGCACGCCGACCGTGAGCGTACGGCCGCAGACCGGGCAGATTCCGCCGATCTTGCGGGTCTCCTCCGGGTCGAGCCGCACGCCGCACTTGCGGTGACCGTCGACGTGGTACTTGCCCGCCTCGGGGAAGAACTCCGTCGTGCCGGCCAGCCCGTCACCGCTGCGCAGGGCCTCCAGTACGGCGAAGTAGTCGAGGCCGGTGTCGAACACCGTCGTCTCGCGGCCGACGATGGGCGGCGAGTGGGCGTCGGAGTAGCTCACCAGCCGATAGCCGTCCAGCCCGGAGACCTGCCACATCATGCCGGGGTCGGCCGACAGCCCCGTCTCCAGCGCGAACACGTGCTCGGTGAGGTCGCCGAAGCACTCCTCCAGCGTGTCGAACCCCGACTTCGAGCCGAACACGCCGAACCAGGGCGTCCAGACGTGCGCCGGCACCAGGTAGGCGCCCTCGCCCCGGGCCAGGGTCGTCTCCAGCAGGTCCCGCGCGCTCATGCGCACCGTGGGCCGCCCGTCCACACCGAGGTCGGCGATCCCGGCCAGGACCCGGTTGAACGCCTCCACCTGCTCGAAGCCGGGCAGGTGGACGAGATGGTGGATCTTGCGGGACCGGCCGCCCTGCCGGTAGACCGTGGAGACCTCCACGGTCAGCATGTACCGCACGGGCGCGGTCGCGACGCTGCCGGGGAGGGTGCGGGAGACCTCCCGGTCGAGGTCCTCGCGGAGCCGGAACAGCCCCGGCTCGGCCGGTACGAGAGCGGTGCGCAGCCGGTCCAGCCAGGCCGGGTGGGTGAAGTCGCCGGTGCCCATCAGCGTGACGCCCTTGCGCCATGCCCACCAGGTCAGCTGCTCCAGGTCGCTGTTCCTGCTGCACGCGTAGGCGTACCTGGAGTGCATGTGCAGGTCGGCGTGGAATCGCACGGCGAACCTCCCGTCGCTTGACCAACGATCTACCACGTTGCCGATCAGGAGAGGTCCAAACACCCGCCGTGCGGCGACCGGCGCCACACATGCCCATCGGGGTTCGCGGGAACTCCCGGGCACGCGGACACGATTCGCGGTAAAAAGTCCATAAGATCATTTCCGGCGGTGACCTTTTCGCGGCTACGGCTCGCAACCGGCACCGCATTCGATTCGGTTCCCTGCCGTTTCATCCTGTGTTCACGCATCGGCCTGTGAGGTGCGCGGCCGCGTCGTGTGCGATGGTGACGCCTTCCCGGGCGGGCCGCACCGACGCTACGACCTGTGAGCGGCCGGGGTGGCCGATCATGCCGATCCACCTTCGGAAGTGGCGCATTTCACACCGAATTACCTCGCTGCGTTTTTTCGGCGGCCTGGCGGGCGGATATTTCGGGTGGTGCGGATATGAATGGGCGCACTGGGATATTTCCTGCGGAGACCGTCCGTGATAAAACGCCTCTCGGCGTCAGTAATCATCTGATTATCGGGATTGATCGTCTTATTCGAATCTCCGAAGGCCGGCGCCCGCAGGGAGGTCGTGACATGTTCAAGCGCAGATTCCGGGGACCCGTCGAGCAGGCGGCGGCGACCGCCGCCGAGCGGCTGCTGCAGGCGGGCAGGCTGCTGCATCGGGCGGAGACGACGCCGGACCTGCGGGCTCTGTACCGGACCGATCAGGGCGTCAACGACGCTCCCTACCGGGAGCGATGGGCGCACGACAGGGTCGTGCGCTCGACCCACGGCGTGAACTGCACCGGGTCGTGCTCGTGGAAGGTGTACGTCAAGGACGGCCTGATCACATGGGAGACGCAGCAGACCGACTACCCGAGCGTGGGCCCCGACCGGCCGGAGTACGAGCCGCGGGGCTGCCCTCGCGGAGCCGCCTTCTCCTGGTACACCTACTCGCCCACCCGGGTGCGGTACCCGCACGCCAGGGGAGTGCTGGTGGAGATGTACCGCGAGGCCAGGACGCGCCTGGGAGATCCCGTGGCGGCGTGGGCCGAGATCACCACCGATCCCGCGAAGCGGCGGCGGTACCAGTCGGCCCGCGGCAAGGGGGGCCTGGTGCGGGTCGGATGGGACGAGGCGCTGGAGATCGCGGCCGCGGCCCACGTCCACACGATCAGGACCTACGGGCCGGACCGGGTGGCCGGCTTCTCCCCGATCCCGGCGATGTCGATGGCGTCGCACGCGGTGGGCGCGCGCTTCATGTCGCTCATCGGGGCCCCGATGCTGTCGTTCTACGACTGGTACGCCGACCTGCCCATCGCGTCTCCCCAGGTGTTCGGCGACCAGACGGACGTGCCGGAGTCGGCCGACTGGTGGGACGCGGCCTACCTGCTGCTGTGGGGGTCCAACGTCCCGGTGACGCGTACGCCGGACGCGCACTGGATGGCCGAGGCCAGATATCGCGGACAGAAGGTGATCGTCGTCTCGCCGGACTACTCCGACGCCACGAAGTTCGCCGACGAGTGGCTGCACCCGCACCCGGGGACCGACGCCGCGGTGGCGATGGCGATGGGGCACGTGATCCTCACGGAGTGCTTCGTCCGCAGGCGGGTGCCGTACTTCGCCGACTACGTCAAACGCTTCACCGACCTGCCGTTCCTGGTGACGCTGCGGGAGCGCGAGGACGGCGGCTACGCGCAGGGCAAGTTCGTCACCGCGGCCGACGCCGGGCTCGGCGCCGACGAGGGTGCGGACGAGGGCGCCGCGTGGCGGCCGGTGCTCGTGGACGCGCGGCGGGACGTCCCCGTCGTCCCCGGCGGGACCCTCGGCGACCGGTGGGACGAGAACCGCGCCGGGCGGTGGACCCTGGACCTCGGCGACGTCGATCCGCTGCTCAGCCTGTACGGCGAGGACGCCGAGAGCGTCGAGGTGGTGTTGCCGCGCTTCGACGACCCGTCGGGCGTGGTCCGGCGCGGGGTGCCGGTCCGCCGGGTGGCCGGACAGGTGGTGACCACCGTGTTCGACCTGCTGCTCGCGCAGTACGGCGTGGCCCGGCCGGGGCTGCCGGGGCGGTGGCCGGCGGGATACGACGACCCGTCCCTCCCGTGCACGCCCGCCTGGCAGGAGCAGATCACCTCGGTGCCCGCCCGGCAGGTGACCCGCATCGCCAGGGAGTTCGCCACGACGGCGGAGAAGACCGGCGGCAGGGCGATGATCGTGATGGGGGCGGGAACCAACCACTGGTTCCACTCCGACACGATCTACCGGTCGTTCCTGTCGCTGCTGCTGCTGACCGGCTGCCAGGGAGTCAACGGCGGTGGGTGGGCGCACTACGTCGGGCAGGAGAAGGTCAGGCCGTTCACGGGCTGGCAGCAGATGGCGACGGCGGCCGACTGGGTGCGGCCGTCGCGGCAGATGGCCGGCACGCCGTACTGGTATCTGCACACCTGCCAGTGGCGGTACGAGAGCTTCTCGGCCGGGGCGCTGTCGAGCCCCGCGGGCCCCGGCCTCTTCTCCGGCAGGCACACCGTCGACCTGCTCGCGCAGTCGGCCCGGCTGGGCTGGATGCCGTCGTATCCGACCTTCTCCGCCAACCCGCTGACGCTGGGCGAGCGGGCCAGGGCGAGCGGCCGCGATCCCGCCCGTTGGGTGGCCGGCGAGGTCGCGGCGGGCCGGCTGAGGTTCGCGTGCGAGGACCCGGACGCGCCGCGGAACTGGCCGCGGGTGCTGACGGTGTGGCGGGCCAACCTGATCGGGTCGTCGGCCAAGGGCAACGAGTACTTCCTTCGGCACCTGCTGGGGGCGCAGGACGGCGCGAGCGCGCAGGAGGCCCCGCCGGACGCGCGCCCGCGGGACGTCGCGTGGCGTGACGACGCGCCGTCCGGAAAGCTCGACCTGCTGCTCGCCCTGGATTTCCGGATGACCTCGACCACGCTGTTCGCCGATCTGGTGCTCCCGGCGGCGACCTGGTACGAGAAACACGACCTGTCGAGCACGGACCTGCATCCGTACGTGCACGCCTTCTCCCCGGCGATCAGCCCGCCCTGGCAGGCGCGCACCGATTTCGAGATCTTCCACGGGCTGGCCCGCAAGCTCGGCGAGCTGGCGGCGGGCCGCCTCGACGTCGCCTACGACCTGGTCGCCACGGCCCTGCAGCACGACACCCCGGCCGAGACGGCGCAGCCGGGCGGACGGGTGCCGGACTGGCGGGAAGCCGGGCATCCGGCCGAGCCGGGTCGCAACCTTCCGGCGTTCTCCCTCGTGGAGCGGGACTACACGGCGATCGCCGACAAGCTGGGAACGTTCGGCCCGCTGGCGGAGAAGCTGGGCATGACGGTGAAGGGCGTCACCGTCCGGCCGGGGCCGGAGGCGGCCTGGCTGGCCGCCCGGTGCGGCCGGGCGGAGACGGGACCGGCCGCGGGCAGGCCGCTGCTCGACACCGACGTCAAGCTCTGCGAGGCGATCCTGGCGCTGTCGGGCACCACGAACGGGCGCATCGCGGCGGAGGGTCTCGCCGCGCTGGACCACCGCTGCGGAACGTCGTCGAAGCTGGCGGAGCTGGGCGCCTCGGTGGCGGAGCGCAGGACGGTCTTCTCTGACACGCAGGACCGGCCGGTGTTCGCGGGGACGAGCTTCGAGTGGTCGGGCAAGGAGGCGCCGGACCGCCGGTACGCGCCGTTCACCATCAACGTGGAACACGGCAAGCCGTGGCACACCCTGACCGGGCGTCAGCACTTCTATCTCGATCACGACTGGATCGCCGAGCTCGGCGAGCAACTGCCGGTCTACCGGCCGCCCCTGGACCTGGCGGCGCTGGGCGAGTCCGGGCAGGGCGCGTCCGTCGATGGGCGTTCCGTGCGGGTCCGCTACCTGACGCCGCACTCGAAGTGGTCCATCCACTCCGAGTATCAGGAGAACCTGCTGATGCAGACGCTGGCCCGCGGCGGCCCGGTCATCTGGATCAGTGTGCCGGACGCCGAGGCGATCGGGGTCGCGGACAACGACTGGATCGAGGCGGTCAACGTCAACGGCGTCGTGGTCGCCCGCGCGGTGGTCTCGCACCGCATCCCCCAGGGCACGGTGTTCATGTACCACGTGCAGGAGCGCCTGGTGAACGTGCCGAAGTCGCAGGCCACCGGCCGGCGCGGCGGGGTGCACAACGCGCTGACCAAGCTGCTGATCAAGCCGAGCCATCTCATCGGGGGGTACGGCCAGCTGTGCTTCGCCCCCAACTACTACGGCCCGACGGGCAACCAGCGTGACGCGGTGACCGTCGTCCGCCGCCGCTCCCAGGAGGTGAGCTACTGATGCGGGTGATGGCCCAGATCGCGATGGTGATGAATCTGGACAAGTGCATCGGCTGTCACACATGCTCGGTGACCTGCAAGCAGACCTGGACCAACCGCGCGGGCACCGAGTACGTCTGGTTCAACAACGTCGAGACCCGCCCGGGGCAGGGGTATCCGCGTGGCTACGAGGACCAGGACAGATGGAAGGGCGGCTGGCGGCTCGCGCACGGCCGGTTGGTGCCCCGGGCCGGGGGCAGAGTCCGGCGGCTGGCCCGCCTGTTCGCCAATCCCGAGCTTCCCCTGCTGGACGACTACTACCAGCCGTGGACCTACGACTACGACAACCTGACCACCGCGCCGCTCGGTGATGACGTGCCCACCGCGCCGCCCCGCTCGCTGGTGGACGGGCGGCCGATGGCCGTCACCTGGGGTCCGAACTGGGACGACGATCTGGGCGGCGGGCCCGGGCATCTGGCGGGCGACCCGGTGCTGCGGAAGATCGGCGACGATGTGCGGCTGCAGTACGAACAGTCCTTCATGTTCTACCTCCCGCGCATCTGCGAGCACTGCCTCAACCCGTCGTGCGTCGCCGCCTGCCCGTCCGGCGCCCTGTACAAGCGGGTGGAGGACGGCATCGTCCTGGTCGACCAGGACCGGTGCCGGGGCTGGCGCATGTGCGTGACCGGGTGCCCGTACAAGAAGGTGTACTTCAACCACCAGACCGGCAAGGCCGAGAAGTGCACGATGTGCTACCCGAGGGTGGAGGCGGGGGAGCCGACGGTGTGCTCGGAGACCTGCGTCGGCCGGCTGCGCTACCTGGGCGTCATGCTCTACGACGCCGACAGGGTGGGCGAGGCGGCCTCGGTGCCGCGTGAGGAGGATCTCTACCCGGCCCAGCTCGGCTGCTTCCTCGACCCCGGCGACCCGGCGGTCGCCTCGGCCGCGGAGGCGTCCGGCATACCGCACGACTGGGTGGAGGCGGCACGCAGGTCACCGGTGTACTCGCTCATCTCCCGCTACCGCGTCGCACTGCCGCTGCACCCGGAATACCGGACCATGCCGATGGTCTGGTACGTGCCGCCGCTGTCGCCGATCGTGGACGCGCTGGCCGAGACCGGCCACGACGGCGAGGAGGTGGGGAACCTGTTCGGCGCGATCGAGTCCCTGCGCATTCCGCTCGGCTATCTGGCCGGGCTGTTCACGGCGGGCGACATCGCGCCGGTGGAGGCGGCGCTGCGCAGGCTGGCGGCCATGCGGGCGCACATGCGCAGACTCAACCTCGGCGAGGACGCGGACCCGGCCATCGCGGCGCGGGTGGACATGGAACCGGCCCAGATCGAGCGGATGTACCGCCTGCTGGCGCTGGCCAAGTACGACGAGCGATACGTCATACCCACGGCGTACGCCGCCGGGGCCGGCGCGGGCGACGCCGTCGCCGGGTGCGGCCTGGACGCGCCCGGAGGGCCCGGAATGCTGGAGACGGGTGCCGGGGTCGCCGCCTTCCACGCTCCGCCGGGCACCGCCGCCGACGACCGGCTGCGCGGGCGGATCAACCTGCTGAACTGGGACGGTAAGGGGCTCCCCGCGGGCCTGTTCCCGCCGCGCGCGGAGGGCGGGCGGTGACGCGGCCCGCCGTACGCCAGGCGGCCTCCCTGCTGCTCGTCTACCCCGGCGACGACTGGCCGTGGCGGCTGTCGCTGGTGGAGCGGACGCTCGGCTCGCTGCCCCGCCCGGCGGCCGAGGCGCTGGGCGGGTTCTGCGCGGGTGCCGCCGGGGCCGACCCGCTCCGGTTCGCCGCCGACTATGTGGCCACCTTCGATCGCAGCCGCCGCCGCACCCTGCACATGACCTACTACGCCGACGGCGACACCCGCAGGCGGGGCATGTCGCTCGCCCGGGTCAAGTCCGTGTACCTGGCCGCCGGCTGGCGGCCCGACGACGCCGAGCTGCCGGATTTCCTGCCCCTTATGCTCGAGTTCTCCGCCCGCTGCCCCGAGCCCGGAGAGCGGCTCCTCCGGGAGTACCTCCCGGGTCTCCACCGGCTGAGGTCGGCGCTGGAGGACTTCCGCAGCCCCTACGCCGACGTGGTGGGGGCGGTGCTGACCACTCTGCCCGAGCCGGCGCCCGTGCGGCGCCGGGCCCGGGAGACCACCGCCGAGGCCGCCCCGCCGGTCGAGCGCGTGGGAGTGGACGTCCGCTCCGCCGGACCGCGAGGAGGCCACCGGTGAAACACCTGCAGATCGCCCTGTGGGGAGTCCTGCCCTACCTGGTGCTGGTCCTGTTCGTGGCGGGATCGGCCTGGCGTTATCGCTACGACCGTTTCGGGCTGACGACACGCTCCACCCAGTTGCACGAGAGCCGGCTGCTGGGCGTCGGGGGCCCGGTCTTCCACTTCGGGCTGCTGTTCGTCGTCGCCGGCCATGTCGTCGGGATGCTGGTGCCCGAGAGCGTGACGAACGCGTTGCGGCTGCCCGAGTCCGTCTACCGGGAGAACGCGCTGGTGGCCGGCGGCGCGGCCGGCCTGGCCGCCGTCGCGGGACTGGGGATCCTGCTGTGGCGGCGGCTGCGGGTGCCCGCGGTGCGCCGGACCACCAGCCGCGGGGATCGCCTGCTCTACCCGGTGCTGGCGACCGTCCTGCTGGCCGGGCTGTGGACGACCCTGGCCGGGGCGGCCACCGGCTCCTACGACTACCGCCTCGGGGTCTCGGTGTGGTTCCGCTCGCTGTTCGTGCTGGACCCCGACGTGCCCGCCATGGCGCACGCGCCGTTCGCGTTCCAGTTCCACACCGCGCTCGGCATGCTGCTGTTCGCGCTGTGGCCGTTCAGCCGGCTGGTGCACGCCTTCGCGGCTCCGCTGGGCTACCTCGTGCGGCCGTACATCGTCTATCGGTCACGCGGCGCGTCCGCCGGCGTGGGCGCCGGTCGCGGCGTCGCGCGGTGAGCCATGCCCTCGCCTCGCGTCGTGTCGCAACGGTGGAAGGCCGCCCGGCAGGCGGCCGGCACGGCGATCCAGGCCGCCCTGTGCATCGCCGTCCCCGCCGTGATCGCGTGCCTGACCGGCGAGCCGTTCGTCTTCCCCTCCCTGGGACCGACGATCTTCCTGGCGCTGACCGCCTCCTCCGCCCCCACCGCGAGCCCCCGGAACACCGTCCTGGGTCACCTGGTGAGCGCGACGGCCGGGTACGGCGCGCTGGCGGTCACCGGTCTCACGCGTGCCGGGGTGAATCTCTCCCATCCCGACGGGCGCAGGGTCGCCGCCGTCGCGGTGGCCCTGCTGCTGGCCTTGGCCGGCATGATGTCCGCCGGCGTGTGGCACCCGCCCGGCGGCGCGACGACGCTCATCGTCGCGCTCGGGTTGCTGCGCACGCCCGGCCAGTTGCTCGTCCTCATGGCAGCGGTGATCACCACGAGCGGTGTGCTCGTCGTCGTCAACCGGCTGTCCGGACGTCCCTACCCGTTGTGGGTGATCCGCCGTCCTCCCGAGCCGCCGAAGGCCGCCTAGTCTCGGGTCGCTCCGGCCTGGTTCGATGGAGTCCTCGGCGTCGCCGGGAGGAGACAGGCGTGGAGACGGCGGAGTGGTACCGGTACTTCGCGGAGCGGGAGGCCAGGGGGCACAGCCCGGTCTACGAGGCGCTGGGCCTCGCCGTGGCCGCCGACCCCGGGCTGCTCGAACTGATCGACGGCCTGCCGGAGCCGAAGCGGCAGCCCAACCTGCTGCTCGCCGCGGTGCGCTTCCTCGGCGGGCCGTACGACGACTTCGGCCGCTTCCGTGCCTGGACCGTACGGCACTGGGACCGCGTGCGGGAGACCGTGCTCGCCCGGCGGACGCAGACCAACGAGACGGGCCGGTGCGCGAGCCTGCTGCCCGTGCTGGCGGCGCTGCCGCGGCCGCTGGCCCTCATAGAGGTGGGCGCGTCGGCGGGGCTGTGCCTCTACCCGGACCGCTACCGCTACCGCTACGACGACCCTGCCGGCCGTGGGCGGGAGATCGGACCGGCCGCGAGCCCGGTCCTGCTCACCTGCCGGACGAACGGCGGGGTGCCGGTGCCGGACCACCCGCCGGAGATCGTGTGGCGGGCCGGGATCGACCTCGACCCCGTCGACGTACGCGACGACGAGGCCGTGCGCTGGCTGGAGTGCCTGGTCTGGCCGGGACAGGACGACCGGCTGGCGCGGCTGCGCGGGGCGGTGCGGATGGCGAGGCGGGACCCGCCGCGCCTGGTGCGAGGGGACGCCTCGGCCGCCCTGCCCGATCTCGTCGCCGCCGCCCCCGCCGGGGCGACGGTCGTCGTCTTCCACAGCGCGCTGATGCCGTACCTCGACGCCGGAGCGCGGAACCGGTTCGTGGCACTGGTACGCGGCCTGCGGGCCCACGGACTTCCGGTGCGGTGGATCTCCAACGAGGGCGCGCCCCGGCTGCCCTCGGTGCTCGCGGGGCTGAGGGCCGCCCTGCCGGGCGACCGGCTGACGTTCCTGACCGCGCTCGACGGCCGCCCGCTCGCCATGACCGGCCCGCACGGCGAGTGGCTGGACTGGCTCGCCTGACCGAGTGGCCGGCGGCGGATGCCGAGGGCCGATACCGCCAAGCCGATACTGGGGATGCCGATACTGGGATCATGACGCTTTACGACGAGATCGGCACGACGTACAGCGCCGTCCGCAGGCCGGACCCGAGGGTGGCGGCCAGGATCACCGCCGCGATCGGGGACGCCGCCACGGTCGTCAACGTGGGAGCGGGCGCGGGGTCGTACGAGCCGCCCCGGACCCTGCTCGCGGTCGAGCCGAGCGCGGTGATGATCGCGCAGCGGCCGCCGGGGGCGGCCCCCGTGGTGCGGGCCCGGGCCGAGGCCCTGCCTCTCGCCGACGACGTGGCCGACGCCGCGATGGCGATCCTGACCGTGCACCACTGGTCGGACCTCGCGGCCGGGATCGCCGAGATGCGCCGGGTCGCCCGGCGCCGCGTGGTGATCCTCACCTGGGACCAGGAGGTCACCAGGGACTACTGGTTCCTCGCCGAGTACCTGCCCGAGGGCGTGGCGCTGGACGAGGGCCGCACCCCCTCGCTCGCCGCTCTCGGCCGGATGCTCGGCGGCGCCAGGGTGGAGGCCGTGCCGGTCCCGCACGACTGCGCCGACGGGTTCGGCGCCGCCTACTGGCGCCGCCCGGGGGCCTATCTCGACCCGGTCGCCCAGTCGGGCATGTCGGTGTTCGGCCAGCTCGGCCCGGAGATCGTACGGCCGGCCCTCGACCGGCTCGCGGCCGACCTGGAGTCGGGCCGCTGGCACGAGCGGCACCGCGACCTGCTGGGCCTGGAGGAGTACGACGCCGGCTACCGGCTGCTCGTCGCGGACCTGTGAGCCGACCTGTGAACCACCGTGCGGGCCGCCGGCCGCCGCGAACGGCGGCCGGCGAGCCACTCTTCGTCAGGCCTTGACCTCGACCGCCGCGGGCGGCGCGTCGGCGCGGGTGCGCAGCGCCTCCAGGCCGACCAGGTCGTCGGGCTCGGCGTCCGGGGTCTCCTGGTCGAACCGCGCCAGCGCCGGGTGACGCAGGGCGATCGTGATCGTGAGGGCGATGGCCAGCCCGCAGACCACGTACAGCAGGCCGATCCCACGCCCCTCGCCGACCCCGAGGACCTTGCCGACCGAGCCGGCCAGCGCGCCGTCCGGCCGCATCAGCGGCTCGAAGACCAGCCCCACCAGCCAGGCCTGTACGGCCAGCCCGACCGGCTGGGTCGACAGCGCGAGCATCCGGTTGATCGAGATGACGCGGGCGTGGTAGCGCTGCGGCACCTTCGAGTGGATGATCGTCAGCCAGATGCCGTCGCTGATCGTCATCATCAGCGACATGCCGAACGCGCCGAGCGTGATCAGGATGAGCGACGGCCGCAGACCGGCGATGGCGCAGAAGATCCCGAGCACTCCGGCGGCGGCCAGCATGCCGAACATCCGGCGGTCGCGCGGGCCGCCCCACAGCGTGATGACCAGGCCGCCGCAGACCGCCCCGATGCCCGCGAGCAGCGCGACCCGCCCGGTGTCGGCCAGCTCGCCGACCGACAGCACCAGCGGCGGGATCATGATGAACCCGGTGAACAGGAAGAAGTTCACGATGAACATCGTGAAGGCCATCGCCCGCAGGCCCCGCCGCCGGAGCAGGTAGCGGAAGCCGTTGCGGATCTCGGCGGAGACGGTCTCCCGGCGCCGCCAGGCCATGCTGGCCGGGAAGCGCACCAGCAGGGTCACCGTGAACGCGGCCGCGTAACAGACCACGTTGGCCGTGAGGATGCCCTCGATGCCGATCAGCGCGAGCACGGCGACGGAGAACAGCGGCACCATCAGCTGGGCCACGGCGTTGCCGAGCTGAACGACCCCTCCCACGTGGTGCAGGTAGGCCTTGGGCGCGAGCTGCGGGCCCGCCGACTGCCAGGCCACCCGTTGCAGGGTCACCGATATCGAGAGCAGCACCAGCAGGCCGTACAGCAGCGGCATGTTCAGGGTGTCGGAGACCATCAGCGCGAGCAGCCCCGCCTGTACGGCGAGGGACATGCCGTCGGCCACCAGCATCGCCCGTTTGCGGTCGTACCGGTCGACCAGCGCGCCGATCAGCGGGGCGAGGATCAGCCCCGGCACCAGCCCGACGATGGCGAACAGGCCGAACTGCACCAGCGAGCCGTTCTTCAGGTACGCCCAGATCGGCACGGCGAACTCGGTCATCACCGCGCCGATCATCGAGACGATCTGGCCGGTCGCCACCGTGAAGAACCGGCCGAGGCTGGGCTGCGGCCCGTCCGTTACGGCCTTCCGGTCGGACGAGACGGCCTCCCGCCACCAGGTGGCCGTGTCGCCGGGCGCCGGGACGTGCCACTCCTCGGGACGGTCCACGGAGGTGTGCGCGGTGGTGACGATCGCGGCCAGCTCCTCGGTGCGGTACCGGAGGAAGTAGTGCCCGGCCTCGGCCATCACGACCAGCGCGGTGGTTCCGGAGACGCAGTGCCAGTCGCGGTAGCGCTCCTCGTAGAAGTCGGTCAGCGCGTCGCGGTCGCCCACGATGGAGATCACCGGGGCGCGTAGCTGCGGGCTCTGCTGCTCGACCAGCTCGCTGAAGTAGTCCTCACCGGCCCGCGCGTCCACCCGCATCGTGCTGATGATGTGGTCGACCTGCTCGGGGTCGAGGTCCTGCAGGTCGGCGCCCATCGCGCGCAGCCAGTTGGCGTGCGCGTTGGCGTTGTCCAGCGCCTTGCTGCGGAAGATCCGGCCGAGCAGGCCGTTCAGGCCCTTCGTGGGGGTGGCGAACGGGAAGCTGCCGCCCGTGTAGACGGCCTCGACGCGCCGCCCCGCCGCCTCCAGCCTGCGGGCGATCTCGGCGGTCAGCGCGCTGCCGACGCAGTGGCCGTACAGCGCGACCGGGCCGCGCACCCGCTCGACGACCTCGTCGCAGACCCGCTGCGCGGCCTCGTGGAACGGGATCGGGCTCTCCTCGACCCCGAGCTCGTGGCCCGGCAGGGCGACCGAGAACAGCGAGTGCCCGGCCGGCAGCGCGTCGGCCAGCGGCTGGTAGACCATCGCGCTGGCCCCGCCGTACGGGATGCAGACCAGCGACAGCGTCGGCGTCTTCACCGGCCGGGTCAGCTCGACCAGCAGCCCCCGCGCGCCCTCGCCCGCGGCGCCCTCCGGGGTGCCGTTGGCCCTGTCGATCAGTGCGGCCAGCTCCCGTACGGTGCGGTTGGCGATCGCGTCGAGCACGGTCACCTGGTAGCCGTCGGAGGGCAGCGCCTGGCGCAGCTTGGCGACCATGCGGATGAGCAGCAGCGAGTGGCCGCCCAGCGCGTTGAAGTCGCTGTCGATCGAGATGGCCTCGATGCCGAGGACCTCCCGCCAGACCCCGGCCACCACGATCTCGGTCTCGGTCTCCGGCTCCGCCAGGTCCTCCGTCGCCCGGACGACCGGGTCGGGCAGCGCCTTGCGGTCCACCTTGCCGTTCGCGTTGAGCGGGATGCTCTCCAGCGGCACGAACATCGACGGGACCATGTACTCCGGCAGCCGCGCCGCGCAGTGGTCCGCGAGGTCTCCGGGCTCCTGCGCCTCGGGCACGTAGTAGGCGACGAGCCGCTTGTCCTCGGGCGTGAACGCGTGCACGACGACGACCGCGTCCCGCACGCCGGGGTGGTCGAGCACCGCCGCCCTGACCTCGTCCAGCTCGATGCGGTAGCCGCGGATCTTCACCTGGTCGTCGAAGCGGCCGAGGAAGACCACGTTCCCGTCGCGGGCCCAGGCGACCCGGTCGCCGGTGCGGTACATCCGCCCGCCCGGCACGAAGGGATCGGCCAGGAACCGCTCCTCGGTGAGGTCGGGCCGGTTCAGGTAGCCGCGGGTGACGCCCACGCCGCCGACGTACAGCTCACCCGGCACGCCGACCGGCTGCAGCCGCCGGTTCGGGCCGAGGACGTACATCCGCATGTTGGGCAGCGGACGCCCGATCGGCACGACCTCCACGAGCTGGGCGTCCCTGACCGGGTAGATACACGTGCCGACCGACGCCTCGGTGGGGCCGTACTCGTTGACGAGCCGCCCCGGGCCGAGCATCTCCATCCACCGGTTGGCCATCGACCCGGGCAGCGCCTCGCCCGCCACGACGATCGTGCCGGCGAGCGCCTCGGCCTGCCGGGCGTCGATCTGGTGGCCGAGCACCTCCAGATGTCCGGGCGTGCACTTGATGAAGCTGTACGGCCCGCCCGCGACGAGCAGCGCGCCCAGCTCGCCCATGTCGAAGTCCTGCGCCAGCACGGTGACCCGCTGGCCGGTGACGAGCGGCGCCCACAGGTTGGGGACCACGAGGTCGAACGCCACCGAGCCGAACAGCGGCGCCCCGCCGTCGCCCTGGCTCGCCAGGTCCTCCACGGCCCACCACACGTGGTTCACCAGGCCGCGGTGGGTGACCTGCACGCCCTTCGGCTTCCCGGTCGACCCCGAGGTGAAGATCACGTACGCCAGCCGGTCGATGTCGTACGGCACGCCCACCGGGTCCGCGGGCAGGCCGTCGAGCACGCCGCTCCCCACGTCGACCACGTCGTCCAGCGCGTCGACGCCGTCGAACAGGTGCGCGTACCCCGCTGAGGTCAGGACCAGCGGGGTCGCGGCGATCGAGAGCATGTCCGAGACGCGCTGCGCGGGGAACTTGGGGTCCATCGGCAGGTACGCCGCGCCGGCCTTCCACACGCCGAGCAGGCAGGCGATCAGCTCCGGGCTCCGGTCGAGCAGCACGCCCACCGTGTCCTCGGGCCCGATGCCCCGCTCGCGCAGCAGGTGGGCGACCTGGTTGGCGCGGGCGTGCAGCTCGGCGTACGTCGTGGTGCGGCCCTCGAACGCGACCGCGACCGCGTCGGAGTCCGCGTGCCGCTCCAGCAGCTCGGGCAGGGCCACGTCCGGGTACGGCCGGGCCGAGTCGTTCCAGGCGCCCAGCGCGAGGTCGCGTTCGGCGTCGGTCAGCAGGTCCAGGTCGGCGAGCGGGGTGTCCGGGGCGGCGGCGATCCGCTCGGCCAGCGCGCGGTAGTGCCCGGCGAGCCGGGCGACCGCGTCCGCGTCGAACCGGTCCTTCTGGTAGGTCAGGTAGAGCTCGGGG
This sequence comes from Microbispora triticiradicis, assembly GCA_003260025.2. Lineage (GTDB taxonomy): Bacteria > Actinomycetota > Actinomycetes > Streptosporangiales > Streptosporangiaceae > Microbispora > Microbispora triticiradicis. Next base: position 9,443 of record QFZU02000032.1, on the reverse strand, counting down.
TCGCCGCCGCCGTTCAGGTGCACCAGCAGCGCGAGGTCGTAGGTGAAGTCGTCGACCTCGTGCGCCCAGACCGACGCCTCCAGCCCCGGCCAGCGCCCGCGCTGGTCGCGGAAGACCCGCAGCGAGAAGCCCACGGTCGACAGCGAGAAGTTGCGGGCGTCCCGGTCGCGCAGCGCCCCCGCCAGCTCGGAGAACGGCAGGTGGTTGGTGAGCGCCTCGCCGAGCCGGCGCCGCACCCCCGCCGCGGCCTCGCGGAAGGAGGGGTTGCCCGACAGGTCGGCGCGCAGCGGGAGGGCGTTGACGAAGCAGCCGAGCACGGGCTCCAGCTCCACCCGGCGGCGCCCGCCGTCGACGGTGGCGATCGTCAGGTCGTCCTGGCCGGTGTAGCGGGCCAGCGCCATCGAAAAGACCGTGAGCAGGGCCACAAACGGCGTGGTCCCGGGGCCGCCCGCCTCACGCAGCGCCCGCAGGACCTCCTCCGGCAGCGTGAACAGGTGGCAGTCGCTCCGCCTGCCCTCGGGGACGGCCTGGTCGGTTCTGGCGATCGGCAGTTCGACGGAGGCGGCGCCGTCGAGCCGGTCGCGCCAGTAGGCGAGCCGCCGTTCCCGCCGCTCGCCGGTCAGCTCACGCCGGGACCAGGCCGCGTAGTCGGCGTACTGGAGCGGGGGAGGGGCGACCCCGGCGGGGCGGCCCTCGTGCGCGGCGGCGTACACGGTGGTGAGCTCGTCCACGATGATGCCGACCGACCACCCGTCGCAGGCGATGTGGTGGCAGACGAACATCAGCACGTGGTCCTCGTCGCCCAGCTGGACCAGCGTCGTGCGGTGGACCGGTCCGGTCTCCAGGTCGAAGCGCTCGACCGCGGCCCGGGACGTGATCTCGCGGGCCCGGTCCTCCCGTTCGGACTCGGGCAGGTCGCGCAGGTCGACGACGTCGAGAGGCGCGGGCCCGGGGTCGAGGACGACCTGCCGGGGTTCGGGCCCGTCGCCCTCGTAGACCGTACGCAGGATCTCGTGGCGTTCGACCAGGGTGTCCAGGGCGATGGTCAGCGCCCGGACGTCGAGCGGGCCGGCGAGCCGCAGGCCGATCGTGGCGTTCGGCGCCGGGGCGCCTTCGGCGAAACGGGCGCCGAGCCACATCTGGGCCTGCTCGTAGGAGCAGGGGGCGGGCCCCGCGCCGCGCGGCCTGATCGCGTCCGCGGCGGCCGCCCGGGCGGCGAGCAGCCGGCGCAGCGCCTCCTGCCTGCGTGGGGAAAGCGACGCTATTAGATGCTCATTGTCAGTCGTCGGCGTTATCGTCACCGAGCGTTCTCCTCTCTGCGCACAAATGCGCAGGCGCCAACTGACCAGACGGAAAAGTGGTTGATCGAGAAACGCTTGAACGTTGAATTCCGCAGGGGTCGCCGCGTATCTCGCCACTTTTGGCGGCGGGACGAATGGGAGCGCTCCCACGAAAGGATTATTACGATACGTGATACACCCTGGTAACGCAAGCCTTACATTGACCTGCCGTTGGCCACATTCGGTAAGAGGAAATCGACCTTCCGTGATCATGCGCAGACGAGGGAAGGTTCGGCCGCACAGGCCTTGCCGAGTGCTACAGCGAGGTGTCGAATAACCTGACTGAGGTGGTCGGAAAAGGCCTGGAACTTGTTTCTTGCGCGGCACCCTATCGGGGTTCTATGTTGGCCGCCGGAATGAATTTCCGCAGGGGCGCCGCCTATTCGAGGGCCCGCCTGCCTCCTCAATTCGACTTGTCGTCGTGGCCGATCACGGCCGGATATCGCTCAGCAGGAGGACGCATGAACGACGGCTGGACGCCCCTGGAGATAAACCCGGACGGCCCCGCCACTCCCGAAGGGCTGGTCGAGCGCCTGCGCGGGCTGGACGTGGGCGATCTGCTCGTACGGGAGAAGGCCCTCGTCTTCCGGGGTTTCGGCGTCACGCCCGAGACTCTGGACCCGGTCATGGACATGCTCCTGCCCAACCGGCTGGCGTACGTCCACGGCAACTCGCCCCGCACCAAGGTCGGCGGCAACGTCTACACCTCCACCGAGTACCCGCCCGAGTACACGATCTCGATGCACAACGAGTTGTCGTACTCCGCCACCTGGCCCTCCCGGCTGCTGTTCTTCTGCGAGAAGGCGGCCGAGACCGGCGGGGCCACCCCGGTGGTGGACGGCGTGCGCTGGCTGGAGTCGCTCGACGACGAGGTCAGGGAGGCCTTCGCCAAGGGCGTGCGCTACACCCAGAACCTGCACGCCGGCCGGGGGCTCGGCAAGAGCTGGCAGGAGACGTTCGAGACCGAGGACCGCGACCAGGTGGCCGAGTTCCTCGACGGCATCGGAGCCGACTGGCAGTGGCGGCCCGACGGCGGCGTGCGGGTCTCGCAGATCAGGCCGTCCACCACCCGGCACCCCGTGACCGGGGCCGAGGTGTGGTTCAACCAGGCCGACCAGTGGCACCCCGCCTCGCTCGGCGACGAGACCGCCGCGATGCTCGCCGAGCTCATGCCGCCGGAGGAGCTGCCGCAGTCCGTGACGTTCCCCGACGGCGCGCCGATCCCCGGCGACTACGTCATTCAGGCGCGCGACCGCGGCCTGGACAACGCGGTTGACGTCGACTGGCGGAGCGGCGACCTGCTGCTGATCGACAACGTGCTCGTCGGTCACGGCCGCCGGCCCTTCACCGGCTCCCGCCGCGTCCTCGTCGCCATGTCCGACTGAACGCCCCGTCCGACTGAGAGCACGGCCGACCGAAAGCCGTCTCCGACTTCCAAGCCGTCTCCGGCTGAGAGGGGATCCGCAGTGAGCAAGATCGCTTTGGGGGTCGCCGCGACCTTCACCGCCGAGCCGCTCGGGGACGCCCTGAGATTCTGGCTCGCCGAGCTGGGGACCGAGGGGGACGTCGCCTTCGCTCCGTACGACCAGGTCTTCCCCTCGCTGCTCGACCCGGGCAGCGTGCTCGGCCGGGCCGGCGCCGTGGTCGTCCTCGTCCGCGCCGAAGACCTCACGGCCGGCGTGACGGATGCGGCCGGCGGGGACTGGGCCGCTCTCGACGCCGCCGCGGACGACCTGGCCACCGCGCTCCGGACGTCGGCGGCCGCGGCGGGCACCCCCCACCTCGTCGCCGTCTGCCCCGCCTCGCCCGAACACGGCTCGACCGGCGCCCACGCGCGCCTGACCGCCAGGCTGGCCCAGACGCTGGAGGACGACCGCGCGGTCGCCGTGCTCACCTCGGCCGAGCCGTACGAGCCGGCGGACCCGGAGGCCGTCCACGACGCGTTCGCCGACCGGACCGGCAACGTCCCCTACACCGACCACTACTTCGCCGCGCTCGCCGCGGCGGTCGTACGCCGCCTGCAGGCCGTGACCACCCCGCGTCCCAAGGTCGTCGTCGCCGACTGCGACGGCACGCTGTGGGACGGCGTGGTCGGCGAGGACGGCCCGGACGGCGTCGTGATCGGCCCCGAGCGCGAGGAGATCTGGCGGGAGCTGGCCCGGCAGGTCGCGGCGGGCCGGCTGCTGTGCCTGTGCAGCAAGAACGAGGAGAAGGACGTCCGCGAGGTCTTCGCCCGGCATCCCGGGCTGCCGTTCGGCCTGGACGACGTCACGGCGATGCGCGTCGGCTGGGAGGCCAAGTCGCAGGCCCTGCGCTCGCTGGCCGACGAGCTGAACCTCGGGCTCGACTCCTTCGTCTTCCTCGACGACAGCCCGGTCGAGTGCGCCGAGGTCCGGGCCGGCTGCCCCGAGGTGCTGACCCTCCAGATGCCGCCCCGCGCCGCGGAGGCGGCGGCCTTCCTGCGGCACTGCTGGCCGCTCGACCTCGCCGCGGTCACCGAAGCCGACCGCGAGCGCACCCGGCGCTACCAGGAGGAACGGCGGCGCGAGCAGGCCAGGGGCGAGATGTCCCTCGCCGACTTCTTCGCCACGCTCGACCTGCGGGTGACGATCACCCCGGCCGGCCCCGCACACGAGGCGCGGGCCGCCCAGCTCGCCGAGCGGACCAACCAGTTCAACCTCTCGGGAACCCGGCGTCTGGACGGCGACGAGACGTTCGTCGTGGACGTCAGCGACCGGTTCGGCGACTACGGCGTCGTCGGCCTCACCGACGTGCGGACGGACGGGGACACGCTGCGCGCCGGCGCGTTCCTGCTGAGCTGCCGCGCGCTCGGGCGCGGGGTCGAGCACCGCATGCTCGCCCACCTGGGCGCGCTCGCGCGCGACCGCGGGCTGGCCCGGGTCGCGCTGTCGTTCCAGGCGACCGAGCGCAACCAGCCCGCCAGGGACTTCCTCGCCGCCCTGCCCGCCACCGCCGAGCCGTACGGCGAGGAGGCGGCGTGGTACGTCCTCACCGCGGCCGACGCCGCGGCCGACGCCGCGGCCGTCGTCCATTCACCCGTCCACTCACCTGTCCACCCATCGGGCCCTGCTGAGGAGAGGGCAGCGGGGCCCGTCCGGATCGATCCGACGGCCGTACCCGCCGGATGGGCGGCCGTCGAGCGGATCGCGACCCGGCTCACCCGCCCCGAGGAGATCCTGGACGCGATGCGGGCCGCGCGCCCGGCGACCGAGGCGGCCGGGGCGACGCCCGTCGAGGCGACCGTCATGCGGTGGTGGGCGGAGCTGCTCGACAAGCCGCCCACCTCGGTGAACGACGGCTTCTTCGAGCTGGGCGGCCACTCGCTGCGGCTCGTGCAGTTCATGGCGCGGGTGCGCGCCGAGTTCGGGGTCGAGCTGCCCTTCGACACCCTCTACACCACCTCGTTCACCATCGCCGAGGTCGCCAAGGTGATCGAGGAGCGGCAGCTCGCCGAGACCGGCGACGAGGAGCTGGCCGGGCTGCTCGACGAGCTCGCGGGCCTGTCGGACGAGGAGATCGACGCCCTGCTCGAATCAGGGCTCGAATCGGGGAACGGCTGATCCGCATGGCCACGATGCTGCTGAGCACCCACGGCACGAACGGCGACGTGCTCCCCTTCATACGGATCGGGCGTGAGCTGGCGGAGCGCGGCCACGAGGTCACCGTGCTCACACACTCCTGGTTCGCCGACCGGATAGCGGCCGCGGGCCTGCGGCACCTGCCGATCGACACCGCGGAGGGCTACGACCGGCACCTGGACGACGCCCGGCGCTACATGCTCGACCCGCTGAAGGACCCGGACGGCGTGCTCCGGCTCTACCGGCGCAACGGCCTCTTCGAGCTGCTGGTCGAGGAGGTGCGCATGATCGAGGCGCACTACCGGCCGGGGGAGACGGTGGTGGTGGCCCGGCACACCTCGGGCATCGCCGCGCTGATGGCCGCCGAGCTGCACGGGGTCCCGGTGGCGCTGGCGTCCGTCACGCCCCACCAGTACGTCTCGCTGCCGGTCCTCGCCAACCTCTTCCGGCACGTGCTCGGTGAGGGGTACGACGAGGTCTACCGGACGTTCGGCCTGCGCCCGGTCCGCGACTGGGCCGCCTACCTGAACAACGCCCCGGTCCAGCTGGTGCTGTGGCCGGAGTGGTTCGACGCCGCGGGCCAGCCGGCGCCCGCGAACGCCGTGCGCTGCGGGTTCGTGCTCGGCGACACGGCGGAGGGGCCGGTCCCCGACTGGGCCGAGCCGCCCGTGCTTATCACCGGTGGCACCGGCCAGGTGCTGCACGACCGGTTCTACGAGGTGGCGGCCGCCGCGTGCCAGCGGATCGGGAGGCGGGCCCTGCTGGTGAACCGGCACCCGACGTTCCAGCCGGAGTCGCTGCCCGACGGGGTGGAGTGGGTGCCCTCGGCGCCGTTCGCCTCGTTCATGCCTCGTGTCGCGGCCGTCGTCCACCACGGCGGGATCGGCACGCTCGCCCGGGCGCTGGCGTCGTCGACCCCGCAGGTGCTGCTCGCCCACGGAGTCGACCGCCCCGACAACGCGGAGCGGCTCGACCGCGCGGGTGTGGCGGAGTGGCTGCCCGTGTCCCACTGGGACGAGGAACGCGCCGCCGGGCTGCTCGCCCGTGCCCTCGCCGACGACGGGTACCGCGAGCGGATCGCCCCGCTCGCGGCCGACGCCGCGTCGGAGGACGGCGTACGGGTCGCCGCCGACCACGCGGAGGCCCTGATCGGCGCGGACGAGATCCTGCGGCGGCCGGTCCCGCGCGAGCGGCTGGCCCGGCTCACCCCCGAGCAGAAGGTGCGCCTGGCCGCCCTGGCCCGCGCCCGCCGCGGCTGAAGGGGCGTGTGAAGGAGGGCCTCCCGGGTACGCCGTACGCCCACGGAGGGGGAGGCCCATGAGCGAGGCGACGGCGCCGATCTCGCGCTTCGACTACGACAAGGTGGCGATCGTCACCGGAGCCGACTCGGGGATCGGGCGGGCCACCGCGGTGGCGCTCGCCGCGCACGGGTTCGACGTCGGCGTCACCTACCACCAGGACGAGAAGGGCGCGCGGGAGACGGCCGGGCAGGTGGTGGAGCAGGGCCGCCGCGCGGCCGTCCGGCGGCACGACCTCACCGACCCCGTCACCGCCGCCGAGGTGATCGACGAACTCGCCGGCGAACTGGGCGGCCTCGGCGTGCTGGTGAACAACGCGGGCACCGGAACGGCCGAGCCGCTGCTCGACATCAGCTACGACCGGTGGCGAGAGGTGGTGGCGGTCGACCTGGACGGGCCGTTCCTGTGCTCCCAGCGCGCCGCCCGCCGGATGATCGAGCGCGGCGCGGGCGGGCGGATCATCAATGTGACGAGCGTCCACGAGGAGTATCCCCGCCTGGGAGCGGGGCCGTACTGCGCGGCGAAGGGCGGCCTGCGGATGCTCAGCCGCACGCTCGCGCTGGAGCTGGCCAGGCACGGCATCACGGTCAACACCGTGGCCCCCGGAGAGATCGCGACTCCGATGACCGGCCAGGAGGACCGGCCGCCTCGGCCCGGCACCAGGCCCGGCTATCCACTGGGCAGGCCTGGCGACGCCCGCGAGGTCGCCCAGGTGATCGCCTTCCTGGCCGGCCCGGCCTCGTCGTACGTCACCGGCGCGTCTGTCTTCGTGGACGGCGGGCTCGGCCTGATGGGTCCCCAGGCCGCCGGTGACGCGGACAAGGACCTCTGGGCGTCCGCCTGAGCGAACCGGCTCAGGTGAGGTCTCGAAGCCAGCGGAGGGCGACCGCGCCGGCCAGTCGGGGCGGCACCGTGCCCGCGCCGAGCCCGACGTCCACGAGCAGGTCGAACACCTCGGTGCGGCGGGCGGCCACGGAGATCGCCGCGTCGATGAAGCCGGGGGAGCGGGCGGCCAGGGAGAGCACGTCGGTGGTGCGCAGGTGCCGCCCGAGCGCCCGGCGCAGGGCCCGCCGGTAGGCCCGCAGCGGGTCCGCCGGCGAGCCGGTCGCGGCCTCGGCGGCGAGCCGCCCCGACAGCAGTGCGTAGTAGATGCCCTCGCCGGTCAGCGGATTGACAAGGCTCGCCGCGTCGCCCGCCAGCAGCACCCGGCCCGCCCCCGGCACCGGCCGTCCGCTCGACAGCGGCAGGTGGTGGGCCCGCAGGTCGCGGACGGGCGACCTGATCTCGCCGAGCAGGGGCAGCAGCCGGTCCAGCCGCCCGTGCAGGATCTCGCGCCCCGGCCGGCCGGTCTGTCTCAGCATCGGCAGCAGCAGCCCGTAACCGACGTTGGCCGTGCCGTCGCCCACCGGGAACGACCAGGCGTAGGCCGGCCAGCCCTCGCTCCGCATGACGATGACCTGCACGTCGTCGTCCGGCGGCACGTCGGCGTACCCGCGCACCGCGATGGCGGTGTGCCGGTCCGGGCTCGGCGGGACGCCGATCAGCCGCCGTACGGCCGAGTTGGCGCCGTCGGCGGCGACGACCACCCGCGCCGCCACCTCGCCGTCGAGCACGACGAGCCCGTCGCGGACGGCCAGTGTGCGCACCCGGTGGCGGCGTACCTCCACGCCGCGCGCCGCGGCGGCCTCGACCAGCCGGGCGTCGAAGACCCGGCGGGGAACCACGTGGTTGGGCCGCGCGACCGCGGCCGAGACCCGGACCCCGCCGGGCGACGTCACCGCCAGGCGCGGTGTGGGCCGGTGGTCGGAGAGGAGATCGGGCAGGCCGAGCAGCGCGAGCTCCTGCCGCGCGTGCGCCGCGATGCCGTCGCCACAGGGCTTGTCCCGCGGGAAGGCCGCCCGGTCGAGCAGCAGCACCCGGCAGCCGGGGTCGAGCTGCCTGGCCCGCAGCGCGGCGGCGGAGCCCGCCGGTCCGGCGCCCACCACCACGAGGTCCCACACGTCGTCCACATTCACAGACCGTACGCGGAGAAGAGGCTGGTGGTGGGCCACGACTTCACCGAGTTCGCGGCGGTGTGGAGAAGGGCGTCGATGTCCCCGTAGTTCAGTCCCGAGGCGTCGTCGCGCTGGTCGAACAGCACCACCCAGCTCAGTCCGTCGTAGCGCCGGACCATGAGCGTGGAGGTGCCGGCCAGCGACCCCGTGTGCCAGGTGTTGCGGCCCCCGGTGACCGGGCGGACCTGCCAGCCGAGGCCGTAGTACCAGCCGTCGGAGTTGACCCCGATCGACGGCTTGGCGAACGCCTTGGAGATCGACGCCGAGGTCAGCACGCCGGCCGCGTCGAAGAGAGTGGTGAACTTGGCCAGGTCGACGGCCGTGGCGAGCCAGCCGCCGTGGGCGGCCATGTTCTCCAGGTTGAACCCGCCGTAGGGGAAGGGCACCACGGAGTTCGAGGTGTCGATCACGCTCTTGCCGGTGTACTGCGAGAAATACGGTGCCTCGCCCGACTTGCGGAGACTCTTCGCGGTCCTGCCGAGCGCCATCCGCTTGATCTTGAGGGGCGTCAGCACCTTGCTCTGGACGTAGCTCGCGTACGAGACGCCGCTCACCCTCTCGATGATCTTCTGAAGGAGGACGTATCCGTAGTTCGAGTACGCGTACGTCGTGCCGGGGGCGTGGTCGAGCTTGAGACCGGACGTGTGCGCGATGATCTGCGCCTGCGTGATCGGCAGCGGGACGCCGAGCGCCGCAGCGATGACCCGGTCCCTGAACATCGGGTCGCCCGAAACCTCGGAGTCCCACCCGCCGAGGTGCTGGAGCAGGTGGGTCACGGTCACGGCGGCGAGGCGCGGATCGGCGGTCGTGCTCAGCCCCAGCAGCGGCGCGACCTTGGCCGAGAGGCTGAGCTTGCCGTCCTGCGCCAGCTTCAGCACCGCGGCGGCGGTGATCGGCTTGCTCAGGCTCGCGACGCGGAACAGCGAGGTGGGGCCGGCCGCGAACGAGGTGTCCGCCGTCCAGTTGTAGCCCCGGGCGAGCACCAGCTTGCCCTTGCGGACCACGGCGAGGGACGCGTGCGGGATCGTCCGTGCCTGCATGAAGCGCTTCAGTGTGTCGTCGAAGGGCTTCAGCGACGTCGCGCCGCGGCCGGTGACGCTCCACACGCGGGCCGCCGCGCCCGCCGGCGACGCGGGCAGCCCGGCGGCGAGC
>QFZU02000031.1 GCA_003260025.2 Microbispora triticiradicis | reverse complement strand
CCCCGTCCCGGCGGCCGGCACCGCGACCGGCACCGCGACCGGCACAGCGACCGGCACCGCCGCCAGCACGGCGCCGGCCGGAGCGGGTGATCCCACGGGCGCGGACGGCGCGTCCCCCGGCGCGTCCCCCGACGGATCCCCGGGCACGTCTCCCGGCACGTCTCCCGGCACGTCTCCGGGCGCTTCTCCCGGCGAGTCCCCGGGCGCGTCTCCGGGCGGGGCGCGCGCCGCGCTGGGCTGGGCCCTGCGGCATCCTGCGGCCCGGCTCGGTGTGGTGCTGATCGCGGTGGCGCACGCGGTCATGGTCATGGTCATGGTCATGACCCCGCTGCACATGCAGCACCACGGCATGTCGCTGCGGCTGGTGGGCGTGGTGATCTCCCTGCACGTGCTGGGGATGTACGCGCTCAGCCCGCTCTTCGGGTGGCTGGCCGACCGGTTCGGCCCGGTCCGCGTCGCCCTCGCCGGTCTGGCGATGCTGGCGGTGTCCGTTGTCCTCGGCTTCTCCGCCGCCGCCCTGCAGGCCGGGAGCGTGCTCACCGCGACCGCGCTCACCGTGCTGGGCCTGGGCTGGTCGGCGTCGATGCTCTCCGCGTCGGTCCTGCTGGCGAACGCCGCACCGGACCGATTGCGGATCCCGTTGCAGGGCGCCACCGACGCCGGCATGAGCTACGCGGGGGCGGTGGCGGCCGCGCTGGCGGGCCCGATCCTCGCCGCCGGTGGGTTCCAGGCGGTCAACATCGCCGCCGCGGTCATCATGCTGCCGGCCGTGGCCGCCGCGGCGTCCGCCCTGCGGGCCCCCGGCGAGGGAGGGCACGGGGAGGGAGGGCTCGGGGTGACCGGCCCGCGGGACGCCGAACCCGCGGCCGAGCGGGGCTGAACGAATCATGGCCGTGACCGGCGCCGGACACCGCTGATCGGCGCTGATCGGTGCCGGCCCTGGCGACGGCGCCGGACGGGCGGGCGCCGGGCTTGACTAAACGATCACAGCGGGTCGATCGTCGGAGCCTGGTGGCACTGAAAGCACCCCTCCCCGCGTACCGGAGTACTACATGCGAAGAGCCCTGGCCGTTCCGCTCGCCGCGCTCGTGGCCGCGCCCCTGCTCGCCGCCGCGGCCCCCGCCCAGAGCCCTCCGCCGCCGCCCGTCCCACCGGTGCGGGGCGACGCCGTCACGGTCACGGTCAACGCGAACGCCGGGCTCGGCGCCGTCCACGAGGCGGCGTACGGCGCCAACGCCGCCATCTGGGACGCGCACATGAACGACCCGGAGGTGGCGCGGCTGTACCGGCGGGCGGGCATCGCCGCGGTGCGCTACCCGGGCGGCTCGTACGGCGACCTCTATCACTGGAAGACCCACACGGCGCCGGGCGGGACCGTGGCGCCCGGCACGGACTTCGACGCGTTCATGCGCACGGTCAGGGCCGCCGGCGCCCAGCCGGTGGTGATCGCCAACTACGGCACCGGGACCCCGGAGGAGGCGGCCGGATGGGTCCGGTACGCCAACGTCACCAAGAAGTACGGCGTGAAGTACTGGGAGATCGGCAACGAGCTCTACGGCAACGGCCACTACGGCGCCACCTGGGAGTCCGACGACCACCCGGACAAGAGCCCCGCGGCGTACGCCCGCAACGCGCTCGACTACGTCCGCGCGATGAAGGCCGTCGATCCCGCCGTCAAGATCGGGGCGGTGCTCACCATCCCCGGAAGCTGGCCGGACGGCGTGGTGGCCGCGGGCGACTCGGCGAACTGGAACCACACCGTCATCCCGGTGCTGGCCTCCGAGGTCGACTTCTTCACCGTGCACTGGTATCCGGGCACGAGCATCCCGGACACGACCGGCGACGTCACCGCGTTGCTGGCCTCCCCGCCGAGGCTCGCCGAGATGCTGGCCCAGGTGCGGGCCGACGTCGCCGCCCTGGGCGGCCGCGACGTGCCGCTCGCGCTGACCGAGGTCGCCTCCAACATCGGGCGCAACGTGCACGCGGCCGGGCTGTTCGCCGCCGACGCCTACCTGACCGCGCTGGAGAACGGCGTCTTCACCGTGGACTGGTTCGACACCCACAACACGGTCGAGAAGGTCAGCACGATCGACGGCGAGACCGACTTCCAGGACATCGGCTTCCTGTCGCTCGGCCAGTGCGCCGACGGCGTCTGCGAGCCCCCCGTCAACACGCCGTTCCCCTCCTACCACGGCATCGAGATCCTCGGCACCGCCGCCCGCCCCGGCGACGACCTGATCAGGGCGGCCTCCGACCAGCCGAAGGTGGCCGTGCACGCCGTACGGCGGGCCGGCGGCGACCTGTCCGTCGTGCTGATCAACAAGGATCCGGCCACCGCCTATCCCGTGCGGTTCCGGTACGACGGGTTCACCCCCTCGGGGCGGACCCCCGTGACGTACGCCTTCACGCGCGGGGCCGCCTCGATCGTCCGGGCGGAGCAGGGCGGCCCGTACACGACGACGCTGCCGCCGTACTCGGTGACGACGATGACGCTGAGCGCGGCGAAGGGCCCGAAGCCCGCGCCGGCCCCGGGGACGCCCACGGCGGGCGGCACCGCGGACGGCGTCACCGTGAGCTGGCCCGCCGTGAGGGGACCGCGGGCGGACCGGTACGAGGTGTACCGCCAGGTGGGCACGGAGACCACGCTGCTGGGCACGACCCGGGACACCTCGCTTACGCTGCGCGGTCTGGAGCCCGGCGCCGCCTACACGGTCAACGTGCTGGCCCGGGACCGGGCCGGACGGCTGTCGCGGCCCTCCGCCCCGGTGACCTTCACCGCTCCCACGCCTCCGAACAGCGCCTGCGCGGTCCGTTACCGGGTGACGCAGGGCTGGGGCCGCGGCTTCGTCGCCACGGTCACCGTCACCAACCGCGGCGCGGCCGACGTGTCCGGCTGGACGCTGGCGTTCCGCTTCCCGGTGGCCGGGGAACGCGTCAGCAGCGGGTCGGGCGGCACGTGGACGTCGGAGGGTCAGGACGTGCGGGTCGTCCCCGGTGAACAGAACGGGACGATCCCCGCGGGCGGCTCAATCTCCGTCGGCTTCGTCGGCGCGAACGAGGGGGCGTATCCGTCCCCCACGGTCTTCCGCCTGAACGGCGCCGTCTGCTCGACGCTGTAGTCGTCTCCACTGAGGGCGTCCCCACCGGACTCGTCAGGGGGACGCCCTCAGTGGGTGACGCGCAGCTTGGACTGCTTGTGCCGGGACCGCTCCCAGTCGTCCATGAACCTGGCCTTCAGGCCGTACCGCTCGGCGAGCCGCACCAGCGTCTCGGTGCGGTAGTAGAAGTCCTCGCGCAGCACGTGGTGCTCGGCCTTCTCCGTACGGTCGAAGGTGAAGTCGAAGAAGCCGTCGGGGTGCAGGACGCGTCCGACGTGCCGCAGGCACTCGTCGATCACCTCGATCGGGCTGTGGGAGAAGACGCTGTGCGCGTGGACCACCGTGAAGTGCGCGTCGGGGAGGAAGCCGAAGGTCAGGTCGTTCACCAGGGTCAGGTGCGGCAGCCGCGCCTGCAGCCCGCGCTGCGCGACCGTGTCCGCGGCGGCCAGCAGGATCTCCGGCGAGATGTCGATCCCGTGGTAGTGGCCCGGCTCCAGGTGGTCGATCAGCCGCCACCCCAGGCGCAGGTTGCCGCAGCCGATGTCGAGCACGCGGTCGCGCGGCGTCAGCCCGTGCCGGACCAGGTAGTCGAACTGCAGCTTTCCGATCCGCAGCCAGCTCTCCCTGCCGTGACTGCCGATCGCGGCGTCCGCGTTCATCTCCGCGATGTCGGCCCGCATCACCTCCCGGTAGTACGAGACGTGGTCGGCGGTCGTCAGCCGCAGCCGCGTGTCGCGGGTCATCCGCCGCAGATGCGGCCAGACCTTTGCGGGATGACGCAGAGCGTAGGCCACCTGGTAGCTGAGACGTGACCGCGGCCTTTTCACGTATGGCTGTCGCTGCATGCCCCAACGGTAGGCGCGTGGCAGGCGAGGTCATTCGGTTTCACGTACGGCATCAAGGAATTTTTGCCCGGAAGAATTTCGCGGCCGCGGCGGGATTCCCGGAGATCTCGAATGACGGTGCGCCGCATTTTGGGCGAAACGCGGCGAATTCTTGCCCTCGATGCCACTGAGGGTTGAATTCCGCCGTGAGAGGCTTTCTCACAAGCGCCCGCCTCGCCGGGCGCGACCCCGCGGCCCATCGCCAACAAAGCCGCCCGGTGTTGTGATGGCGAAAAACCGCATGAAGCCCGCCCTCCTCGTTCTTCGCGACGAGGAGGGCGGTGCCGCGTCCGGACGGTTCCGGGGAGTTCCGGGGTTCAGCCGGCGGCGACCAGCGGCGAACCCGACTGTGACGCACCGGACGGTGCCGGACCGGATGGCGGCGGACCGGCGGGCTTGGGCCTCGTGTAGCCCGCGGGCCGCAGCGCTCCGGGGTCGTCGTGCGTCACCGGCAGCAACGGCATCACCTGGGTGCCGAACCGGTAGGTCTCCTCCAGCAGCGGGTTGCCCGAGACGATGAACGAGTCGATCCCCAGGGCGTGGTACTCGCGGATCCGGGCGGCGACCGACTCGGGGCTGCCGACCAGCGCCAGCCCGGGACCTCCCCGGATCAGGCCGAAGCCGGACCAGACGTTCGGGTAGACCTCCAGGTCCCTCGCGAAGCGGGGTTTGACGCCCTTGTGGAACGACAGTTGCCGCGCCTGCCCGACCGACTCCTGCCGCCCGGACTCCGCCTGCACCCGCGCGACGACGTCGTCGTCCAGGTGGTCGAGCATGTCCTGCGCGGCGGCCCACGCCTCCTCGTCGGTGTCCCGGACGATGAGGTTGAGGCGGATGCCGAAGCGGAGGCTCCGGCCGTGCCGCGCCGCGCGGGCGCGGACGTCCGCGATCAGTTCGGCGGTCTCGGCGGGCGGCTCGCCCCAGGTCAGGTAGTTGTCGATGTGCTTGGCGGCGACGTCGCGGGCGATCGGCGAGGCGCCGCCGAACCACAGCGGCGGGTACGGCTGCTGGAGGGACAGGAACGCCGCCTCGGCCCCGCGGATCTTGAGGTGCTTACCGTCGAAGTCGACCCGTTCCCCGCGCATCAGCGCCCGGTAGACGGTGAGGAACTCGTCGGTGTGCTCGTACCGCTCCTCGTGCTTGAGGTGCACGCCGGCGGCCTCCAGCCCGGTGTGGCCGCTGACGACGTTCAGGACGACCCGGCCGCCGGAGTTCTGGTCGAGCGTGGTCGCGAGCTTGACCAGCGACGTCGGCGTGTACACCGAGGGGTGTACGGCGATCACGAACTTCATCCGCCGGGTGGTCGGGACCAGCGAGGCCGCCGTGATCCAGGGGTCCATGCCGCTCGTCGGCTGGGTGGCCAGCAGCGCCCCGTAGAAGCCGTTGACGTCGATCGACTTCGCCCACGCCTGGACGTACTCGAAGTCGACTCTGCGCCTCCAGGCCGGGTCCCAGGGATAGCGGCCGTCGCCCGCGACCAGGTACCAGAGGATCTCCAGGCGGCGCTCGGGGAGCGGCGGGAGGGAGCCGGGGTCGGTCATGAGTTCGCTCCTGCTGTCGTGCTCCGGCTCATCGGACGATCGGCTTCGAGCCGCCCAGGGGTGCGGCGAGGATCTCCAGGGCCGCCGCCTCCTCGATCGTGGCGACCAGCCGCGCCGTGCTCAGCGGGCCGTCGTCGAAGGCGAGCAGCCCGTGGTTGGCCAGCAGCACGGCCCTGGTGTCCGGGTGTTGTTCGAGGAGCGCGGTGATCGAGGCGCCGAGATCTCCGTTGTTGCGCGCGCGGTACGGCGCGCAGGGGATGTCCACCGTCTGCCCGCGGTTGACCAGCGGCTCGTAGTTCGGCGGGATGGGCCGGTGTGCCAGGGCGAACGCGGTGGCGTGGAGCGAGTGCGTGTGGATGACCGCGTGCACGCCGGGGCGGGCGTAGGCCAGGGTGTGCATCTGGAGGACCTGCCGCACCCCGGGGCCGAGCCTCCCGGCGACCAGGTCGCCGTCCAGCGTCACCACGCCGAAATCCTGCTCGGAGATGTCGGCGGGCAGCCCCTTGGCGTTGATCAGCACATGCCCCGGGGAGCCCGGGAGCCGGACGCTGGCGTTGGCCGAGTAGGGGTTCCGCAGCGCGCCCAGCTGGTGCAGCAGGTGCACGGCCTTGATGAGGTCGGCGCGCACGGCCGCGTCGGCGCCGGTCAGCACGACCTCTCCGGCGGTGAGCCAGCCGTCCTCCCGGACGGGGCTCGTCAGTGTCGACGTCATTGGTCTTCTTTCTTTCTCGTGGATCTCAGTCCTGGGCGCGGGTGGCGCCGAAGTGCCAGTGCAGGATCCGTCTCTCGACGAACAGGAACGCGAAGTTGAGGAGGTAGCCGAGCATCGCGATCGTCGCCGCGCCGACGATCAGGTCGGTCACCAGGAAGCTCTGCTGCTGGATCATCAGAAGGTGGCCGAGCCCGTCGTTTCCGGCGATCATCCCGACCACCACCGAGATGACCAGCGACGCGGCGAGGGCCGAACGGAGGCCGACGAAGATGGCCGGCGCGGCGGCCGGGATCACGACCTCGGCCATGGTCTGCCGCCAGGTCAGCCCGAAGGTGCGGGCGGTGTCCATCATCGTGCGCGGGGTGGAGCCCGCCCCCGAGTACGCGTTCAGCAGGATGTGGAAGAACGCGGCCAGCGCGACCACACTGATCTTCATCGCGTCGTCGATGCCGAGATAGAGGATGAGCAGCGGGATCACCGCCGAGATCGGCATCGGCCGCAGCAGTTCGAGCGGGGGTTCGACCAGCACGTAGACGAACCGCACGCGGGCCATGAGCACACCGACGGCCACCGCCAGGACGGCGGCGATCGCGTATCCGATCAGCATCGTGCGCAGCGTCTGCAGGATCGCGGCCGGCAGCGGCCCGCCGAGGATCTCGCTCCACCACTTGGCGGCGACGTCGGTCACGGTGGCGTACCTGGGCGACGGATGGGTGGAGGCGTAGCGCTGCCAGGCGAGCAGGACGCCGGCGAAGACGAGCCAGCCGAAGAACCTGCTGCGCAGCGCGCGCGGCAGGCGGCCCGCCCGCCGGGGCGTCGTCACGGTGGAGTCTGTGGCCATCGGCCGCGTCCTTTCAGTCCAGCACCAGGTTCAGCAGGTCGCGCCGGTGCCGGAGGAAGTCCGGCAGCTCCCGGGTGGTCACCTGCTCGCGCGGGCGGGGCAGGTCCGTGCGCACGTCCGCGAGCACGCCATGGCCCTCCGGGTGCAGCACCACGACCCGGTCGGCGAGGTAGACGGCCTCGTCGATGTCGTGGGTGACGAACAGCACGGTCACCCCGGCCTCGGCCCAGGCGCGCAGGATCACGTCCTGCAGCGTGGCCCGGCTCAGCGCGTCCACGCCGCTGAAAGCCTCGTCCATCAGCAGCAGCCGGGGCCCGGCGGCCAGCGCCCGGGCGATGGCCGCCCGCTGCTGCATTCCGCCGGACAGCTCCCAGGGGTAGCGGTCGGCCGCGTGACCGAGACCGACCAGGTCGAGGTAGTGCGCCACCAGCGCGTCGTGGTCCCCCGCCGGGGCCGCGTACGCGTGCCGCAGGCCGAACCGGACGTTGCCCGCCACGGTCTTCCACGGCAGCAGGGACTGCGCGTAGTCCTGGAAGACGCAGCGGGCCTGCCGCGGCGGCCCGTCGATCGGCTGCCCCGCCACCCGGATCTCCCCCGCCGACGCGGGGAGCAGCCCGCTGAGGAGCCGCAGCAGCGTGGACTTGCCGCAGCCGGAACGGCCGACCACGGCGACGAACTCCCCCGCGCCGACGCGCAGGGACAGGTCGCGCAGTGCGGTGACCTCGCGCCGCCGGCCGCGGTAGGTCATCCGGACGTCCTCGGCCTCCAGCAGGGGCGCGGGACGTCCGGCGCCGCCGGCCGGGGACGCGACCGATGCCGAGGATGTCACCGATGTCGTCGAAATCGCCATCCGAAGAGCTCCCAGCGTTCGTCGTGAGGTCAGGGATTGGCGGCCGTGGCGGTGGGCCACAGGTAGGGCGTGAGGTCGATCGCCTGCTTCAGCGCGCCGTACCGCGCGCCGATCTCGATCCACTTGTTCTCCGCCGCCACGTCGAACGGGCCGCGCAACTCGCCGCTGGTCGCCGCCGAGGCCTTCTGCAGGGCGCCCGGATACTTGGACTCCAGCTTGCCGACGTCGGCGCCGCCGTACTTCACCAGCAGGGTGTTCTGCTCCAGCGGGGCGACCGACTGGAACGCGGTCACCCCCTGCCGGACGGCCCGCACGAAACGCTTGATCAGGTCGGGGTGGGCCTCGGCGTACGCGCGCTTGGCGCCGTAGCCGGAGGTCGCCGCGCCGTCCGGGACGCCGGAGTCGAACGCGCCGGCCACCGTCAGGCCGTACTGCGCCTGCCAGGCGGTGACGTACGCCCCGCTGGTGGCCGCCGCGTCGAGCGTGCCCTGGGCGACCAGCCCGCCGGAGGTGGTGCGGTCCTGCACCGTCGTGTACTTCGGCCCGTTCGGGTCGAGCCCCTGGTCCTCCAGCCACTTCTTGATCTGTACGGTGGTCAGCGCCTGCGCCGGGACGCCGAGCTTCCGGCCGGCCAGGTCCTTCGCGGAGGTGATGCCGCTGCCCGGCTTGGCCACGATGACGTTGACCGGCTGACCGGGCTTCAGGGCGTTGGCCGGATTGATGATCGTCAGCTTGAACCCCTGCTGGATGGCGGAGGTCCAGGCGAAGATGTCGGCCCAGGCGATGTCGATGGACCCGCCCTCGGTGGCCGCCACCAGAGCGGGACCGCCGCTGAGGGTCACGAGCTCGACCTTGATGCGCTCCTTGGCGAAGAACCCGTTCTCGATAGCGGAGTACACGCCGGGGGGCGATCCGGCGATGACGCCGACGCGGACGGTGTCGACTCCCTGTCCGGAGCCCTGCCCGGAGCCCTGTCCGGTCTCGGACGACGCCGCGGGACCGCCGCAGGCGGCCAGCAGCGCGCCGAGGGCGGCGACCGCCACCGGGAACACGAGGCGGCGGACGGATGCACGTCCGGCGGGGCGGGCCGCGGAGCCGGGGCCGCCGGGCGTGGGTGTGCTGATCACTGCATGGCCTTTCGGGTCAGTCCCGCCGGGAGACGCGTTCGTACGCGAGCCGCAGCGGGTCGGGGTCGATCCAGGAGTCGAGGTCGAAGTCGGCGCTCAGGAAGCCGTGGCGCTGGAGGAACGCCTTCTGTGTCCGCAGCAGGTCGACGCGCTCGTCGTCCAGCGTGGGGTGCAGGGTGCGGTGGAACCCGTCGCGGTAGGCGAGGAGCACCCCGTCGGCGCCGGAGCCGGTCTCGGCGGCCAGCACCTCGCGAACGCCCTCCAGGTCGCCCGCCGCCCAGTCGGCCGCGCGCAGCGACTGGACCAGGAACTCGACCACGAGCTCGGGCCGCGACCGCAGCAGGTCCTCGTGCACGGTGATCGGCCGCGGGGTGCCGTTGTTCACCCTGGAGCGCCGCGCAGGCAGCGCGTCCAGGTCGATGCCGACCACGGCGCCGCGGAGGCGGGCCTCCTCCAGCGCCGCGGCGCCCTTGGCGTACACCGCGTCGACGCGGCCGGCGGCGAGCGCGTCCAGTTCGGGGAAGCGCGGCGCGGCCCGCTCGGCGCGGAC
The DNA here is from genome assembly GCA_003260025.2 of Microbispora triticiradicis. Classification (GTDB taxonomy): domain Bacteria; phylum Actinomycetota; class Actinomycetes; order Streptosporangiales; family Streptosporangiaceae; genus Microbispora; species Microbispora triticiradicis. The sequence goes on along the minus strand of QFZU02000031.1, from coordinate 213,990 downwards.
GCGCCCGGGAGGCACCACCGGGTCGAGCGGCAGCTCGACGAACTCGACGTCGTCGAGCGACAGGCCCGCGACGCCGAGCGCGCCCTTGAACCCGTGCAGGGCCATGGCGCGGGCCATGCTGGTGTCCCTGGTCGCGGCCCAGCCGGGAACCGCGACCCGGGCGCCGCGCAGGGCGGCCGGCGAGTCGATCGCGGAGTCCCCGCGGACCACGATCGACTGTCCCTCGTCGATCCAGGTCAGCCCGATCAGCCGGGTCCTGGCGCCCTCGGCGCGGGCCGCGATGGCGGGGACGTTCCCCCCTTCGCGGATCAGGCCGACGAGGTCGTGGTCGTAGTGGTGCCTGGCGATCTCCAGGGGCGCGTCCTGCAGGACCCCGATGTCGACGCCCAGGTCCGCGTAGCGGCCGGCCAGCCAGCCGAGCGCGTGGGCGAGTCCGCTCGCCGTCGGGACCGGACAGCGGGTGAACCAGAGGGTGTCCACGGACTGGGCCGTGGACGGCAGGGTCGCGGGCGTGGTCGTGGGCATGGTGCGCCCCTTCCCGCACTGCGCGCCTCAGGGGCGGCAGGCATTTCCTAGTAACTCTGCCGGAATACTAGGTTGCAAGGGACGATCTAGGCAAGTCACCGCAAACAAGACACTGGAACGGGTGTGGCGGTGCGGCCAAGCCGTTACGGCCGGGCGGCCGGACCGGTCACGAGAGCGGCACCGAGGTCGACTCCCGCACCACGAGCCGGCACGGGTGGGCGTGGCGGCCCGGGGAGGGGGAGCCGTTGATGGCCGCCAGCAGCATCTCGGCCGCCGAACGGCCGAGCCCTTCGAGGTTCAGGTCGATGCTGGTCAGCGGCGGCTGGCTGGCCTCGGTCATGACATCCCAGTTGTCGAAGCCGATGAGGGCGACGTCCTGGGGAACCCGGCGCCCGGCGGCCCGCAGCGCGTCGCAGACGCCCCGAGCGATCTGGTCGTTGCCGCAGAAGACGGCGTCGAACTCGGTCCGGCCGGCCAGGAGGATGCCGACGGCCTGACGTCCCCACACCTCGCTCCACCCGCCGAACAGCGGTGGAGCGACCAGGGACAGCCCGGCCTCGGCGAGCCGCTCCGTCGCCGCGGCCGCGCGCACCCGGGCGGAGTCGTGGTGCTCGGGTCCGGTGATGTGGGCGATCCGGGTGCGCCCGACGGCCAGGAGATGCTCGATCGCCTTGCGCGCGCCGCCCGCCTCGTCCGGGACCACCGAGCAGTCCTGGGGGTCGGAGGAGCTGATGAAGGCGTAGACCACGGGCACCGGCAGGTTGGCGCCGATGGGCGCCCGCGCCTCGGTGCGCCGGCCGGTCACGATCATGCCGTCGACCCGGCGGCTGAGGAGGGTCTTGACGTAGTACTGCTCGCGGATGGGGTCGTCGCGCCCGTCGCAGAGAAAGACCGACATCTCCCCGGCGCCCAACGCGTCCTCCGCGCCCATCAGCACGGGGATGCTGAACCGCCCGATCGTGTCGGTGGTGATCATGCCGACCGTGTAGGTGCGTCCCGAGTGCAGGCTCCGCGCACCCGCGTTGGCTTCGAACGCCAGCTGCCTGGCCGCCTCGCGCACCCGCATCCGGGTCTCCTCGCGCAACGACCCGCGACCGTTGAGGGCCTTGGAGACCGTGCCTACCGACACCCCGGCGAGCGCCGCGACGTCGGCGATCGTGGCATGACGCTCCGACTTCCCCACGTTTCCCCCACTTTCCTTGCCGGTTGCCTAGGCCTCACTTTATAGGCCCCGCAATCGGCCGCAAGGTCACTGTAACAGCGTGGAAACAGGCTATTGACGGTCCGGATCCAGGTTGGATACCGTGACGGCAATCGTTTTCCTTCTTTCCTAATTTTTTCCTGCTGCATGTTCCTCGCCGTAACCAGGACAGGTCCTCGGCGGCGTGAAGGACGTCCCTGTCGCACGAAAGATTGAGGCATGACTCAGCAGAAGCTGTCAGACACACCCGCCGCTCCCGGCGTCCACCCGATCCAGGCGCCGGCCCCGTCCGTCCCCGACGGCGCCGCGGGGCCGGTCGCTCCGGGGCCCGGGGCGGTCGCCGCGCTGTGGCCGCTGGGTCCGGACCAGGTCCGTCTCGATCCGGACGGCCTGCTGGGGCGGTGGCAGCGGCGCAACGCCGCGGTCACGCTCCCGCACTGCGTGGACAACCTGCACGGCGCCGGGAACATCGGCAACCTTCGCGCCGCCGCGGGGGAGGCGGATGAGGCGTTCGCGGGCATGTGGTTCGCCGACTCCGACGTCCACAAGACCCTGGAGGCCGCCGCCTGGGAGCTCGGGCGCTCACCCGGTGACGCCGGGCTGCGGTCGTTCGTGGACGACACGGCCGCGTTGCTGGCCCGCGCCCAGCAGCCGGACGGCTACCTCAACTCCTACTTCACCGTCGCCGCGCCCGAGGACCGGTGGCGCAAGCCGGAGTGGAGCCACGAGCTGTACTGCGCCGGCCATCTCATCCAGGCCGCCGTAGCCGCCGCCAGGACCGGCGTGAGTCCCGGCCTGGTGACCGTCGCCCGCCGTTTCGCCGACCTGCTGGTGGAGCGCTTCGGGCCGGGCGGCGCCGACGAGGTCTGCGGGCACCCGGAGATCGAGACCGCCCTGGCCGAGCTGTACCGGCTGACCGGGCACCGGCCCTACCTGGACCTGGCCCGCCGGTTCCTCGACCTGCGCGGACGGGGACTGCTCGGGCCCGGCCGGTTCGGCCCCGTCTACTACCAGGACCACGTGCCCGTACGCGAGGCCGCGGAGGTCGCCGGGCACTCCGTACGCCAGCTCTACCTCCTGGCCGGGATGGTCGACGTCGGCGTCGAGACCGGCGACCGCACACTGCTCGACGCCGCCGAGCGACTGTGGGAGGACGCCGTGCGCCGGCGCACCTACGTGACCGGGGCGCACGGGTCGCGCCACCGCGACGAGGCGTACGGCGATCCGTACGAACTGCCGCCGGACCGGGCGTACGCCGAGACCTGCGCGGCCATCGCGAGCTTCCAGTTCAACTGGCGGCTGCTGCTGGCGACCGGCCGCGCGCGGTACGCCGACGAGATGGAACGGGCGCTGTACAACGCGGTCGCCGTCGCCGTGTCCCACGACGGCAGGCACTTCTTCTACTCCAACCCCCTGCAGCTGCGCACGGGGCACACGGGCGCCGGAGAGGAGTCGGCGGCCCGGCGACTGCCCTGGTACACCTGCGCCTGCTGCCCGCCCAACATCGCCCGGCTGATGGCCTCCCTGCACGGCTACCTGGCCACCGCCCACGAGGACGGCCTGCAGATCCACCTGTACGCCTCGGGCAGCATGGACACCGAGGTCGCGGGCTCCGCCGTACGGGTGGACATGCGCACCGAGTATCCCTGGCGGGGCCGCATCGAGCTGACCCTGGACGGTGCCGCGGCCGTCCCCTGGACCCTCGCGCTGCGCGTGCCGGAATGGTGCGAAGCGCACACCGTACGCATCGACGGCGGCCCGGTGATAGCCCCCGTCCGGGACGGCTACGTACGGCTCACCCGGGCCTGGGCGCCGGGCACGACCGTCGTCCTCGATCTGGAGATGCCGGTCCGGCAGGTGAGCGCGCATCCACGGGTGGACGCCGTACGCGGCTGCGTGGCGCTGGCCCGCGGGCCGCTCGTGTACTGCCTGGAGCAGGCCGACCTGCCGCCCGGCGCGGTCATGGAGGACGTGCGGCTTGACCCCGCGGCACCGGCCGTCGCGGACCGCCGGGAGGACCTGCCGGAGTTCCCGGTCGTCCTCACCGCCGGCGGCACGCTCGCCGACACCGGCGACGCGCTCTACACCGCCACGAGCGGACGGGGGCGCCGCGGCACCCCCTTCACGCTCACGGCGGTGCCGTACTTCCTGTGGGGCAACCGGAGCGAGGGCCCGATGCGGGTCTGGATTCCGATCGCCGCCTCAGGATGACCGCGCGGGCCGCGCCTGGCACGCGGCCCGCGACAGCCGATGGGAACCGCCCGCGGCTCGCCTCGCCGGACTCGGGGCGGGTGGCTCCGCTTCACCTCCTGCTCTCCCCCCTCAGGCGCAGAATGCGGACCCGCGCCGGTGGAAGAGATGACATCGGCCGGACGCCGGCCGTCGAAAGGAAGAACGATATGGAAAGCCTCGACAGGGGCCGGCGCGCCACCGGCCTGGGCCTGGCGGCTCTCGCCCTCGCGGGCGGACTGACCGCGTGCTCCGGGTCGTCCGGCGGCGGTGACGGAGACACCGCCTCGGCGGGCGCGAGCCAGGCGGCCGCCGGGGGCGGGACCTACACGATCTGGGACCCGTACCCGCAGTTCGACGACTCCTCCGACTGGGTGAAGCTGCTCACCCAGTGCGGCACCCAGGCCGGCGTGACCGTCAAGCGGACCGGCTACGACACCACCGACCTGACCAACAAGGCGCTGCTCGCGGCGCAGCAGGGCAACTCGCCCGACGTGCTCATCGTGGACAACCCGGTCGTCTCGACGCTGGCCGAGGCGGGGGTGCTGACCTCGACGGACGAGACGAAGATCGACACCTCGGCCGTGTCGCCGAACCTGCTGGCGGCGGGCCAGATCGGCGGCAAGACGTACGGCATCCCGATCGGGGCCAACACCCTCGCGCTGTACTACAACAAGGAGGTGCTGAAGAAGGCCGGGGTGGAGGCCGACGGCATCAAGGACTGGGCGTCGCTGACGGCGGCGCTGGAGAAGGTGAAGGCGGCCGGCAAGAAGGGCATCACGTTCTCGGCTATAGGCACCGAGGAGGGCAGCTTCCAGTTCCTGCCGTGGTTCTGGGGCTCCGGCGCGAACCTCACCAAGCTCGACTCCCCCCAGGGCGTGGCGGCGCTGTCGCTGTGGGCCGACTGGGTGAAGAAGGGGTACGCCCCCAACTCCGTCATCAACAACACGCAGACCACGAGCTGGCAGGAGTTCGCGACCGGCGACTTCGCCTTCGGCGAGAACGGCACCTGGCAGCTCGCCAACGCCAAGAAGGCCGGCTTCGACTACGGCATCATCCCGATCCCCGCCAAGGACGGCGGCACCGCCCCCGCGCCGACCGGCGGCGAGTTCGTCACGATCCCCGCCCAGAAGGACGCGGCCCGTTACGCGACGACGCAGAAGCTCGTGACCTGCCTGGCCAGCACGGACAACTCCCTCAACACCACGACCACGCTCTCGTACATCGCGCCGACGGAGGCGGTGCAGGCCAAGCAGGTCGAGCAGAACCCGGAGCTCAAGGTGTGGGTGGAGGCGGTCAAGGCCGCCAAGGGCCGCACCAGCGACAACCTCGGCACGAAGTACCCCAAGATTTCCGAGCCCATGTGGAAGGCGATGCAGGCCGCGCTGAGCGGATCGCAGCCGCCGCAGGAGGCGCTGACGGCCGCGCAGGGCACGGCGGCGAGCGCCACCCAGTAGGCACGCACTCAGGCACGCAGTCAGCAGGCGCGCATCGAGCAGGCACGGTGCGCGCGGGCCCCAGGAGCAAACCCGCGCGCACGTCCCCGTCCCGCGGACGTCAGACGAAGGAAAGCATGAAACACGCGACACAGACGCCGGCCGCGCCCACGGCGGACGACGGGCGGGAACCGGCACCGGCCGGGGCGGCCGGGGGCGCCCTCCGCCGGATCGTACGGCGGCCGGGACAGCGGGCACCGGGAAAGAGCGCGCCAGGAAAGAGTGCGGCCGGGCAGTGGACGGCGTGGGCGTTCCTCGCGCCGGTGGTGATCTATCTGCTCGCGTTCTACGCCTATCCGCTGTACCGGAACGTCGACCTGAGCCTGCGTAACTACACCGTACGGTCGTTCGTGCAGGGGGACGCGCCGTTCACCGGGCTCGCGAACTACGCGAAGGCCGTGGGCGACGCCACCTTCGGACCGGCGTTGTGGCACACGGTGGTGTTCACCCTGGTGTCGCTGGCCTTCCAGTTCACCATCGGGCTCGCCCTGGCGGTGTTCTTCACCCGGCACTTCCGGCTGTCGGCCACGTTGCGCGCGCTGTTCCTGGTGCCGTGGCTGCTGCCGCTGATCGTGTCGTCCTCGACCTGGTCGTGGATGCTCAACAGCGACTCCGGTGTGGTCAACGCCGTCCTGCACGCGTTCGGGATCGGACCGGTCAACTGGCTGACCTCACCCGACTGGTCGCTGTGGTCGGTGACCATCGCCAACATCTGGATCGGCATCCCGTTCAACCTCGTGGTGCTGTACAGCGGCCTGCAGGCGATCCCGTCCCACATCCACGAGGCGGCGGCCCTGGACGGCGCGAGCGGCTGGCAGCGGTTCTGGCGGGTGACCTTCCCGCTGCTGCGGCCGGTCTCGGCGATCACGCTGCTGCTCGGGCTGGTCTACACGCTGAAGGTGTTCGACATCATCTGGATCATGACGAAGGGCGGGCCCAGCGACGCGTCCACGACGCTCGCCACCTGGTCGTACCGGCTGGGCTTCGGCAACCTGCTGCCCTCCTTCGGCCCCGGCGCGGCGGTCGGCAACCTGCTGATCGTGATCGCGCTGGTCTCCGGCCTCGTCTACATCCGCGTACAGCGAAGGCAGGCACTGGCATGACGGCGAACCGGCGCACCTGGTGGCACACCGGCCTGGGCGTGGTGTTCACCGCGCTCATGCTGTTCCCGGTCTACTGGATGATCAACGTGTCGTTCACCCGCGACCAGGACATGCGCAAGTCGCCGCCGGACTGGTTCCCCGTGAACGGGACGCTGGAGGGCTACCGGGCCGTGCTGGAGCAGCAGGGGCCCTACCTCGCCACCAGCCTCGTGGTGGGGCTCGGCACGGTGGCGCTGACCCTGGTGATCTCCGCCCCGGCCGCCTTCTCGCTGGCCAGGCTGCGCCCGCGCGGCGGCGGCGTGCTGAGCTTCCTGCTGCTCGTCGCGCAGATGATCCCCGGAGTGATCATGGCGATGGGGTTCTACGCGATCTACCTGAGCACCGGGGTCCTGAACACCGTGCCGGGGCTGATCCTGGCCGACTCCACCCTGGCGGTGCCGTTCGCCGTGCTGATCTTCACGACGTTCATGTCCGGGATCCCGGAGGAGCTGTTGCAGGCCGCCCGGGTGGACGGCGCGGGGGCGCTGCGGACGTTCTGGTCGATCGTGCTGCCGGTCAGCCGCAACGCGGTCATCACGGTCTCGCTGTTCGCGTTCCTGTGGGCCTGGTCGGACTTCGTCTTCGCGAGCACCCTCGACCAGGGCGGCGACCATCAGCCCATCACGCTCGGCATCTACCACTACATCGGCAACAACAACCAGCAGTGGAACGCCATCATGGCCACCGCCGTGATCGCCTCGATCCCCGCCACCGTGCTCCTCGTCCTCGCGCAGCGCTACGTCGCCGCGGGAGTCACCGCCGGCGCCGTCAAGGACTGAGGAGTCCTCTCCGCCCGGCCACCTCGCAAGCCATCCTCGACGATTCCCCTGCTTCCCGCGGGCCGAACGGTCCCCGGAGCCACGCGCCCTCTCAGAGGACGTGCCGCATCATGCGTGACGATGTTAGCGATAACATCCTCCGGCTGATACGGCCCTGCCCCTCCGAGACGACGCGTAACGCAAGTGTGAACGACCCCCTCGTTCACGAACGCAAAGGAGTAGTACGCATGTCTCGAGCGGCATCCCCCCCGGAAAGGGCATCGGCCCCGCGCCTTCGCCCGAACCGGCGCCAGGGCACTTCCCACCAGGCAGCGGTTCTGGTGGCCGCGCTCACCATCGCGGCCGCGGGGGCCGCCCTCCCCGCCTCGCCCGCGTCGGCCGACCCGGCCCCCGCGGCCACGCTCGTGGTGAAGGCCGACCAGCCCTTCCGCCCGGTCACCCACGTCGCGACGGGGTCCCTGTACGGCCTCGCCGACGACGCGACGCCCTCCGACGCCCTGGTCAAGGCCATCAAGCCGAACACGTTCGTCCAGATGGCCGTGGGCGGCAGGCAGCAGGCGAAGGGCGACGTGCTGGTGGTCGCCGACAAGGCGGCCAGAGCGGGCGCGAAGGTCGTGAACCGCCTGTCCGACTACTACGCGGGCTGGCCGTACCAGTTCAGCTGGAACACGTGGCCGACGGTTGTCGAGCAGCAGGTCAAGGCCGTCCAGGCCTCCGGCGCGACGAACATGGCGGCGTGGGAGCTGTGGAACGAGTCGGACAACACCTGGCTCGCGTCCAACGGCACCTACGAGGACTTCTGGACGAAGACCTTCCGCCAGGTGCGGTCGCTCGACCCGACCACGCCGATCCAGGGCCCGAGCTTCTCCGACAACATCAACGACATGGAGAAGTTCCTCAGGAACGCGGTCGCGACCGACACGGTCCCCGACATCCTCGCCTGGCACGAACTGATCAACTCGGGCAAGATCGTGACTGACCTCGCCAAGGTCAACGCCATCATGAAGGACCTCGGCATCAGCCCGCGCCCGATCTCCATCGAGGAGTACGCGGCGCCCTCCGAGGTCGGCATCCCGGGCTCCCTGGTGGGGTACATCGCGAAGTTCGAGCGATACGGCATCCACGACGCCGAGCTCGCGTTCTGGAACGGCTACGGCGCGCTCGGCGACCTGCTGACCGGCACCGGCGGAAGCCCGAACGGCGCCTACTGGCTCTACAAGTGGTACGCCGACATGAGCGGGGACATGGTCACCACCACCCCGCCCAACGCCACGACCGGCCTCGACGGCGCCGCCGCCGTGCCCGCCGACAAGAAGCAGGTCAGCGTGGTCTTCGGCGGCGGCAGCGGCGCCACCGCCGTCAAGGTCGACGGGCTGGACAAGCTCGACCTGGGCGGAACGGTCCACGCCACGCTCGAGTACACCCCGTCGTACGGGCGCACCAACCCCGTCGCCGGCCCGATCACCATCTCCGACACCGTCTACAAGGTGACCGACGGGGCCATCACCGTGCCTGTGGCGATGAGCTCCGCCGACGCCTACCACCTGGTGATCAGCGGCGCCGGCACGGCGACCGACCTCGAGAACACGTATCGGATCACCAACCTCAACAGCGGGCTCGCGCTCGACACCCACGATGCGGGGACGTCGGCCGGGACCCTGGTGAACCAGGCCACCGCCGCGGGCGGCGCCACGCAGAGGTGGAAGCTCGTCTCCAGCGGCTCCGGCCTGTACAAGGTGGTCAACGCGGCCGGCGGCCTGGTGCTCGGAGTGAAGGACGCCTCGTCCGGCAACGGCGCGTCCGCCGTCGTGGAGACCGACACCGGCGGCAACACCCAGCTCTGGCAGGTCGTCCCCGACGGGAAGGGCCACAACCAGCTCGTCAATTACGGCACGGGTCTGGTGCTCGCCGTCGACGGCATGAGCAAGGACCCGGGCGCCCAGGTCGTGCAGTGGAACGACACCACCGTCACGTCCTCCGGCATCGGCGGCACCCGGGTGGCCGGCAAGCTCGGCAAGGCCGTCGCGCTGTCCGGGACCAACCAGTACGTCAACGTGCCGCGGGGCGCGGTGAGCGGCGTCACGGGCGACTTCACGGTCTCCACGTGGGTCAACCCGGCCAAGAACTCGACATGGTCGCGGGTGTTCGACTTCGGCACCGGCACGTCGGCCTACATGTTCCTGACGCTCAACAAGAACACCGGGCTCCGGTTCGCCATCACGACGAGTGGCGCCGGCGGAGAGCAGCAGATCAGCTCCACCACGACGCTCCCGCTCAACACCTGGTCGCTGGTGACGGTCACCGTGTCCGGCACCACCGGCACCCTCTACGTCAACGACCAGGTGGTGGGCACCAACCCCGGCGTCACCAGGCGCCCCGCCAACCTCGGCGCCACCACCCAGAACTGGATCGGCCGCTCGCAGTACGGAGGGGACCCCTACCTGGCCGCCGCGGTGGACGACTTCAACGTCTACGGCCGCGCGCTGACCGCGTCCGAGGTGGCCGCCCTCGCGGCCGGGCAGGCCGGCGCGGGCGACGTCCTGCGCTACACGTTCGACGAGAACGGAGGAACGGCCGTCGCGGACTCGTCCGGCAACGGACGCAACGCGACCCTCGTCGCCAGCCCCGCGTCCGCGACGAGTGACGCAAGCGTCCCGGACCACTTCTGGACCCTCGCTCCCTACCTGACGATCAAGCACGTCTCGGTGACGGACGGCGCCTCCGTCTCCGGCACGCCGACCTTCACCGTCGACCTCGGCGGCGAGGCGTCCGACGTGGCCCACACCACCATCGCGCTCGTCCGCGACGGTGTCGCGCTGACCGACAACACCAAGGCGCCCGGCAGTCACGACGACGGGCTCCACCCCGACCTCGTCGTCGACACCACCGCCTATCCGAACGGCACCTACCAGCTCAGGATCGACGCGGTCGGCACGAACGGGCTGACCACCGAGCAGACCGTCTCCATCGTGATCGACAACCCGCCGGCCTGGGCCGCGAGCACGATCTACCACACCGGTGACCAGGTGACCTACCAGGGCACCGTCTGGCTCAACTCGTGGTACTCCAGGAACCAGATCCCCGGCAACCCGTACGGGGCCTGGCAGCAGATCGTGTCCACGGCGGACGGCACCCCCGTGTGGACCCCGTCACGGATCTTCCTCACCGGAGACCGGGCGGAGTACCAGGGCGTCGTCTACCAGGCGAAGTGGTACAGCCGCAACCAGGCGCCCGGCGACCCGAACGGCCCGTGGAAGCGGGTCTGACGAGGCCGACCGGCTGATGTCGCGGGCCCGGCCCTCCCTCGACCGGCTCGCCCCGGCCGGGGCGAGCCGGTCGCGGCCCGGGTGCGGCACCGCCGGCACGAGGTGTGATCATCGTGACGTGAGCCACGGTGGTCCGCCGCGGGCCCGGCCCCCCGCGCGGCTCCGGTACGGAGAAGGAGCGGCAACTGCGATGCGGTTCGAGACCGGCGTCGACATCGACGCATCTCAGGAACGGGTCTGGCGGATCCTGACGGACGTCGTCAGGTGGCCGGAGTTCCTCCCCACCATGACCCGGGTCGCGTACACCGCCGACGGCCCGCTGGGGCCCGGCGTCCGCGTACGGATCAAACAGCCCGCGCTTCCCCCGATGGTCTGGGAGGTGACGGAGTTCACCGACGGCGCGTCCTTCACGTGGCGGGCGGCGAGCGGGGGCGTCGTCACGGTCGCGGGCCACGTGCTCACGCCCCGGCCGGGCGGCGGGGTGTCGGTCCTTCTCACGATCGCCCAGTCCGGCCCGCTGGCGCCGCTGGTGGGCCTGCTCACCGGCGGGCGCACCCGCAGGTACGTCCGCACCGAGGCGGAGAGCCTCAAGCGCCGCTGCGAGGCGGGTTCCGGCCGCTGAGCCGGCACCGGGACGAACTCCGCCCGGCCGGCGGCGCTCGACGGCGGCCGGTGGCGGCGCTCAGTCGCCGAGGACGGTGAGGTCGAGCCTGGCCAGGCGTTCGGGATCGGACAGCACGTCGATGGCGGCGATCCTCCCGCCGGTGACGGTGAAGGCCATGACGGACAGCGGCCGGCCGTTCGCCACGACGACGACTCCGGCCGCCCCGTTGACCAGGGCCGGTCGCGCGTACGGCGAGAGCGAGCCGAAGACGGCCGCCTGCGCCGCCACCTCCCGCGCCCCCGTGACGACCGTGCTGTGACGGGCCCGCGCGACGCCGCCGTCGGACCGCAGCACGACGCCGGGGGCGAGCACGGCGACGAGCCCGTCGAAGTCGCCGTCGCGGGCGGCGGCCAGGAACGCCTCGACGACCGCACGCTGCCGGGCGAGGTCGGGATCGGGGGCGGGGGCCTGTCCCCGTACGCGCCGCCGGGCGCGGCTCGCCAGTTGCCGGGCCGCGGCCGGGGAGCGGTCGATCATCGTGGCGATGTCCTCGAAGGGCACCGCGAACATGTCGTGGAGCACGAACGCGAGCCGCTCGGCCGGAGAGAGCGTTTCGAGCACCACCAGCAGCGCGAGCCCGACCGAGTCGGCGAGCACCGCCTCGTGCTCGGGGTCGGCCCCCGACTCGGGATCGATGACCGGGTCGGGCACACGTACCCCCAGATGCTCCTCGCGCCGGTGTTCACGGGAACGCAGCACGTTTAGGCACACCCGCGCCACCACCGTCGTGAGCCACGCGCCGAGGTTCTCCACGCCGCCGGCGCCGGCGCGGCTGACCCGCAGCCAGGCGTCCTGCACGGCGTCGTCGGCCTCGCTCATCGAGCCGAGCATCCGGTATGCCACCGCCCGCAGCCGGGTGCGGTGCTCCTCGAAACGCTCCGTCAGCCACTCCCGCTCGTCCACCGCGTCACATTCCTCTCCGCCCCGGTGTCCCTCATTGGTAGACCCAGAGGGCCCGGCCGATGTGACCGGGGCCCCCGGACCCGAGGAGTTGACCATCATGACCTCGCTCACCCTGGTCACCGGCGGCACCGGCACGCTCGGGCGGCTCGTCGTACCGCTGCTGCGGGACGCGGGCCACCGCGTGCGCGTGCTCAGCAGGAGCGCCCGCGATCACCGGGACGGCGTGGAGTTCGTGACCGGTGACGTGTCGACCGGCGAGGGGCTCGACGCCGCGGTGAAGGGCGCCGGCACCATCGTGCACTGCGCGGGCAGCGCCAAGGGCGACGAGGTCAAGGCCCGCAACCTGGTGGGCGCGGCGTCCCGTGCGGACGGGCCGCACGTCGTGTTCGTCTCGGTCGTCGGCGCCGATCGCGTCCCTGTCGTCAGCGGCGTCGACCGGGCGATGTTCGGCTACTTCGCCGCCAAGCGGGAGGCCGAACGGATCGTCGAGGGCAGCGGACTGCCGTGGACCACCCTGCGCGCCACCCAGTTCCACGAGTTCGTCTGGACGACGCTGAGCCAGCTGAGCGCGCTGCCGCCGGTGCTGCCGACCTGGGCCGGCGTACGGTTCCAGCCCGTCGACGCGGGTGCGGTGGCGGCCCGGCTCGCCGGGCTGGCCCTCGGCGCGCCGGCCGGTCTGGTGCCCGACGTCGCCGGGCCGCGCGTGTATCCGATGGAGGATCTCGCCCGCGACTACCTGAAGGCCGTCGGCAGGCGCCGGCTCGTCATGCCGATGCCGGCTCCGGGCCGGGCCGCCCGCGCGTTCCGCAACGGCGCGAACCTGCCCCTGGACGGCGCCGGCGCGGGCGGGCGGACCTGGGAGGAGTTCCTCGCCGGGTGGGCGAGGTGACGCGGCACCCGGGTCTCGTCACGTGTCGGCCGGTGAACCGAGGACGGTGGGCCGAGCGAGCTGGAAGTCGGCCGCCTGACGGGTGAACAGGCGGGCGTACTCGCCGCCGAGCGCCATCAGCTCGTCGTGGGTGCCCTGCTCGGCCACCCGGCCGTCGGCGAGGACGACGATGTGGTCCGCGCCGCGCACGGTGTTGAGGCGGTGCGAGATGAGCAGGCTCGTACGGCCGGCGCGGAGGTCGCGCAGCCGCCGGTGGACGGCGTACTCGGCGTCGGGGTCGAGCCCGGAGCTGGGCTCGTCGAGGATGAGCAGGTCGGCGGTGTCCGCGCGGAGGAGGGCGCGGGCGAGGGCGACGCGCTGCCACTGCCCGCCGGACAGGAGCACGCCCTGGCCGGGGTCCTCGTCCGGGTCGGCGGCGAAGAACCGGGACAGGATGGTGTCGTAGCCGCGGGGCAGGCCGGCGAGCCTGTCGTGGATGCCCGCCCGGCGGGCTGCCTCGTGGAGGCGTTCCGGCCGGTCGAGGGAGCCGACGTCGCCGACGGCGACGTTCTCCGCCGCGGTGAGGTCGTAGGCCATGTAGTCCTGGAACACGGCCCCTATCCGGCGGCGCAGGTCGTCGATCCGCAGGTCCCGTACGTCGGCGTCGTCCCAGCGGACGCTGCCGCGCTCGGGGTCGTACAGGCGGCACAGCAGCTTGACGACGGTGCTCTTGCCCGCGCCGTTCAGGCCGACCAGGGCCACGCTGCGGCCGTACGGGATGGTCAGGTTCAGGCCGCGGAGCACGTACGGATGGTCGGGGTCGTACCGGAACCACACGTCGCGGAGCTCGATGCCGCGCCGCAGCGGCGTGACGCCGCCACCGGTGGCGGGCTCCGGCAGGTCGGGCCCGATGGTGACGACATGGGTGTAGTGACCGGCGAGGACGAGCGCCTCGTTCAGGTGGGCCAACTGGATCACCATGCCGGAGAGTGACGACTGGGTGCCCGCCAGGGCGGCGGTGAGCACGGCCAGGTCGCCGATGCCTGCTTGCCCCGCCGCGATGCGGGAGACCATGACGATCAGCGCCGCGCCCGCGATGACCGTGCTGAGGGCGGTGAGCGCTCCGTTGTAACGGACGGCCGCGAGGTCCACCCGGCGTTCGGCCCGCTGCTGGGCGGCCAGCTCGGTCAGCATGCGTCCACGCAGGAAGCCGCCGATCCCGAACAGCCGGATCTCCTTGGCGGCCTGATGGTCGAGCAGCAACGCCTGGTAGAACATCCGGCGGCGCTCGGCGGGGGCCACCTCCCAGCGCAGGTGCGCGCGGCGGCGGCTGAGCCGCAACTGCATCACCAGTTCGGGTCCGGCCGCCGCGGCCACGACGGCGGCCAGCGGCGTGCTGAGCGTGGCGAGCGCGCCGAGGAGCCCGGCGATGGTGACACCGCCGCGCAGCACGCCGAGCGCCGACTCGGTGATGAGCTGCGGCGCGGTCTGCGCGGACTGCTGGGCCATCTGGAGCCGGTCGTGGAACCCGGGGTTCTCCAGCCTGCTCAGGCCCTGCATGCGGCACACGGCGGTGAACAGTTCGTCGCTGGTGCGCCAGGCGATACGGCGCCGCTGTTCCTGCTGGACGTACCCGGACAGATGGGGAAGCAGCGCGGTCAGTGCCCCGAGTGCGGCCATCGCGGCGGCCAGCGGAGCCGTCGCCGGGCCCGTGCCGGTGGTCAGGCGGTCGATCAGGAGCTTGGTGAGCCAGGTGATGGCGACGGGAGAGGCGCCGCCCAGGACCGCCATGGCGAGATGGGTGAGGGCGAGCCCGGGCCCGGCCCGCCAGACGAGCGCCAGGGTGGGTCGCAGCGGCCCGAGCCGCGCCCTCACATCGGCCATGTCAGGTCAGGGACGGCGCGGCGAGCAGCGACTCCGGCTCGTGGCCGCTGGCGGCGATGGTCGCATCCGGGCCGACCAGGAAGAACGACGGGAACCCCGCGACCGCGAACGCGTCCGTCAGCGCGCCGCCTTCGTTCTCCACGACGACGGTGACGGCGTCGCCGAGCGCGTCGAGCAGGCCGGCGGGCTCCTCCTCCCCCGCGACGACCACCGCCAGGTTGCGTACGCCGTCGGCCGCGGCGTCGCGGGCGGTGGCGGCGAAGCCGGGCGCGTTCGGCAGACAGTGCCGGCAGTCGGTGCTGAAGAACCCGACGAGGGTGCGCCCGCCCGCGAGGTCGTCGGTGGTGACCTTCGTGTCCGCGACCGTGAGCGCGGAGAAGGCCGGGACCTCGGCGCCCACCGGGAGCCCGAAGCCGTCCCGCGCCCTCCCCGCGGGGAGCTCCTTGGTGATCTTCCGGAGTTTCCTGATGACGGCGGCGGTCAGGAGGAGATTGACCAGGACGAGCCCGCCGAGCACGATGACGGCGGCGACCAGGACGGCCATGGGCGTTCCCTTCGACAGCGGAGAGGGCTTCGGTGGTCAGCGGAGGAGGTCGAGCAGGTCGTCGAGGAGCACGACGGCGCCGACGGCGACCGAGGCCCCGAGCAGGCACAGCGCGGCGGCGGCCGGCGAGACGGCCGCGCCGGTCCCTGCGGACGCGCCCGCCCCGGCGGAGGTCATGACCACCCCGGCGGCCGCGCACGCGACGAGCACGCCGTTGCGCGCCACGTCACGGAGGCCGATCGGCTCGTCCGACCCGCCGAAGCACCGGCAGGGTCCGGCCGCGCCCCGCCGCAGGGCTCTCGCCAGGATGACGGCGAAGCCGAGGAGCAGGGCCCCCGCGAGGACGAGGCCGGCGGTGGCGTCGCCGTCGAGGCCGGGCGCCGCCAGCAGGACGACGGTTCCGGCCTCGACGGCGACGACGACCACGGCGGCCGGCGCGACGAGGGGCGTGGGAAGGCCGCCGAGTCGCCGTACCGCCGTGGTGAACTCGCCGAAAGCCCGCCGCGTGCGCAGCTTCGTGAGGACGGAGACCAGGAAGACCCCCGCCAGCACGAGCCGGACGGTCAGCACGGCGTAGACCATGACGGCGTGGATCACGAACCTGTCAGCCGGCCTCAGCAGTACCCGATGTTCTGCCAGGCGCCGCTGCAGCTGCTGCGGAAGTACGTGATGCACAGGAAGCCGGTGGGGTTGGGGTAGCAGTCCTTGTAGCGGTTGCAGCCGCCCGTAGGCCAGTACTCGACACACCGGTCCGCCTTGGCCTCGGCGGCGGGAAGGAGCCGCTCGAGCATCCGGTCTCCCAGACGGTTCAGCGTCCGCATCATGTGTGTTGCTCCCTTCGGAGGGGGTTCGCGGGCGTGGTAGGCCGCCCGCCCTGTGAGGATGCGCGGTGCGACCTGCGCCGCGGTCGCGGCCGGCCGGGCCCGGGCGCAGGCACCGCGCAGGCGCGGCGCAACCGGCGCGCAACCGGATCCGGGCAGAGTCGGCGCGTGCCGGATCCGCGGGCGTGCGGGGCCGGCCGTACGGGATCCGGCCCGGCCGGGGGGGCCGGGACCGGCTGACGGGGTCCGGAGGGTGGCCATGCGACATCTCGTTACTCCGCTGCCGGCCTCGGCAGCGGTCGCCGGGCCGCTGGTCGCCGGGCTGCTGGTCGCCGGGGTCGTGGCCGGATTGTTCGCCCGGCGTCGCTTCGTCGTCGTCCGGGTGTCCGGGACGAGCATGGTCCCGGCATACCGGCCGGGAGACCGGGTGCTCGTACGGCGCGGCGGGCGCACGGCCCTGCGGCGCGGCCAGGTCGTGGTCTTCCGGCACGGCTCCCGCGACGGCACGGGCCCCGGCTCGCCCGACGGCACCGGCCCAGGCACGCGCGACGGCGCGAGCCCCGGCTCAGGCGACGGCACGGGCCCAGGCTCGGCCCACGGGTCGGGCTCCCCTTTCCCCGGCGACACGAACGCCGGCCCGAACGGCGGGCGCTCGCCGTACGGCGGGGCGGCGACGGAGGTGGCGCGGCTGGGCGGGACGTCGTGGCTGATCAAGCGGATCGCCGCGGTGCCGGGTGACAGGGTGCCCGACCAGGTGATGGCGGGTGTGCGTGCCGCGCCGGGAGACCTGGTCCCGGCCGGACGACTGGTGGTCCTCGGCGACGGCCCCGCCAGCATGGACTCCCGGCGCTGGGGTTACCTGCGGACCGACGAGGTGCTCGGTGTGGTCATCCGCAGCCTGTCCCGCTGATCGGGCCGCCCGGGACGGCGGAGGCCACGTGTTCCGGCAGGCCGCGTTCCGCCTCCTCGGCCACGGTGAGCAACGCGCCGAGGACACGGGCGACCACCTCCTCCCGTTCGCCGCCGGTCTCCTCCAGTTCGGCGCGTTCCCGGGCGTAGGCCCGCACGAAGTCGTGGAAGCGGTAGCGGAACCGGCCGCCGGCGTCGTCGGCCGCGCAGCTCAGCAACTGGGCGTCGACGAGCAGGTCGGCGTACGCCTCGGCCTCGCGCACCGGGACGTCGAGGGCCGCCGCGAGCACCCACGCGGCGAACTCGGGGACGTCGAGCAGGCCGAGCATCCGCAGCGCCCGCCTGGCGGGCGTGCCGAGCACGCGGTAGTCGGCGTCGAGTCTCGCGCGCACCGACAGGTCGCCCGCGACGAGTTCGTCCAGGCGCCGCCGCTCCTCCCGCAGGCGGTCGGCCAGGTGTTCGGGACTCCAGTGCTCGCGCTGCGCGAGCCGTTCCCCGGCGATCCGCACCGCCAGGGGCAGGTGGCCGCAGAGGCGGACGATCTCGGCCACGACCGCGGGCCGGGCCGCGACCCGCTCCGGTCCGGCGATCCGCCCGAGCAGCGCCGCCGCGGACGCCGGGCCGAGCGCGTCGACGCGTACGGCGCGGGCGCTCAGCCCGGCCGGCCTGCGCCTGCTGGTCACCAGCACGGCGCAGCCCGGGCCGCCCGGCAGGAGCGGCCTGACCTGCTCCTCGCTCGCGGCGTCGTCCAGCACCACCAGTACGCGGCGGTCGGCCAGGACGGCGCGGAACAGCCGCCCGCGCTCCTCCAGCCCGTCCGGCAACGCCCGCGCGGCCACGCCGAGGGCGGTCAGGAGACGCGCCAGCGCATCGGCCGGGTCGGCCGGCCGCGGGCGGGTCCCGTGCAGGTCGACGTAGAGCCGGCCGTGGGCGAACACCTCCCCCAGGCTGTGGGCGACGTGGACGGCCAGCGTCGTCTTGCCGGCGCCCGCCCTGCCGTACAGCGCCACGACCGGTGTCGCGGGCGGGTCCTGCGCACCGGTGAGACACTGCCGCAGCGAATCGGTCAGCTCGTGACGTCCGGTGAAGTCCCCGATGTCCGGGGGCAGATGGCACGGCGCGGCCACCACGGGCCCGGCGTCCTCCGCACCGGCCTGGTCCGCCGTGTCTGTGCGGAGGGCGTACGGGAACCCCGCGCTCTCCCCGTACGGCTCCTCCTCGGGCCCGAGGAGCAGTGCGGCGACCGAGCCGGGCGCACCGCCGTGATCGCCGCAGTGATAATTACGGCGATCATGGCTGTCATCGCCGGTGTCGCCCCGCAGGACCGCCTCGTGCACCCGCCGCAGCGTGTGGCCGGGTTCCACGCCGAGTTCCTCTCCGAGCATGGTGCGCACCCGCTGGTAGACCCGTAACGCCTCGGCCTGCCGCCCGGCCTGGCAGAGGGCCAGCATGAGGCAGGCGTGCAGCCGTTCCCGGTACGGATGCAGCGCGGCCATCTCGGTCAGGCCGGTGACCAGTTCCGCGTGGCGGCCGCACGCCAGGTCGGCCACGGCCAGTTCCTCGCAGGTCAGCAGCCGCTCCTCCTCCAGCCGCCGCGCCTCGTCCGCCACGAGCGCCCCGTCTCCGGCGTCGGCGAAGGCGGGCCCCCGCCACAGGCCGAGCGCCCGCCGGAACAACGCGCCCGCCTTCGCCGGGTCCCCGTTCCTCCTGGCGGCCCGTCCGGCCGCCGTCAGCTCCCGGAACCGCAGCGCGTCGAGTTCGGACTCCGAGACGGCGGCGGCGTAACCACCGGGGCCGTGGACGACGCGGTCGCGATCGCCCATCGCCTGCCGGAGCCGCAGCACGTAGATCTGCAGCGTCTTGTGCGCGCTGCGCGGCGGATCGTCGTCCCAGAGCGCCTCGACCAGCGCCGGCACCGCCACCGGCCTGCCCGGCGTGCACAGCAGGGTCGCGAGCAGGCGGCGCAGCATGGCCGCGCCCAGCCGCACGGGAACTCCGTCACGGCTCACCCGCAGCGGCCCGAGAACGTCGAACTCGAACACCATCACCCCCGTGATTTCGGCCGTCGCGATCGGCGAGGCCCCCGGCGTGCTCCTCCCGTCCCTCCCGCCCTCCCCGGTGCCTCCGGAGCCCCCGGCGGCTCCAGAGCCCGGTGGCTGTCAGCGCTGCCCCCGTCGCGAGCGCCGACCCGGTGCGTCTCCGCGCCCTGTCAGGACCGGTGAGGCCCCTCCAGCCAACCAGCGGCGGCGGTACGGGGGGCAGGCGCTCGACCGGCGGTTGACCGGCGGTTAGGCTGCCGTCCGCGCGAACGTGATCGAATACCGTGGGCAGACGGAAGGGAATCGATGTTCGGCGACATGCTGCGTGACCTGCGGATCCGGGCGATGCTCACGCAGGAGGAGCTGGCCGCGCTGTCCGGCGTCAGCGAGCGGCAGATCCGGGAGATCGAGTCGGGCCGGGTCCCGGTGCCCCGCGCCGGCACCGTCCGGATGCTCGCCGGCGCGCTGAACCTGTCCCCGGACGACCGGGCCGCCTTCCAGCACGCCGCACAGGGGGACGCCGGGCGGCCTCCGGCTCCGGAGCAGCTGCCCGCCGACGTCGACGGCTTCACCGGCCGGGCCGAGGCGCTGCGCGCGCTGGACGCGGCCGCGTCGGCGGTGGTCGCCGTCTCCGGTCCTGCCGGGGTGGGCAAGACCTCCCTCGCCGTGCACTGGTCCCATCTGGCCGCGCCGCGCTTCCCGGACGGCCGGCTGTACGTGGACCTGCGTGGCTTCTCCCGCCACGACGCCATGGAGCCGGCGGAGGTGGTCCGCGGGTTCCTCGACGCGCTCGGGGTGCCGCTCGACCGCGTTCCGTCCGGCCTCACGGCACAGGTGGCGCTCTACCGCAGCCACACGGCCGGGCGCGCCCTGCTCGTCGTGCTCGACAACGCCCGCGACGCCGAGCAGGTCCTGCCCCTGCTGCCGGCCGGACCCGCCGCCCGTACGATCGTCACCAGCCGCCGGCGGCTCACCGCCCTGGTGGCGGAGACCGGCGCCACGGCGCTGACGCTCGACGTCCCGGACCTGCCGGAGGCGGTCGAACTGCTCGGCCGCCGCCTCGGCCCGGGCACGACACGGACCCGGCGCGGCGACGCGGTGGCCGCGATCGCGGCCGCGTGCGGACGGCTCCCGCTGGCGCTGGCCCTGGTCGGGGCGCGGGCGCAGCTGACCGGGTTCCCGCCCGATGCGATCGCCACGGAGCTGCGCAATCCCCGTGGACGGATCGCGGCGCTGGAGATCGACGTCGTCTTCTCCTGGTCCTACGACGCGCTCAGCCGGGACGCCGCACGGCTGTTCCGGCTGCTCGGGCTCGTCGCGGGCGCCGACATCGCGCTCGCGTCCGCCGCCGCGCTGGCCGGCCGGGCGCTGCCCGAGGTCCGGCGCACGCTGGCCGAGCTGACCGACGCCAGCATGGTCGTGGAGCACGCGCCCGGCCGCTACCGGATGCACGACCTGCTGCACGCGTACGCCGCCGAACGCGTCCGGGCCGAGGAGTCCGAGGCCGCGCGGCAGGAGGCGCTGACCCGGCTGCTCGACCATTACACGCACACCGCCTACCACGCCGAACTCGTGCTGAACCCGGTGCGCGCGCCCATTCCGATGGCCCTCGGCGCGCCCGTGGACGGCGCCGAGCCGAAGCCGGTGCTCGACCTCGCGGCCGCCGTGCGGTGGCTGAAGGCCGAGTACGCCGTGCTGCTGACCACGCTGCGGCAGGCCGAGGATGAGGGGATGCACCGGCACGCCTGGCAGCTGAGCTGGGCGCTGGACACGTTCCTGAACGACGAGCGGCGCTGGCACGACGAGGGGGCGGCGTGGGCGGTGGCGCTGCGCGCGGCCACCGCCATGACCGACCGGCCGGCGGCGGCGCACGCGCACCGCTTCCTGAGCGCCGTGCACGGCAGGCTCGACCGGTTCGAGGAGGCGCACGCCCACATGCGGGAGGCGCTCCGGCTGAGCCTCGCCGCCGGAGACCGGGCGGGCGAGGCCGAGAACCGCTTCGTGCTGTCCTACGTCTACTGGCTGCAGGGCGACGGCGAGCACGCGCTCGACCAGGCTGGGCGGTCGTTGTCGCTCTTCACCGAGATCGACGACCCCTACTGGGCGGGCAAGGCCGCCCTCGCCGTGGGCTGGTACCTGTCGGAGCTCGGCTCCCTCCAGGACGCCCTGCCCTACCACCTGCAGGCGCTGGAGCTGCAGCGACGGGCCGGTGACCGGCCGAACGAGCTGGTCACTATCGACACGCTGGGCCTGCTCCACCAGCGGCTCGGCGACCCGATGAGCGCGATCCCGCTCTTCCGCCGCGGCCTGCTGCTGGCCGGCCCGACGGACCACCAGGCCCTGCGGGCCCAGCTGCTCGGACACCTCGGTGACGCGAGCGAGGCCGTCGGCGACCCGGAGACGGCCCGCGAGCACTGGCGGGAGGCGTACGAGATCTTCCGTGATCTCGGCCACCCCCACGCCGCCGACCTGCGCCGCAAGCTCCAGGCGTAGCGCCTGACCGGGGTCAGGCCTCGCGCTTGGGGATGATCCGCTTGACCGCCACCGCGGCCGACACCAGCGTGAACAGGCCCAGGGCGATCCAGAGCGCGTTCCAGCCCATGAACGGTGCGGTCAGCGCCGCACCGCCGAAGCCCGCCGCCACGCCCCCGATGGGTGGGTTGTTGTACATGTTCACCATTTCCTTTCCCGACGCCACGCGGCGTCCCAGAAGGCTTTCGCCTGTGCGATCTGCAGAAACACATCGAAGATCATCTCGACGAACAGCAGGCCGGCGACGGCCATCTGCCCGCCGCCCCTGCTCCGGACGGTGACGATCCGCTCGATCATGAAGACGCCCGTCACCGCCACCCAGAGCGGATGGAAGTCGAGCCTGCCCGTGACGGCGATCGACCAGGCCGTGGCGCCGAGGTACGCGAAGATCACGACGATCCCGACCAGCGACAGGAGCTGGCGGCCCCAGTAGGGCAACGTGACCCGCGTCCAGCCGTAGTCGGTGAGGTTCTCCAGCGCGCCCCGCTTCCACCGCAGGCGCTGTTTGAACAGGTCCTTCCAGGTCTCCATGACCTCGGTGGTGAGCGTGCACTCGGCGGGACACAGGAGGCGGAACCGCAGGTGCAGCAGCGCCAGGGTGAGCTCGTTGTCCTCGGTGAGGACGCGCACGTCGTACACCTGGTCGCGACCGGGGAGGCGTCCGGCGCGGCGGGCCCTGACGACCTCCTTGAGGGCGAGCGCGCGGAAGAGCGTCGCCGTCCCGGTGAGCACCAGCGCCTTTCCGTGCAGCCTCCGCACGTCCCGGGCGTAGCGCGCGTACTCGTTGCGCTGGAACATGCCCACCAGCCCGCCGCCCGGCTTGCCGGTGAAGGTGCCGCCCACCGCGGCCAGCCTGCCGGTGGCGAGCCGGAGCACGGCGTGGTGGACGAAACCGGGATCGAGCGCCGAGTCCGCGTCCATGACCAGCACGGCGTCCCGCGACCCCATCAGAGGAAGCAGCACTTCGAGCACCTGGTTGAGCGCGCCCGCCTTCTTGTGGCGGTTGCCGACCGTCCTGATGACCTCGGCGCCGTGCGCCTGCGCGATGTCCGCGGTCCTGTCCGTGCAGTTGTCCGCGATCACGATGATCCGGTTGGGCCTGCGCCGCTGGGCGTGCAGCGAGGTGATCGTCTCCGCGATCTGGTCCTCTTCGTCGTGGGCCGGGACCAGCACGGTGACGCGCATGCGCGCGTGGTCGACCTCTGGGAGGTCCCGCCTGCCGTCCGCGCCCTTGGCGGCCCGGTGGCGGCCCGGGCCGGCCCGCTCGCGATCGAGGATCGCGGGGACGTGATCAGGTTGCGGCGGCCTGCGCAGAGTTTCTGACTGAACCACTAAAAAACCGTCCAGATCTTTGCAAGCTGCCACATAACCGTTTACTGCTCCCATGAGCGTACACGAGTGACTCAGGGGACTGAATTACATGAAAGCGACATATGATGTGCCGGTAGCTTTCGATCAGAAGCGGTGATCAATTGGGCAGGCCCGCCGCCGTCCTCGTCGGCCTGACCGCGGCCCTCGCCGCCGTCACCGCCGTCGTGGTCGTCACCGGCCGCACCGGCGGCCGCCCGGCGGCTCCGCCCGCCCCTCCCGCCGCCCTCTCCACCCCGCCGGCGCACCCGAAGTCCACGGCACGCGCGCTGCCCGCGTCACCGCCGGTGCTGCTGGAGATCCCGGAGATCGGCGTGCGCACCACGCTGATGACGCTGGGCAAGAACCCGGACGGCACCCTGGAGGTCCCGCCTCTCTCCCGGGTCGGCGAGGCGGGCTGGTACCGCCTCGGCCCGTCGCCGGGCGCGCGTGGTCCCGCCGTCATCGCCGGTCACGTCGACTCGGCGAAGGGGCCAGGGGTCTTCTTCCGCCTGGGGGAGCTGCGCCCGGGCGACATGGTGAAGATCTCCAGGAAGGACGGCAGCCGGGTGACCTTCGAGGTGGACTCCCTGGAGAGGGTGCCGAAGGACCGCTTCCCCACCCGCAGGGTCTACGGCATGGTGAGGTTCCCCGGCCTGCGCCTCATCACCTGCGGCGGAACCTTCGACTCCGCCTCCGGGCACTACCGCGACAACGTCATCGTCTACGCCCACCTCGTCTCCGGCCGCCGGCTCCTCCGTTAGCTCCTCCGCCGTCTAGTCCAGCCAGATCACGTTGCCGGTGAAGCCGGTGAGCACGGCGGCGACACCGGCCCGGACGGCACGCCCCGCGCGCTCGGGAGTGAAGCTGGCCGAGTCGTACGTCGAGGACATGCCGAGTCCCTCGCCGCGGAACGACGCACCGGCCCAGTCGGCGGCGGTGACGTTCGCCGTGGGCTCGGCCAGCTCGGCGCCGACCACCAGGAACTGCTGGTCGAGGTGGTTGGGCGTGACGAGGGCGAGGGGATCGACGAGGTCGTCGCCGGCGCTGACGACGAGGTCGGGCTTCAGCTCGATCGCCCTGCTGATGCTCGGGACGAAGTCGGCCGGCTTCGCGGCCGTAATGGTCCTCAGGCTGACCCGCTCCTCCTCGGCCCACTCCGTCACGGCGTTCACCAGCGTCCGGGTCCGGCGGTCCGCTCCCGCGGTGAGCAGCACCACGCGGTAGCCCTCCGACGGCCGGACCCCGTTCCACGAGCCGGGCCGGGGCGTGATCGTCGCCTCCGGCGCGGGCGAGGAGGCGGGGAGGAACCCCGGGCCCGGGGTGCCGACGGCGGTGGCCTTCGCGTGCGGCCGGGACCAGTCGTCACCGGAGCCGCATCCACCGGCCAGCAGGGCGGTCGCGACCGCCGCGGCCAGTGTGCCGGCAGGCAGAAGCCGAGAGCGCATGGGGATCGTCCTCCGGAGGCGCGGGAAGTGCGCCTACTTCCTATCTCATCGCCTGCGTCCTTTCCGACCTCAAGCGTCCTTCACCGGGATTGGTTCGTCATCGGTTCATTCACGAGATATCGGTCGTTCATCCGGATCGGCCAGATTTCGTACGCCAAGCCCGAAAAGGAGTAATATGTCCCCCGCCGCGCGGCGTCGCGTCTGTTCCGTCATCGCCGCCGTAGCCGTGGCCGTCCTGTCCGGTGTCCTGGCCGCTGTGCTCGGATCCGTCCCCGCTCTCGCCCACGGGTTCACCTCGACGGCCTACGTCCATCTCGCGTCGCCCCGGACCGGCCATGTCCGCGCCGAGCTCCAGCTGGAGTACGACCTGCTCGTCGTCTCCGCCGCCGACTCCGGGAAGGACGACCCGCTCTTCAAGGAGGGCACCGCCGCGTTCGAGGGCGGTGACGCGGCCGAGCAGGCCGCCGCGCTCGACGGGCACGCCGGCTCGGTCGTCGCGTACGTGACCGAGCGCTTCGGCGTCACGGCCGGGGGCACGGCGTGCGCCCCGGCCCGGGACGGCGGCTTCACCATCGGGCGACGCGAGGGCGTCCCGTACGCGCGGCTGGTCCTCGACTACCGGTGCCCGGAGTCCGCCGGCGCGCACGAGGTGCGCAGCGAGCTGTTCCCGGGCTCCGAGGGCTACGTGCGCGACAGCAAGACGATCGTCACCTACGACCTCGACCTGAGGTCCGGAAGCACGGCTCTCGACTCCCGGCACCGGTCGTTCTCCACGGAACAGTCCTGGGCCGAGCGGTTCTGGCAGTTCTTCCGGCTCGGAGCCGAGCACCTGCTCGGCGGAGTCGACCACATCCTCTTCCTGCTGGCGCTCATCGCGGGATCGCGCCGCCTGCGCGAGATCGTGCTCGCGGCGACGACCTTCACGCTGGCCCACTCGGTGACCTTCGTCCTCGCGGCCCTCGGCCTCGTACGGGTGCCCGCGTCGTTCGTCGAGCCCGTCATCGCCCTGTCGATCGCGGTCGTCGCCGGATGGCACCTGTGGCGCGTCTGGCGGCGCCGATCGCACGCCACGGATCTTCAAACTGCAGGGCACGGTCGCCTCGGCCTGGACCGCGCGGGCCTGGCGCGGCTCGCGGTGGTCTTCTGCTTCGGCCTCGTGCACGGGCTGGGCTTCGCCGCGGCGCTGGGGATCGACCAGGCCTGGTCGTGGACGCTCCTGTGGTCGCTGCTCGTCTTCAACGTGGGCATCGAGGTCGTCCAGCTCGCGATCATCGTCGCCGTCTTCCCGCTGCTCGCCCTGCTGCGGCACCGCCGCCCGGTCGCGGGACTGTGGACGACCGGGGCGATCGCGGCGGGGGTGTCCGCGATGGGCCTGGTGTGGTTCGCGCAACGCGTGCTCGGAGTCTGAGCCGGAATCCGAGATCGCATCACAACTTCCGGCAGGCGCAACGGCCCGCCCGCCCGATGTTCACTTTCGCGACACCAAACCCCGAAAGCGTGCAAATCGCTCCAATTCCCCATAAATGGATGGAAAGTAATGAAGTTCGACAACGGGACCAAGGGCTCCGGCCAGGTGCTGCGGCGGGTGGCCGTCAGCGCCGGCGCGGCGGCTCTCAGCGCCACCGCCGTGTTCGGCGGCGGCCTGACGACCGCCGCCCACGCCGACAGCGCGACGCTCACCGGCGTCGTCCTCGGCGTCGGCGCCGACGAGACGCAGCGCGTCGTGTCGTGGTACTCCTCGACCGGCACCCCGCAGGTGGTGCAGGTCACGCCGACGTCCAAGCTCGTCGAGGGCCAGTTCCCCGCGAACGCCGTGACCTTCTCCGCCACCGTCACCGCGAACAGCGTCAACGGCGGCTACAACGCGCACGCCACGATCGACAGCCTGAAGCAGAACACCGAGTACTCCTACCGGGTCGGCGCCGAGGGAAGCTGGTCCCCGGCGTACTCCTTCACGACGCAGGACTTCAACGGCAACAACCTCGACTTCCTGTTCTTCGGCGACCCGCAGATCGGCTCGTCCGGCAACGTGGCGAAGGACGGCGCCGGCTGGGCGGACACCCTGGACGTCGCCCTCGCCGCCAACCCGAAGGCCGAACTGCTGGTCTCCGGCGGCGACCAGGTCGAGACCGCCAACACCGAGACGCAGTGGAACGCGTTCCTCGCGTCCGACAAGCTGCGCCAGTACCCCTGGGCCGCCACCATCGGCAACCACGACGTCGGCGGCAAGGCGTACGAGCAGCACTTCTGGACGCCGAACACCGACCGGTCCGCGCCGTACTACAACGGCAGCGCGACGACCCGGTCGGGCGGCGACTACTGGTTCAAGTACAAGAACATCCTGTTCATCGACATCAACAGCAACGCGTACGCCAGCGGCTCCGACGCCGCGCACATCGCCTACATCACCGATGTCGTCAACAGGCACGGCGCCGGCGTCAAGCACACGGTGCTCGTCTACCACCACGCGATCTACTCGCCGGCCAGCCACGCGAACGACGGCGACAACAAGGTGCGCCGCCAGGACTTCCCGACGGCCTTCTCGAAGCTCGGCGTCGACCTGGTCCTGCAGGGTCACGACCACAGCTACTCCCGCAGCTACGTGATCAAGAACGGGCAGAAGGCGAACAAGGACGAGCAGCCCGGCGCCGCCCAGGTGTCCAAGGGCCCCGGCGGCGTCATCTACGTGACGGCCAACTCGGCGTCGGGTTCGAAGTACTACGACCTCACCGCTCCGGACACCACCAAGGACCCGAACTACGGTCCCGACCCGCTGAACCCCAAGAGCCACTGGGCCAACTCGGTCGAGAACCAGGAGCACGTCCGCACCTACGTGCGGGTCCAGGTGCGCGGGAACAAGCTCGTCGTCGAGAACATCCGCAGCGGCACCTGCGCCGCCCCCAACGCCGCGGTGGAGCTGGGCCAGGAGTCCTGGTGCGGCCCGGACAGCGGCGCCACCGCCGCTCAGCCTGTCGGCTCCACCGTCGACAAGGTCGTGATCCACACGAACGAAGGCAAGGCCGGGGAGGACACGCCGGCGGCGGCCGAGTCCGGCTGGCTGCAGTAGCCGACAGGCGGTGACGCGCGGCCGGTCACGACGAGCTGATCGGGCTCGGCCCGGTGGGGCGGGCGCCGTCCGGCGCCCGCCCCACCACACGTCCTCCCTCCCTCCGCTCCCCGACCCACCCGAGGACCATTCGCATGTACTCCCCCGGACCGCGTACGACCACGGCGGCCGACACCCTCGCCCGCGCCGTTCTCGCCCGTGCCGTCGTCGTGGCGCTGCTCGCCGCGATCGGTCTCCTCGCAGCGGGGGCGGGACCCGCCGCTGCGGCGGACGGCGAGGGCTCCTGGACGGTGCGGACGGCTTCCAACGACTTCGGGTCCGACCGGCGCAACTACGCCTACACCCTCGACCCCGGAGGGCGGATCGAGGACGGTCTCGTGGTCGTCAACCACGGCACGACGCCGCTCCACCTCGCCGTGTACGCCGCGGACGCGTTCACCACGGGACAGGGCGGGCTCGACCTCGCCGGCGAGGACGCGACGCCCGCCGGGGTGGGCGCGTGGGTCCACCCCGCCCGGCCCGACGTGACGGTCCCGCCCGGAGGGTCGGCCGAGGTGCCGTTCACGGTTGCCCTGCCGGACGACGCCGCACCCGGCGAGTACATGGGCGGCGTCGTGACCGGCCCACCCCGGTCCGGCGAGGCGGACGGGCGGCGTCTCGGCATCCGGATCCGCCTCCGCGTGGGCGGGGTGCTCAGGCCGAGCCTGTCGGTGGAGGGCCTGCACGTCGGCTACTCCGGCACGCCCGATCCGTTCGGGAAGGGCGACGCCACCGTCACGTACACGATCCGCAACACCGGCAACGCCATCCTCACCGCGCGGCAGGAGGTGTCCACCTCCGGCCCCTTCGGGCGTTTCGGCGTCCGCGCGGGGCAGATCGCCGACTCGCCCCCGCTGCTGCCGGGCGAGACCTGGAAGGTCTCGGTGCCGGTGCGCGGAGTGGCTCCCGCGCTGAGGCTGACGGGGACGGTCACCCTCGTCCCGCTGCTCGCCGACGCGTCGGGCTCGGTCGCCCCGCTCGCCGCCGTCGAGAGCACCACGGACGCCTGGACCATCCCCTGGGCCGCGCTGCTCGTCCTCGTCGTCCTCGGCGGGCTCGTCGTCACGGCTCTGACCGTCCCGGCCGCCGGACGGCGGGTCACTCGTCGGGCAGCAGATATCGCCAGGAGAGCACGAACACCTTCCCCGAAGCGGTCCTGAAGATCGGCCGGCCGTGGTCCTGCCCGGCGGGAACGGCCCTGGCGAGCGCGCTCGCCGCCTCGCCGTCCAGGTCCTTCCGCCAGACCGGGTCGGCCGGGCCGTCGGGCTCGGGGACCTTCGCGGGCCACCGGGCCGGCTTGCCCTCCACCGAGTCGACCCCTTCGGCCACCATCCGTACGCGCGGGGCGGTGTAGGCGGTGCCCTCCGTGCCGGCGCGGGCCGCCAGGCCCTCCATCAGCTTCTTCGCGTCCATGAGTTCCCTGGGGTAGAACTCCGCGACCTGTTCCAGGGCCTCGGCCCGGACCTCCCGCATCTTCCCGTCCTTCCCCCGTACGGCGAGGACGGTGGTCGGCACGTCCGCCACCGACGGCGCGCCCGGGCTCGGCCGGGCCGTCGGCGGCTGCCCGGTCAGATACCTCTCCATCGCCGCGACCGTCCCGCCGGTCTCGGCGTCGGTGAGCCTCAGTTGCCTGCTCGCGTCCGCGACCACCAGGCCGTCTCCGTACAGCACCACCCGGGGCGGACGCAGCACGTTCACGGTCGGGGTCACGAACCCGCCTTCGGCGCCCCACAGGGCGACCGGCGTGGCCGGCCCGTCGCCGGCGGGGGCCGCCGTTGTGGCCGACGTCGCCTCTCCACACGCCGCTGCCAGCGACAACACCGCCACGAGCAGGATCGTTCGCAATCTCATGCCCCAGAAACGTACGTCCCCTCCGGTGGGTTCACCAGCACCGACCGCCGGTCGCCGCTCCGGTTCGTTCCGCCGTGGCGATCGGGTGAGAGACCGGTGTGTTCCGCGGCGAAGGCGAGGATGTCCGCGGTCAGGGCGCGTTCCTTGCTCGCGGGAGAGGCGGCGTGGGCGGTGCCGGGGTCCCGGCGCATGAGGATCGGCCGGTCGCCGCCGGTGGCGTGCTGGAGCGCCGCGCACATCTTGGTGACGTGGGCCTCTCCGGTCTGCAGATCGGTCACCGCGCCGGTGAGCAGGAACGCGGGATAGGAGGTTCCGGGCGTGACGTGGTGATAAGGGGAGTATTCCAGCAGCCATCGAAGCTGCTCCGGGTCGGTGGCGGTGCCGAACTCCTCGGTCCACGTGCGTCCCAGACCGAAGCGTTCGTACCGCGCCATGTCGCACAGCGGGCCCTCGGCGACGACCGCGGCGTACAGGTCCGGCCGCCGGACGGCCGCGGCGGTGACCAGCAGCCCGCCCGCGGACTGGCCGTAGCTGGCCAGCCGGTCGCGGGTCGTCATGCCGGTGCCGGTCAGCCAGGCCGCGGCGTCGTTGAAGTCGCCGATCGCGCGGTGCTTGTGCGGCCCGCGACCGGCGTCGTGCCACCGCTGCCCTTCCTCGCCGCCTCCGCGTACGCAGGCGACGGCGTAGATCCCTCCGGCGGCGACCCATGCCGCCGCGGCCGGGAAGAACCACGGGCGCATCGGCATGCCGAAGCTGCCGTAGCCGTACAGGAGGGTGGGGCGGGGGCCTTCCAGTCGCCCCGCCGGGGTGAACAGGAACAGCGGGATCTCGGTGCCGTCGCCGGCCCGGTAGCGGACGACCCGGCTGCGGATCTCCGGGGTACGGCCGGCCGTCGCGCCCGCCTCGTGTTCGACCGTCCCCGTGACGCCGTCGTAGCGGTAGACGGCGGGAGGCGTGGTCGCGTCGCAGTAGCCGAACCACGCCCGACGCCCGTGCGGAAGGGCCGTACGCAGGGACGACACGACGCCCGCGCCGGGCAGGGGCAGGTCGGTGAGCGGCCGGCCGGTGCCGAGGTCGTGCAGCGTCAGGGTGGAGGTGCCGTGCCGGGCGCGAGCCACCAGCAGCAGGGGCCGCGCGAGCGCCGGGTCGTCCAGCACCACGCACTCGTCGAGGGGTGCCTCGGGGTCTTCGGCCACCAGGTCGCGCCATGCGGCCGGATCGGTGTCGTACCGGGGAGCGGGGCCGGCGTCGTGCCGCGCGTTGGGGACGGTGTCGTGCCGGCGGGCGACGCAGACGCGGCCGCACGGGGCCTGGTGGTCGGTCACCAGCAGGAGATCGCCGTCCGGGAGGAAGCGTGGGAGGACGCGGGCGCCCAGGGCGTCACCGTCCACGAACCTGACGAAGCGTGGAGCCTCCGGACCGGTGAGGTCGGCCACGTACACGTCGTTCCGCGGGGCGGGCCCGGCCGTCGCGGTGATCGCCATGAAACGGCCGTCGGCGCTGATCGTGAGGCCGTAGTAGTGGTCGGGGGCGTCCTCGCCGCCGAACACCACCGGGTCCCGCCGGTCAGGGGTGCCGATCCGGTGGAGGCGCACCCGCCGATGCAGGCGCGTGTCACCCGGGGCGAGGTCCTCGTCGGGCACCCGGCTGACGTAGTAGAACGCGTCCCCTCCCGGCAGCCACGCGA
Organism: Microbispora triticiradicis; assembly: GCA_003260025.2. Taxonomy (GTDB): domain Bacteria; phylum Actinomycetota; class Actinomycetes; order Streptosporangiales; family Streptosporangiaceae; genus Microbispora; species Microbispora triticiradicis. Next base: position 182,749 of record QFZU02000031.1, on the reverse strand, counting down.
GCGAGGTGTTGCGGGCGCGCGGCAACGGGCCGTCCACCGTCTCGCCGGTACGCGCGTCCAGCACCACGATGTCGCTGCCGGGCTGTTCGGCGACCTCCATCTGGACGGCCACGCGTTCGCCCTCGCGCGACGGCCACCAGGCGTGCAGCCCGGTCTGCCCGGACGGGTCGATCCGCCCGGGATCGACCAGCACCCGCCTGTTCCCCTCGGCGTCGACGACGAGAAGGCGCCGCTGCTCGTCCCCGCGGGGCCACTCGGTCAGGAACAGGAACGGACCGCGCGCCATCGGAGGCTCCGAGACGCCGTAGGACGACACCTGGTCCACCAGAGCCGCCCACGACCGCCTCTCACGCCATCCGGCGCGGCAGGTCCGGAAGAGACGGTCCTGGGCCTCTGCCCATTCCCGTACGCGCGGGTCGTCGCCGTTCTCCAGCCATCGGTAGGGATCGGAGACCGGAAATCCGAACAGATCCTCCACGATGTCGCCGCGAAATGCGGCCGGATAGAACAAGCGCGCCATGAAACGCCCCCCGGAATGCGCCGACCCGCCTGCCGTTGATCGAGGCACTGCGGCCTCTGCGCACCGCAGCACCTCGACTCGCTGAATCGCTCAGCTGTGACTCGTATCGGCTATGACTCACCGCGGAGAATGTCCGCCTGCCAGCCGCGTACACCGCCGACACGGGTAGCCGGAGTCGAATCGCGGTACGGCAAGAATCCGTTCATGTCAGCCTCCCGGAACTGGGCAACACCCCCGAAAAGGGGCGATTCGCCGACAACCGTCCCCGGGCCCGCGATCGATAAACACCGGTGTGTTTTCCGGGGGCGCGCCGCCAAAATTCCGTACAAGAAAAACAGGGCGCCGAGGAATGCGGAGTGGATGCCACTCTCGATCGAAAGTAATTCAACTCCTTTCCGGATAGATCCAAGGGAAGGCGTCGCCGAAGACATCGCAGCCCTCCGGAAGTGGGAGCTCGACGCGGCTCACCGGCGGCGAGCGACACCCGAGGGTGCGGCTCCCAGCCCGCTGCTACGCCTCCCGGGAGATGGGCTCCTGCAGTTCCGTCACCCAGGTGGCCGGATCGCCGCAGCCGTACGTGAGGTACACCTCCCGGGCGAAGCCGGAACTGCGGTAGCCGTTCTCCTCGATCCACTGGGCGAGCCGCTGGGTCGTGAGATCCGCCTGGTCCATGGTGCCGTGGTGGACGACGGTGGCCGCCTGCTCGATCGCGGGCAGGTCCACGACGTCGAAGTCGTAGGCGCCGCCCGGCTCCGCGTTCACCGGGGCTCCCGCGTGCACCCGCACCCCCTCGGGGACCTGCTCGTAGTAGGCGACCGTCGGGCCGGTGACGGTCAGGCCCGCCTCGCAGATCCGCCGGCACAGCTCGTCGTACAGCGGCTGGATCACGGGGCTGATCTTCTCGGACTCGTAGCTCTCCGCGATGCCGCTCAGCTCGGCGAGACGGACCGCGGGGACACTCTTGACGACGACGTCCACGGACATGAGACCCTCCGTTTCGATCAATCGGAGCCTCGCCTCGACCCTGGCCAGCCGCATGCTCTCGTCGGCCAGCCGCGCCGCCAGTTCGGCCCGGCGCAGCCGCAGCATGCCGTGCAGTTCCTCCGGGCCGACCTTCTGCTCAAGGATCCGCCCCACCTGTTCGAGTGTCAGGCCGAGATCCTTGAGCGCGATCAGGCGGTTGAGCCGGGACAGCTGCCCCGCCTCGTAGTAGCGGTAGCCGGTGGCGTGGTCGACCCTCGCGGGCCGGAGCAGTCCAAGCGCGTCGTAGTGCCGCAGCATACGCACGGACACCCGGCCGAGGCGGGCGAAATCTCCGATACTGAACATGACGCCTCCGGTCTACGACCTCACACGGTGTCAGGGTCAACCCTGCCCCAGCGGGTGGAGTGGGCCACGGGAGACATGATCTGCGACGGGCCGGCTCTGTCCGGTGGGGTCACGTGTCAGGGAGCGCAGACCTGCTGGTAGTTCAGCTCCGCTCCGACGTGTTCGCGCCATTCCTGCTGGGTGAGCGGGCGCCCCGCTCGTTCACACACGGCGGGGACGGCCTTCGCGGGGTCGGCCGGCAGATCCTGGGACGCGCCGTCGTGTCCCACCACGCGAAGGAGCGCGCCGTCGGCCGTGAAGGCGAGCGCGGGCATGGGCCCGTCCATCACGCTCGAATCGAACCCGCCGGTGGTCACCGTCCAGCTACCGCCGAGCCGGCGGCCCGCGACCGTGTCGAACATTGTCACCCTGGTGTCGTGGGCGACGGCCAGGATTCGCCCGTCGGGGGAGAACGTGACCCCCAGCACGTCTCCCGGCACCCTGAACACCTGACCGGTCGTACGCCAGGAGCGGGTGTCCCACAGGGCCACCGCCCTGCTCCCGTACGGCGAGGCGGCCAGCGGGCCCCTCGGCGCGAACGTCATCCACCTCCTCGCGAGCGTGCCGGGGCCTTCGGCCGGGTCGAGCACCTTACGGGCGACGAGGTCGATGACGTCGGCGCCGCCCTGGTCGGCGGTCACGAGGTATCTGCTGTCGGAACTGAAGGACAGGGCGCCTCCCGCGACGTCGCCGAACCGCATGACCTGCTCGCGTCGCGCGAGGTCGACGATGACGACGGTGCCCTGGCCGTAGTAGTCGTTGGGCAGGGCGTGGCTGACGGCGAGCAGGCGGCCGTCGGGGCTGATCCGCATGTCCGACCTGTCGTGCTCCTGGGTCAGGGGCACCTCGCCCAGCCTGCGCCCGGACGCCGCGTCCCAGATCGTGGGACCGGCCAGGCCGTCGGGGTGCAGAGTGGCCACGGTGCGCCCGTCGGGACCGACCCGCATGATCAGTCCCTTCCTGCCGGCCCCGATACGTCCGGTCTGGCGGAAGCCGGGCACCGACCATCGCCGTACGGTGTCGCCGGTCAGGGCGAACAACGCGTCTCCCGATGCGGTGAACTGCGCCTGCCGAGCGTCGGGAGGCAGGACGCGCCGGGGACCGGTCAGCCGGCCGACGTCGTAGGCGGTCACCCGTCCGGCGTCGTCCAGGATGCTCAGCGTGCGGTTTCCGGAGTCGAGCCGCGGGGATCCGACGATCTCGGAGGCGACGGTGAGCCGGAGGATCGGGGCCGCGTCCTCAAGCCGCCACAGCGTGATATGTCCACCCGCGGAGTCGTCGTAGGTGATCAGGAAGCGGCCGTCCGGGCCGAAGACGGCGTCGGTGGAGAGCCCGGGGAGGACGCGCCGATCCCACCTGCCGGTGGACAGGTTCCAGAGCCTCGTCCCGGTGCCCTGCACGGCGGCCAGCGCGCCGTCGGGGCTGAGGGCGAGCACGGCCCTCGCCCGGCCGGGCGGAAGTCGCTTGCCCACCGGCGTTCCCCCGCCGGGGAACGTCCGCAGCGCTCCGTCGACGACGCCGAATCCGTCGCCCGGTCCGAGCAGTGCGCCGCCAAGGTATCCGTACTGCTTCTCCGGCTTTTCCGGCGCCCGCCGCGCCACGTTCCACAGCGCGGTGTACGGCCCGCCGATGTTGCCCCGGACGACTATGTAGCCCCCGCCCGGGCTGAACTCCACGCTGTCCGGACGGCCAGCGTCGCCGATCATCTCCTTCGGCCCCCACCGGCCCCCGCCGAGCCGCCTGCCGGTCCGGAGGCTCCACAGCTCCATCGTCTTGCCCCGCGCGAGCGCCAGTGTGTCGCCGTCCGGGCCCAGCGCGGCGGTGGCGGGCGCCTCGCCGATCCCGGCGAAGGTCCTGACCGGCCGTCCGGTCGCCACGTCGTAGGCGGTGACCCGGCCGGCGCCGGCACTGACCAGCGTCCGCCCGTCGGGGCTCAGGGTGCGTCCCTCGTTGGCCGGGGCGGGGTCCGTGAAGACCGACCGCTCCCGCTGGGCGAGTGAGCTCAGCACCGCCGATCCGGCCTCGGGGACCGGCGCGATGCGGTAGGCGGCCACGCTGAGCAGCATCGCCTTCACCGGGTCGGCCTCGCGCAGCGCGTCCGCCTGCAGCGCCACCCGCCGGGCCGTGGCCCGCGCCCGCTCGTCGGCCAGGCGGCCGCCGGTCTCGTCGCTCCTGACCGACTGCTGCCAGGCGAAGGCGCCGGCCGTGAGCGAGGTGACCAGCAGGATCGCGAGGCCCGTGGTGGTGAGGCGGCGCCGCCTCGTCCGCCGCACCGACCCGGACCTGCTCGCCTCGACGAACGTCCGCTCCGTGGTGTTGAGGGTCAGGTGCGTGGCGGCGGTCCACTCCAGCGCCTGACGCAGGGCGGTGCCGTGGAGGAGGTCCTCCGGGCGGCGGCCGTTCCGCGCCCACCGCCGGGCGGCCTCGCCCAGCTCGCGGTGGCGGCCGAGCGCGTCGCGGTCGCCGGTCACCCATTCGCGCAGCCTGGGCCAGGCGTACAGCAGAGCGGCGTTGCGCAGCGCGACCGTGTCCCCCTGCCGGCGTACCACCTCGGCCTGCTCGAACGCGGCGAGCACCGGCTCGGCGTGCCGTACCTCGATCAGCTCGTCCAAGGCGGCGCTGCGCGGCGTTTCGTCGTGGTCGCGGACGTCCACCAGCCGCAGCAGCAGATCCCGCGCCGCCTGACGCTCGGACGGCGTCAGCCCGGCGTAGCACCGCTCGGCCACCGTGCCCAACGCCGGCTCGTCGACCGGCCCCGCGCCCGGGGGCTGTACGTCGGCGGCGGCCCGTGCGCCCTCGGCCAGCGTCACGCGCCCGCCACCGCTGCCACCACTGAGCAGCGCCAGCAGCAGGCGCCGCGCGGACGGACGCGCGGACGGGTCCTTCGACAGCCCGGCCCGGACGAGTTCGCGCAGCCCTTCCGGCAGGACGTCGACGTCGGGGTCGTGGTTGAGCAGGCGGTTGACGACCGCGAACGTCGTCGGGGCGGTGAACGCGTCGCGTCCCGTCGCCGCGAACAGGACCACCGCGCCCCAGGCGAACACGTCCGCCGCCGGCTCGGCGCGTCCTCCCGAGAACAGCTCCGGCGCCATGTACGTGGGCGTGCCGGCCAGCTCCCCCAGCGAGGTCAGCGACAGGCCCGCCGCCCGGGCGATGCCGAAGTCGATCACTCGTGGCCCGTCGGGGCCCAGCAGGACGTTCTCCGGCTTAAGGTCACGGTGCACCACGTCCGCCTGGTGGATGGCGGCCAGCGCGGTGGCCACGCCCAGCGCCAGCCGGTGCAGCCGGTCCCCCGAGAGCGGAGCCTCTTCCCGCACCGCCGTACGCAGGCTCGGGCCGGGGACGAACTCGGTGACGATGTAGGGGCGCTCGCCGTCGAGGTCGTGATCCAGGATGCGTGCCGTGCAGAACGACGCCACCTGCCGCGCCGCGGTGACCTCCCGGGTGAAGCGGCGGCGCAGGGGAGAGTCGCCGGACAGGTAGGCGTGCAGGACCTTGACCGCCACGCGGTTGGCCGCCTCGTCGTAGCCCTCGTAGACGACGCCCTGACCGCCCGAGCCGAGCCTGCTCGCCAGCCGGTAGGGGCCCAGCCTCTCCGGGTCCCCCGGGCGCAGCGCGTCTGCCGTCATGGTGCCTTAGACGGCGGATCCCCGAACCTGGTTCGGCGGCGACAGGGCGTTGCCATTTCAGAAGGTCTCGGCGGTGCCTCCGAAAGCCGCCCGGACACCCGCCGGCAGCCCGTCGAAGACCGGATCGGGGACGGCGCCGACGGCGGAGAGAACACCGCTGAAGAACCGGCGCAGGCAGACGGCGAGGACGATCTGGAGGATGTCGGCATCGGTCAGTCCGTGCCCGCGCAAGACCGCGACGTCTCCCTCGGTCACACCCGTGGGATCCCGGGCGACGCGGTCCGCGAAGTCCATCACCGCGACGTCCACCGGCGCCAGCCCGCATCGCGGCGGTCGGTCATGATCGACCGCAACTCCGTGTCGTCGTAGAACCGTTCGAGCAGCACGGCCGCGTGCGCGAGACCGCAGTACGAGGAACCGAGACTGCGGGCGGCCGTCAGCGTGACCAGTTCGTACCGGCGCAGGTCCATGCCCGCCCTGACTTCCTCCGCCAGGCGCAGCCACGCGCCGTACACCTCCGGCCGTAGCGCCAGCACCCTGAGGTAGTTGGGCACGTACCCCCGGGCGGATCGCTCGGCCTCGTAGAGGGGTGATTCGTCAGGTGTTGCGCGGGGCCGGAGATCTCGTCCAGAAACGCCGTGAAGAGCTCCTCCTGCGTGGCGCCGGTGTTCAACCGCTCGGCCAGTGCGCCTCCGGTCTGGCGGCCGATGTCGTGCAGGGGACCAAGCGCCCGCGGTGTGATCAGCCGGTCACAACCGCCCCAGAGCACCCACGCCGCCGGCCCGCACCGCCGGGCGAACTCGGTCACGAGCACGGACTTGCCGATCCCGGCCTCGCCCGCCACCACCGCCACGCGACCGCCGTGGGCGGTCGCCCGCAGCAGATCGCCGAGGAGCTCCAGCTGCCCGGAGCGCTCCCACAGCTCCATGCGAACCTCCGGCAGGAGACGTCGGCGTTGGAGCCGTCGAGTCAGCGGGGAACGACCTGAGCGCGCACACCGGGAAGAGGCGCAGGATTGGTTGTCACCTTCACCTGATCAGTATCTACTTTCTGCCGCTGATTGTCCTGGCCTGAACGACGGGCGAGTACGGGCCGCAATGGTTTTGGCCATTCCTCGCACAACATCATTCTTCAGGACAAATACGGAGTGTACCTAGGCACATACCACCAGTTGTGGTGACATGGTGACGAATCCGCCTGGCCTGTGTCAGGTGCGCAAGTCAGACACGGTGGACCCTGGCCGAGACAGCGAGCCGACCGGCGAAGTGCCGAGTCGTGGTGGACCTGAGCAGGAAGGGCGACATGAGCGCGGACGACCCGACAGCGGAACAGGCCTGGCCGGAGCACGCGGCGGCGGTGGTGGGCGTGGGATGCCGCCTGCCGGGTGGGATCGTGGACCTGGACGGGCTGTGGCAGGCGCTGCGGCAGGGCGCCGATCTGGTCGGCCGGATTCCGCCGAGCAGGTTCGAGGCCGATCGCTTCGTCGACGAGGTCACGCCAAGGCCGAACAGGAGTTACACCCGGGCCGGAGGCTTCCTCGACGGGGACGTCACCGCCTTCGACGCCGCCTACTTCGGCATCTCCCCCAAAGAGGCCGCCTCGATGGACCCGCAGCAGCGGTTGCTGCTGGAGATGGCGGTCGAGGCCCTGGACGACGCGGGCATCGACCCGGCGGTGCTCGCGGGCACGGACACCGGCGTGTTCGTCGGCATCTCCGATCCCGCCTACGGCACGATGCAGGCGCTGGAGCCGGGCGGCCTGGGCCCGTACTCGATGTCGGGGGGAACGCTGTCCATCGCGGCCAACCGGCTGTCGCACTTCTTCGACCTGCGCGGGCCGAGCATGAGCATCGACACCGCGTGCTCCTCGTCGCTGACGGCCGTGGAGCGTGCCTGGCGGTCGCTCGCGGAGGGCTCCAGCCGGGTGGCGCTGGCCGGCGGGGTCAACCTGCTGCTCAGCCCGGGCCCCTTCATCGGTTTCAGTCAGGCGTCGATGCTGTCGCCGACCGGCCGGTGCCGGGCCTTCTCCGCCGACGCCGACGGGTTCGTACGCGCGGAGGGCGGCGGTGTGGTCGTGCTCAAGCGCCTGGCCGACGCGCTCGCCGACGGGGACCGCGTCCACGGCGTCATCGTCGGCGCCGCCACCAACAACGACGGCCACACCAGAGGGCTTGCGCTGCCGAACGCCGACGCGCAGGAGGCCCTGTTACGGCAGGTGTACGCCACAGCGGGCGTGAGTCCCGACGAGATCGCGTACGTGGAGGCGCACGGCACCGGCACCCAGGCCGGTGATCCGGCCGAGTGTCAGGCGCTCGGGCGGGCGCTGGGCAACCGGCGTACGCGCGGAGCCCTGCCCATCGGCTCGGTGAAGACCAACCTGGGGCACCTGGAACCCGCCTCCGGCATGCCGGGGCTGTTCAAGGCCCTGCTGGTGCTCCGGCACCGGGTGATCCCGCCCTCGCTGCACGCCGCCACGCTCAACCCCCGCATCGACTTCGACGCCCTTGGGCTGAGCGTCACCACCGAGTCGCGGCCACTGGACGCGGCGGGCGAGCGACCGGTGATCGGTATCAACTCCTTCGGATTCGGGGGCGCCAACGCCCATGTGGCACTGGCCGCACCACCCGTCCCCCTCAAAGCACCGGCCGCCCCTCTCAAAGCACCGGCCGCCCCCCGCGAGGCACCGGCACCCCCCACAGGAGCGCTGCCCGTCGTCGTGTCCGCGCGCAGCCGGCCGGCGCTGCGGGAAGCCGTGGAACGGACCGCCGCCCACCTGGCGTCACTCGATGAACGGGACTTCTACGACGTGGCCCACACCGCGACCCGGCGGCGTGGCGGCCACCGGCATCGCGCCGTGGTGCTGGCCGGCACCGCGGAGGCGGCGGCACGGGCGCTGGCGAGCCTGGTGGACGCTTCGGAGCCGGCCGCCCCTGCGAGCCCGTCCGGTGAATCCGGTGGGCCGGGTGCGGGCAGGCGGCTCGGAGCCGGGGACGCGGCCGTGGCGGAGTCGGAGGCGGTGGAGCACGGGCGGGTGGCGTTCGCGTTCTCCGGCAACGGTTCTCAGTGGGCAGGGATGGGCGCCGACCTGCTGTCCGACGACGACTTCCGATCGGCCGTGGAGGCGGTCGACGCCGAACTGTCCGATGCACTCGGCTGGTCGGTGATCGAGGAGCTGTCCCTGCCCGCCGAACGGTCCCGGCTCTCGGCCACGGAAGTGGCGCAGCCGTTGCTGTTCGCCGTCCAGGTCGGCCTGGTGGAGATGCTCAAGGCGGCGGGCGTACGGCCGGGAGCGGTGCTCGGCCACAGCGTCGGCGAGGTCGCCGCCGCCCACACCGCCGGCGCCCTGTCACTGGCCCAGGCGGCGCGGGTGATCTCCGAGCGCGGCGTCGCGCAGTCGATCACCAGGGGGCAGGGCCGGATGGCCGCGCTCGGGCTGCCCGAGACCGCGGCCAGGCAGATCCTGGCGGGCTACCCGGACCTGGAGCTCGCGGCGGTCAACTCCGACCGCGACGTCACGATCGCCGGACCGGACGGGTCGCTGAAGTCCCTGGGTGAGGACCTCTCCGCACGCAGGGTCTTCTTCCGCGAGCTGGACCTGGACTACGCCTTCCACAGCGGTGCCATGGAGCCGGCGCGGCAGCCCCTGGCCGACGGACTCGCCGGGTTGCGGCCCGGCCCGGCGCGTGTCCCCCTGGTGTCCACGGTGACGGGCGACCTGGTCCGGGGGCCGGAACTCGACGCGACGTACTGGTGGCGGAACGTCCGGGAGCCGGTCCGGTTCGCCGCGGCGGTCGAGCGGGTGCTCGGCGACGGCTTCGACGTGCTGCTGGAGATCGGCCCGCATCCCGTGCTGCGCTCGTACCTGCGCCGGATAAGCGGCTCCGCGCGGGTACGCGCGGCCGTCGTGGCCACCCTGCGCCGCGACGAGCCGGGCCCCGCGCGGGTACGCCGAGCGGTCGCGGACCTCGTCGCGGCCGGTGCGCGGCTCGACTGGGATCGGTACTTCCCCCGCCCCGGGGCGGTGCGATCCCTGCCGGCCTACCCCTGGCAGCGCGAACGGCACTGGATCGGCGGCCCGCACACCTGGGTGCGGACCGACGTCGACCCGACGATCCAGCATCCGCTGCTGGGACAGCGGCTGCCGGTGCTGGACCCGACCTGGCAGGGGGAGATCGACCGGGTCCGGGTGCCCTGGGTGGCCGATCACCGGGCCGGCGGCGCCGCCGTGATGCCGGCCACCGGATACGTGGAGATGGCCATCGCCGCGGCCCGGCTGGCCCTACCGGACACCGCCGAGGCGGTGGAGGTGGACAGGGTCGACATCAGCCGGGCCATGGTCGTCCCGTCGCAGGCCGCCGCCGATCCGGTGTACGCGCAGACGTCGCTCTGCGCCGAGACCGGAGTGGTGACCGTGGCGAGCGCCGGGCGGCAGGCCGAACAGCCGCGCGAGCACTTCCGGGCCCGGGTGCGGCCGCTGCTGCGCCCGATCCCGCCGCCGCTGGACGTGGCCGCGCTGCGCGCCCGCATCCGCACCCGCGTGGACGTGCCCGGCTACTACGCGCGGGCCGCCGAGGGACAGATGGTGTGGGGGCCGGAGTTCCAGGTCCTGACCGAGCTGTGGATGGGCGAGCGAGAGGTGCTGGGCGCCTACTCGTGTCCGGAGCAGGGACAGGGGCGCTACCAGATGCATCCGGTGGTGCTGGACAGCGCGCTGCAGGCCGGCGTGCTGTGGCTGGTGGAGTCGCTGCGCTCGGGCCGCGGCTACATGCCCGCCGCGATCGGCTCCGTCCGCCTGTGGGGAAGGCCCTCGGCGCGAGGGCTGGTGTACGTGCGGGAACGCTCCAGCAGTGCCGAGGAGGTCTGCTGGGACCTGGTGGTCGCCGACGACGACGGCCGGATCGCCGCCGAGGTGGAGGGCTGCCGGCTCCGCCGGATGCCCGGCGTCCACATCACCCCGGTCACCCGGTACGAGACGGCGCTTCGGGCCGCGCCCCGGGCCGGCGCCCCCGCCGAGCCGTGGCCGGCGCCCGGCCCCGGGGAGATCCTGTCCGGCGCGGCCGAGCGGATCGACCGGCTGCGCTCGGCCTGGCACGAGCTGGACTACCCGCGGTACGCGGCGCGGCTCGAAGAGGTCTTCGCCCGTACGCTGGCCGGCGCGCTCGGCGAGCTGAGCGCCCAGCCGAGCACCCAGCCGAGCGCGCGGCCGGCCGACGGGCGGCCGCTCGGCGTCGAGGAACTGATCGAGGCGTGCCCGGAGGCGCATCACCGGCGGATGCTGCGTGCGGCCCTGCCGCTGCTGGAGCGGCACGGACTGCTGGAGCGCCCGGCCGAGGGCGGCCTCCGCCTGACGCCGGCGGGCGGGGACCCGCGCGAACCGCACGGCGACCTCCCCCGGGATCCCAGCCGGGATCCCAACCATGACCTGCACCGTGAACTGCACCGGAACCTGGTCCGGGATCTGCACCGGGACCTCCTCAGCCGGGGAGCCGCCTTCGCCGCCCAGAGCGCCCTGTCCGTACGGGCCGGGCGGTGCCTGCCCGAACTGCTCACGGGCCGGCTCACCGCCTCCGAGGTCCTGGGCTCCGGCGGCGGCCAGGACCTGTTGGAACAGTTCCACGACGTCGGGCCGGTCAACCTGTTCACCAACCGGATCGCCCGGGCACTGGTCGAGCAGATCGTCCGGCGCTGGCCGGCCGACCGGCCGCTGCGTGTCCTGGAAGCCGGTGCGGGGACCGGCGGCACCACCGCCATGCTGCTGCCCGTCCTGCCCGCCGACCGCACCCGCTACCTCGTCACCGACCGGGCCGAAGCGGCGTTGCCCCGGTTGCGGCAGCGCTTCGCCGGCTTCGACTTCGTCGACTACGCCGTACTCGACCTGGACGCCGACCCGGCCGGGCAGGGACTGGCCGCGGGCGGATTCGACCTCGTGGTCGCGGCGAACAGCCTGCACCTGGCCCGTGACCTGCCCGCCGCGCTGCACCACCTGTCCACCCTCCTGGTGCCCGGCGGCCAGTTGCTCATCGCCGAACCGCACCGGGTGGGGACCCTGCTGCCGTTCCTCGGCGTGCAGGAGGAGTTCTGGGACTTCACCGACCGGCACCTGCGCCCGCACTCACCGCTGCTGTCCCGGGAGCAATGGCCGGAGATGCTGGCGGAGGCCGGTTACACCGAAGTCGTCCAGACCGGCGACGACGACGAACTCGCGGCCGGCGACTTCTCGGTGACGCTGGCCACCGCCAAGGGCGCCCCGGCCACCGCTCGAAACGCCCCGGCCACCGCTGGAATCGCTCCGGCCACCGCTGGAGACGCTCCGGCCACCGTGCACGCCGTGCCGGACGCCGCCGGCACGTGGATCATCGCCGGTGAGGACGGGACCGGCGCGCTGACCGCCGAGCTGGGGGCGCTGCTGCGGTCCCGAGGGGGCGACGTGCTCCACTCGCCGCTCAGTGACGACCCCGACCACTGGACCGACCGCTTCCCGCTCACCGCCGGGACGGTCACCATCGCGGTCGTCCTGGGCGGAGCCGACGACACCGAACCGGGCCCAGCCGACGACACCGAGCCGGAGTCGACCATCGACACCGAGCCGAAGGCGGCGGTCGAGCGGATCGCCCGGCGGGCCGCGGCGCTGCGGGCCGTCGCGCTGGCCTGCGAGCAACTGCCCGAGCACGTCGCGACCACGGTGTGGCTGGTCGCCCGCCCCTGCGGCGCGTTGCCGGAACCTCGCCTCACCGACGTCCGGCTCCACCCCGAGGACGCGGCGACCTGGGGGACGACGCGTTCGCTGGGCAACGAGCAGCCGCGGCCGGCGATACGCCGGCTCTGCCTGCATCCCACCGGTGACGCCGCACAGGACGCCGGCCGCCTGGCGGCGGAACTGCTCGCCCCGGACGAGGAGGACGAGATCCTGCTCACCCGCCGGGGCCGTTTCGTGCCGCGGCTGCTGGAGCCGGGCGAGCCCGGCCGGGCCCTGGCCGCCGGCTCGGGCGACGCCTACCGGCTCAAGGTGTGCGATCCGGGGCTGTCGTACACGCTGGCCTGGGAGGAGATCCCTGTCCCGGAGCCCGAGCCCGACGAGCTCGTGGTCGAGGTGCGGGCGATCGGGCTGAACTACCGCGACGTGATGCACGCGGTGAACCTGCTGCCCGCCGAGGCCGTCGAAGCGGTCTTCGGCGGGCACGGACTGGGCCTGGAATGCGCCGGGATAGTCACCGCGGTCGGCGCCGCCGTCACCGGGACGCGGCCGGGCGACCGGGTCATGGCCGCGGGACCGGTCGGATTCGCCAGTCACGCGAGGGTCAAGGCGTGGGCGGCCGTCCCCGTCCCCGAGGGGATGACCTTCACCGAGGCCGCCACCATGCCGATGGCGTTCTCCACCGCGCATCATTCGCTGGGCTACTGCGCGCGGGTCAGGGCGGGCGAGACGATCCTGGTCCACGGCGGCGCCGGTGGGGTCGGCCTGGCCGCGCTGCAGTACGCCCGGCTCCACGGCGCCCGCGTGATCGCGACCGCCGGCACGGCCGCCAAACGCGACCTGCTGCTCGCGATGGGAGCCGACCACGTCCTCGACTCGCGCAGCCTGCACTTCGCCGAGCAGGTCAGGGAACTGACCGGGGGCCAGGGCGTGGACATCGTGCTCAACTCGCTGGCCGGTGAGGCCATCACCCGGGGCGTCGAATGCCTGCGGCACGGCGGCCGGTTCGTCGAGCTCGGCAAACGGGACATCTACCAGAACAGGTCCCTGCTGCTGCGCCCGTTCTCCGACAACATCGCGTTCTACGGCGTGGACATCGGCACCCTGATGTGGAAGGCGCCCGAGCTGATGGCGGACAGCACGTCGCAGGCCGCTTCCCTCTACCACTCCCGGCGGTTCCGGCCGCTGCCGCACACGGTGTTCCCGGCCGCCCGCGTCGCCGACGCCTTCGCCATGATGCGCCATTCCCGGCATATCGGAAAAGTCGTGGTGTCCTTCGACCCGCGCGACGAACCGGTCACCGTACGGCCCCAGCGGTCGGCGCCGCGCCTGGACCCGGAGGGAACCTACCTGGTCACGGGCGGCCTGGGCGGCTTCGGCGCGGCGACGGCCCGCCGCCTCGCCCAGTGGGGCGCCCGCCACCTGGCCCTGGTCGGCCGCCGGGGCGCCGAGGCGCCCGAGGCTCCCGCTCTGCTGGCGGAACTGGAGGCGGCGGGGGTGGAGGTCCGCGCGTACGCGGCCGACGTGGCCGACCGCGACGCCGTACGGCGGATCCTGCGCGACCTGGACACCGGCGGCCATTCGCTGCGCGGCGTCGTCCACGCGGCCATGCACCTCGACGACGGCCTGCTTGCCGACCTCGGCGACGACCGGATCCGGGCGGTCCTGCACCCCAAGGTCGCCGGCGCGATGGTGCTGGACGAGCTGACCCTGGATCTCCCCCTGGAGCTGTTCGTCATGTACTCCTCCCTCACCACCGTCGGCAACATCGGCCAGACCTCGTACGTCGCCGCGAACCTGTTCCTGGAGGCGCTGGCCCGGCGGCGGAACCGGGAGGGCCTGCCCGGCCTCACCGCCTGCCTGGGCGCGCTCGCGGAGACCGGGGTGCTGACCCGGGGCAGGCAGGGAGAGGCGCTGGCCAAGGCCGGGATCCCGCCGATGTCGCCCGACCGGGCGCTGGACGCCGTAGGGGACATGCTCGGCGAGCACGCCGACGTCGCCATGGTCGGCCGCTGCGACTGGGGCCGGTTGCGGCAGGTCCTGCCCGGCCTGCGGCGTCCGTGGCTGTCGCTGGTGCTGCCGCCCGGCACGGAGGAGCCGGGGCCCGACCTGCCGTCGCTGCTGGCGGAGATGAGCCACGAGCAGGGGTACGCGTACCTCACCGAGCAGATCACCCGGTTGCTGTCCACCGTCATGCTCGTCCCGGCCGACCAGATCGCGAGCGACCGGCGGCTGGACGAGTACGGCCTGGACTCCCTGATGGCCACCGAACTGCTGACCTCCATCCGCGGCCGGTTCGGCATCGACATCCCGCCCATGGAGCTGATGCGCGGCGGCGGCACCGTCGCCGACATCGCGCACAGCGTCCTCGTCCGCCTCGGCCCGCGGCGTGAAGAGCGGCCCGCCGGTGCGGGCCCCGTACCGGCGGGCCGGCCTGAAGCGAACGAGAGGTGAGGACCGCAGTGACCCAGTCGCACACCCGGTTGGCCGGGGTGGCCGCCCATCTGCCGGAGACCACACTGAGCACGGCCGAGCTGGAAGACCGGCTCGCCGAGCGCAACCCCACCCTGGACCTGCCCCGGGGGCTGATCCACGAGCACAGCGGAGTACGGCGCCGGCACATCGCCCTCCCCCACGAGAAACCGTCCGACCTGGCGGCGCACGCCGCCCGCCGGGTCCTGGAGGACAACGACCTGCGGGCCGCCGACCTCGATCTGCTCATCTACGCGGGAGTGTCGTCCGACGCGGTGGAACCGGCCACGGGACACATCGTCGCCGCCAAGATCGGGGCCTGCTGCCCGGTGTTCGACGTGCGCAACGCCTGCAACAGCGTGCTGAACGCCATCCAGGTGGCCGACGCGCTGATCTCCGCCGGCCGTCATCGGCGGGTCCTCGTCTGCTGCGGAGAGCTGCCCACCGCCGGCACACCGTGGACGGTGGCGAGTGCCGAGGAGTACGTCACCGTCGCCGCGTCCTACACCGTCTCCGACGCCGGCGCCGCGTTGCTGCTGGAGGCCGGCTCCGAACCGGGGGTGCTCGCCCACCGGTTCTCCGCGTACTCCGCCGGGTGGGAGGCGGCGGTCTCCGCTGTGGACAACCTGACCACCGACCCGTGGGCGGGCCGGCCCACCATCGGACCGCTCGTCGTCGACTCCGCCGGGTTGGTGCGCGGCATCGAGAACATCGACTACGCCGTCTTCCACAAACCCCTCGCCGATCTGGGGCTGACCTGGGACGACTTCGCGGCCGTCTGCGTACACCAGGCGACGCTGCCGACGCTGTGGTGGTTCTGCGACCAGGTGCGCATCCCGCAGGGCAAGGTCGTCGTCACCATCGCCCAGCACGGCAACCTCGTCGCGGCGACGCTGCTCGTGCAACTGGCGCGGGTGGTCGGGTCGGGACGGGTCCGGCGCGGCGACCTGGTCGCCCTCGTCGGCCTGGCCAGCGGGGCCAGCGCCGGAATCGTCGTCGTGCGGTGGTGACCCCGGTGACCACACAGGCGACCCTCCCGAGCGGCCGGAACCGCCGACATGCGGCGGTGATCCCGGTGACCGCACAGCCGACTCCCCCGATCCGGGATCGCCGACGTGCGGCGGTGATCCGGTGACCACACAGGCGACCCCTTCGAGCGGCTCCGGCCCGGCCGAGCCGGTCAGCGAGCTGATCGTCCGCGCCGAGCACTGGTTCCGCGAGCAGCCCGACGTGATCGCCTGCCAGGTCGGCGGCCGCAGCCCGGCGGCCACCACCTACGGGGAGCTGTCACGGTCGGTGGACCACGCCGTCGCGGTCCTCGCCGGGGCCGGAATCCGCCCCGGCATGCGTACCGGCCTGCTGGTCCCGCCGGGCCCGGAACTGGGCGCGCTGGCCGTCGCCCTGGTACGGCTCCGCGCGGTGCCGGTGCTGGTCGATCCCGGGCTGCCGCTCGGCGCGATCAAGCGCTGTCTGCGCCAGGCGGCACTCGAAGCCTTCGTCGCGATCCCCGCCGTACACCTGGCCAGGAGGCTGCTGGGCTGGGCCCCTGACGTCCGCGTGTCCGTCACGGTCCCCTCGCGGCGGGCCCTTGGCTCGGCATGGCCGTCCGGAGTGCCCGCACGCGGCCTTCGGCCCGGCGAGCCTTCCGCCGGGCCCGACGACCTGGCGCTGATCGCGTACACCTCCGGTTCCACCGGCCCGCCCAAGGGTGTGCCGCTGCGGCACCGGCACCTGGCCGCGCAGCTCAGCCTGCTGGGCGCGCTGGGCACGGTGGAACCGGGAACGCCGGTGTTGTCGACGTTCGCGCCGTTCGCCCTGGGAGCGGCGGCGTTCGGGGCGACCGTGGTGATCCCGGACATGGACCCGCGGCATCCGGTGCGGGCCGACCCGGCCGCCCTGGTCGCCGACATCCGGCGCTATCGCGTGGCCGGGATGTTCGCCGCCCCCGCGCTGCTGGACCGGCTCGCACGGCACTGCGTCACCCATGACCTGGTGCTGGACACGCTCGGCGACGTGGTGTCCGCCGGGGCGCCGCTGCCGATGCCGGTGATGGACCGCCTGCGCGGCTGCCTGCGCGACGACGCGCGGGTGCTGTCGGTGTACGGCGCCACCGAGTGCATGCCGGTGGCCGCGATCGAGAGCCGCCTGCTCGCCGAGCACGCCGCGGCCACCGCCGCCGGGGCGGGCACCTGCCTGGGCCCTCCGCTCCCGGGCACCGAGGTACGCGTCATCGCCCTCAGCGACGACCCCGTCGAACGGTGGAGTGCGGATCTGGCCGTGCCGCCCGGCGCCATCGGGGAGATCGCCGTGGCCGCCCCCACCGTCAGCGATCCCTACCTGGACGATCCGGAGGCGACCGCGCTGGCCCGGATCCGCGACGGGGACCGCGTCTGGCACCGCATGGGCGACGTCGGCCGGTTCGACGAGCAGGGAAGGCTCTGGTTCGCCGGACGCAAATCGGAACGGGTCCGCACCGCCGGCGGCGACCTGCACACCGACCAGGTCGAACCCGTCTTCGCCGCCGTGCCCGGGGTCCGCCGCACCGCGCTGGTCGGCGTCGGTCCCGCCGGCGCGCAGCGTCCGGTCCTGGTCGTGGAGCGCGAGCCGGGATCCCGGGACGACGCACGCGTGACGGCCGACGTCCTGGACGTGGCGGCCCGCCATCCGCACACCGCCGGGCTCCGGGACGTGCTGTTCCATCCCGGGTTCCCGGTCGACGCCCGGCACAACAGCAAGATCCGCCGGTCCGAGCTCGCCCGGTGGGCCGCGCGGCGCGTACGGCCGGGCCGGCCATGAGGGTCCTGGTGACCGGGGGCGGGGGCTTCCTCGGAGAGGCCGTCTGCCGGCGGCTGGCCGCCCGCGGTGACACCGTCCACGCGCTCCAGCGGCACCACAGCCCGGCGCTGGCGGCGCTCGGGGTCGTCCAGCACCTGGCCGACGTACGCGACCGAGCGGCGGTGGCGGCCGCCGTCGCCCCGTGCGAGGCGGTCGTGCACTGCGCCGCGAAGGCCGGCGTGCACGGACGGGACCGGGACTACGAGGAGGTCAACGTGTCGGGCACGCGGAACGTGCTGGACGCCTGCGCGCGCCACGGGGCCCGCCTGGTCCACACGTCCTCGCCGAGCGTCGTCCACGACGGGCGGGACCTGGAGGGCGTGGACGAGTCCGTGCCGTACGCCCGCCGTTTTCCCGCCGCCTACCCCCGGACCAAGGCCGCAGCCGAGCGGCTCGTCCTCGCCGACGCCGCGGCCGGGCGGGTGACGGCGGTCGCGTTGCGCCCGCATCTCATCTGGGGGCCGGGAGATCCGCATTTCCTGCCCAGGCTGGTGGCGGGACGCCGTCTGCTGTGCCTGCTGGGCGAGGCCGACAAGACCGTCGACACCGTCTACGTCGACAACGCCGCCGACGCCCACCTGCTCGCTCTCGACCGGTTGCGCCCGGGCTCGCCCCCGGCCGGCCGGGCCTACTTCATCGCCCAGGGCGAGCCGTGCGGTTTCGGGGAATGGCTCAACCTGCTGCTGCGCGCCGCCGGGCTGCCTCCGGTGACCCGCCGGGCGCCCGTCGGACCCGTCCTGCGGGCGGCCCGGCTGCTGGAGCGGGCTCGCCGGCTGCCGGGAACGCGGCGCCTGCCGCCGCTGCTGTTCCTGGTGGAGCAGGCCTCGACGGCGCACTGGTTCGACATCTCCGCGGCCCGTCGCGATCTCGGCTACCGGCCCCGGGTGAGCATGGCGGACGGACTGGCCCGGCTCACCGCCCACCTTTCCACGGAGAAGATCCGGTGACCGGATTCCCGGACTATCCGTTCGCCTCCCGGTGGTTCGCCCACCCGCGCCGTGACGGCCTGCGCCAGCACTACCTGGACGAAGGGGCGGGGCAGCCGGTGCTGTTCCTGCACGGGAACCCTTCCTGGAGCTACCTGTGGCGGCGGCCGATCCTCGCGCTGCGTGCGGAGTTCCGCTGCGTCGCCCCCGACCACATCGGCATGGGCCTGTCGGACAAGCCGAACGCCGGCCGTTACCCCTACGACCTGGCCGCCCGCGTGGACGACCTGGACGCGCTGACCGAACACCTCATCACCGGCGGCGGCGCTCCGGAACACGGGTGGACCCTCGTCCTGCACGACTGGGGCGGGCCGATCGGCATGGCCTGGGCCTCCCGCCACCCGGACCGGATCGCCCGTCTGGTCCTGCTGAACACTGCGGCCTTTCCGAACCCGCACGGCGAACGCGTACGTCCCCTGCTGCGCCTGCCGTACCGGGTGTTGCGTGACACCCGGCTGGGTACCCGCCTGTTCCTGCGCCACAACCTGTTCGCCCGCGGCGCCACCTGGCGTCCGCTGGGAGTCCGGCGCCGGATGCCCGCTCCGGTACGTTCGGCGTTCCTGGCCCCCTACGACCGGCCCGAGCACCGTGTGGCCATCCAGCGCTTCGTCCAGGACATCCCGCTGCGCCCCGGCGACCCTTCCTGGCCGCTCCTGCGGGCCACCGGCGCGTCGCTGGCGCAGTTCGCCGACCGGCCCACGCTGATCGCCTGGGGAATGGACGACCCGGTCTTCGACCGCGCCGTACTGGACGAATGGCGGCGGCGTTTCCCCGCCGCCCGGATTCGCCGGTATCACGGCGCGGGCCACTACCTGCTCGAAGACGCCCACGCCGACCTCGTCCCCGCCATCCGCTCCTTCCTGCGCGGTTCGCCTCGTACGGACGCCTGATGCAACCGACAGTTGCCGAGCTTCCTTGCCGTACGGATCACCACGTCGCGGAAACCTCCCCTGCCGAGCATCATCGAGCTGACCGCCGGCGATCTCGTGGCCGGGCGAGTGCTGTGCGACGACATCGAGGTCCTCTACCGCGAGGACCTACGGCGTGACCTGGGAAGCCTGAGCCTTCGAACGATGATGCGCATCGGACAGGGTATGCGCCACGCCCCCGCCCTCTGAATGATCATCAGGAGGCCCGTCTCAACCACCCCCTGAACGCCGTCCCATCGGTCACGATCGCCATGTCAGTCGGTCAGTCGAGCTGCTGCCTTTCTCGCTGCTCGCAGGATCTCTTCGGACAGAGGGGAGCCCGCCGTCGCTCGAGCGAGCAGGAGAGCGCCCACAAGGGTGGACAGGGCCGCCAGCCCGGTGTCCCCGGGAGCGATCCAGCCGGCCATGTCGCGAACTCCGGCGGCGTAGGTGTCGCGCCATTCGGGGTCTCGGGCGAAATCGCCGGCGAAGCCGGCTGCCGGGCATCCGCTGCCGGGGTTGTCACGTGCTTCGGGTGCCAGGTAGGAGTCGATCAGTGACGACCACGCGGCATCGTGACCACCCTGGTCGTCGTCCAAGGCCGCCAGATACCGCAGCATGTCGGAGAAGGCCCTGGCTGTGGCCTCGTCGACGAGCGCCGCCTTGGAGGCGAATTGCTTGTAGAAGCCGCCCTGCGTCATGCCGACCGACTGCATGACGTCGGCGACGCTCACATCGCGCACCCCCTTCTCGCGGAAGAGTCGCGAGGCGGATTCCACCACACGCTTTCGATTTTCCCGTGCCTCAGCCTGTGATACTCGACTCATCTTCGATCCCTCGTCGCTTCGATTCACCAACGGGTCGGAAGCTGGATACCAGGCGTTCGGGCCGGCCTGCCGCGTGAGACGTAGATTATAGTCGCAATCTATACGCGCCGCCGCACCCCCAGAGCTCCGGGGCGCGCGCCCCCGGACGCCTCCACCCGATCACTTACGAGGCGCCGTTGTGGGCAACGCCATGCCCAGACCCGCCGATCCGGCCATGGATCAACGAGAGCGACGTGAGATGCGTCACGAACCCGGCCGCGCGGGACAAGATCGAAAGATTATGTGCGTAATCTAAGAGCCGCTGCAGCGATCCCAGCCACTCGACGGAAGGCTCGACATGAGCACCTACCTGATCAACCACCTCCGCATCCCCGGGGACGTCCCGAACGAAGCGGGTCTGACCTACCTCGAAGAGGTCGAGGCCACCGTGAAGCCCTACGGCGGCAAGTGGCTCGCCAACGGGGAAGTCAGCGTCGTGGAGGGAGCGTGGCCAGGCCTGGTCGTCCTCATGGAGTTCCCCGACCGCGCCGCCGCCGACCGGTGGTACAACTCGGCGGAATACCAGAAGATCCTGCCCCTGCGTGTCAACAACGCCATCTCCGATCTCGTGCTGATCGACAGCCTTCCCGCGGACTACACCGTGCGGGGATTCGCCCAGCAGGTCCGAGCGGCCATTCAGTCGGCATCCGGCTCCCCCAGCTGAGCGGCGGACAGACGCGGCCTTCGGCGTACGGCCCTGATCCGCTCGCCGGGGTCAGGGCCCGGGGCCTGTTCTCCCCGTTCGAGCACACGAGCCGGTCGCCGGCCGATAGACAAGGGAATGACGAATGAGTTCCATCACCTCCCCCTCCCTCGCGCGGGGCAGGCATGAGATCAGCATCGAGGGTACGCGGCAGGTCTTCCATGTCGCGGGCACCGGCCCGGTGTGCCTGGTGCATTCGGGCGGTCCGGGCATCGCCTGGGAGTACCTGCGGACGCCGGCCCTGGAAGAGCACCTGACCATGGTGTACCTCGAGCCGATCGGCACAGGATCCTCCGGCCGCCTCGACGACCGCCGGGACTACCGGATCGACACCTACGCCCGGTTCGTCCATGGCGTGGTCGAGCATCTGGGCGTACCCGCCGTCTTCCTGCTCGGCCATTCGCACGGCGGGTTCGTCGTCCAGCGCTACGCGCTCGATCACCCGGGTCACGTCGCCGGAGCGATCCTCTACTCCACCTCGCCGGTCACGGGCGAGGAGTTCTGGGCCGACGCGATGGCGAACATCAGCGGATTTCCGCAGCGACTCCCGCACCGGCCCGCAGCCGGCGAGATCCCCGA
Source organism: Microbispora triticiradicis (assembly GCA_003260025.2). GTDB lineage: Bacteria > Actinomycetota > Actinomycetes > Streptosporangiales > Streptosporangiaceae > Microbispora > Microbispora triticiradicis. The sequence continues at coordinate 161,190 of QFZU02000031.1, read as the reverse complement.
CGCGTTCCAGCGAGCGCTGGCCGCGCAGGACGACGAGGCGTACACCACGTCCCTAAGGGAGATCCTTCCGGCATACTTCGCCGACTACTGGGCGCACAAGCAGAAACTGGAGCCGATGCGCGCCGCGCTGAACGCCTGGATCGACCCGATGCACGGCGAGGAACCCGTGCCGTTCGACGTGCGGGACGAACTCCGTTCGCTGGAGGTTCCCGTACTGATCATTTCCGGTGCGCACGACTTCTTCGGCGGCACTCGCTGGGCGCGCGTCGCCCATGAGAGCATCACCGGTTCCCGCCTGACGGTGCTCGAGAACAGCGGGCATATGGGCCATCTCGAGCAGCCTCAGGAGTTCGCCCGCGCCATCGTCGAGTTCGTTCGCGCCTGACCACCCGCCCTGGAAGCCGGAGACCCTTCCCCTCGCGCGACTGCCGGAACAGAGCTGTAGACCGTTCCGCACCTTGTAGAAGCATCAGCCGTACGCGCTGTCGGGCCTTGCGCTCCGCGATGTTCGTGTCAACGCCCGTTTCTTGCGACCGTCTCCGGCGGCCGGGACCGAAACGCCGTTCTCCGACGCCTGGAAGTGGGTGATCCAGGACGCGGCGTCCGGCCAGTACGGGGTCGCCACCTCGACCAGCCGCGCCTCGGCGAGCGAGCCGAGAGCGGAATGGATCTCCAGCATGAGGGCCCTGGCCTCCTGGCAGGGCCACGGTTTCGGCAGGAGGTGCTCGGGGAGGTTCGGGTCGATGTCCGGGAATTTCCGCCAGGAATCCATGACCGAGGTCCGGGCCACCAGCGCCCGGGCCGCGTCGACCTCCCCGTTGCGTACGGCCACCCGCAAATCCGAGTATCGCGCGATGAAAGCCTCATAAGCTGCGGCGAGACCGGCCAGATCGTAGGCGGCGGCCGGACCGTGCGGGCCGGCCTCCTCCTCGAACCGGGCGCGCGTCACCGACCAACGGCTCCCCTCGACACCGTCCAGAACGTCGTGGAGCGCTCGGGTCACCGGACCGGAATCGGATCCCGGCCGGATCCACACACTGTCGTACAGCCGCGCGAATCCCAGCGACCCCAAAGCCTTGCGGACCGCATGCCGCGGGGCCTGGCCCTGGCCGGACTGGGGGACCGAGAAGGAGACGGTCACCCACTCCCCGGTCCACTGCGGCGGGCGCGCGCCGAAGCTCAGGAAATGATCCATCCGGGACCGATGCCTGGCGATCGCCGCAGGCGTGAGGTGATACACCGGCGGCCGCCCCGACCCCCGTACGGCGATCAGGCCACGCTTGGTCAGCCGGGACAACGCGGCCCGCGCGCTGGACTCGCTGATACCGAACTCCCCGAGGATCGCGACCACCGCCATCGACGGAAGATCGGCATCCGAGGAGTCGAGATACTCACCGAGCAGGGTCGTGAGCAGGTGCTGCGGAGTGGGGCCGGCCTGCGCCCGAGGGACTCCGACGTCATCCGGAGATACAACGACACTCACGCCCTCAGCTTGCCCCACCACAACGCCCTCGCCGAAGTGCCGGCGCCGAGTGACGGGGGACTCATCGATACCCTCACCCCGCCCCCTGCGGATTTCCTGGTACGGCTCGCAGCGCGATGTCCACGGTGGCGTGCAAGCCTGCCCGATCGGCGCCCGCCGCGGCGTGCACCGCGTTGCCCTCGCTGACGACCATGACATAGCGGGCGAGGGCCACCGGATCGGTCCCGGTCGGCAGATCGCCCTCGTCGACCGCGCGGACCAGGCGCTCCGCCAGCGCCCGCTCCCCCGCGAGCCGGCTGGCGGCCAGGAACTGGGCGACGCTGCCGCCGTCGCTGCCGTCGGACAGACCGCCCTGGATGGACAGGCATCCCGGCGGGCGGTCGGTCCGGGTGAGGGCGTCGGCGTTGGCGCGCAGGAACCTGGCGATCACCTGGTAAGCCGTGGGCTCCGCGAGCGCTTCCCGCGCGTACGCCATGTCGGCCTCTGCGTAGCGCGCGACCGCCCGGCGGAACAGTTCCTCCTTGTTGCCGTAGGCGGCGTACAGGCTCGGCCGGTTGATGCCCATGGCCTCGGTGAGGTCGCTGAGCGAGGCGCCTTCGTAACCCCGGCGCCAGAACACCTCCACGGCGCGGTCGAGGGCCGCGTTCGCGTCGAAGCCTCGCGGACGGCCCCGCTCCCGGGTCTTCTCCGCCATCTTCTCGTCTCCCACCTCGGTGACGTCCCTCATCCTAACCGATCAGTACAGAAATATCTGGACGCGTGCCGGGGTTCCCTATTGCGTACCGATCGATACAGAAATAGGAACAAACCCGGCTCACCCGGCCTGCCGCTTCCACAGTGATGCGGACTGGCCGCTCTGACGAAGTGAACGAAGGAGAAATCACCATGGGACAGCTCACCGGCAAGACCGCCCTCGTCACCGGCGCCACAGCGGGCATCGGCCTCGCCGCGGCCCGCCGCCTCGCCGCCGAGGGCGCCTACGTCTTCCTCTCCGGACGCCGGCAGGAGGCTCTCGACGCCGCCGTCGCCGAGATCGGCGAGAACGCCACCGGCGTAGCGGCCGAAGTGACCGACCTGGCCGACCTCGACCGCGTCGCCGCGTCGATCCGGGACCGCGGCGCCGGGCTGGACATCGTGTTCGCCAACGCCGGCGGCGGCGAGTTCGCCGCGCTCGGCGACATCACCTGGCAGCACTACGCCGACACCTTCAACACCAACGTCGGCGGCACCCTGTTCACCGTGCAGGCGGTGCTGCCCCTGCTCAACCGCGGCGCCTCGATCGTGGTGACCAGCTCCAACATCGACGTGAAGGGCGCGGCGGCGTTCAGCGTCTACGCCGCGAGCAAGGCGGCACTGCGCTCCTTCACCCGCAGCTGGGCGAGCGAGCTCGTGGACCGCGGCATCCGGGTCAACAGCATCGCGCCGGGGCCGATCGAGACCCCCGGCCTCAGCGGCCTCGCCCCGGACGCCGCGAGCTCACAGCAGTTGCTCGAGAACCTCGCTGCGGGCGTGCCGATGAACCGGCTGGGCCGCCCGGAGGAGGTCGCCGACGCGGTCGTCTTCCTCGCCTCCGACGCCAGCACCTACATGACCGGCTCCGAGATCTACGTGGACGGCGGCGCCAGCCAGGTCTGAGCACGGACGACTACCGAAGGGATTATGCGCGGTGTGCCCGAACCGCTCGCGGCGAACCCGTACGACGCCTTCGGCGACCAGGCACGCCGCGACGCGCCGGGCGACGATCGACCAGAGTGCCCCGGTCCGCCTCCACCGCGAACGGGTGGACGCGGACCGGGATCACCTGGTCTCCGCCGGGCCTGCCGGCGTCCGCGAGCCGATCACCGGCCGACGACGAGGCGGCCGGGCCGGTAGCGGACGAAGGCGGCCCCGCCGAGGTTCAGCGACAGAGCGGAGCGCTGCAGCACGGCGGGTTCGGCGACGTCGCCCCAGCGGCCGGTCGTGACCCGCCTGTCGAGCGCCCGCACACCCGCGACGATCTCCGCGGTGGTGAAGGCGCAGTGGCCCTGGCGCGCGACGTACGCCTGCCGGAGCAGCCGGTCGTCACCGGCCGCCCGGACCCGTTCGGCGAACGCCGTCTCCTGCTGCACCGGAACGAGCTGGTCGGCGATGGTGTGCAGGTTGAGCAGCGGCACCGCGAGGCTCTGACCGGCGGTGGAGGACGCCTCCAGCCTGCGCCGCGCCCCCGGATCGGCGTGCAGGTGCGCGCCGCGGGTCAAAGTGGCCAGGTCGGCGCGCAGGTCGAGGCCGGCCTTGCGATACAGCGCCCGGACCTGGCCGGCGTGCTCGGAGTCGCGCAGCAGCGCTGCGTAGTCGATCCCGGCGTTCCAGGACGTGTTGCCCCCGGCGGACTGCTCGATGGACCAGCGGCCGTTCTCGATGAACCCGAGCACCCCTTGGGAGAGCCAGGCGAACTGCTGGGCCTCCTGCCCCTCGGGATCGCCGGCCGCCGGCGGGTCGTGGTCGGGCGCCCAGTCGCTCTGGTTGAGGTAGGCGGCGGCGAGCGCGATCCTGGCCCGTCCCTGCGGGGTGGCCTGCGCGGCGGTCACGGCGTCGGTCAGCCGCTGCGCCGTCGCGGCGGCGTCCGCTGCGTCGGCGAAGCCGGTGAGCCGCACCTCCTGGCCGGGCATCAGCAGCGAGGCGATCGTGTACTCGGCGTCGTATTGGTAGTTGTCCAGGTCGACGCCTCCCGCGACGAGACCGCACAGCCCGAGGGCCCCGTGGACGCGGCCGGCCCCGTCGCGGGCGATCTGGGCGTTGACCAGGCCGCCCATGGACAGCCCGACCGACAGGACGCGGGACGGCCGGCCGGCCGTACGGCCAAAGGCGTCCAGGGTGGCGAACTGGTCGCGTTCGGCACTGTTCAGCGCCCACCACGAGCCCTGCGGATCGAAGGAGGAACCGGCGAGCGCGTAACCCTCCGAGAGAAGGGCCGTACGGGCCTCGTCGGAAGGCGCGTTCTGCGCGACGGCCGGACCATAGCCATGGCTGAACAGCAGGAGTGTGCCGTTCCAGTCCGCGGGCACGTCGGCGATCCAGGTGGCGCCGTCGGCGAGGGTGCCGGACAGGTGCGAGGGGGCGGCGGCCGCGGCGATGGCGCCGGTCCGGGTGTCCGTCGCGGCCCCGGCGGTTCCGGTCAGGGTCGCCGCGGCGAGGGCGAGAGAGCCGGCGACGGCGGCGGGAATGCGGAGGAGGCGTCGAGGCACGAAAGCGCTCCCATATCGGAAGAGGAGGGTGTCCTGTGAACGCGGAACCCCCCGAAGCTATGGCAGCTTTTTTACCGCCGTCAAGAGCATGCCGAACGTCGGTCACTCGTCAAGAGCAGACCGGGCGAGCGGCGATGCCGGGGTCCCCGGACGCCACCTGTGCCTACGGCATACCGGAGTGACAGGACGAACCTCTCCTTGGTCGCATCGCCGAACGGGGCGGCCGACGCGGTCATGTCTGGAGGCTCAGGCATGCCGATGTCGGCGACCGGTTGTGCGGGCGAGCGAGGGATCGGAGTGCATCCGCAATTGCCGTTGGTCGATCACCCTTGATCCCAGCCCGCCGCCGTCGGCCCCTGATCTGCACCGGCCTGCGCCCGTGGGGCTCCGACATCCTGCGGAGGTACGTGGAGACTCACGTCCTCAGCTTCCCCACGGCAACGTCCTCGCCGAACGACGGTTGGGCGGTGGACGTTGCCGTCGGGGTTGCCGTCTGCGACCTCGGATTCTTCGGCGAACCCGAATCCGCCGCTCCACACCCGGGGGCGTCTCCCCTGGGGTGCAGCGGTCTCAGAGTTTGTACAGCCGCTTGAACGGAGCCGTGATCCGTTCCTGCTGCGATCGGAAGTCGACGAACACGGCTACGCCGTCCTCTACACCGATGACCACACCGAGGCCGTACCGATCGTGGGTCACCTGGTCGTTCACGCTGAACCGCTCGAGCGGCGCGGCGGGGGGCGGGGGTTTGAAGGGACTTGTGGACAGGTGACGGCGATGCTCGCCGCTGGCTGGCTTCATCCTCTCCAGTATGTGCCGCCGACGAGACCGCTCGCGACGTATTGCCCTAGTTGCCTGCGCCCCGTTTCAGGCTTCGGCCCTCGCCCGCCGGGCCTCCCGTCTCTCCTCGAAGCGGGCAGCGGCCGCGTCGAGCTGAGCCAGGAAGGCCGACAGCTCCTCGCGAGCCTGCTCCCCTTCGGCGTCGAGCCCTTCGATGTCGAATGCCTTCCAGTGCCGCAGCACCGGGAGCAGGACCTCATCAGAGTGCTGTCGCAGGTCGTAGATACCCGCCATGGCGATCGTCACCGACTTGCGGGGGAAACCCTCCATGCCCTGGCCCGGCATCTGGAACGACGTCACGACATCGGTGACGGCTCGCATGGTCTGCGAAGGGGCCAGCTCGAACGCGGCCGCGAGCAGGTTCCGGTAGAAGAGCATGTGGAGGTTCTCGTCAGCGGCGACTCTCGACAGCAGCCTCTCGCAGACCCCGTCCCCCGATACCCTCCCGGTGTTCCGGTGGGCGATACGGGTGGCCAGCTCCTGGAACGATACGTATGCCAACTGCCGGAGCATGCCGTCGTACTGGGTGGCGAAGCCGTTCTGCATGTGGCTCATCCTGGCCCGCTCCAGGGTGACCGGGTCGACGGCCCGGGTGACGGTGAGGTAGTCACGGATAGCGATCCCGTGCCGCCCCTCCTCCGCCGTCCACCGGTGCACCCACGTGCCCCAGGCGCCGTCCCTGCCGAAAGTGGTGGCGATCTCGTGGTGGTAGCTCGGAAGGTTGTCCTCGGTCAGGAGGTTGACGACGAGAGAGACACGGGCGGCCTCGGAGATCGAGGAGTCCTCCGGCGACCAGGCCTCACCCTCCAGGACACCGTCGAACGTCCGGCCCTCGCTCCATGGAACGTACTCGTGCGGGAACCACTCCCTGGCCACCGCGAGATGCCGATCCAGCTCCCGCCCGACCACGGGTTCGAGCTCCAGGAGAAGCTCCGTCTGTGTGAGCGGACGAGACGTGATCGACATGGACAACCCCCGGACGTAGAGAACTCCGACTAAGTGATCTAGCCGGCGTAAGTACGCTATCCAGGGCGGCGCGTCCCCGCGTCGGATCTCTGCGCTCGACTTCTCAGTCTTGACTATGTAGTGGATGAGGAGTTCCGCTGACGCTGCCGCGGAGGACGCGGCACTCCATCATGCAGCTGTCTGGGTGCCCCGCTGCTGTCGGTGCCGTCTGGCAGACTGCCGCCATGCTTGATCACTTTTCGATTCAGTGCGGAGACCTCGTCAAGAGCGCGGCCTTCTACGACGCCGTTCTGGCGCCGCTCGGCGGCAGACGGATCATGGAGTTCGGTCCGGTCATCGGATACGGCGTCGACCGCCCCACGTTCTGGATCGGCCGGCAGTCGACCGGCGACGGTTTCCGCGAGTCGCACATCGCTTTCACGGCAACCGACCGCCAGTTGGTCGACGCCTTCTTCGCCGCGGCCGTCGGCGCCGGCGCGGAGGTCCTGCACGAGCCGCGAGTCTGGCCGGAGTACCACCCGGACTACTACGGCGCCTTCGTACGCGATCCCGATGGCAACAACGTCGAGGCGGTCTGCCACCAGTCGCGCTGAACCCACCACTTCGTCCGCGCTCCGGAGCACGGGACCTCGTCACGGCGACGCGGTGCCAGGTCATTTCTGGGGCTGTCCGAGATCGACCCCAATGGTCCGCATCTGGGTGAGGAGTCCCTGCCCCGGCTGCTCCATTCCCCGCTGCCCGATCAGCCGGTGGTTCTGGTACTGCTCCCAGTCCAGGAACTCACCCTGATAGGCCACCACCATCGTGTCCGGTTGCGGGAGTCGTTTCTCGACCCCGGTGCCGCCGAGCTTCCAGATGATGCCGCGTTGCCGGTTGTCGGGATCGTCGTAGATGGTCGTGTAGTCGACGAAGGCCACGACGACGCAGAGGGGGAACACGTTCGCGGAGATCAGCCGGACGAGGTCGCGGCCCATCTCTCTGTAGGCGACGTTGCACCCGGTCAGGATCACGGCGGGGCAGTCGGCGAAGCCGCCTTGGTAACCCAGGCCCAGTGCTTGCGCCTGCTTGCGCAGACCGTTCGTGACGGCGTACGACCGCTGCCCCGGAGTCACGACCGAGGCGGAGAACGCCTTGTCCGTGTTGTCATACTTGGTGGTTGGATTGGTGCCGCCGCCCACCCACAGATAGCCCGACTGCCCGTGTCCCTGAATGACGAGCCGGTCGAGCGTCGTCCACGTCTCCTTCAGGTCCGCCATCACCTGGGCTATGTCGTAGATCGAGCCCACCGGATGGATCTCGGTCCAGCGGGAGCGGTACGGGCCTTTCCTGGTCTCCTTGGTCAAGCGGTCGACCGAGGGGCCCGCGCTCTTGTCGAAGACGATGAGCGTCCTGCGTTGTGGCACCTGTGCGCGCATCCGGGCAATGGCGGTGTTGATCGTCATGACCGTCTCCGGCACTTCGACGGGCTTTGCCTGTAGCTTCGCGCGCACCGTCGTCACCACCTCACGCAGCAGACTGAGCGGCATGATCATTCCGTACAGATCATGCAGGACCGACGCCTCTGCCTGCGCGATCGCGGCGTCTACCCGGTTCATACGGTCGTTCAGCTGGGAATCCAACGCATCCCCGGTCGCCACCGATTGGGGGATGAGGGGGATGTCGAGCCACGACACCTGCACCGGGACCGCCGGTGGCGCCTGGCGCGGGGCGGACGCCGTCAGCGCTCTCGTCGCGTTGCGGGTCGCGTCGGGACGGAGGACGCGGGCCTGCGGAGTGATCTCGCTTTCCTCACCCAGCGCCTTCGTCCCCAGTGCTTCCTGCTCCTCGAACGGCATCATCGCGGCCGTGCCGGGTCAGTTCGCCGAGGCCGGCTGGGACACCGGCCCGTTGTCCGGGAGGGAGTTCACCGCCGCGTGATCGATCTGGTTGACGATCTGCGGCCGGACGAACAGCTGCTGGTAGAGCGCGGCGCGCTCGCTGTCGTTGTCCGCGACGATCTTGAGGGCCAGCTCGAGCCGTTCGGCCTCGATTCGGCGCAGTCGGCTGTCGGCCTCGCCGGCACTGTTCTCGACCTGCCGCGCCCGTACGGCCTGGGTCTGCAGCCCGATCGAGTAGTCGTCCAACGCGTTGCCCTCGCCGAGGAAGGCGTCCACGACGATGCCGTCCGTCCGCAGGATGTGCCGGCCGGCGGCGACGAGGACCCCGGGGACGGTGTACTCCACACTGTTGGGTCCCGCGTGGGAGGAACTGCAATCGGGGTCGACGAAGAGAGCGGCCGCCGGGTCGTCCTCGGCACCGGAGACCGTCTGGACGAAGTCCGGACGAGCCCGTCCGTCGAGGTCGCGGATCGCCCTCACCTCTCGGTGGATGCCGTCGCGGACTTCGGCGATTCGATCGGGCCGCAGGCAGTCGCCCAGCAGCCGGTCGAGTTCGGTCAGCGGGACCTCGTCGCGAGACTCGGCGTGACCGTTGAAGAAGGCCACACGCACGTCCACGAGGTGCAGCAGCGTGATGAACTCCTGGTTCATCTGGCGGAAGACGAAGTTGAGCGTGCGGCTGACGTTGATGTTCTCCAGCGTTCGCTCGACCGCCTGCTCCTCCCCCTCCTCCAGCTTCACGTCCAGGCTGGTGTCGACCTGCACCTCCCGGCGCGAGGAGGCGCGGGCGACGTTCCGGCTGACCGCGTTGGTGAGGTTCTTGCTGAGCTCCTGCCTGGCACTGTTGGAGCTTCCGGACACCCCGCCGGCGACCTTGGCGCTGGCGCTGCCCCAGCCCCAGTTGGCCTGCCCCTCGGCCTCGGTCTCGACCCGGTATTCGAAACTCCTGCTCGCGTTGTCCTGGTTGGACTGTTCGGAGTTGACGGTGCGGGCGAACTCGCTTTCGGTGTCGCTGTTGCTCGCGTCCAGGATGGACGCGGTCTTCTGCAGACTCTCGGTCGAGCGCTTGTACGTGCTGACGCGGATGGTGGTCTTCTCCCCGGGCAGCAGCGAGAACGTCTTGATCGTGCGTCCAGGGCCGTACCGGGCGGGGAACGAGGTCAGCCGGTAGTACTCCACCAGCACCAGCCCGGGACGGCAGTGCGAGGGGGCGGGCAGGAAGCGGTAGGTGTAGGACCCGGTCTCGGTCCGGCGGATCACCAGGCGGGCGCCGGAAGACAACTGCTGTACCACGGTCGCCTCGTCGAGGTCGGCGACCGTCCGGATCAGGCCGGCGCGGGTGGCCTGGTCCTGGTCGCCCGGCACGTTGGGGAACACCGTGGGGTCGAAGTAGCCGGTGGTCTTGGCGGTCTGCCAGGCGGCGGCGATGCGCTCGTGGGTCAGGGCGATCGGCGGCAGGCGTGTTCCGATGGTCTCGGCACCGGTGTCGGGGTCCTCGTAGCCATGCAGGTAGATCAGCGGGCTGGCGGACGGAGGCCGGTCCCGGTCCCGCTGCGCCAGGAGGGTCGAGGTCGCCGGCTGGCTCTTCAGGCGGAAGCACAGCCTACGCCGGTCGAGAAGCTGCACGACCGGAGCCCCGAGCTCCAGCGGGAGGACCACGTCCGGCACCTCGCGGCTGCCGGTGTAGTTGAAGCGGAAGGTGAGTGAGTTGCCGCGCACCCGTTCGGTCCAGACGGGCTCGTCGGCCTTGGTGCCGGGGTTCGGCTCCCCCTCCCGCAGGACGATGAGGAGCGATCGGGCGTCGGGGTTCCGCGGGTCGGCGAAGTTGTCCGCGAGCGGTACTTCCCGTCCGGCTTCGTCGTAGACGGCGCAGGTGAGCTCCAACCCGTCATCCGAGATCAGAGATATGCCGCAAGTACCCTCCTGACCGTCGACGATGGGGTCCAGCCAGTAGCTGAGCCCGTGATAGGCGAGCCAGGCGTCGGAAGGGACCTCCAGCGGGATGACGTGCTGCCCGCGGTAGCTGGTCGGTTCCGGCAGATCGTGATCGATCAACGCCGCGGATGTGAGCGCTGTACCCACTCGGTTGTCTCCCCTGAACGGAGTCCGTTGACGATGTCAACAATGGGACTGCAAGATCGCGGCCACTGTATCGAAGTGTCGCGTTTCAGGAGGCGATCCGGGAGTTTATCCCCAACATTATCGAAATACGATCGATTGATCTGTATTAGGTGAGTCTGGGCGTGCTGGGATGGCCCGGCCGACGAGCGCAAGTCACGGCGTCGGGCAAGGCGCCTCGGTCGATCCAGATCGATCCGTGTCGACTGTGCAGGTCCATGAGCGAAGCGACACCCAAGGCCAGATCACCTCGACATCACGGTTACGCCGTGGCCCTGGAAGATGGAAAGAATGTCGTAACAGGTTGACCTGTCCGGCTCCTCAAAGGAAGTCGCCGGCCACTCCATAGCGATCTGGAAATTGACTCGGGGCGTTTGGGCTGTTCAAGGGTGGTGGTCAGGGGCAGGGTCGAACTGCCGACCTTCCGCTTTCAGGCGCTACGGTGTGGTGAATCGATTGGGGCCCTTGCTCATCCTGGGACATGCGTAAGGGGATGTCGCTGTGCGGGACCTGTCCAGCGCCCGCACGCCACTGTCGGCCCCAGGCTTGTCGATCATCACACACACCCGGGGAAACGCACCTCTTTCAGGTCTTCCGGGACCAGAGCGGGCAGAGGCTCTGCTTCCCCGGTCTCGATGTCGATCCGGTAGTAGTGGCTGGGCCCGTAGCCGTAAGTACTGATCACGAAGGTGTCGGCACTGGTCCAACACTTGACCTTTTCGAGCCTCGCGGTCGCGGGCAGTCGCATGCTCCGGCGACCTGTGCGCCGACCGTACCGCGTGAAGCGATTCTCGTCAGAGCCGACGCCGATCCACGTCTTCCCGTCGGGCAACGGGCCCACGTGGTCCGAGTCCTCTGTGCTGAACAGGACGGTGCCATTGAGATCGACCGCCCGGACACCCTCCGAGTCATCAATCAGCAGGGCCCGCCCGCCCGTTAACCAGCCGTTCAGTGTCGACTCCGCCCCGAACCCCGGGACACGCCGCCGCTTGCCGTCCCAGACAAACAGCTTGTCCTCGGAAGCGAACGCGAGGCGGCGACCGTCTGGAGAAAAATACAGTTCGTAGTCCGACGCATCGGCTTTCGATATCGTGCTGATCCTCCCCGACGGAAGGTTATGCACGACGACCTCGCGCTTGCTCCGGCTGTGGTAGGCCAGCCTCCGGCCGTTCGGGCTGATCTCGAGGTCGCTTGGAGTGGCGTCCTCGACAAGCAGCCGTTGGTCCGACTCAGTGATGACGACCCAGTAGCTTCCATCGGTGAGCCCGGTTACCGGCGCATCGACGCGGTAGGCGTACCGGATCGTGGCCTGCATAGGACCGCGCAATGGATTGAGCTCCGAAAAGGCAAGGGCGACGAAGGGAGCGCGGCCTGCGTGCTGTCCGAGCGAAGCATCCAGGGCCGAGCAATAGGCCACCATGAGGACAAAGGCGATAAGGCATACAATCAAGGCACCGCACCCGGTGCGATTCCGCCCGGGCTCCCGCTCGGCGACCGCAGGAAGATCCTTCGTCATTGCCCGTAGCGTGCCGGCGAGAGCCGTGCCATCCGTGCCCAGAGCACGAAGCCCTTTCTCGCCCGCCCGCCGCACGGCTCTTCTACTTCGCCCACACAAATAGGCGGTCTCCTGCTCGGTCCAGCCGTCATGGTGCAACGCAACCAGGACGGCACGCTCCAGATTGGAGAGTTCCGTCCCCCAGCCCGGATCGGGCCAGGCGCGGAAGGGGCTGAGATAGGACCGATAGAGCGAGAAGAAGGCGTCCTTCGTGCCTTCCCTGTCGCGCAGTGCCTTCTCCGCCATGTGCCGGGCATACGGCGTGCGTCCGCCCAACAGCGACGCCGTACGGCGGACCTGCTCGTACCAGTCCGACATCAACGGACCTTGCCGAAGACGATTGAGTCGGAGTATGGGATGCCAATCGAGATGAGCTCGCCCGTTCTCGCGTCGATGGCTATGTAGTCGTCCCCGTCCTCGATATCCGCGTCTCGTGCGACCAGGGTGTCGGCGCCCGCCCACTGGAATTCGCTGAGTTCAGAGGGCAGGACCCGCACCCGCCGCCCGGTTGCGGTCTCGTACACCGAAGTCGGCTCCCCGAAGTCGATGTACCACCGCAGGTCTGCGGACAAGTCACGGGGGCGCTCCTCCTCCGACCGGAAGCGGGCCGCCGTACCGTCGAAGCGGATGGCGTCGATCGAGACGTCCTGACCGTCGCAGCCCGCGCTGCCCATCAGGCTGTCGCCGGTCAGCCCGTAGGCCCAGCACACCTGGTTGAGTGTCCTCGTCCGGCCCGTCTCGAAGTCCGTGACGAATGTCCGACGGTTCTCCCTGGTGGACACGGCGAAGTGGCGGCTGTCGGCGGAACTGACCACCGAGGTGATTGCGACGATCTCCTCAGGGGTGAGGCGTGGTGTGATCGGGCGGGTGAAGCCGGAGCGGAGATCCTTGGCGAGGTAGCGGAGCTCCCTCACGTCCAAGTAGGCGACGCGGTGTCCGTCCGGGGTGATCTCGATGGGGACAGGGTCGGTGTCGAACATCGACACAGAGCCGGCATGGCTCGCGGCCGTACTGAGTTCGATATCCATGCCGAATGGCACGTGCAGTGTCCACCCCACGCAATCGATCACCATCCCGGCCGCGGGCCCGGACTCGGATAAATCGCTGGGACACGATGTGGGCTCGCCGTACGTGACCGCCTGTATGTTGCGCCCGAACGCCCCCTGACAGGCGGCCAGACCCACGAAGACCGTGGCGATGCCTGTCCATCTACGGATTCGTCTCCACCGCGAGAGCCTCGCCCACGAATGTGCCACAGCAAACAGTGATACACAGACGCGATCACAAACGAATCAATGGCCGACCTCGGACGTCTGCGGACAGGCGTCGACGCCCGGATCTGGCGCTCATCCGCCATCAGGCTTAGGTTCGGGAGCTTGTGGAAGTGCCCAACAGCCTGCTGTGTAGCGTGCGCGAGCGTCCGTCAACGTCCGTGATCGCATGTTGCCGTTGTCACGCAATTAGTCACTCACGCCTGTTCTCAACGCCCTGGCAGAAGACGCTTCGCGCGCCTCTCTTGGTGCTTCGCATCGGGGACGCCTCGCGTCAAAAGCGGCTGAGAAAAGCCCAACCCGTATGGCGAGCTGCCACCGGATCCCGGCCGAGGTGCCCGGCCCGGCGGCCGGGCACCGGTCGTCGGGTCACTTGACGATGATCTGATGGGTGGCCTGGGCCGGGCCGGTTCCGCCGTCCCCCGCATAGCTCGCGAGGTAGCTGTACCTGCCGGCGTTGGCGGGCGTGTCGGTGAACGTGTACGTGCCGTCGGCGTTCACCCTCACCGGCGGGAGCTTGACGGTCTTACCGCTGGTGCCCTTGACGTACAGGGTGCGCTGCACGGTGAGCGTGGACCCCGGAGAGGGCGGCCTGCCGCCCGACGTCAGGACGCCGCTCAGCTCCATGGCCGTGCCGGCGACGCCGGACTGTGGCCCTGTCAGGGTGAGCGTGGCTTCACGCTTGACCGTCACGGTGACGGAGGCGCTGCTGCGGCGATGGCCGTCGTCGCCGTCCCAGAACACCCAGTAGATCACCTCGCCCACGTACGGCGGCAGCTCGAAGACGGGCGTGTCCTGGAAGGTGAACGTGCCGTCCTGCCGCGTCGTCACCCCGGTGATCGGCAGTTTCGTCCAGCCGGGCAGGTACTGGATCACCGTGAGCGGCTTAAGCCCGAGCGCCTCGCCGTCGGCGCGGGTGAGCCGCCCCTCGACAGTGATCGGCGAGCCGGCGTACGCGTCCGCGGGGGCCGTCACCGTGAGCTTGGTGGCCGGTAGCGCGACGCCCGTCACCCGCCACAGCAGCAGCCGGTCCGTGGAGCTGCGCAGCAGCGCGAAGACGTCCGTGCCGGAGAACGCGACGCTGTCCGGGAGCAGTTCGGCGTCCGGCTGGTCGGCCGCGAACAGCTCCGCGCCCGTCGCGGCGTCGTAGAGGGTGAGGTCGGTGCTGCCCCACTGGCGTCCGGCTGCGACGTACGCGCCGTCCGAGCCGAGCGCCACGGCGGACGGGTACCCGTCCCAGCCGTCGCCGTAGGTGCCGGTCGCCGCCAGGGTCCTGGTGTCATACCTGGTGAAGTGACCGGGGGTGTCGGCCGCGCTGATCAGGGTGCCGCCGTCGGAACTCAGGGTGAGGTCGCGCAGGTAGTCGATGCGCCACTCCTCGCCGTCGATTGTGCCGCGCAGCGCGGGGGCGCCGTCGCCGAGGTCGTAGACCAGTATGTCGGCGTGGTGCAGGGCGGTCTGGCCGACCACGAGCGTGTCGCCGGCGGCCGCGAGCACGGGAGGCCGCAGGTGCTCGCCCCCGACCGCCACGGGCGCCGGGGCGCTCGCGCTGAGATCCAGGCCGACGACGCCGCCGGGGCCGTTGTCGCATCCGTGCCCCACCCACAGCCGCTCGCCCAGCAATGCCAGGGTGGACGGGCAAGGGTAGGCCGACAGGTCGATCCGGCGGGTGACGGCGAGGCTCGCGGTGTCGATCTCGGCGACCTCGTTCGAGCCGGTGAGAGCCGCGTACAGGCGGGTGCCGTCCGCGTTCACGGCCAGCTCTTGGACGCCGGGCAGGCCGGTGACGACGCCGCCGGTGAGGTTTCCGTCAGTGTCGGCCACGATGATGCGGTCGCTGGCGGGAACGAACACCCGGCCGCCGCCGACGGCCAGGTCGGCAGTGTAGGAGTCAGTGACCCCGAGGTCGGTGGTCGTGCCGGCCGCCGAGGCGGCGGGGGCAGTGACGGTGAGCAGGCCTGTGATCAGGCCGGCGGTGCCGCAGTAAGCGGCTAATCGGCGAACCAGGGACGGGGACACGAGAGCCTCCTGCCGGTATGTGAACGCGTGTTCTAATAACCTCCCATGGGTGCTCCCACGTCAAGATCATCCGGTCGCGCGACACCAAACCGTGATCAAGGGACAGCGCAGCCCCGGCCGCGTCCCTCAATCCCCTCCACGTTTCCGCAGTTCAATCATGGTTCAGGGACACGAGGGACACACGTCGTGTCCTCCCCCGCCTCCTCGATCACCATCGGCTGACTGTGTCCCTTGGTTGCGGGCGCTCGGATGTGGTGCGTCCCACCACCGACGACCGCGAACAATTCACCATGGACGCGCTTCGCGTCGATGACCCTCGTTTTAGTCATCCGTGATTGCGGCGTCTCGATGGAAGGAGCAGGCGGGACCGGCGTCGGCGGGTGCGGGCGGGACTGCGCCGGCGGGCCAGGGGCGGGCGTTCAGGGCCTCGAGGGCCTGGCGGGCCATGGCCAGCTTCTCGTAGACGAACAGGACCGGGTGGCCGGCGGCCAGCGTGACCGCGATGCGCAGGGCGGCCTGCGGTCCTTCGGCGGTGGCGAGGCCGATGCCGGGCCGGGCCCGGCGCATGGCCGCGGTGATCAGGCCGGTCATCTCGCCGGGCCGGCGGCCGCGCTTGTCGGCGTCCTCGTAGACGACGACCCGGCCGAACCACGCGGCGACGGCCTCGGCCGAGCAGGCCACCAGGTCGTCGCGGCGGTCGCCGGGCAGCGTGATCGCGGCCACGGGCTCGCCGCCCCAGACGTCGTTGATCATGCGGCCGGTCGCGTCGAGCGCGGCGGCGTTGTGGCCGTAGTCCAATATCACCGGGCCGCCGCCGGCCAGGTAGACGTGGCCGCGCCCCGGGTTCGACTCGGCCGGCGTGAACGTTCCCAGTGCGCGCCGGATGTCCTTGGCGCTGACCCCGAGCCCGCGGCAGGCCGCCACCGCGGCCAGCGCGTTCGCGATCACGTGCGGGGCGAGCCCGTCGAACGCGCCGGGCAGCTCGACCACGCTGAGCAGCGCCCGCTCCCGGTCCGCATCGAACTCGACCAGTTCGCCGTTGCGAAGCTCGTAGGCCAGGCCGCCCGCCTGCCGGTGCCGTTCGATGACCGGGTTGCCGTTCACCAGGCTGAAATACCTGATCACGGACGCACGCCTGCGCACCCGTGGCCGGTCGGCGAGCGCGGCGACCATCGGGTCGTCGGCGTTCAGCACCACGGTCCCGCCCTCGCGAACCTCCTCGGCGACCAGCGCCTTCACCTCGACCAGGTCGTCGAGATCCTCCACGCCGTCCGCGCCCAGGTGGTCGGCGGTGATGTTGGTGACCACGGCCACGTCGGCCTGGTCGTAGCCGAGCCCACCGCGGATGATCCCGCCGCGCGCCGTCTCCAGCACCGCGGCCTCGATGCTGGTGTCGTCGAGCACCATGTCCGCGGACCGCGGGCCCGAGGCGTCGGCGTCGTAGACCAGCCGGCCGCCCGAGTAGACCCCGTCCGTGGTGGACATCCCCACCCGCATCCCGGCCTTGCTCAGGATGTGGCCGATCATGCGGACCGTCGTGGTCTTCCCGTTGGTCCCGGTGACCGCGACGACCGGGACCCGAGATGGGGCGCCGGGCGGATACAGGCTGTCGATCACCGCGCCGGCCACGTCCCGCGGCGCCCCCTCGGCCGGGGACAGGTGCATCCGCAGCCCCGGGCACGCGTTGATCTCGATCACGGCCCCGGGCTCAGCCCCGCCGTGACCGGCCCCGCCGCACCGCATCGGTGCCGCGATGTCGGCCAGCCGCACGTCGATGCCGCAGACGTCCAGGCCGACCACGGCGGCGGCCCGGCGGCACATGTCGGCCACGTCCTCGTGCACCAGGTCGGTCACGTCGCGGCTGGTTCCGCCGGTGGACAGGTTCGCGTTCCGGCGCAGGGTCACGAGCCGGCCGCGGGCCGGGACCGACGCCGGGCCCAAACCCTGGGCCTCCAGGTGCGCGAGCGCGCGCTCGTCCAGTTCAATCTTGGTCAGCTCTCGGGAGTGGCACTCGCCCCGGCGCGGGTCGGCATTCACCACATCGACGAGTCGGGCGATGTCGGAGACACCATCGCCGGTCACCGAGGCCGGCCGCAGCTCGGCCGCGGCCACCACCTGGCCGTCGACCACCAGCACCCGGTAGTCGGTGCCGGGCACGAACTTCTCCACGATCGCGCCCTCGCCGTCGGCCGCCGCCTGGGCGTACGCGGCGGCCGCGGCCGCGGCGGTGGTCACGCCGACGGTCACGTCGGCACCGTGGTTGCCGTGGAGCGGCTTGATCACGACCGGCCCGCCGAGCCGGCCCAGCGCCCCGGCGGCGTCGGCCGCGCTCCAGGCCACCACCCCGTCGGGCACCGGGATGCCCGCGCCGGTCAGCAACTGCTTGGCCAGCATCTTGTCGGCCGCGATGTCCGCACCGATCACCGACGTCCGCTCGGTCAGCGCGGCCCACACCAGCCGGCGATAGCGCCCGTAGCCGAGCCGCAGCATGCTCAGCTGACCGACCCGGCGGACCGGTATCCCCCGGCTGCGGGCCGCGCCCGCGAGCGCGGCCGTACTCACGCCGAGGCGCTCCCGCTCCACGATCCGTGCGATCCTGGCCAGTTCGAGCGGCAGGTCGGGCACGCGTTCGAGAAGAACGTGCTTGACCGTGGTGATGGCCAGTTCCAGCAGTTCGGCCGGCACCGAGGACTGCGCTGGCTCGTCCAGCGGGCACTCGGTCATCACGTCGTAGCGGCCGTCGGCGCCGGCCCACATGGTCCGGCCCAGGTACACGTCGCGGCCCACCAGGCTGGACAGCTCCAGCGTCACGTGCTCGGTGACGTGGCCGAAGTAGGTGCCCCTGGCCATGGCCTCCAGGAAGCCGCCCGGACGCCCGGCCGCGCAGTGGTGCTCGGCCAGCCCGGGCAGGGCCGCGGTCAGCCGGCCGGCGAAGCCCGGATACTCGGTGGTCTTCCGACCGGTCAGCTCCTCGAGCTCAAGCCGCGCGACGGTGACCGGACGGGTGCTGAAGGAGTTGGGTCCGCTCAGGTGACGCAGGTCGTCGAGACGCACGTGACACTCCCCCAAGGGTTGGGCGGATGGGCGGGCCGGCGGTGATCAGTACCGGTCGTGCGCGGGCCCGATGGCGGCCTCTCGGGTCGCGATGTCGAAGACGCACCCGGCGGGCAGCAGGTGCAACCGGACGCCGAACAGGGTGATCGGGTCTTCGTCCCCGGCGGCGTGGATGACCGTGGCGTTCCGCCCGTCAGCCACCGTGGCCACGCCGGTGCCGAGCACCTCGAAGCGGGTGCCGTCGACCAGGATCCCGGTGTTCTCGCCGATGCCGACGCCCAGGCACTCCAGGTCGAGCACCATGGCGCTGAGCAGCCGGGGGAGCCGGCCGCGCTCGCTGAAGTGCGTGTCGATGACGAGCGCCTTCGGGAGCAGGCCGAGTCCGGGGCCGGTGCGGACCGTGGCGACGGACACGCCGGGGCCTTCGCCGCCGAGGATCATCGTGCGGCCCATGGCGGTGGCGCCGGCGCTGGTCCCGGCGATGACCGCGCCGCCTGCGCGCAGCCGGTCGCGGAGGATCTCGTTGGCCCGCGAGCCGACCAGGGCGCGCAGCCGCGACTGGTCGCCGCCGGAGAAGAACACGCCCGTGGCGTCGTCGAGGAGCTTGGCCGCGTTGTCGCCGTCTGCGTCGGCGCGCCCGCGCAGCCGCAGTTCCCTGGTGTGGTCCACGCCGAGCTTGCGGAAGGCCCGCTCGTAGTCGGCGCGCACCTCCTCGGGCGCCTCGGTGGCCGTAGTGACCAGCACGATCCGGGCCGCCTCGCCGCCAGACAGCTCCACGAACCGCTCGAGCAGGCCAGAACCACGACACTCGGCGCCCCCGATGGCAAGCAGGCGGCCCGAGTCACCAGGTTTGTCCCCTTCGTCCGCGTCCATGCTCCCTCCTCGGCCAGTTGTTACCCTCCGGGGTCGAATATCATCCGAGAGCACCTATCGGCGATATTGTCCGGTTTGGGAGCGGGGTGCTCGCGTTACTCGGAGCACAGGGCGCCGCGGAGGCGCCCCGGGCCCGGAGCGCTGCCTGGACGACTCCTCGGGCAGTTGCAGCCCACCACGCCCGCGCAACGCTTCGCCGCGATCTCGACGGGTTTACGGCGTGCCGGTTCCTGGAGGCCGATGACGGCGCCGAGGGCTGGTGCCGACGCTGTGGGTGTGCAGGAAGACCCCGGGACACCGTCACGCGGGAGCTGGCGCACGAGCCGCTGGGCAAGCTCGGCCGCACCCTGAGCAAGCGAGCCGCTGACGTACTGGCCTACTTCAACCGGCGACCAGTGATCTTGAGTTGAACATGCCACAGGTGAGGTGCTGGGGCGGAACGGCGTCGGCTGCCCGATCAGGGACAGCGATGCGCGAACGCGGCCGGAGGCCCCGATCTTGTGTCGCCGTTCGCGGTGGGCTTGTTCGTGTGCCCGCTCATGTCAACGGCGCACCCGATAGCGCAGGTGAAGCACCCGGTTGCCCTGAATCACCACGTCAGGATCCTCCAACAGGTGCTGCGCGTGGACCGACCCGAAGTAGCGCTTGCCGGACCCGAACACGACGGGTACGACATCCATGCGCACCTCGTCGACCAGGCCCGCGGCGAGCACCTGGCCGCCGACGTCACCGGCGGCGACCTCGACCAAGCGGTCACCCGCAAGCTCCTGCGCCTTGGCCACGGCCGCCTCGACGCCGTCGACGAAGTGAAACGGCGCCTCGGGGTCCCAGCCCTCGGGCATCGGCCGGTGCGACACGACGACCACGTGGTCGACGCCACCCGGCGGCTTGCCGCCCCAGCCGTCCGTCAGGTCGAAGACGTGGCGGCCGACGATCGTGACTGCGATCTGGTCCCAGTACGCCCGGGTGTGGTCGTAGGACGTCTGCGACACCTTCAGCTCGCCACTCTCGTCCAACGGGACGTCACCGCTGGACAACCAGTCGAACAGCGGTCCGGGCTGGTCATCCTCGTCCGCGACGAAGCCGTCCACCGACACCGAGCTGTACATGACCACCTTGCCCACGGGGCTCTCCTCTGCTTCGGGGTGCCCCAAGCTAGCGGGTCGTGAGCTGTCGCTCTTGTAAGAAATCAATCGGCCGGCAGCGGCCAGCCGTCCAGCACGTGGCCGGGATGTTCGCGCAGGAACCGCCTCCGGACTTCGACGTACCGGGTCGGCGTGAGCCCGGTGAACGCCCGGAACTCGTGGCCGAAGTGCGCCTGGTCGAAGTAGCCCGCGCCACCGGCGAGGTCACCCCAGTCGATCGGTCCGGCGGGGTCGATCGCGAACACGGTGGCGGCGAAGCGGTAGGTGCGGGCCAGCCGCTTCGGCGTGACGCCGATGAGCTCCTTGAACCGCTGCGTCAGATGAGTGCTGCTGACACCGGCTGCCACACGCAGGTCGCCGATCGCCACCGCCCCGCCGGTCGCCGCGATGACGCTGCTCGTATGGCGGACCAGCCCCAGGCCGGCGGTCTCGCACAGCCGTCGCATCAGCTCCTCCTCGAGCAGCGTCAGCATCTCGTGCGGCCCGCTCGCCGTGGCCAGCCGGTCTCGCAGCTCGGCAACGGCGGGCCGGCCCCAAACCTGCTCCACCGTCACCGGCCGGTCACACAGCTCGGCCGCGGGCATCGGCAGGAACGGCGCCAGCCCCCACGGCTTGACGTGCACGCCCACGGACCGGGTCCGGAGTGGGTAGCCGAACTCCACCGCGCGGGTGGGCATGGCGACCACGCAGCCGTCGGCGTACTCGGCCGTCTCGATGTCGGCGCCGGCGCGGATGCGGAACGGCGCCCCGAGATTGACGATGAGCAACGCCGCCGGCATCGGCGGCAGCGTCAGCCGGGCGTACGGCGGCGCACCCTCCAGGTAGTAAAGGTCGTCGATCAGCCCGTCCAGCGGCGGTCGCGGCACTCTGGACACGTACTCCACGCCCACAGCATCGCCGTCACCGTGTTCGCGATCAACCCCATCGGCATCGCGCGCCGGAATGGTCCAGCCGCGTTGCCGCCGGCATCGAGTCGGCGCCGGTCCCGGACGAGCGCCCAGCCTCGGACATTCGCGTGGGGTACGCGCGTTGCGTGAGCGATGGAGGATTCTCGGCCCACGAATTGTCGCCCTGCATGGGGGAGGCGCTGAACCACGCTCTGCTGCGTCACCGTGCCCTGCTACGCGGCCGCGGGTTGATCGCCGCCAATGTCGGAGCGGCGCCCAGGAGAGAGAGCTTGTCGAGAGCAGCCTATTTCAGTGCCAATCAGAGAATATGGCACCCGTCTCTTCTACCAATGGGACGGCAACCACCCTTGGACCGAGCACGAATTCCAACATGGTCGCCAAGCTGGATACCGTCTGTCGACCTTGACTTAATTCTCTTCAACGTGGACAGCTCTCGTCTTGAGCAGAACCGGCACCGCCCGCGGCTGTCACGTGGGCAGAAGGCCGTCAACCGAGCACACGCGCGCATCCGGACCCTCGGCGAACGTGCCGTCGCGGCCCTGAAAGCGTGCTGCTGTCAAAGCTCCGCTGCTGGCCGCACCACGCTCAAGCGCAGCCACTTCCGTGTCGCCAGTTTCGGCACCTGAAGCCACGTTGCTGTCACTGGAGATCAAAAACGCCCCGGAGCGTGATCGCTCGGGGCGTTTGGGCTGTTCAATGGTGGTGGTCAGGGGCAGGGTCGAACTGCCGACCTTCCGCTTTTCAGGCGGACGCTCGTACCAACTGAGCTACCTGACCTCGGCGGCTGCCGCCGTACGCGGTCCTGACGGGACTTGAACCCGCGACCTCCACCTTGACAGGGTGGCGAGCACTCCAAACTGCTCTACAGGACCTCTATGTCCGGGAGATTTTCGCTCCCGTGTTGTTCGGCTCGCCTAGCTTACCAGCTTCCGGGAGGTCTTCCGACCTTCCGTCTTCCGGTGCGCTCGACGCGCTCCACGTGCCCCCAACGGGATTCGAACCCGTGCCGCCGCCTTGAAAGGGCGGTGTCCTAGGCCGCTAGACGATGGGGGCTCAAGGCTTTCGCCCTGTTCCGTGACGCCTTCCGTCGGAGACCTCTGAAGCATAGGGGACGTTTGCCCCCGATGCCAAAGCGGTTGGCGACGGGGAGCCGCCGCCGCTTGCCGTCGGGGACGGCGCCTGCTGCGACTCCGGGAAAATTGTACGGCCCGGGTCCGGCTCGATACGACGCTGGCACTGGATCCACTGCTCGCCGAGGCCGCCGACGGTGATGTCGTCCCAGGCCTCCAGCCGGTGGCTCTTCTTGTTGAAGTAGAGCACCGAGGCGGTGAGCGGCGTCGGTTCGTCGTGCTCCAGGCCGCGCAGGCCGGCGCCGCCCGTGGAGCCCTGGATCATCAGCCGGGTTCCCGTGGGCATCAGCTGGGTGGACCGCGCGTGGACGTGCCCGGTCAGCACCAGGGGGACGTACCCGGAGAAACCGCGGCCCACGGTGGGGTCGTGGACGGCCACGATGTCGGCGGGGATCCGGTCGGGGGCGGAGGTGGACTTCGACCGCGACCAGTCGCGGGGCGCCAGCTTCAGGGCGTTGGTCCGGCCGAGGTCGAGGAGACTCTCGCTGGAGTCGCCGTCCACCTGGACGGCCTTGTCGGGGGTGAACCTCGGGTCGCCGAGGCCGTAGACGGTCAGCCCGTTGACCGTGACGGCGTTGCCGTCGAGCACGATCGCGTTCTTCTGCTTGGCGACCGCGTCCTGGGTGCTCTTGGAGTCGTGGTTGCCCCGCACGTAGACGTACGGCACCCCGAGCGAGCCGATCTCCTTGACGAACTCGTTCTCCGGCTTGGTGCCGTGGTCGCTGATGTCGCCGGTGTCGACGACGAACTGCACCTTGAACTGGTCCTTCAGCGACTTGATGACGTTCCAGCCGATCGGGTTGATGTGCAGGTCGGAGACGTGCAGCACCCTGATCGTGTCCGGGTCGGGGTCGAAGATCGGCAGGTTCGACCCGGCCTCGTACAGCTGGGAGACGTTGGTCACCAGCTTGGCGAGCTGGCCGCGATACTCGGAGAACTTGGTCACGATCGACCGGGCGTCGCCGACCAGGGACGGCACGCCGGTGAGCAGCCCGGTGTACCGGGGCTCGGCGATCGAGCGGGGGTTGAACGTCAGCGCCGACACGCCCCCGAGGACCGCCACCATGACCAGGGAGCCACCCGCGGTCCAGGCCGCCCGGGACAGGCGCCGGAAGACGACCAGGCCCGTGACGAACCCCGCGGCGACGGCGAACAGGGCCGCCCGTACGGCGAGCCGGCGCAGTCCCTCGATCACGTCGGTCTCGATGGTCGTCGGGAGCCGGTCGGCCCACCGGGGGTTCTTGATGATGTCCTCGGCCACGTCGGGGTGGACCGCCTCGATCGTCAGGCCGAGCCGTACCGGGCCGTCGTGGGTGTTGAATTTCAGCGTCCCGAGAGGCCGCACGTCGACGACGGTCTCCCCGCGCAGCGACGGGGAGATGGACATGCCGATGTCGGCGGGGCCGACCGGCGTGTCCACCTTGGCACCGAGCGCCAGCCCGAGCCAGCCGCCGACCACCGCCGCCAGCACGACCGCGAGAACGGCGGCGGTCCGGCTGCCGGCCGCCTTCCGGGCAAAGGCCCTCACCCTAGAGATCTCCATCGTTTTTGTGCATACCCCGCGTCGCCTCGATACGCGTCCTCATCCCGGCCAGAATCAACGCCAGGCCGTGCTCGAAGGCCGCGTCGCTCTGCGGCGCGCCGGTGTCGGCCATCACCGCACGCAGGTGGGGGTACGGCGCGAGCGCCTCGAGCGCCTCCTCGAACTTATCCTGTCCGACCAGGCCTCTCTCCTGGTCGGCCTGCTCCTCCAGCACGAACCCGCCGAGGAAGTTCCCGAGCGTGCCGATCCCCCACATCGCGTCCCTGGGCGTGAATCCGGCCCGCACCAGCGACTCCAGAATCGTCTCGGCGGTGCGCAGGGTCTCGGCACCGGGGTGGGTGCCCGCGGTGAGGCGGACGGTGTCCCGGTGCGACCTGAAGACGCGGCGCCGGCCGCGGAACCACTCCGCCAGCCACTCCTCCCACGGCTCGCCCTCGGCGAGCGGCCGCAGTGAGGGCGCCTCCTGTACGGCGATGGCGTCGGCCATCTCGTCCAGAAGCTCCTGCTTGCTCCGGAAGTGCCAGTAGAGCGCGGGGGCCTGTACGCCCAGCTCGGCGGCCAGCCTGCGCAGGGTCAGCTTCTCCAGCCCAACCTCGTCCAGCAACCGCAGCGCGGTGCTGACGATCGTGCCGCGTTCGAGTGCCACGGTTGACAGCTTAACGACGTTCGATTCATGCTTAACGTTGTTAAATTTAACGGCGTTAAGGAGACGGCCGTGATCCATGCGGAAGGACTGCGCAAGAGGTACGGGCCCGCCGAGGCGTTGCGGGGCGTCGACCTCGACGTGCCGCGCGGCTCGGTCTGCGGGCTGCTGGGACCCAACGGCGCGGGCAAGACGACCCTCGTGCGCATCCTCACGACGCTGCTGCGCCCGGACGGCGGCTCGGCCCGGGTGGCCGGATGCGACGTCGTCCGGGACGCCGATCGGCTCCGCTACCGCATCGGCCTGGCCGGGCAGCACGCGGCCGTGGACGAGCTGCTCACCGGGCGCGGCAACCTGGAGCTGTTCGGCCGGCTCCGCCACCTGCCCCGCCGTACGGCCCGGAGCAGGGCCGGGGAACTGCTGGATCGCTTCGGCCTGGCCGAGGCGGCGGACCGGCCGGCCGGGACGTACTCCGGCGGCATGCGGCGCCGGCTCGACCTGGCCGCGAGCCTCGTCGTCGAGCCGCCCGTGCTCTTCCTCGACGAGCCGACCACCGGCCTCGACCCCAGAAGCCGGCTGGCCCTGTGGGACCTGCTGCGCGAACTGGCGGACGAGGGCACGACGCTGCTGCTCACGACCCAGTATCTGGACGAGGCCGACCGGCTGGCCGACCGGATCGCGGTCCTCGACGCCGGGCGGGTCGTCGCGTCCGGCTCACCGGCCGCGCTCAAGGCGAGGGTGGGCGGAGACCGGCTGTACGTGGCCTTCCGCGAGGCGGCGGACCTGACACGCGGGGCTGAGGTGATCCGCGACGCGCTCCCCGGCAGGCCCGCAACAGGCCCGGGCGCAGGCCCCGGAACAGGTGCCGGAGCAGGTCCCGCAACAGGCCCCGGAGCGGGCCCCTCAGCGGGCTCCTTGGCGGGCCCTTTCGCCGGCTCCGGGAACGGCGCAGGAGTTCGCGCCGCGGGCGACATGGAGATCGACCCCGGCGAGCGGCGGCTCGCCGTACCCGTTCCGGACGGGGCCGCCTCGCTGGTCGCGGTGGCCTCCGCCCTGAACGCCGCCGGCATCGCCGTGGAGGACCTGGGCCTGCGCCGCCCGACGCTCGACGAGGTGTTCCTGCGGCTGACGGGAGCGGACGCGGCATGACCGTCCCCATGGATCCCCCGGCCACCGCTCTCGGACGGCTGCGCTCGGGCCTCACCGACACGCTCGTGCTCGCCGGGCGAAGCTACTCCCGGTTGCGCGCCCAGCCCGCCGAGCTCGCGAGCGTGCTGGTCTTCCCGGTCATCATGACCGTCCTGTTCGGGTACGTCTTCGGCAGCGCGATCACGCTGCCCGGCGGGGGCGACTACCGGAACTACCTGATGCCCGGCATCTTCATGCAGGTCATGGCGATGGGCACGGTGTCGGCCGCGACGGCGGTCGCCGAGGACATGGCGCGCGGCGTCATCGACCGCCTCCGCACCCAGCCGATCGCGCGCGGCGCCGTACTGGCCGGGCGCGGGCTCGCCGACCTGTCCCGCGCCATGCTGTCGCTCGCCATGATGGCGGTCACCGGCCTGGTCATAGCAGGTTGGCGTCCGCACGGGAACCCGTTCCGGGTGCTGGCCGGGTTCGCGCTGCTCGCCCTGTTCGGGTTCGCGATGATGTGGGTGGGCACGTACCTCGGGCTGTTCGCGAGGAGCGGGGCGCAGGCGGATGGGCTGACCTTCTCCTGGGTGCTTCCGATGACCTTCCTGGCCAACGCGTTCGTGCCGCTGGAGGGGCTGCCGGGCTGGCTGCGGGCCGTCGCGGACTGGAACCCGATGAGCGCGGTCGTCTCGGCCGCCCGCGAGCTGTTCGGCAACCCGGGCTCGGCCGCCGCGTCCTGGCCGCTCCGGCATCCGGTGACGGCCGCCGTCTGCTGGTCGGTGCTGATCATCGCGGTGTTCGCACCGCTCGCCGTACGCCGCTACCGCACGGCCACCGCGCGGTGAAACGATGGGACGGTGATCGACGTCCCGCTGAGAAGGTTCGAGGAACTCGTGGCCGAGGCGCTGGACACCATCCCCGCGGACCTGGCGAAGGTGATGGACAACGTCGTGGTCGTGGTGGTCGACGACCCGCCCGAGCCGGGGCTCCTCGGGCTCTACACCGGCATTCCGCTGACCGAGCGGGGCGACTGGTACTCGGGGGTGCTCCCGGACCGGATCGAGATCTACCGCAACCCGACCCTGGAGATCTGCGAGACCGAGGACGACGTGGTCGAGGAGGTCCGGGTCACCGTCGTCCACGAGATCGCCCACCACTTCGGCATCGACGACGACCGGTTGCACGAACTCGGGTGGTGACCCCAGGCTCCTGGCCTGGGGATGACCTATCGCTTGCAAAAGGCGTGCTCGCCGGGCACTGTAAGTGACATGGCGACCACGCACTGTCAGATTCTCCGGCCGCGGCGAGCACCGGCGGCCGTCGCCGGCGGGGCGATTCCTGCGGAGTGAGATGGCGGCCACCGAACCCGGCAGGCTGTCCGGCCGGCACCGCCGTCCTCCCGCGACCCGCGTCACCTACCGCGAGGTCGCCGCGATCCCCGAGTTCCGGTCCCTGTGGCTCGGTCAGGGCATGTCGCTGCTGGGTGACCAGCTCGCCCAGGTGGCGCTCGCCGTGCTCGTCTACAGCCGTACGGCGTCGCCTCTGGCCACGGCGTCGGTCTACGCGCTGACCTATCTGCCGCCCATCCTGGGCGGTCCCCTGCTGGCCGGGCTCGCCGACCGGTATCCGCGCAGGCGGGTGATGCTCTGGTGCGATCTGCTGCGTGCCCTGACGATGGCCGCGATGGCCGTTCCGGCGACGCCGTTCCCCGTGCTGTGCGCGCTGGTCTTCTGCGTCGTCCTGCTCGGCGCGCCGTTCTCCGCCGCCCGCGCGGCGCTGCTGCCCGAGGTGCTGGAGGGCGACCGGTACGTCGTGGGGTCGGCGCTGCAGAACATGACGAACCAGGCCGTGCAGATGCTCGGGTTCGCCGCCGGGGGCGCCGCGATCGCCGTGCTGGGGCCGTACCGCGCGCTGGCGCTGGACTGCGCGACGTTCCTCGGGTCGGCGCTGGTGATCTTCGCGGGGGTGCGCCGCCGTCCGGCGCCCGAGCGGGAGGACGGCG
The DNA here is from genome assembly GCA_003260025.2 of Microbispora triticiradicis. GTDB lineage: Bacteria > Actinomycetota > Actinomycetes > Streptosporangiales > Streptosporangiaceae > Microbispora > Microbispora triticiradicis. The sequence goes on along the minus strand of QFZU02000031.1, from coordinate 133,408 downwards.
AGCGGCCGTCTGTGTGGCGGATGACGCGGGCCGGCGCCCGGCTGGTCTTCAGGGAGCGGCGGCTGCGTACGCTCGTGCTGTTCGCCCTGCTGTGCGGGTTCTACGTGCTGCCGGAGGGGATCGCCGCGCCGTACGCCGCGACGCTGGCCGACGGGCGGCTGCCGGTGGCGGTGATCACGGGCCTGCTGATGGCGGCGATGCCGACGGGGACCGTGCTCGGGGCCTTCGTCTTCGGGCGGTTCGTCACGCCGGTGGGCCGGCTGCGGGGGATGGGCTGGCTGGCCATGCTGACCTGCGCGCCGCTCGTGGTGTGCGTCGCACGGCCGCCGCTGGAGGGCGTGCTGGCCCTGTGGGTGCTGTCCGGCGTCGGCGGGGCGTACCAGCTCGCGGCCAATGCGGCCTTCGTGCAGTGCGTGCCGCCGTCCGGGCGGGCCGCCGCGTTCGGGCTGGTGCAGTCGGGGCTGATGGCCGCCCAGGGCACCGGCATCCTCATCGGGGGCGCCGCGGCCCAGCGGCTCGGTCCAGAGCCGGTCGTGACGCTGGCGGGGATCGCCGGGCTGTGCGCCGCGGCGGTGCTCGCCGTGCTCTGGACCGAGTCGCGTACGGAGATCATCGCCAAGGTCCGGGCCGCCGCCTGAGGATCAGGCCTGCGGCGTGCCCTGGCCGCCCTGGTTCTGCGGACCGTCGGTGGACGGCCGGCCGTACGGGTGCTGCTCGTAGCTCCCGGTGCCGGTGTAGGTGGGCTGGGACTGCTTCTGCTGCCAGCCCTGCTGGACGGTGTCCCACTTGGCCTTGGCGTCGTGCCAGACGTGGCCGTCCTTGTTCTTGTTGATCAGGTCCTGGACGATGGAGGTGGGCTTGCCCTCCTCGGGGAGCAGGAGCCACGCGACGGCGTAGACGCCGAAGCCGAGGCCGCCGAAGAAGCTCGCCACGGCGAGGGCGAGGCGCAGGATGTTGGCGTCGATGCCGGTGTACTCGGACACGCCCGAGCACACGCCGGCGACGATCCTGCCGTTTCGAGTGCGGTGGAGCTGCTTGACCGAACCGTTGGTGTTCATCTCGTTCATGCCTCCACAATGCCTTTTGGGGGTGCGAGCGCACATCGGGATTCCCCCTGGCCCTACCCCGAAGCGGCCCCTATAGCCTGACCGTCATGGACGACCTCCTGGACCTCGACGACCAGCTCGACCCCGAGCATCGCCTGATCAGGGACGCTGTCAGGGACGTGGTCTCCGACAAGGTCCTCCCGTACGTCGGCGAGTGGTTCGAGCGGGGCGTCTTCCCCGCCCGCGAACTCGCACCAGCCCTGGGCTCCCTCGGCCTGCTCGGGATGCACCTGGAGGGGTACGGCTGCGCCGGGCTCGACGCGGTCTCGTACGGCGTGGCCTGCCGGGAGCTGGAGGCGGGCGACTCCGGCCTGCGGTCGTTCGTGTCCGTGCAGGGGTCGCTGGCCATGTTCCCCATCTGGAAGTACGGCTCGGAGGAGCAGAAGGAGGAGTGGCTGCCCCGGCTGGCGTCCGGGGAGGCGATCGGCTGCTTCGGCCTCACCGAGCCCGACCACGGCTCCGACCCGGCCGGCATGCGGACCACGGCCAGGCAGGACCCGTCCGGCGACTGGATCCTGAACGGCGCCAAGATGTGGATCACGAACGGCTCGGTCGCCGACGTGGCGGTGGTCTGGGCCCGCACCGACCAGGGCATCCGCGGCTTCGTCGTGCCCACCTCGGCACCCGGGTTCTCCGCCGCCGAGATCCACCGCAAGCTCTCGCTGCGCGCCTCGGTCACGTCCTCGCTGTACTTCGACGACGTACGGCTGCCCGCGTCCGCGGTCCTGCCGGACGTGACGGGCCTGAAGGGCCCGCTCTCGTGCCTCACCGAGGCGAGGTACGGCATCCTGTGGGGCGTCGTCGGCGCGGGCCGGGCCTGCCTGGAGGCGGCCGTGGACTACGCGACCACCCGCGTGCAGTTCGGCAAGCCGATCGGCGGCTTCCAGCTCACCCAGGAGAAACTCGCCTGGATGGCCGTCGCGCTCGGCCAGGCCGGGCTCACCGCCCTCCACCTGGGCCGCCTCAAGGACGCGGGTTCGTTGAAGCCGCACCAGGTGAGCTTCGGCAAGCTGGCCAACGTCAGGGCCGCCCTGGACATCGCCCGCGAGGCGCGTACGGTGCTCGGGGCCAACGGCATCACGCTGGAGTATCCGGTCATCCGGCACATGACGAACCTGGAGTCCGTGCTGACGTACGAGGGCACCCAGGAGGTGCATCTGCTGACGCTGGGCAAGGCGCTCACCGGCCTCGACGCCTTCCGCTGACCCGGCCGCGATCCCTGATGGGGCGATCAGGGACAATGACGTCGCCATGTACGCGGTACTGTCTGTACCCTGCATCTTGGGGAGTGTCCTGCCGGATCACACCGCGACGCGGGAGGCCGGAGGACATGACCAAGGGGTGCTAGCTCAATGGCAGAGCTGCGGACTTTTAATCCGTCGGTTCAGGGTTCGAGTCCCTGGCGCCCCACCACTCCACACCCCACCTGACCTGGGATTTCTCGGTCAAGGTGTGCCTCGCGGCGAGTAGTTGATCTCGTTTGGTTGCTCGTTGTTCGCTCGCGGGCATGGACCGGGCACACGGTAGATCGTTCAGGCGCCCTTCGTCAGGCCGGACCCCACAGACGATCAACAGAAGACCACAACCGAAGACTCCCCAGTGCCCCAGCGTCAAGTGAGGGCATGCGGATGGCCAGAGATCGTCTCTCCGCACTCTGCCGAGTCGACAGGCATCCAGGACCGGCGGACGAAAACGTCACGACCGTGAGGCCAGGGCGTGAGCTTCCCCTCGTAGCGTGGAGACCGTGCAGCGTGTACTCGTTGTGGGGCAGGCCGGTGTTGCGGAAGGAGTTGTTCGCCGGACCGGCCGCGCAGTCGTACCTGCCCAGGGAGGGGCCGCTGGGGAAGGTGTACTCGGTGTAGGTCTCGGCGGCGGTGTTCGTGCCGGTGCAGTACGGCCAGCCGTAGTTGCCCGCCGCGGTGATCCGGTCGAACTCGACCTGGCCGCTCGGGCCCCGTCTGGAGCTGGTCACGCCCGCGTCCGGGCCGTAGTCGCCCAGGTAGACGACGCCGGTGGCCTTGTCGACGCTCATCCGGAACGGGTTGCGCAGGCCCATCGCGTAGATCTCCGGCCTGGTCCTCGCCGTGCCCGCCGGGAAGAGGTTGCCGCTCGGGATCGTGTACGTGCCGTCCGCCCGGGGCTTGATCCGCAGCAGCTTGCCGCGCAGGTCGTTGGTGTTGCCGGCGGTGCGCTGCGCGTCGTACTGGGGGTTGCGGCCGGTGCGCTCGTCGAGGGGGGCGTACCCGCTCGACTCGAACGGATTGCTGTCGTCGCCGGTCGTGAGGTAGAGGTTGCCCGCCGCGTCGAAGTCGATGTCGCCGCCCACGTGGCAGCACATCCCCCGGTCGTTGGGCACCTCCAGCACGACCTTCTCGCTCGCCAGGTCGAGCGTGTCGTCGGGCTTCAGGGTGAACCTCGACAGGTTCAGATGCCCCTTCCACTGGTCGAACTGCGCCTGGGTGCCGCTGCTCGGCGCGTCGCCGGTCGGAGTGCTGAGCCGGGGCGAGTAGTACAGCCAGACGTACCGGTTCGTCGCGAAGTCGGGATCGACCCCGACGCCCTGCAGACCCTCCTCGTCGTGGGTGTAGACGTTGAGTCTGGCGGCGACCTTCGTGGCGCCGGCGGCGTCGGTGACGCGCAGCGTGCCGTCGCGGGCGGTGTGCAGGACCGAACGGTTCGGCAGGACGGCCAGCGACATGGCCTCGCCGAGCTCCGCGCCGCCGGTGGCCAGGGCGATCTGCTGGTAGTCGGAGGCCGGGATGGTCAGCGCGCTCGCCGGAGGGGCGGTCAGCGCCAGCGCCCCGGGGACGACCAGCGCCGTCACGGTCAGCGCCGTCAGCCACGGATGTCGGGACATGGGAGTGCTCCTTCCTGACGTGAACAGTTCAGTCAGGGCAAGGCGCGCGCCGACGCGCTGTTGCCAGTACCGCTCTCCGGTCCCGGAGGGGTGCCGCCTCCGCCGGGATCCTCACCAGGCCTCCGCTGTCGCCGGCGCTGATTAGTTTTTGGCCCATTTCTGTGAGTTGCCCCCGTCGCAGTTGCGGAGGATGACCGCGGTGCCGTTGCCGGTGGCGTCGTTGTTCAGGTCGAGACAGAGCCCGCTGCCGCTGCCGCTGGTGATGGTGCCGTCGGCGTTGATGTTCCATTGCTGGTTGCTGCCGCCGGAACAGCTCCAGAGCTGCACCCTGGTCCCGTGTGTCGCGCCCGTGGGTTCGTCCAGGCATTTGCCGACGAGCAGCAACTGCCTGCCGGTGCGGGTGAACTGCTGGTTGACGAGGCTGTTGCAGTCCCAGATCTGCAGCAGGGTGCCGTTGGCGCTGGCGCCGTTCGGGCTGTCGATGCACCGGTTGGCGAACTGGCTGCGCAGTCGGATGGTCCCGGGCTGCGGTGTCGTGTCGCCGTCGAAGGTGATGCCCGAGACGTAGGCGTTGATGTTCCAGCTCGCGTCCGGATCGGTTCGGCTGGTGATCGGCTTCCCCTGGACGGTGAAGTTCTTGAAGTGCACGCCGGCGATGTTCACGGACGACGAACGCCCATGCAGGTTGATGACCTTCTTCACGTCCGAGGAGACGTTCGTGAAGTAGGCGTCCCGGATCGTCGAGGTGTTCTTCGCCGTTCTCCATGTCGGCGGACGGTCCTCGTTGAGGTCGATCAGGCTGTCGGTGTTCTCCACTCTGACGTCTTCCCACCTGGCGTTCGAGACGACGGCCGTGTCGTACGCGTCGATCACCATCGCGCGTCCCGCCCTCACCACATCGATGTCACGGAAAACGACGCCGTCCATCGAGGTTCCCTGGGTCTTGGTCCCGATCTTCGCGCAGGCCGAGTTGCTGTAGCAGACGACATGCTCGTGGACGATGTTCCTGGTGTTGATCAAGCTACCGTTGTCGAACTCGTTCTTGGTCGCCATGTTGTCGTCGCCCGTGTAGAGGAAGGCATTGGACAGCAGGCCGTTGGTCGGCTCGTCGAAATCCACCCCGTCGGTGTTGTTCCACGTCGTCGTGGTGGGCCGAACGTTGATCACCTTGTAGTTCTTCAGGGTGACCTTGTCGCTGCGGTAGATGAGCGTGTTCCAGTAGCTGGGGTCCCGGACGATGATGCCGTCGACCAGGATGTCGGAGCTCTGCTCGATTTTCAGCAGGTTCAGGTTGCTGCCCTGCGCCCGCAGGGACTTCCCGTTTCCGTCGATGACACCGCGGCCCAGCAGCTTCGCGTTGTGCACCTGGTACACCCGGACGGTCGCGTGCTGGGTGCCTTCGATGTTCACACCACCGCTGCCGGTGTTGAAGTCTCCCGGCCTGTTCGAGCCGTAGAGGATCGCGCCGGCCGCCAGATACAGGGTCATGTCGCTCTTCATCCAGAGCTCACCGACCTGATACCTGCCGGGCGGGACGTACAGGATGTTCTGGGTCGCTCCGGACGCGGCGTTGATCGCGTTCTGGATCTTGGAGGTGACGAGCGTCGCCCCCGTGTTGTCGACCCCGTAATCGGCCAGGTTCTTGACGTTGGCGTCCCCCAGCTGGGGCGGATTCGACTCGGGCGCGTCGATGAGAATGAACAGCAGTTCCTTGGAGTCGAACTGGACGATCAAGTAGTTGGGGCCGCTGTCGAAAGTGATCGTGTTGCCGCTTCTGGTGACCGCCAGCTTCCGGCTCTTCGGGCTGACGGTGTACGAGCTGAAGCTCTGAGCGACGGTGACCGAGAATGTGGCCGTGCCCGCCTCCGCCATCGAGCAGTGCGCGTAATGCACCTGCATCTCGGGGGCGAACTTGGTCATCTTCTCGACGAACAGCGGCGCGCCGTCCGCCGTCACGGTGTAGAGGGGGCTTGTCGTGGCGCCGGGGAGGGTGGGATCCGCGACGCAGCCGCCGGCTGCCTGACCGGCCGAGCTGCTCCCGGCCGCGCCGGTCGCCGCGGTCGCGCCGTACGCCGGCGCCACCAGGGCGTTCGTCCCGATGCCGCCGCCGAGGGCGAGGAGTAGCGCGATGGCTGCCAACTTCGCGAGTAACTTCGCAAGAGGTGTGATTCTCATGGGGGTCCGTCCTGTCGGAATCCCTTGCGGGGGCGGTACCAGCGGCAGTGATCGTGATGGTGGATACGCGGTGGGATCCCGAATCGCGCCGTGGCTAATCTTCGGTGGTGGGCGGAACAGTGGTGTAACGGGCTGCGGCTACCTGCCCCTATATGTGGGACGGAGACCGGCTGATTCCCGTACGACGAGCTGCATGGGTACGACTCTGCGGGAGCTGCCGGGCCGTTCGCGGTCGTTGAGGAGGTTGATCAGAAGTTCGTCACCGGCCCGGCGCATTGGTCCTTCGGCTGGCTGGCGATGATTAGCGGAGGACTCACCATGTCCGCTCGGAGATATGGCGAGCAGGACACCGGCGACGGCGACGCCACCCATGATGGTGGAAGACACGCTACCGGCTTCGACCAGCTCAAGGGCCGGCCGTCCACAGGTCGTGGACCGTCGTCGCCATCGTCCGCGGATGCCTCTGACGTGGGAGGATGCGTGTCCCATTGCGGCTTGCCTCCTTGAGGGATGGCTAGGGAGATGCCGGAGAAAGAAACGCAACTGAAATCGGTTCCAAACATCGGCCGAGGTCCGCACAGTGTCAAGACCCAAAGTTTGAGGACTGTCCGCCAGGCGTTCAGCCATTGCTTGACAGGGAATGGAAATCGGTTCCAGAATCCGGTGTGGCATGCGGCGTGCTGGCGATACCGGAGGAACCGTCGTGACGGATGAACCTGTCGTGACGGTGACCATCAAGGATGTGGCGCGGCTGGCGGGTGTGTCACCCGCCTCGGTGTCCCGGGCGCTGGCTGATCCCGGCCAGGTGCGCCCCGGCACGCGTGAGCGCGTCCATCGGGCCGCGGCGGCCCTGGGCTACCACCCCAACCAGGCCGCGCACGCCCTGACCACGGGCCGGACCCGGATGATCGGGCTCGTGGTGCCCGACATCACCAACCCGATCTTCTCCACCATTTTCCAGGCCGTGCAAGGACGGGCACGGGAAGGCGGCTACTCCGTCCTGCTGGTCGACACCGGGGAAGACCCCGCAACCGAGGTCGACCTCGTGCGCACCCTGGCCAGGCAGGTTGACGGGTTCCTGCTGTGCTCGCCCCGCGCCGCCCAGGAGTACCTGGATCCCTTCCTACGGGCAACCGCGGTGGTCACGATCAACCATAGGGGCAGGCGGGTCCCCTGCGTCACCTCCGACAACGCCGACGGCGCCCGGCAGGTGGCCGAGCATCTCCTGGCCCTCGGCCACCGGCGGCTCGCCTACGTCGCCGGTCCCGCCGCCTCCTCCGACAACCGCGAACGGCTCCGCGGCCTGCGCGCCGCCGTCGCCGCCGCGGGCGCCGAGCTGACCGACTTCACCGCCGTGTCCCCCACCTACGACGGCGGCACCGCCGCGGCCGATCTGGTGCTCGCCACCTCGGCGACCGCTGTGATCGCCTTCAACGACGTCATCGCACTTGGACTGCTCAACCGTTTCACCGCCCGCGGCATAGGCGTTCCCCAGCAGATCAGCCTCGTCGGTTTCGACGACATCCCCTTCGCCGCCATGACCAACCCGCCGCTGACCAGCGTCGCCATCGCCAAGCAGCAGATCGGGCGGACCGCGGTCGACTTCTTGCTGGATCTACTCGACGGACGTCAGCGCCCTGGCGGGTCCCGGCTGATGCTGCCCACCCACCTCATCGTGCGCGGCTCGACCGGCCCATCGGTCCTGACCAGGTAGGAGTAGGTCGTGTTGGCCGTCTGCACGCCGTTGGTCCGGCCGGGCAGCTAGACGCCTGTGGTGCGGCCGAGCCCGTCGTAGGTGTCAATCCCCTGAAAGCGTGGAGACGGTCCTATGCCACAACGGCCCTCAGCAGGGCCGTTGATGCTTGCCTCTTCTCGATCATCTGACGCTCGAATGTGCGGGACTGGGTGGACTCCACTAATTGATCATCGATGCCGGCGGCAGTCTGGTGTGGCGGGCGACGCGCCACCACCCGGCGGACTCGGGATGAAAGTTTCACTAAATCTCATCGGAACGGCTCGACTCGTCAAGGTAAAGCCCAGGTGGCGGGCCGATGGCGACCGGGCTTCCTGAGAGATGTGATCCACGTACTTGACGGCGAGACCTTCATTAATTTGACTCCGCACTATCCCGTTCCCCGTCGAATCGATATCCCGACGCTCACTGATGTTAGCGCTAACACGCTCGCAAGGCCTGCCGCATCGGTGCCGTCCGGTCGTGATTCCTGATCGAGAGAAGAAGGCATGATGCTTTCAGGGTACCTGAGAAGGGCGCTCGCGGCCGGGGCGAGCGCGTTGCTCGCCACCGCCTGCCTGGTCGGCGGTGGTACAGCCCAGGCCGCGACGTCGCAGCCGTGTGACATCTACGCCGCAGGCGGGACGCCGTGTGTGGCGGCGCACAGCACCACCCGCGCCCTGTACGGCAACTACAACGGCCCGCTGTACCAGGTGCGGCGATCCTCGGACAACACCACCCGGGACATCGGGGTGCTGAGCCCGGGCGGGGTGGCCAACGCGGCCGCCCAGGACTCGTTCTGCGCCGGCACGAACTGTGTGATCACGATCATCTATGACCAGTCCGGCCGGAACAACCGGCTCACCCAGGCACCGCCCGGCTACTGGAAGGGTCCGGCCGCGGGCGGGTACGACAACCTCGCCGACGCGAAGGCGGCCCCGATCACCATCGGCGGCCAGAAGGCGTACGGCGTCCGGGTGGAGCCCGGCACCGGCTACCGCAACAACCACACCAACGGTGTGGCGACCGGCGACCAGCCTGAGGGCATCTACGCCGTCGTCGACGGCACGCACTACAACCAGTGGTGCTGCTTCGACTACGGCAACGCGCAGACGGATGGGATCGCCGACTCCCCCGCCATCATGGAGACCGTCTACTTCGGCGCCGACAAGCAGTGGGGCTACGGGGCCGGAGCCGGTCCCTGGATCATGGCCGACCTGGAGTGGGGACTGTTCTCCGGCGTGAACGCGGGCTACAACAACCTCGCCCCCATCAACCACCGTTTCGTCACGGCCATGGTGAAGGGCGAGCCGAATCACTGGGCGATCCGGGGCGGGGATGCGCAGTCGGGCGGCCTGACGAACTATTTCGACGGACGGCGCCCCAACGGCTACAACCCGATGAAGAAGGAAGGCGCCATCCTGCTCGGCATCGGCGGTGACAACAGCGTCTCCGGCCGCGGCACCTTCTTCGAGGGCGTGTTGACCTCCGGCTATCCGAGCGCCGCCACCGAGGACGCTGTACAGGCCAACATCGCCGCCGCCGGGTACGCGCCGGCCGGCGGCACCCCGCAGCAGGGCGTCGAGATCGTGGGCGGCCAGTCCGGCCGGTGCGTGGACGTTCCGAACTCCAGCACCGCCAACGGCACCCAGCTGCAGTTGTGGGACTGCTGGAGCGGCACCAACCAGCGGTTCACCTACACCTCGGGCAAGCAGTTGCAGGTGTACGGCAACAAGTGCCTGGACGCCTACGGGCAGGGCACCGCCAACGGCACCCAGGTGATCATCTGGGACTGCAACGGCCAGGCCAACCAGCAGTGGAACGTCAACTCCAACGGCACCATCACCGGCGTGCAGTCGGGCAAGTGCATGGAGGCGAGCAACTTCGGCACCGCCAACGGCACGAAGGTGCAGCTGTGGTCCTGCACCGGCACGACCAGCCAGAAGTGGACCCTGCGCAGCTGATGTCTGGCCTTCTGGTTCGGCGCATGAGGGCGATCGGATGAAACACCGGTGGGTGGAGGTTTAGACACCCGGGTGGGGCTACGGCTCCCCCTGACCGTGCTTCTGCCCACAAGGCGCGAAACGGTCGTAGCGCTGCCACTGAGGCCCTACAGTACGCCGCCCGACCGACAGTTTCCCCTTCCTCGGCCAGGCGGAGGGCGGAGCAGTGATCACCGGTTGTTGTCGCGGATTTGGTAGACGCGCGAGCGATGCAGGCCCAGGCACTCGGTGATGATCTCGGCCGACAAGCCGCCGGCGAGCATGCTGCGCAGGCGGCGCGGGGTGTCCTCGGCATCCAAGACCACGGCGGTGCCGTGGGCCGTTCAGTTCGCCACCTGAACCTCGGCCTGGACCACGTCGCTGGGAAGGTGCCAGCGGATGGCGAACCACTAACGAATCGACTCGCTGACCGGGAGGAAACCGCCAGAGTGACAGCGGATGGCACGCGTGTTAGAAACCGGGGATTCTAGCAGTGAACGCCATCGCTTCAGCCGAGGGAACCGGAGGCGGCACCCCTCCCGAGACCTCGTCCACCGGCAACAGCGCGGCGGCGCGCGCCTTTGCCCGACTGCATGTCCCATGTCAGGAAGGAACCCCCCTTATGTCCCGACGACCGTGGCCGGTGATGCTGGCCACGCTGGCGCTGCTGGCTCCTCTGCCGATGGCGCTCAATGTCCCGGCGGCGAATGCGCTGACGATCCCGGCCTCCGACTACCAGCAGGTCGCCCTCGCGACCGGTGGCGGGGAACTGGGTGAGGCGATGTCGCTGGCGGTGCTGCCGAACAGGTCGGTGCTGCACACCGCCCGTGACGGCACGCTGCGGATCACCGATGTCAACGGCACCACGAAGGTCGCCGCCAAGCTGAACGTCTACACCCACGACGAGGAGGGGTTGCAGGGGGTCGCGGTCGACCCGAACTTCGCGACCAACCGCTACGTCTGGCTGTACTACTCGCCGCGGCTGAGCACCCCGACCGGCGACGCCCCCTCCAGCGGCTCCCAGTCGCAGTTCGACCAGTGGAAGGGGCACCTGAACCTTTCCCGCTTCACGCTCAAGTCCGACAACACGCTGGACCTGAGCAGTGAGAAGGTCGTGCTGGAGGTGCCGAACGACCGGGGCATGTGCTGCCACGTCGGCGGTGACATCGACTTCGACGCGGCCGGGAACCTCTACCTGACCACGGGCGACGACAGCAACCCGTTCGAGTCGGCCGGGTACTCGCCGCTGGACGAGCGCACGGACCGCAACCCGCAGTACGACGTGCAGCGCACCGCGGCCAACACCAACGACCTGCGGCTGCTGCGGATCAAGCCGCAGCCGGACGGGACGTACACGATCCCGAGCGGGAACCTGTTCCCGCCGGGCACGGCCAAGACGCGCCCGGAGATCTACGCGATGGGGTTGCGCAACCCGTTCCGGATGAGTGTCGACAAGGCCACCGGGGTGGTCTACCTGGGCGACTACGGACCGGACGCGGGGTCGACCAACTCCAACCGCGGGCCGCAAGGGCAGGTGGAGTTCAACCGCATCAACTACGGGTGGCCGTACTGCACCGGGTCCAACAGCACGAACGAGACCTACAACGAGTGGAACTTCGCCACCAACAGCACCGGCCCCAAGTACAACTGCGCGGGCGGCCCGACCAACAACTCCTTCCGCAACACCGGGCTCACCACGCTCCCGGCGGCCAAGGGGGACGCCGGTTCACCGCCGGAGTTCGGCGGCGGGTCCGAGTCGCCGATGGGCGGGCCGGTCTACCGGTACGACCCGAACCTCAACTCGTCGGTGAAGTTCCCCCAGGCGCTGGACGGGCGGTTCTTCGCGGGTGAGTACGGCCGCAAGTGGATCAAGGCGATCGAGGTCCGCTCCGACGGCGGGTACGGCGAGATCAGCGCGTTCCCCTGGTCGGGCACGCAGGTGATGGACATGGCCTTCGGCCCGGACGGGGCGCTGTACGTCCTGGACTACGGCACCGGGTCCAACAACCAGGCGCTGTACCGGGTCGAGTACATCGGCAAGGCCAACCGCAACCCGATCGCCAAAGCCAGCGCGGACAAGACCTCCGGCGCGGCGCCGCTGACGGTGAACTTCTCCTCCGCGGGCAGCTCCGACCCCGAGGGCGGCACGCTGAGCTACTCCTGGGCGTTCGGGGACGGGACCACCTCCACGTCGGCCAACCCGGCCAAGACCTACACCACCAACGGCACCTACACCGCGACGCTCACCGTCCGTGACCCGCAGGGGCTGACCGGCACGGCGAGTGTGACCGTGAACGTGGGCAACACCGCGCCGTCGGTGGCCCTCACTTCGCCGGTGGAGGGGCAGTTGTTCTCCTTCGGCGACACGGTGCCCTTCCAGGTCAGCGTGTCCGATCCGGAGGACGGGACGATCGACTGCTCGGAGGTGACGGTCACCTACTTCCTGGGACACGACAGCCACGCCCACCAGATCACCTCCAAGTCGGGGTGTTCCGGGTCGATCGCGGTGCCGGTCGACGGTGAGCACGACTCGGCGGCCAACATCTACGGGGTGCTGCAGGCGTCCTACACCGACAAGGGTGGCCTGACCACCACCGTCGTCCGGACGCTGCAGCCGCGGCACCGCCAGGCCGAGCACTTCGGCGCCCAGCAGGGCGCCACGCTGTATCTGGTGTTCCGCGGGGCGACCGGGCAGGGATACCTGTTCGACCTGGACGCCTTCACCCTCGACACCGGCACCCCCACCTCTCCGTCCGCTTCCCCATCCGCGTCGCCGACCCCGCCCACGGGGACCACCAGCGCGATCAAGGGCGTGCCGTCGGGCCGGTGCCTGGACGTCAAGGACGTGTCGCAGACCAACGGTGCGACGCTGCAGATCTGGGCATGCAGCGGCGGCAGCAACCAGAAGTGGACCTCCACCAGCGCGAGCGAGCTGCGCGTCTACGGCAACAAGTGCCTCGATGTGATCGGCGCCGGCACCGCCGACGGCACCGCGGTCGTCATCTGGGACTGCAACGGCCAGAACAACCAGAAGTGGCGCTTCAACTCCGACGGCACGATCACCGCGGTCGGGGCGAACAAGTGCCTGGACGTGTCCGCCTACGGCACCGCCAATGGCACCAAGGTCCAGATCTGGTCCTGCACCGGCCAGACCAACCAGAAGTGGACCCGCGTCTGAAGCTGTCCCGCAGACCACTCCCCACCATCCGACCGACCACCTGATGCGACGCCCGGCACGGCCCCGCCCTCGACCACGAGACAACGGGAACCGCGCCGGGCGCCGCGACGAAAGGACACCCATGCGGAAAGCCGCGAAGGTCTTACTGAGCGCGTCGGCGGCCGCCGCCGCGCTGGTCGCGAGCGTGTCGCTCCCGACCGCCGTCTACGCCGCCGACCCGGCTTACAAGGTGCTCGTGTTCTCCAAGACGGCCGCGTTCCGGCACGACTCCATCCCCGCCGGCGTCCAGGCTATCCGTGACCTGGGCGCCGCGAACAACTTCACCGTGGACGCCACGGAGGACGCGAACGCGTTCACGTCGGGCAACCTCGCGCAGTACAAGGCCGTGGTCTTCCTCAGCACCACCGGGGACGTCCTCAACGCCACCCAGCAGACCGCTTTCCAGTCGTACGTCGACGGGCTCGCGGCGGCGTGGTCGCGGACCGACGAGTGGTACAACTACCGCACCAACCCGCGGTCCACGACCCACGTGCTGCAGACCCTTGACGAGACCAGCTACAGCGGCGGGAACATGGGCGACCACCCGATCACCTGGTGCCACCCACAGGCGTCCGGGCGGTCGTTCTACACGGGCATGGGTCACTCGATCCAGTCTTACTCCGAGCAGGGCCTCCGCAATCTGCTGCTCGGCGGCATCAGGTACGCCGCCGGCATGGTGCAGGCCGACTGCGCCCCGCCCGGCAACAGCAACGGCACGACGATCGAGGCCGAGTCCTACACCTCGCAGTCGGGAGTCCAGCAGACCACCCAGAGCACGGCCGGCGGCGGCAAAGCGGTCGGCTTCATCGAGAAGGGCGACTGGACGGGTTACTCCTCGGTGAGCACGGCGGGCGCGACCCGGTTCACCGCGCGCGTCTCCTCGGCCGGCTCGGGCGGCACCATTCAGATCCGCTCCGGCTCGCAGACGGGCACCCTGCTCGGCCAGGTCGCGGTCTCGTCCACCGGAAGCTGGGACACCTTCAGGACCGTGTCCGCGACCCTGAACGGCTCGGGGTCGGGGCCGCTCTTCCTGGCCTTCACCGGAGGATCCGGCTACCTGTTTAACGTGGACTCGTTCTCCCTCACTAAGTCCGGCTCCAGCCCGAGTCCGAGTCCCAGTCCGAGCGCCAGCCCCACGCCCAGCAGCCAAACGGTCGAGGGTGAGGCGTACACCGCGCAGTCGGGCCTGCAGCAGGCGAACCACTCCACCGCCAGCGGCGGCAGGACCGCCGGATACATCAACAACGGCGACTGGGCGGCGTACTCGCAGGTGAACACGCAGGGCGCGAAGACGTTCTCGGCGCGGGTGTCCTCCGGCGGCTCGGGCGGGACGATCCAGATCCGGTCCGGGTCGCAGAACGGGACGGTGCTCGGCCAGGTCGCGGTCTCGTCCACCGGAAGCTGGGACACCTTCACGACCGTCTCGACCGCCCTGACCGGCTCGGCGTCCGGTCCGCTGTACCTCGTCCTCACCGGTAACGGCACCGGCTACCTGTACGACCTCGACACCATCACCGTCACCCGATGACGGCAGCCCGGCGGCGAGACGTCCTCGCCGCCGGGCCGTCTCACGGCCGTCTCCGCTCCGACGGCCCGCCGGCCACCGGAACGGCGCCTGCTGCAGGGCGGGGATGACCGTCGTGGTGTGACGGCTGGGTAGCGCGACCATGGTCAGGTAGCGGGACTTGCGGTCGACCAGCGTCGCGACCTGGCTGTTCTTGGCTCGCATCCACGGCCCGGGCCCAGCTCGATGTCCCCCCGCATGCTCGCGACCGGTTTCGTTTACTCGTACGACCTTCGTGTCAGGTATCTGGGGGCCCGATGGCTAGGGTCAGTTACTGAGGGCCGTGAGCCACGATGGAGCTGTGCGGAGGCAACTCCATGTGGCAGTCCCAGCACGTCACTGTTAGCTCGGACCGCGCGAACGGCTGGCCGGAGACCCCGTTGGCCCCGTCGATCCTGTAGTACCCGCACGTGGGGCATGGGTGCGGCGTGAAGGAGTAACCGCATCTTTCACAGAGCCAATGCTCGGACGCCGCCCTGGCCCAGCTGCGCCTGGACAGTTTCGACGTCCGGGAGGACAACGCGGCCCGGCTGTCGCCGTTCGTCCGCCAGATAAGAACCTGCTGGGTCGCTACTCCTTCTCGCTCCCCGAACTGCCCGGAGGCTGTGCCCTCTGCGCGAGCCCAACACTCGTGGCAAGCAAACACCGGCTCACCCGGTGGCCTGGTGGCGGCCGCGCCAGCGCAGCGTCGCGGCGTAGGCGAGTCCCGCGCCGATGAGGATGGCCAGCAGCAGCGCCTCACCGACGGTGTGGATGAGGTAGCGAGGCAGATTCCTGGCGAGGATCCACCGGGCGTCGACGGCGGAGTAGACCAGCTGGGCAATGCCGATGGCCGCCACCCAGCGCACCCGAGGGGTGGCGGCCGCGGTGAGGTACGCGACCGAGGCCGGCCAGATCCACCCGGCCGGCGACCAGGAAACCAGGTGATAGGCGAAGACCGCGGCAACCGACAGCACCAGCACGACCATCGGCCAGCGGCGCCGGAAGAGCACCAGCGCGCCGAGGACCAGCGCGAAAGGAATCGTGGCCGGCCAGGGGGAGGGCACCCCCGTGGCGAGAGTGGCGGCGACGAACACCACCACGGTGCAAGCGGCAAGCGCGAGATCGACGAGCGTGCCGAAGTGACGAACATAAGCAGGCGCGCGCAGCGGCAGCGAATCGGTCATACGACCACCTCCCGGGGGAATGCCAACGGCAGCCGCCACCCTAGGCACCCGCATCGCAGCGGCAGGATCCCTTTACCAACAGGAGGACAAACCAAGGGCCTTTCCTGCCGAGGCCGGGCGGAGATGAGGATTGCCTTCGACGATCCGCGCGGATCTTCACAGGGCGTCAGACCGGCACCGCACGCACCCACCCGCGGTCGCCGTCCAGGAACACCCAGACATCCTCAAGCCCGCCGCGCGCAGCGACACGGCCAGAAAGTCGTCATCCAGACGCTTGCTGAGGAACGTGTGCGTCCAATGCCGGTCACCAACGGTGTACTCCATGGTGGCCAGAAGGAGACCGGGCTCGGGCCTGCCGACCTCCGTCATGCGAACGACATGGCCGTCACCAGCCTCACGTTCGAACGGCTGGACCGTGTCGTACCACTCGGGAGGCTTGCGTTGCAGGATCACGCACCCGCCCTCTGCGACGTGGCTGCGGCAGGTGCGCAGAAACGCCTGGCGGAGCTCGTCATCGGCCGTGTCGACCACGAACGACATCAGCAGAACGACGTCGAACGTCCGGTCGAGGGCCAGCGACTGGATCGTGGAGCAGACCCTCTCGGCGCCCTTCACGTGCGCGAGCATCTCAGGCGATTCGTCGACGGCGACCACAGCATGGCCGAGGGCCAGCAGAGGATGAGTGATCCGTCCCGTGCCCGCGCCGAGCTCCAGAATGGCCGCACCCTCGGGGATCGCCGCGTGGATGAGCTCCGGCTCGCCGCGGGGCGCGAGCAGGGCGTAGTAGTCCACTGCGCAGCCGTCCGGAGTGATCGGCCCTGGGCCGGTGCCGTGATCGAGCTTTCTGGAGGTCATGATCCCCATCATGCGACACGATCAGCGATTGGATTCGCCAAGCGAGGCATTGGACTCGTTCTCCACAACCGCTGCCCTAGCGTCGGCTCCCCACCAAACGTGTCCGAAGTGCTCCGAGTCTCATGGAGGAGCTACTCATCGCCGAGATTCCGGTCGCGGACCTGCGGCATTCGACGCAGATCCGCGACCGGAATCAAGCGAGCCTCTCCGACTCGGCCGCAGCGAGTCAGCTTGAGCGTTCACCGGCCCCGCTGGGCACGCTGGCCAGCCGCCGCCTCCTGGCTGTTCCTGAACCCTTGGCGCTCGGCGGGACGTTGATGAGCGCGGCGGTGGATTCGGCGGCGGCTTTGGCCACCTCGGGGAAGACGGTGGTGTAGGTGTCGCGGGTGAAGGTGGAGGAGACGTGGCCGAGTGTCTCCTGGACGATTTTCAGCTCGACGCCGGCGGCGAGCATCAGGGAGGCGGCGCCGTGCCGGAGGTCGTGCAGCCGAAGCGGCGGCAGGTCCGCCTCGTAGCACATCCAGTAGAACTGGTCGGTGACGTGCTGCGGGTGCAGCGGCCTGCCGTACTCGTCGGTGAAGACGAATCCGCTGTCGGTCCAGTCCTCGCCCGCTTTGAGGCGTTCCTTCGCCTGTCGCCTGCGATGCTCTTTCAGGATCTCGAGTGTTTCGGCGTCGAGGGCGATGACGCGGTCGCTGGCGTCGGTCTTCGGCTTGCCCTGCACCGGGGTCCAGCCGAGCTGGGTGATCTGCCAGTTCACCGCGATCGTCCCGGAGGTGAAGCTCACCTCCGGCCAGCGCAGCCCGACGGCCTCGCCCCGGCGTAGCCCGCGCAACGCGATCAGCCGGTACAGCGCGTACAGGCGGTGGCGGCGCGCGTAGGCCAGGAACGCCGAGGTCTGTTCCGGTGTCCACACCATGACCGGTGACGGCCGGGCCGTGCCGAGGTAGACCTGGATCACGTCCACGCTGCGCCCGGCCCGGCGCTCGTCTTCTGCGGCCCGGTTGGCGGCGTGGTCGGCCCTCCAGCGGGCGACGCGCTCCTCGGTCCACACCAGCCCCTTAGGCTGGCTGGCCGCGGGAAGTTCAACCACGGCGGCAGGATTGAAGTCGATCAGCCGATCCTGCTTGATCGCCACATTCAGCGCATGGCGGAGGGTGGCGCGGATGCGGTGCATCGTCGCGGGTCCGACCGGCCGCCGGTACTTCACCTTCGCCCGCTCCTGCGGGTTCCCACTCGCGTAGGCGCTGGTGATGACATCGTTGAACTCCTCGATCGCGTCGAACATGCCGCTGATGTCGCAGACTCGCAGCCGGTCCAGGCGGATGTCCCCGAGGTAGGGGATGATGTAGAGCCGGATGTGCGTCTCGTAGGACCGCCGGGTGGTCGGGTCGATCTTCTTCTTCCGCTTGAGGAACTCGGCCGTCCACTCGGCGACCGTGACCGTCCTGTCGAGGTCCTGGTGGGTGCGGACCTTGCGTCTCACCTCCTCGATCGACGGAAGCGCCCGGGTGTCCTTCAGAACCGACAGCATCAGCTCGCAGATCTTCCGCCGGGTGTGCGGGTCGGTGTCCAGGGCGAGCAGGCCGCGGGCGTGGTCGAGTTCGGCCTCGGCGTCCTCCAGGGTCGCGAACCCCTGACGCCGCAGCGGGCTACGCCGTCGCCCGTCAGCGTGCGGGGGCAGCTCGAGCTGGTAGGCCCACGTGCCGTGGGTGGAACTCCACCGCTCGCCCCTGCCACCGGAGCGGCGCAGCTTCGGGCATTTCTTCCCGAATTGCTTGCCCGTGGCCGCGTCGCGGCAGCCGCAGGTTTTGTAGGTGGTGCCGTTCGCCACCGTTGTTCACCCTTCCTCGGTGTCGGGACGACGTGTGCCGTCGTCGTGGTAGCCGAGCAACGCCCACACCTCCCGCGTCGGCACCAGGTAGCTGCGCCCGATGCGCAGCACCCGGCAGGGAAACTCGCCGTTCTTGGCCAACTGGTAGGCCTTGGTCCGGCCGAACCCCAGCAGCCGCCCCGCGGTGACCACATCGATCACCGCCGGGAGGTCCCCCAGGTCGGCCGCCCGCGTGCGCCATGTCATCGCCTGCCCCCGCACGGGCGCGGGCAGGCCGCCGAAGCGACGCGGCGTGGTGTCGTTGCCATGGCCCGGCTAACCGGTCGCCCTCTGCCCCGTCGCCGCTGTACGCGGACGTCGCGGGCTGTGGGGAGACCGGTCGGCCGTGGCCGCCGGTATCGACGCCCACCTCTGCGCCGGGTGTCAAGCAATATCCGCTGGTCATAAGCCCCGCGTCGCCGCCGAACCGGTCCCGTTCTCACCGATGCCCCCGATCGGCCGGGTCGGTGAGTGGTTTGTGGAAGATCAGCAGGTCCTCATGGGCGAGCGCGTGGATCAGCACCCCGCGCTCCCATGCCTTACGCGCCTCGTGAAGCTGGAAGAACGACGCTCGGTTGATCACACGGTCGTCGTCGATCCCGCACAGCAGGCACACGATCCGATCGGTGAAGACCAGCCCAGTCTGCTCGCCCGTGTTGCGGACCTGGCCGGGCAGGTCGACCAGTTCGCCGCGCACCCGGTACGGCCGCACCGTGATCGCGACCACCCCACCCGGCCGGAGAAGGGCCGAGGTGGCGGCCAGGATCTGGGCGAAGCCGTCCAGCAGGACCGGCAGGCTCTGGTGGGCGAGGTTGGCCCGGTCGCGGGAGTAGTGGTGGTTCCACTTGCGGATCCCCGGCTCTCCGGTGTCGCGGGTGGAGCGGATGTGCCCGTGCGTGTAGGACCCGTACGGCGGGGAGGTGAGCATCAGCGCCGCCATCCCCGCCAACCCAGGAAGCAGGCGGGAGGCATTCCTGGAGTCGCCGATCACGACCTGGGCCGTTCCGGGGGCACCGTTCCATCGGGCATGGGCGACGTTCTCGGCGGCGAGCTTGGCCCACTGCCCCTCGTACTCGATGCCGGCCGCGTGCCGGCCCTGGTGGATCGCCTCGACCAAGGTGGTGCCGATCCCGCACATCGGATCGACCACCAGCTCACCCGGCTCCGTGTAGGTGGCGATCACCTGGGCGGCGATGGCGGGCAGCATCTTGCCCGGATGCTTCATCGACTCGGGCAGGTAGCGGCCCCGCCGCTGCGTCCGCGAAGGCTGCTGCCCCGTCACCCACACCGACCCGACCGGTTCACCCATCACGCCTCCTCCTCTCCGCAGGGGCAGATACCGGCTGAGGCCGGCGGTCTGTGAGGCTTGGTGAAGATCAGCAGATCCGCGTGCGCACGCAGCGCCGTGGGCACGTAAGGCGAGACGGCCTGCGCTTTGCTGAGGGCGGACTGCGCCGGGAGCAGAGACGAGACGATCTGGCGTCGCCGGATCGGGCCGTATACCGCGACGATGTGCTGCAGGTAGACCAGCCCGGCCCGCTGGGCCGCCCGGATGAGGCCGGGTACCGGGTCGTGCGGGCGCCCCTGGATCAGATGCAGACCGGTGACGACCACCAGGTGACCGCCGGGGGCGAGCAGAGCAGCGGGCTCGGCCAGCTCCTGGAGAGAACCATCGATCGTGGTCACGTTCGGCTCCGACTCGCATGTCCGCCGGACTACGACGAGGGCCGCTTCACCGCGCCGGTGAGCCAGCGCTAGATAGGTGGCCTCGGCTCGGGCGATGCGCACATCCACTCTGCGCCGGTCAGCCTCGTCTCGGCCAGTGGTCGCCCGCGTCCAGATGACACCCGCCACCGCGGGGTCGATGACCACGGTCGAGACTCGGCGGCTGAGGGCCACCGCGTTGGCCACCAGCGCGTGATCGGCGGGGTGAACGTCGACGACCAGGCCGTCGGCTCGAGTGCAGGTCGTGATGAGCTGGCGGGCCAGCGGCCCGGTGACCGGCATGCAGCAGCCGTTGGCGCATGTGGCGAGCGACTGGCCCTCCGGAGCGGTCAGCCAGACGCTGAGCGGCAGATGCCGTACCGGCGAGAAGCGCTCCGAGGAGCTGCCGGACAATTCCGTACTGGAGTGCGGGGCTGTTGTCACGATGTGTGGCCCGGTCACCCAGGCCACCTGGTCCCTGTCGCTTAATCAAATACCTGCCGCCCGAGCCAGGTTGGGACAGCCCAAGACGTAGATGCACATCGCGGGGAGGCGTGTCCAAGCCGAAGCGCCCGCGTTCGGGCGTCGAAGGCGTCGGTTGGCCGGGCCGAGAAGGGCGCGACGGTACGGGTAATACGGGGGCTTGCCCGTACCGTCGCGCCGGGCCTGCCTCGCGTCAGAGCGCGTGGAAGCAGGCCATGTGGCGGCTCTGCTATGGGGGAAGGCAGAGACCGCGACCGCGCCGCCTTAGCTGGGGGTGCGCAGGACGGCACGGAGCTTCACCCGGTCATCTCACAAGGCGTCTGCCGGATTACTGGTAGTCCGTCGATCCTGATCAGGAGGAACGCTCAGCGGACCCTCCCAACCATGACCACCGGGCTTTCGTCAGCCGGTAGTAGCGTCCAAGCATGAGACGGCATGCGCCGTCGCCGGGCGAGCGCCGATCCGGAACCAGACCGCGTTCCCGACCTCGTCGTCGTGGTGGAAGCCCCAGGCGTCCGCCATCGCGTTCACCATCCACAGGCCCCGGCCTCCTGCATCCTCCTCCGACAGATCCCGAACGACGGGGACGCTCGTAGCGGAGCCGTCATCGATCACCTCGCAGTACGCCGCGCCGTCTCCGGCTGCCAGGAAAACCGTGACCTGCCCGTTCGGTCTGCGGCCGGAGTCCGAATGCACGACGGCGTTGGTAACCAGCTCGCTGAGCAGGAGCACCACCGACTCCCGCACCTCGTCTGCGACGTGCCCGGCCAGCCGGTTGTTAGCCCACGCCCGTGCAACACCAACCGATACGGCCTGTCCGGCGAAGTCGGCCTGTCCCACGCCGTGTAAGTCCCGATTCGCCACACATCGAGGCCAGCGACCCACTCGCAGCTTGGCCGTTTCCTGCGTTTTCACACGCTCACCGCCGATTTGGCTTTTATAGCCGATTTTTCATCGAACGCCGACATCGATTCGTCACGCACCCACAAGCACGACCAGGATGGTCTCCAGATGAAAACAGCGGTAGCGCCTCCAAGGCTTCGCAGGCCCTGGGCGAGCCGCACCAGGTGGATGTACGGCTCCTGAGCGTGCGAGGCCGTATCCGAAGCCATGCGCCGCCTCCACATCCGCTGCTCTTCAAACACACACCTTGATCGTCACAACCACTCCAGCGATTGGATGGATTGGTCCTCTTGTTGTCACCATCGCGCCGGAAATGCAGCTCCGGCATTAGATTGCCTGGTGTTTCGGTAGACGTGTAGCCGTAATCCATCGACAATCGGACGACGGAAACTTTCACCGCCTGTAGCTGCCTGTCAGAAAACGTCATCGCGTCAGGAGAGCGAGGAGAGAAGGTATGGCGAACGATCTCGATCCCCGACTGACGCCCGTTCAGCGCTTCGGTCGCGAACTGGCACGAGCCCGCAAGCAGGCCGGTCTATCTCAAGAGCGGCTCGGCGCACGCCTGGGAGTCTCCGGGTCACTCGTCGGCCACATCGAGATCGGCAACCGGACGCCGAAACCAGACCTCGCCGCCCGATGCGACGATGTGTTCGGCACAGGTGATCTCTTCGGCCGGCTCTGCCGCAACATCACCTCGCCATCGGGACCCCACTGGTTTCTGCGATGGTCGGAGGAAATCGAGCCTCGGGCGCGAGTATTGAGAAGCTGGGACCCGCTGCTGATCCCGGGGCTCCTCCAGACCGAGGACTACGCGCGAGCCGTCTTCCGCGGCGGCCTGGCCACGTCCGAGGATGAGATCGAGGAACAGGTGGACGCCCGCATGGCTCGCCAGATCATCCTCAATCGCGGCAACCCGCCCACCCTATGGTTCCTACTGGACGAATGGGTACTGCGCCGTCCCATAGGCGGGCCCACCATCATGTACGAACAACTCGACCACCTGGCGGCCACGGCGCGCCGCCCCAACGTGAACGTGCAGGTCGTTCCACACGACGCACCCTGCACGATCAGTTTGACCTCGGGGTTCGCGCTTGCCGAGCTACCAGACGCGCCAACGACCGCCTCCGTAGAGTCGGCAGGGCCCGGCGAGGTCTCAGCCGAGCATGAATTGGTGAGCCTCATGTGGGACACCTATGACAGGATTCGTGCCGAAGCCCTTCGTCCCGGTCAGTCACTAGAGATGATCAAGGAAGCAAGAGACCAATGGAAGTCAGAGACCTGACCGATGTGGACCTCTCCGACGCCCTATGGAGAAAGAGCACACGAAGCGGGGCCAACGGGGGCAACTGCGTCGAGGTGGCCAGCAACCTTCGCGGCCTGATCGCCGTCCGTGACAGCAAGAACCCCGACGGCCCCAAACTGCTGTTCACTCCCAGCGAGTGGCGAGCCTTCATCGGCGGCGTCAAGGATGGAGAGTTCGACGCATAGCGCTGTCCACCGCGCCTGTCATCCACTCACCCATACCGAACTATTTGATCTCACGGCCAAAACGGTTGTGCGCGTACGGCGGCAGCAACGATCGGAACCGCATCGATCTCCGTGAAGGTCAGTGGGACGCCGAACCCGGGCCACTCCACGACGAACTCGAACGTCTCCGGCGACGGCAACGGCCACAACCACAGGTG
Source organism: Microbispora triticiradicis (assembly GCA_003260025.2). Taxonomy (GTDB): domain Bacteria; phylum Actinomycetota; class Actinomycetes; order Streptosporangiales; family Streptosporangiaceae; genus Microbispora; species Microbispora triticiradicis. The sequence goes on along the minus strand of QFZU02000031.1, from coordinate 110,106 downwards.
CCAGTTCCGATACACGGACCGGCGGGTACTCGGCTCGGCCCTGCCGTACCGGAACCGCAGAATCGGGCCGTCCGGCCGTCGCGGAGGCCATTCCCCAGGCTCCGGCGGAGGATCGAGGATCGTCGCCTTGCGCCCGTCCGGGAAGCGGACCCCGAAACGCTCGATCTCCTCCGGAAGGGCACGCCCCGGCCGTAGGTGCGACCGGCTACCCATCAGCTGCTCGCGCCGGCTCCACCAGGTCTCCTCGTCCATTCCTTCGCCTCGGCGGGCCGCCATCGTGATCTGAAGGTCGACGCCCTCGGGGAAGACGGTGGCCGCGGCGAGCACCAAAACCAGGGCATCGTTGCGAAACAGCACGCGCTCGACGGGCACCAGGGCGCCGAGCATATCTTTCGGCGGGCCGTCCCATGCGGGGACAGCCCGTTCCTCTTCCTCGAATTCCATGACGGGTGGCGGCGGCACGTCGAAGAAACCCATGCGTCCCACGCTATGCCTCGCCAGGGCGTCACCTGCGCTGTTTCTGTCGAGTCCGGCCACGGCTGTACCCGATGCCTATCCTTCGCAGCGCGCATGGCCAGGCGATGCCCCACTGCCAAAGCTTGACCTACGTTCCCTCGATCAGATCCATTTCCGCTGGTCAACGCCTTTCGGATCGCGCGTGAGGAGCAAGCGCGACGCGGCTCTATGTCCGCGCGGTCTCGCGTTTTGGCTGATCAGACCAGCTTCTGGTGATTGACGACCGCTTATCTGTTTCTTTGCTGTGCCCGGTGTCCGTACCGGTCTTGTCCCGTTCCTGACCAGGGCCGGTGGCAGATCGGTGGTGTCCGAACCGATCGTCATTCGGGGGCCGCAATGACACCCATCAACACCATCACCACCGACCCCGCCGACGACCTGCAGGTCTCCGGGGCCGAGCGACACCTCTTCGAAACCGCACCGCGCGCTGCAGCCACCTCCCGTCTCCCGCTGGACGTCGCGGAGAACGCCTTCCGTCTACTCATGCAGGGCCCGGAGCCGCTGTCGGTTGACGGCACCAGGTTCTGCGTCGGCCTTCTGCGGCGGACGATCCCGCTGGACGAGCTGCGGGTGATCCTTCTGCACCCGTCCTGCGGGCGGAAGACACGCGATGAGGTCTGGCGGTACCTCATCACCCAGTCCCGCACCCACCACGGCGGGTGGACCGTCGCCGCTGTCGCCCTCGCCCTGCCGATGCTGCGCCGCCTGGTCAAGACGCTGTCCGAGACCGTCACCGCAGAGCGGGAAGACCTGGAAGCCGAAGTGCTCGCCTGCTACCTGGACGCCCTGGACCGGGTGAACCTGGCCTGGACGCACCCGCTGCTGCGGCTGTTCCGGCTCACCCGGTTCGCCGTACTCCGCGCCTACGCCGTCAGGCCGCCCGAGCTGCTGACCGATCCCGACCCGACCTGCGATGAGAGCCTCGTCTACCCCGCCGGCCACCCTGACCTGCTCCTGGCGGAGGCGGTCCGCCAGCGGATCATCACGGCGGAGGCGGCCGAGCTGATCGGGCTGACCCGGCTGGAGAACCTTCCGCTGTCGGTCTACTGCCGCCGCCGCGGTCTGCTCTACTGCGCGGTGCTCAAGCGCCGCCAGCGGGCCGAGGCTCGGCTGGCCAAGGCGCTCATCGACGGGGAACTGTCCCTGCCCTCGCTCTGAGCGATTTTCGGCGGTCATGTCCCAATCGGGGCAGGAAGCCAAGTCTTTCCACAGGTGCAAGGGAAGTACGGGCGCATCTTCCGAGCTCGCCGGGCCGCACTCCGGCCACCGGTCCCTGTCACCCACCGGCATCGGAACTTCCAGCCCTTTCGAAGGAGGACGCCCACCAGGCCACGGCAGGCCGGCGGCGTCCGTACTTCCCGGCACCTACCTCCAGGCATCACCGGCAATGACTCAGGAGGCAGCAGTGGCATCCCATCGCACCGGACGCCAGACCGTGCGGGCCGTCGCCGCCGTGGCGACCGGTATGGCGCTCGGCCTGGTCATCGAGACGGGCATCGCGTGGGCCATCAGCGACACCGGTACCGTCTCCGGCGTTCTGGCCGCGCCGTCGTCGCTGAACCAGGTCATCGACAACCTGCGCAACGTCATCGTCGGCCTGCTCGTCGCCCTCGCCACGTTGTTTCTGACGATCGGCGGTGTCCGTTACATCCTGGCCGGCGGCGACCCGAGCGAAGTCGAGGCGGCCAAGAAGACCCTGCGCTACGCCGGAATCGGGTACGGCATCGCGACCCTGGCGCCGCTGCTGGTCAGCATCCTCAAGGGCATCGTGGGAGCCTGACCGTGAACCGCCGAAGCTCTCACGGACCGGGCCTTGCCAAATGCGCTGCTCGCATCCGCTGCCTCGTCCCTCTCGGCCTGGTCACCGCCGCGCTCGCGCTGCTCATGGCCAGCCCCGCGTCCGCCGCTCCGGCGACGCCGACTCCGGCACCGACCGCCACCTCGGCGCCGTCGCAGTCCCCGTCACCACAGGTGAGCTGGATCGCTCCCACGTCGGCACCTGCCCAGCCCACGGGGAAGGAGGAGTGCGGCTGGATGGATGTCGGCTGCAAGGTGAACAAGGCCGTCAACGGCTGGTTCACCGATCTGGTCCGCGACGCGGTCAACCCGGCCTTCGCGATGGTCGGACGGACTCTGCTCTCTTCCCCCCCGCCGGCGCTGCTTTCCCGAGCGCGCGAGCTGACAGGCCAGGTCAGGGTGGTCTCCAACGCGCTGCTCGTGCTGTTCGTCCTGGCGGGCGGAGTAATCGTCATGGCGTACGGCAGCGCGCAGACCGCGACCGCAGCAGTGGAGCTCATACCGCGCCTGGTGCTGGCGACGATCCTGAGCAATAGCTCGCTGACGATCAGTGAGTATGCCGTCCAGTTCGCCAACGGCCTGGTCGACGGATTGGTCGGGACGGGCGTCGATGCCGATCGGGCCGGGAACCTGCTGGCCGGCAGGGTCACCGCCGTCGTGAGCGATCCGATGAATGCCGCGCTGTATCTGGTGCTGCTGGCCGGAGGCAGCGTGCTGCTGGGGCTGATCCTGGCGTTCATCGCGGTCATCCGGGTCACGCTGTTGTTGTTCCTGATCATCTCTGCTCCGCTCGCGCTGCTGTGCCACGCGTTGCCGCAGACCGAGGGGATCGCACGGCTGTGGTGGCGCGCCTTCACTGGGGTGCTGGCCATACAGGTCCTGCAGGCGCTGGTTCTGCTGCTGGCGTTCAAGGTCCACCTCACCGACTCCCCCGACCTGTTCGCTGCCACGGGGCGGCCCTCCCCCGCCGGGAGCGCCTTGGACGTACTGATCTTGATTGGCCTGCTGTACGTGCTGATCAAGATTCCGGGGTGGGTCGCGCGGAGCATCTGGCAGCAGGCCAAGCCGCAGCTGCTGATGCGGGCGGTCAAGGGCGTGGTCGTCTACAAGACCCTGGGCGCGCTCGGCGGCGTGTTCCGTGGAGTCCGCACACGTCCCTCGCCCGGTCCCACGGTTACCGCCCACCGGCACGGCATGGGTTCCCGCACCGTACGGCCTCGCCCCACAGCGCGGCCCGCCTCGTCCGCCGCCGGTTCACCTCCTACTGCCTCGGGAGGCAAGCCCATGAACCCGCCCACACGCCCCAGCCCATCCGGCTCCGCGTCGGGAAGCTCCCGTTCTCCGCAGCAGCTCGCCTTGCCGCTCGGGATCACCCCTACGTCCTCGCGTAAGGCGCACCAGGGGAAGCAGTTGGCGTTGCCGTTCCCCGTGACCCGTGTCCCGCGCCCGCCCGCGTCCTCCCCCGCACCGCCGCCGGTGAAGGCGACGTGGATCAGGCCGAAGCCGCCATACGTGCAGGACCGGCTGCCCGGCATGCCGACCCGCCCCGCACGCCCCCGGCAGCTCCGGCTACGGCTCGACCCGCCGCCGCGCCGGATGCCGAAACGAGGTGACAGGTGAACGATTCCGAGCCGCTGATCGTCCGCATCCCAGCGGATGTCGCTCGCCCCGACAAGATCGCCTATGGGTTCACCGCGCGGCAGTTGGCCATCCTCGCCGTCACTGGCGCCCTCGCTTCTTCCGTCTATTACGTCTTCCGGCAGGTGGTGCCGGTCGTGGTGATCGCCGCCGTGGTGCTGCCGCTGGTGGCGCTCGGCGCGGCGCTCGCGCTCGGCCGCCGTGATGGCCTCACCCTCGACCGATTCACCCTCGCCGCCATGCTGTTCCTGCGCTCGCCCACGAAAGTGGTGGCCGCGCCGGATGGCGTCACGCCGCCGCCGAGGTGGTGCCGGCTACGTGGGAAGCTTCCCGCTCCTCTCTGTCTGCCCGTACGTGCGGTCCGCAGCGACGGAGCCTTGGAACTGGCCGATGGTGGAACCGTGGCGCTGGTGGAGACCTCCACCCTGTCCTTCCACCTGCGCACCGCCGATGAGCAGGCGTCGCTGGTCGGGGCGTTCGGGCGGTGGCTGAACTCCCTGGACGCGACCGTGCAGGTCCTCGTCCGCGCTCGCCCTGTCGATCTCGCCGGCCTGGTCGAGGCGCTGGAGCAGCGGGCCGAGCACCTTCCGCATCCGGCGCTGGTCCGTGCCGCCGCCGAGCACGCCAATTTCCTCGGTCAGCTCAACGCTTCCCAGGATCTTCTGGCCCGGCAGGTGCTCGTCGTCATCCGCGACCCGCATCCACCTCGCGGGCGGCGGTCGACCGCGCGGGACGCGTCGGCCGCGGTGGTGCTGCGCCAGGCAGTCGAGACCCAACGCGCCCTTGCCGCCCTCGGCGTCACCGCCGCGGTGCTGAACGCCGACGCGGCAAACCGTGTGCTTACCGAGTGCCTGGACCCCGACGGCTGGCATCCGGCCGGGATTGCACGTCCCGATGAGTTGATCAGTGGTCTGGAGGCTTGATGAAACTACGCCGCGCCAAGCCTGCACCGAGCAGGCTCACTCATCCTGGCGCCCTTCAGGTAGGCGCGCGGACCCTCACGCTGCCGAATGGCGTGCTGGCGTCGTTCGCCGTCACCGGGTATCCGCGCGAGGTCGGCGCGGGCTGGCTGGAACCGCTGCTCACCTACCCCGGCCGCCTGGACGTCAGCCTGCACATCGAGCCGATCCCGCAAGCGGTCGCCGCGATGCGGCTGCGCCGCCAGCTCGCCCGGCTCGAATCCTCCAGCCAGGCCGACGCCCAGCAGGGACGGTTGCAGGACTTCGACACCGAAGCCGCAGCCGACGACGCCACTGAGCTGGCCGCCAGCCTTGCCCGAGGGCACGGCCGCCTGTTCAAAGTCGGCCTCTACCTCACCGTCCACGCCGCAAGCCAGGAGGGCCTGACCGCGGAGATAGAACGGGTCCGCGCGCTGGCGGCCTCGCTCCTGCTGGACGCCCAGCCCACCACCTTCCGCACCCTCCAGGGCTGGGTGACCTGCCTGCCACTCGCCACCGATGCAATCGGGCTGACGCGCAGCTTCGACACCACCGCGTTGGCGGCGGCGTTCCCGTTCACCTCGCCCGACCTGCCCGTCCCCGCCTCCGCAAGTGCGGTGCTGTACGGCCTGAGCGCCTCCAGCTCCGGCGTCGTCCTATGGGACCGCTTCGCCCAGGACAACCACAACTCCGTCACCCTGGCGCGGTCCGGCGCTGGCAAGAGCTTCTTCACCAAACTCGAGACGCTACGGCTGCTCTATCAAGGGGTCGAGGTCGCCGTCGTGGACCCCGAGGACGAATACGCCCGGCTCGCCCAGGCCGTCGGCGGCACCTACCTACGCCTTGGCGCAACCGGGATCCGGTGGAACCCCCTCGACCTCCCGGCCAGCCACGGCCCCCGCGATGACGTCCTCGCCCGGCGGGCGCTGTTCCTGCAGACCCTCATCGCCACCATGCTCGGCCAGGCGTCCCTCAACCCGCACATCCGCGCCACGCTGGACACGGCAGTCCTCGCCACCTACGCCGAGGCAGGCATCACCCGCGACCCGGCCACCTGGTCCAGGCCCACCCCGCTGCTCGCTGACCTCGTCACCGCCCTCGCCGGTCATCCACAGGGTGAGGACATCGCTGTGCAGCTCGCGCCGTACGTGACCGGCTCCTACCGCGAACTGTTCGATGGGCCGACCACCACCCACCCCTCCGGCCACCTCATCGTCTTCTCCCTGCGCGACCTGCCCGAGGAGATGAAAGCGGTCGGCACCCTCCTGGCACTCGATGCGATCTGGCGGCGCGTGGCCAACCCTCGCGACCGGCGCAAGCGGCTCGTCGTCGTAGACGAGGCGTGGCTGCTGATGCGCGAGGACGCAGGCGCGCGGTTCCTGTTCCGGATGGCCAAGGCCGCCCGTAAGCACTGGGCGGGCCTGGCCGTGGTCACCCAGGACGCCGCCGACCTGCTCGGCTCCGAACTCGGTCAGGCCATCGTCGCCAATGCCGCCGGTCAGATCCTGCTCCGCCAGGCCCCGCAGGCGATCGGCGCGATCGGGGAGGCGTTCGGCCTGTCGGAGGGCGAGCGGCAGTTCCTGCTCACCGCGGAGCGCGGCGAGGCCCTCCTCGTCGCTGGGCCGGCCAGCCGGATCGCGTTCCAGGTGATTGCCTCTCCCGCCGAGGCGGAGCTGATCACGACCGATCCGGCCGAGCTCGCCGAGCTGGCCCGCCGCGAGTCTCGCGACGGCCCCGCGTCTCCACCGCTCGTATCCGCATTCGTCCGGGATGAGGACGAGGAGGACGGTGATCCGCTGTGACCGAGTGCCTTCTGTGCGATCTCGACGACCGTGATGTGCAGGCTGTTCTGGACTTCTTCCGCGAGTTGCCCGCCCGGCTGCCGGAACTCTTCCTGACCTACGGCTGGAAGGTCGCGCTCGTCATCGCAGTGGCACTGTCAGCGCTCGCGATGATGCGCGCTGCGCTCGTCCGGGTGCGGCACACGTGGCTGGAGCCCAGTGCCCGCCTGATCGAGATCTCCTCCCCTCCCGAGTGCGATCCGAAGGCCGCGGTCGTGTTGTGGAGTCAGCTCATCGGCCTGCTGCGCCCCGCCTGGAAGCGCGCTCTCTACGGCCAGCCGCATCTGTCATGGGAGTACCTCGCCGATGAGGCCGGGATTCGCGTCAGGATGTGGGTGCCTGGCGTCGTCCCACCGGGCTTGGTGGAGAAGGCCATCCAGGCGGCGTGGCCAGGCGCCACTGTCACCACCCGTCCGTCAGAGCCGTCCCTGTTCTCCGGCTTCCAAGTAGCAGGCGGGCATCTCGTACTGGGCAGGGCCGAGCATTTTCCTCTCAAGATCGACCACGCTAACGACCCAGTTCGTCCCCTGCTCACCGCGATGAGCGGCCTGCGCTCCGGCGAGCAGGCCATCGTCCAGATCCTGGCCCGGCCCGCCACCGGCCGCCGACTGCGCCGAGCCCACCGCGCGGCGGCGGCACTCCGAGGCGCACCCACCAGCAGCCCTATCGGTCAGGTCCTGGACGAACTCGCGCCAATGTCCGGCCATGCTCATCCCGGCGAGCTGGCCCGCATGTTTCCCGAGCGAGCCGAGCAGATCCGCGCCATCCTCACAAAATCAGGTCAGCCGCGTTACCAGATCGCGCTTCGCTACGCCGTCACCTCGACCGCATCCGGTGAGGCGACGCGCGAGCGGCTGCGTGGGCAGGCACACACGCTGGCCGGCGTCTTCGCCGTGTTCACCTCCGGCCACCAGTACCTGCGCAGGCGCCGGCTACCGCGACCGGCTTCAGTGCTCGCGTTGCGGCGGATGGACGGCGGCTATCTGCTGTCGGTCAGCGAGCTGGCCGCGCTCGCGCACCTGCCGTGGGACGCCGACGCCCCCGGCATCACCCGCGCCGCGGCCCGTCCCATCGCCCCATCACCGGCCGTGCCGCGTGGCGGGGCCCCCGGTACGGTGCGGATGCTGGGGGACGCCGACTGCGGCCCAGCGCGGCCCGTAGCCCTCACCGTGGCCGATGCCCGCCACCACGTCCACGTCCTCGGCGCGACCGGCGTCGGCAAATCCACCCTGCTGGCCAACATGATCCTCTCCGACGCCGAGGCCGGGCGTGGAGCGCTGGTCATCGATCCCAAAGGGGACTTCATCACCGACGTACTCGCCCGGCTCCCCGATTCCGCGGTCGGCCGTACGGTCGTCTTCGATCCGCAAGACCCGGCCCGGCCTCCGGCGATCAACGTGCTCGCCGGGCCCGACCCGGGGTTCGCGGTCGACTCGATCGTCACGATCTTCCACCGCTGTTTCTCCTCCGCATGGGGACCGCGGGTGGATGATCTGCTCCGCTCCACCTGCCTCACCCTCACCAAGGTGCTCGGCCCCCGCGCCACCTTGGCCGACGTCCCCCGGCTGCTGACCGATTCCGCCTACCGGACGCGGGTCACCGCCCGGCTGGACGATGAGCTGCTGCGCGGGTTCTGGGACTCCTACCAGGCGCTCACCCCCGCCGGACAGGCCAGCGTGATCGGGCCGGTCATGAACAAGCTGCGTGCCGTCCTGCTACGGCCCTTCATCCGGCACGCGCTGACCAGTCCAGCCACCACCGTCCCCATCGGGCAGCTCCTGAACGACGGCGGCCTCGTGCTCGCCCGGCTCCCAAAGGGCATCCTCGGCGACGACGCCGCGCGCCTGTTCGGGTCGATCCTGCTCGCCCACACCTGGCAGGCCGCCACCCGCCGCGCCACTCTCGCCGAGACCGACCGCCGCGACGCGGCCCTGTACATCGACGAGTGCCACAACTTCCTGAACCTGCCCGGCCACATCAACGACGTCCTCGCCGAGGCCCGCGGCTACCGCCTCTCGCTGGTGCTCGCCCACCAGCACCTGGACCAACTCCCCGCCGACCTACGCGAAGCCCTGTCCGCCGACGCCCGCAACAAGATCTACTTCGCCGTCTCACCGAAGGACGCCGGCGAGCTCAAAACCCACACCGCTCCGCTCGTCACCCCCTACGACCTCGCCCACCTCGGGGCGTTCCAGGCAGTCGCCCGGCTGGTCGCCGGCGGCCAGCAAACCCCGGCGTTTACCCTGCGCACCCGGCCTCTGCCGCCCGCCGTTCCCGGACGCGAGGCAGCGATCCGGCAAGCCTCCCGCGACCGGTTCACCACACCCGCCAACGCCGCGGGGACGGCAGGAATCGGCAGAGCGACCGAGCAACAGTCCCGACGGAAAGCGCGACGGAGCGGACGTGGCCGGGACCCTCGCGCTGATTGACCACAACCACGAGGAGGAAGATGACACCAGCACACCGCGCTCAGCTCGGGCAATCCCGCCTCGAATCCGCCGCCCTCGCCGAGCTGGCCGCCCGCCTCACCGAACGCGACTACCGGATCCTTACCTGCGTCCACGAGCACCGGGTCCTCACGACCCACCAGATCCAGAAGATCTTCTTCACGCTACCCCAGCCGACCCGCCGCCGCCTCGGCATCCTGCACCGGCTCGGTGCCCTCACCCGGTTCCGGCCCTGGAAACCGTACGGCGCAGGATCAGCCCCTGCGCACTGGGTGCTAGGACGGGCCGGTGCCGCCGCCCTGGCCGCGAACCGGAACATCACCGTGGCCGAGCTCGGCTACCGCTACGACACCGCGATAGCGATCTGCCTGTCCTCCCGGCTGGCCCATCAGATCGGGGTGAACGACTTCTTCGCAGACCTGCACGCCTACGCCCGCCGCTCCCAAAGCCAGGCGACGGTGCGGAAGTGGTGGCCCGAACGTCGCTGCGTCGAACTGTGGGGAGACCTGGCCCGCCCCGACGCCTACGGCCGCTGGACGGAAAACGGCCGGGAGCTGGACTTCTTCCTCGAACACGACACCGGGACCGAACCGCTGACCAAGGTGGCCGCCAAGCTCAACGACTACGCCAACCTGGCCGAGGCCACCGGCATCACCACACCCGTGCTGATCTGGCTACCCGGGACCGCCCGCGAGGCCCACCTCCGCCAGCGACTCGATCGCGTAGAAGTGCCGGTCGCCACCGCCACGCACACCAGCCTCGGCGACGGCCCTGCCGGACCCATCTGGCTCCCCGCTGGTGCCACCGGAAACAGACTCCGGCTCGCCGAGCTCGCCGTTGCCTGGCCAGAGATGCTCCTCGGCTCGGCTGCGAACGGCCCCGAAGGGGAGGAGAGATGAACGCCGCCGCGGCCGGCGCCGCCGTACTCCTGCTCTTCGTCATCGCCTTCACCGCAGCAGCCACCGGCATGTTCACCAGCTCCGGCGGAGACACGACCTGCGTCCTCGCCGCGCCCGCTGATATCCGGTCCGGGGCTGTCGCGGAGCTGGACGAGGAACAGCGCGGAAACGCCACCCTTATCATCCAGACCGCCTTGCAGCTCGGGCTTCCGGCCCGTGCCGCCGTCATCGCCGTCGCCACCGCCCTCCAGGAATCCGGGCTGCGCAACCTCCCGCATGGGCACCTGGACTCCCTCGGGCTGTTCCAACAGCGTCCCTCCCAAGGCTGGGGAACTCCCGAGCAGATCCTCGACCCGGCCTACGCCTCCCGCAGCTTCTACAAGCGGCTCGTCACCGTACGCAGGTGGGAACAGCTTCCGCTCACCAAAGCCGCCCAAGCCGTCCAGCGATCCGCCACCCCCAACGCATACGCGCGATGGGAAGCGCTCGCCCAGCAGGTAGTCGACACGTTCACCGGCTCCTGCGTGCCCGTCATCCCCGGCGAGCAGGTCGCCGCCGTCATCGCCTACGCCTACGCCCAGCTCGGCAAACCGTACCGATGGGGAGCCGAAGGTCCGGCCGCCTTCGACTGCTCCGGCCTCACGATGCGCGCCTTCCAGGCCGCCGGAATCACCATCCCCCGCGTCGCCGCCGACCAATGGCGGCACGGCTCGCGCATCCCAGCCGGGCAGGAGCAGCCAGGAGACCTGGCCTTCTTCCGAATGGAGCAGGATGGCCCCGGCCACGTCGGCATCGTCATCGGGAACGGGCAGATGATTCACGCCCCCAACAGCCGCGAGGTCGTCAAAATCGCACTGTACGAGCGGGCAGACCTCGTCGGCTTCACGCGGCCGATCGCCTCTGAAGCTCGTTAGGGAGACAGGCCGTCTTCCAGGTGCACAGTCCCGGGGTCGCGAGCGGCAAGACTGGCCAGCAGCCTGCTCGCTCGTTCCGGGGACAAGAACCCCGCCGCCTCGGGCGCGGCTACCAGACTCCGCTCACCCAGCTCGCCCGGCGGAAGCCAGATCGCGGAGAATTCCTCGAGGGATAGGAGGCTCAGGGACGGTGGGACTCTACTCGCCCTTCGCAGCTCGGCGCCGAAGGTTGTCGATGTAGTCCGCTCGGAGCACGTGATTGCAACGGGGGCGTTTCCCTGCGTTGATGTCCTCCACGTATTTGGCCAGGTGTTTAGGGTTCTTACCGGACCACCCGTTTACGAGGGCCCAGCCCTGCATCGCCTCACCATCCATTCGTATACCGGCGTCGTGAAGTGCGAGCAGGGTACTCACCACCACATCCTTCTCGAAGCCTCCCGAGATAGTGTTGTTGTGGTTGACCGTCCGTGTGAGGCTCTTCATCGCCTCAACGACGACGGGGTCCAGTTCGGGTGTCAAGTCCTCCCATGCCGAGCCATCGCCGAGGACCGTTGGCCTTGCGGCTGATACCCACGGCCTGATCGCATCCTCGTTCCAGGTGATGACGCACAGCGCCCGGATTTTGTGGCCGCCGTATCGCACCAGCTTCCCGATGTCGTCCATGTCTGCCCACGCCATCAGCACCGGGCCTTTGCCACGGACTGATCCGCCGCCCCTGCCGATGACATGCTTGACGTTGGAGTGCCGGTTCACAAGCTGTTCCAGCTGCGAGCAGTTCCGCAGGTTGGACTTCAAGCTAGTCCACACGGTCAGCGTGTCGCCGTCCTCCATGTGCTCGCAGCACCAGTCGATGGCCGCGTCCACACCCTCGTCGTCGTAGCTGGCGACCGCTGTCGGATAGTCCACGCCGCGATCGAACATCTCCCCTCCCTGCTCTTGACTCTGGCAGGGACAAGGTACGCACATACACCGACAGAACTAGCTCACCGTCGGCAGCCGCACCTCGGCTGAGAGACTCCAGCCTGAAACGGAGCGCTTGGCAGCGCCAACGGGCTGTTGAGTGCGAACCGTTCGCAGCACACGGCCACTTGACGGTATCGCTTCGGTACCCTCCGAGAAGATCTCGGTTCGCTCGTGATGAAGGAGGCCCGGGGCATGCAGGTACAGGAGCCCACCACCGCGCATCTGAGCGTGTCCCTTCCCCTGACGCTGGACGGCCCTTTTGAGATCACCGTTGAGCACTCGGTGGTCGGGATCGTGGTCACCGAACGCGCCACCCTGACCCGCCTGGGTCCCGAGTGGGACGTGCCTGGTGTCTACCTGCTCCTGGACCGCCCCGACCTCACGGGCCGGTGGGGCGCCTACGTGGGCAAGGCCGCCTCCCGAGGGCTGCGCAGCCGCCTCCGCGAACATCTCAAGGCCCGAGATCATTGGTACCGGGCCGTCCTCATACGCCGAGACTCGAAGAAGACGCTGAACAGCGCCGAGGCCGGCTGGCTGGAAGGCCACCTCTACGACCTGCTACACGCCTCGGGCCAGGTCCAGCTGCACAACGGCAACCGGCCCCAGGACGACAGCATCTCCGTCGAGGAGCAGCTCAGCCTGCGCACCTACATTCCCCCGGTACTGCACACGCTGCACATCCTCGGCCACAGGCTCACCGCCACCCCTCCCGTCGCCGGGCGGCGGGTCTTCGACTTGCGAAAGAGCCAGCGAGGAAAGACGACCCGCGAGACTGGCCGTCCCGTCGTCGCGACCTCGAGCCCGAGCGCGACGACGCCGAAGGGGAAGAAGTCCACGAAGACCAAGAGCGACATCAAGTTGATCGACCTGGTTCGAGAGGGCCTGGTACCTCCCGGGACGGTCCTCGTCCCCAAGTCGCGGTCCCACACAGACACAGCCGTGGTCAATCCCGACGGCAGCCTCCAGTTCCGTGGTACGCGGCGCGAGGCGGTGTCCAACCCCGCGCAGGAGCTAGCGGGGTACGAGGTGAACGGCTGGACCTTCTGGCGGGTCGAGACGCCGCAAGGAAAGGTGTCCCTCGATGCGCTCCGTAAGCGGCTTCAGCAGCAGCGCGCCGCCTCCGCTTCCTCTCCGCCCCAATGAAGCTTGTCCGATCCGGTCATCGGCGTCCGGTGGTGCAGGAGGTACGCCCCGGCCGCGCACATGTCCTGCGCGACCGGGGCACACCACCTGCACCGCCGGGCAGCTATGCCCAGCCGTTGCACCTGCTCCCGCCGTGAATCCGGCAGGCGTATTCCTCCTCCTTGCTCAACAGGATCACCGGCAGCTCGGCGACCCCTTCCCGCAACGCGCGGGCGATACGGTGCCAGCCGTCGATGACCAACGGACCGCCCCGGGGTGAGGCCGGTACGGCGATCAGCGGCTCGCCCAGGTCCACCAGATCGGCGTGCAGCTGGTCGATGTCAATCAGGGCCAGCAACCCGGCCCAGTGACGCGGCCGCAGGTGCCCACCCGGGTGACGGCTAGCCGCATACTTCTTGGCGGCGGACACGTCCCAGGTCCACCCCATCAGACGGAAGGTCTCGACCTCGGTCATCATGACGCTGCTCGGCCCCCCTCGGTGGCCGACAGGAAGCGGTGGCCCGCCTCCAGGCCGGTGACGGACAGGGCATGCTCGAACAGGTCGGCTGCCGTGCCCCCCGTCTCCGCCACACGGGGAACCGGTACGGCCCGGGCCAGGGCGGTCTCCACGTAGCGGGTGGTCCATGCTCGGACGAGGCCGAGGGCCTCCTCTACCTCCACGTCGTACTTGTCGGTCTGCATGAGCACCATGTCCCACCACACGTGATGGGCCTGGGCATACGTCACTTCCTGCAGGACCGTGGACGTCAGCCGGTAACGCCTGTCGAGCTGGCCGGTCAGCTCGGCCGCAGCCGCTTCGTACTTGGCCCGGCTGGTGCGCTCGTTGCGTCGTATGAGTGCTTCCAGCGTTTCCATGATTGATCGCTCCTTGGTGCGGGTGATGGAGCCGGATCTCCGCCCGGCCGCCGGATGGGATGGAGTCAGCGGAACCGGGCGGTGGGAGCCTTGTCGCCGCCATAGATCCGGCAGGCGTACTCCTCCTGCTCGGTCAGGGTGATCACCGGTAGCTCGGTGACCTGCTCGCGCAGGGCGCGGGCGATCCGGTGCCAGCCGTCGATGATGAGGGGCCCGGCGTTCGGGATAGGGACCGCGATGAGCGGGGCCGAAAGGTCCACCTCGCTGATGTGGTCCTCGTTGATCCAGATCGCGGACAGGAAGCCTGCCCATGCGCGGGGGCACAGCCGCCCTTCGGGTGCCCGGCCTTCGGCGTACGTCTTGGCGGCGGTGACGTTCCAGGCCCAGGCCAGGAAGCGGAACGCCTCGGTGTCGTCCCGGCTCGCGTCGGCGCGGGTGACGGTCATGGTTAACGGTTCCTTTCTGCGAGGTGCTTCAGGCAGCCGGCCGAGAAGAAGCCGGTCAGAGTTGAGGTAGGCCGGTTGGCCTCATCGGCCGTTCTGGTGCTGGCTTGGTTCAGCGGTAGCCGTCTCGGCGTCCGCCCGGCTGGCAAGGAGTTCGCCCGAGGCTGCCAGGAAGTGGCGGGCGGCGGCCCGGGAGGCGTGCGCGAGCGCGTGGTCGAACAGCGTGCCCGGCCGCGCGGCGGCTGGTTCGCCGGTCAGGTGGTGCCGCGCCCACGCGCGAACTCGCCGCACGGCGTGCACGACGTCGACACTGTTCTCGCTGATCTGAGCCGGGACCTGTTCCCACCAGGTGCGCAGGGCGTGGGAGTAGACCACGCTGTAGAGCGGCTCGGAGGTGAGCTGGTGACCGCGCTGGATTCGACAGACCAACGCAGCGGATGCCGCGTAATCGGCGTGCCGAGCGTGGGCGACGACCTCAGCAACCCGGGCCGCCAGCCTCTCGGCTTCGCCGCCGTCCGGGGCCTCCGGCCCGGCGAACGTGTCCGGGAAGCTCGGGACGGTGGCCGGGGTGGGAGCGCCTGGAAGCGTGGAGCGCTCGGGTGCCGGAGGCCCGCTGGGCTCCTGCAGTGGGCCGAGCTGCGATCCTCTGGCGGATTCGCCCGCTGCGTCGCCGATGGCGGACTCGGTACCGACGTTCATGGTGGGCCATGTCCTTTCTGGAAACTGGTTTGCAGGGCCTTCACGCCCGGCGCTCTGCACCGGCCGCGCCGGTGGCGGGGGCCGAGCGGCCAGCGGAGGTGGGGCCGGTGAGTGCCTCGGCGAGATGCCGGGTGGAGTCCAGGTACTGCCGGGCGGCCTGACGTCGGGCCTGGGCCATGGCCTGGGTGAACAATTCGCCGTACGAGAGCTGGCTGGCGCTGATCAGGTATGCTTCGGCGGCCCGGCGGCTCTCCATGATCGCGGTCACGGTGTCGACCGCCTCATCGGCGTCGATCTGGTTCATGACCTGCTGCCACCAGTCGCGAAGGTGTTGCGCGACGGCGGCTCGGGACAAGTCCTCGGCCGTAACGCACTCCCCCGTCTCCCATGCCGACGCGAAGCGGCTGGCGGCTTCGTCCAGAGTGCGGGTGGCGTCGATGAGGTAGTCGATAGCGATCTGCTCGAACAGGCCCACGGTTTCTCCTTCGATCGGTGATCCGAGGGGCCAAAAGGCCCCTTGCTGTAGTTGCGCGGGCTGGTCCCGAACCGAGGTGCGGTTTCCAGGGATGGGTCCGGTACGGCCCCGCGCCGAGCCGTACCGGACGAGCAAGGGGGAGGGCGGGAATGCCGAACGCCCGATCAGGCAGCGAGCATCTGGAACGCCCGCGTCTTGATCTTCGAGTGGGCGTGGTCGTCCAACAGCGCACGCTCGGCCCGCACGATCTCGGCCTCGCGGCGGCCGATGACCGGGCTGCGGTGATCCAGACGCTCGGTGACCGCGTTGTAGGCCGCCCAGCGGGTTCCCCGGATCGGCTCGTTCGTCGGCGCGTCCGTGAACAACAGCTCCAGCTGGCGCATCGCCAGCTCGTAGTTGCGGCGGGTAACGGGTTTCGCGTCGGTGGGCATCGGGTGAAGTGCGGCGGCGAACTGCCGGAACTCCTTCAGGTCCATCGGCGTCGCGAGCAGCCTCTCGGCCTCGGCGGCGAATGCCTCGCCGTGCCGCCACGTCAGCTTCAGCGCCTCACGTGCCTCGGCGATACGGCCCGCGATATGGCCGGTGTGGCGGACCTTGAACATCGAGGCGTGGTTTCGCAGCGCGGCGCGTTCGGTGTTCGCACACACCACTCGGACAGGGGTGGCGACCGTGGTGAACGCACCCCAGCCGTCATGCCGGGAGAACGCCGCCAGATACAGGTCGACCCGGTCGAATCCGCCGACCATCAGCGGCTCGGGCAGGCGCATCGTGACGAACACGCGCCGTCCGCCGTTCAGCGAGCCGCCCGTGTCGAAGATCGCTCCAGACTCGTCGACCAGGGTCTGCAGGAACTCGGCGACCTCCTCGTTTTGGACGACCTTGTAGTCCTTTCCGACCATGCCGAGCCGTTCCGGCTCACCCGTGACCGGGTTGGTACGGACGACCAGGAAGTCCTCCTCTGCGGTCACGGACCGCCCGGTGTCCGGATCGGTGACCGTGCCGACCGGCACCTTGCGGACGTTCCAGGCGGCGAGCTGGGCGCGGGCCAGGAGCTCCTCGGCCGTCATCGGGCCGGGCGCGGTGTAGCCAAGCCGGTGCCAGCCGGGCTTGATCCCAGCGGCGAATCCGGCGGACCCGTCGGCGAAGATCTCGATCTCGTGGGCCATGACAGTGCCTCCTTGGCGTTGGGTGAAACCGAACGAACAGATGAGTAGGCGGGCGATCAGAGAGGGCGGACGGCCTGTCCCGGACGCGTTGGGACGTCTGGCCACGGATGCCAAACGGGGCAGGTGAGCGACGGCACCGTGGCCACGTCGCGGCCGATGCGAGGGCCATACCGGCCGTCCACCCAGGTACCGGGGCTGTTGCTGTGGGGTGGGCCGCCTCGGGGAGGCCCACCCCGGGCCGCCATCAGTCGCCGGGGGCGGGGTTGACGGCGAGGGCGTAGCGGCGGGGGCGCTCGCAGGTCAGCTCGGCCTGACCGAGACCGACCAGGCGGTCCAGGGCGTTGGCGACCGCGCCGGACGAGCTCTCCAATACCCGGCCGATCTCGTACGGGGTGAAGTCCTTCCCCGGGTGGTCGAGCAGGTGGGACAGCACCCTGTCACGCAGATGACCGGGACGAGCCCCACCCGCGCCCGTAGTGCCGCCGGTGCTCACACGTCCGCCCGTTCCCCTGCCGGAGGGGTTGGTGCCGGTCAACACGGCGCGGGCGTCGCGGTGTGCCTGCGGAGCCTTGGCCATGGCCATCTCCAACCGGCCCAACGCCGTGACCGCGTCCCCGTCGTCGTCGAACGCCCCGACTGCTCCGGTGATCAGGTCGGCCAGCTCCAGCAGGGCCGTCCGCGCCCATGCCCAGGCCGGGTCCTCGGCCTCGGCCGTCTCCTCGGAACCGTCGGCCGGAACGTCCGTGTCCGTGTCGGTCGCGTCAGCGCGTGAGTCAAGGGCTTCGTCCAGGGCGTGACCCACGTCGCCGCTGTCCGGGACGGGGTCGTCACCGGCCACGTCGGCCGAGACCACGCCCTCCGGGTCAGCCTGGTCGAACTGGCCATCGGTTGCGGGAACCGCCGCAGCGGTGGCCTCCTCCTCGTCCGCACCGTCCCCGTCGTCCTCGGACATGTCCATCACGGCGGGAACGTTCGGGTCGTCCGGGTCATCCGAGCCGGGCACCTCAGCGGGCGAGTCAGAGGCCTCGTCCGGGGCGTTCCCCTCCGAGACGGTCGTGTCCTCGGCGGGGTACCACAGGTCGGGGGTACGGCCCCGCCCGTCGTGTCCGCCGGGGACACGGCTCGCGCGGCCCTCGGCCTCGAACTGATTGAGGATCTTTCCCGCCGTCACTCGGCTGATTCCGGCCGCACCCGCGATCAGGGCAACCGACGTACCGGGGCTGGCGGCCAGCGCGGCCCACACGGCCTCCTCACGGGTGTTCAGCGCAGTGCCGGTGTGGATGTCCGGGGCACTGTCGTCCGTGTCGCGAGCGGCGGAAATTGCGTTCGCGTCCATGCCGTACGCGTTTTCCGTGACGGTGATAGCGACCATTGATAAGGCTCCTTTCCAGCCGTGTACCGGCCCGCTGTTTGGCCGGTTCGGATTTCGTGGAGCTCGACCATCGCTCGCATCGGCGCGCGTTGCAAGCGTGTCGCGGAACATTTTTCAGCGGCCCCCGTTTCGGAGAGAATCACCTAACAAGGAGCTCCTCCACCTGCTGGTATCCGCCTTGCCGAGGTGCGGCTTCAAACCCGAATGCAGACAGGTCGTCCCGTTGAGGCGAATTCACCGAAGACTACGGATGCACTACCTAATCTTTCAGCCGAGGCCGAAAGAGTCATGAAGTAGCTGCCGAATTGACTTGACTGGACCGGCCCCGTCGAGCATCCATAGATTCGCATCACTAAATAGCCGCCGCGCGTATTCAGCGGTGCGACAGGGACCGAAGGGGGCGCACGCATGGAATGGGCCGCGATCACGGTGGACGCGGCGCACGTACGCGGACTGGACGCCTACGGCCACGGATGGGCGCTGATGTGGAGCGGTGACGATGTCCTGGTCATGCGTACCGAAGCGGGCGCTGACAACCGCCCGCTAGAGATCATCGCCTACGAGGGCAAGCGCATGGCGAGAGGATTGCCAAGCTCGCTGGGGCCGCCTGTACCGCCCCCAACACCGGCCCGCTTCCCGCAGGTCCCTCGGGGGCACGTGCGGAGGCCGTACCCATCGCGTCCAAGGCAAACCACCCCGGCCCCGGCGGAGACGATCCCCGTCCTGGCCGACGCAGGCAAAGCTGGGGCTGCAAGCGCACAGACGGGCGAGCTGGCGGGGCATCACCCATGGGCCTCGGCCGGCGGTCCGGCCGCCGGCCTGACCAAGGCCAGCCCGGTACAGAGGGAAAGCGACGTACGGCGGGAACCACCGCGGATTAAGATGACCCGCATCCGTACGGCGCCGCACATATTGGTCTGTCGCCTGTAGGGCGAGTCTGGCGACGCAACGCATCGTCCGGGACCCGGGTTCACCGGTGCGAACACCGGCTCGGCGTCGATGCGGTCCAAGCGGCTACAGCGAACGCAACGCCAGCGGCAACATGGGGCACACCAGCGAACATCCCGGGGATGAAACGACCCGCGTAGCGAAATCCGCTGGTGCCCCAGGCCGCCTCCCGTCCGCCGCTACCAGAGCGCAAAGGTCGAGTGCCTTGGCGGCCTCGCGCACGAAACGGTCGTCAGGGATTTCCGCGCCCGGAGAGCCGGGGCAGCGGGGTTAGGTCTCCGCCGCGCCCTGTGCCCGAGCCCGCGCCATCGAGCGTGCCGCTACAGCACGCTGCGATCGCTCCATGACATCGACGCCCACCTTCACCCCGGATGTCAAGCACTCGCCCGGCCACGGCGACGGCGTCCGGGCTGCCGAGCCCGCCGCGTCGTCACTGGTGGAACCTCTGTATGGGCCCACACACCCGCCGCCGTGGGCGAACATGTCATGTCCCCTGGCAGGACATCGTCGGCCGTCATTGGCCACGTCGTGGCCAGCGCGGGGACGACAGGGGGGGTCAGCGGGCGCAGGCGGCAATCCGGCGCGCAGCCCCTTGGGGGTGTCGGCGGTGACCATGATGGTCTTCCCCCGGACTGCGACCCACACCTTGTGGATAACGAGGAAGCCCCAGTTCGGGAACTCCCTCCGCAACTCCTGCAGCCCGCGACGAATTGCCTCCTCACCATCCGGCACTGGTCCTGTGCCCGAGTCCGGCCGCTGGGTCCGCGTGCTCCAGGTCATCATGCGGTCCGTGCGCTCGCGCCGCAGTTCAAGGCGAGTTGCGCCCAGACCGCGTGCCCGGTGGTCGCATCTCCTCGTACCCCGGCTTGTGTGGCGAGTTGTCGTACTCCACGCAGGCCGTGCCCGTGCTCGCCGATGTCCTGCCCCGGCTTCCGTGCTTGGACGGCAGGGGTTCCTTCGCCGCCGAGGTCATAGACGGTGATACGAGCCATGTGCAGGCCGCGCAGCACCTCCACCATGAAGAGCCCGCCCAACAGGCCCGAGCGTGAGTGCAACAGGGCATTGGCGGCCAGCTCTGCCGTGATCCACTCGGCATCGTCGGCCCGGGAGGTGTCCTCCAGCAGCAGGCGCACCATCTTCCGGGCAGCCGTGACCTGGTCCTCACGCCCGTGGAATCGCCTGCGCCACAGCATCGGCCCGCCAAGTCCACTCCACCATCGGCGGACCAGTGCAGGGCCGAGCGGCAGGCCAGGGAATCCGTCCCGTCCGCCGTCGTCCAGCACAGTCGCGTCCGCGTTCTCGCGTCCAGTCATCGTCAGGGCACCTCCATGTCGTCCCGGCCGTTCCCGTGAAGGGGCCCACACCATGAACCGACTCCGCGCCCGAATCGAACCCCACGGCCGTCCCGTCGCCCGCCACGCCGAAGTGCGCGTTGACCTGCGCCAACACACCGCCATAGAGCTAGGCGATCACACCCCGGCAGATGGATCACCCACATCGACTGGAGATCTCGCAGGAAGGCGCCCTACGGTCCACCCGATCGGCCAGCGAACATCACCAGACGGGGAGTAATCATGTCCGGGAAGGGCTACCAGACCCTGCTCGAGTGCCGCCGCCGCGGCTTCCACCTGCGCGGACACGGCTTCACTGTCGACCAGATCGCCGTCGTGCTCTCCTTCGACCACGATGTCGCACCGCTACGCCTCTACCGCTACGCCGTCGGTCTCACCGCCGCCCAGGTCGTCGCCACGTTCAATGCCCTGGAGCGCACGGGGACGGCTCCGCTACGCGAGAGCAGGCTGTACGAATACGAGAGCTGGCCCGAGTCCGGCCGCCGCCCACCAGCACATGTGCTGCGGCTGCTCGCGCAGATTTCGGCACCCGCCCCGCCCAACTCCTCACCCCCGAGACCCGGGCCACCTACAGCAGACAAGACCGAGTACTCCTCGGCGCGTAGCCTCGATCCCTCAAGAAGAGAAGCAGCACCCATTGCCGCGCCGAGGGAGGTCCTGGCCCGGCTTCTGGTCAGGACCTCCGTCATTACTCGCCGCTACCCGGCGAGCCCCCGGTAGATCTGCCTCGCCTGACGGCTCGGCTCGGCGTCGACCTCCCGCAGTCGCTCGGTGAGCTGCTGAAAGGCCGCGCGTACGGCCGGCAGCCGTCCCAGCTCACCATGAATGGTCATGATCCGGCACCACAGGACCTCACTGTAGGGATCGATCCGGTCCACAGCGAGAGTCAGCAGATCCAGTGCGTGATCCGGGTCGGTCTTGTGCTCCAGCTCGGCCAGCCGCATCACCGCGTTCGTCGCCTTCCGGGCCGCGGCCTGCCGGAGCGGCAGGCACCAGAGATCATCTCGCTCAGCGAGTAGCGGCCCTTCATGGATGGCGACCATCTGCCTGAGCGCCTGCACCCGGGTGTCCTCCTCCAGCGCTGTGTTCGCCACCAGACGCGCCTGCTCGAACCGCCACAGGTCGATGTCGAAGAAGGCCGAGGCAAGGTGCCGGCACTGGCCAGTCTTGATCACGAACTTCACTCCGGTAGACAGCCCGGTCGCACTGCGCAGCGCCGCGTTGATGTCACGGACCCCGGTCTCCAGGTGCTGTGACCCGTGTTCGCCCTGCTCAGGCCACAGGTGTTCGATAACGAGATCCTGTCGCACGCCGTCCTTCGTGGTAGCCAGCAGCGCGAACAGATTCCGACCCTCCGCGCGGGTGAAGCGCACCGTCCGATCCGCTGCCTGTAGGCGAGTCCTTCCGAACAGCCGTCCGGAGACAAGCGCAGACGGTGGAATCCTGAGCTGTAGTCCCGAGGTGGTGGCAGCCTGCGTCGAGACAACCTCTCCGGCTGGCGTCTCCCCCGCCTTCCCGAGGTCGGCATCGACGGTGGCATCGCCGTGCCCGGCCGCTTCTATTGCAGAATCCGGAGTGGCAGCCGCCGATTCCACCGGCTCAGCGGGTGCCTTGCTCTCACTGCTGGGATCAGCGTCGGGAATCACTGGAACCGGAAGCGACGCTCCGGGTACTCCCGCGACAGCGCCTCCTGTCAGGACGCGGGACCGCTGGATGAGGGCCGCACTGATCGTCATCACGAAGACGCCGAACAACACGGCGGAAGCGGCGTGAGCCCACCCGGCGGCGGCGCTCGTCCCACCGGACCTATCCAGGTGAACCGTCAACCCCGAGGGCCGCCCCACGGAAGCATGTTCTCCGTGTGAAGGCGCTGGCCGCGTGTATGGCGTGGACGGCGCGGGGGCCGGCGAGGAGGTGGACGTTCGCTGGTGCCGACCCCGAGCAGGAGAGGACGCCCGCGAGGACTTACTTGCCTGCTTCTTTCTCGGCTCGGCGGCCTTGTCTGTAGCAGGTTTTGCAGTGATAAGCGAGTGACGGACATGCCCCTGCGGATTGTGGCGGGGCTGCGGATCGGGGCGTGGCCTGGGCCGAGTATCCCTCGGTCCGCGCGCTCCCTTGGCGCTCTGCCCTTTCGGCTCCGTCGCCGTAGGTCTTTGCGCAGGCGCATTTGGGGTCTCGGCTATCGACTGCCGCCTGGCCTTCTCCAGTAGGCCCCAATAGTCAGGGATGCGCCCTTTCGCGAGTTCTTCTTTGATCAGAGCGCACCACTTGTCAGCATCGTAGTACTTCTGCACCTCAGCGGATATCGAGGCATTGCACCACGGCTCCCGGGAAGATGGCACGGCCGACCCGGCCAAGCAGCCCAGTATCGCAGTCCAGCCAGCCACGCCGATCCCGATTGCCAGCGACAGGCGCTCAGCTTTCCACTCGGACGAAGTAACTTTCCATAGGACCACTCGTCACCCCCGAAAAACGGGCTTCGCCATATGTGACGCTCACTGTCGATCTACCCGGCCGAGACGACGAGCAAGAATTTTCGAAGATCAAAACTCCTTAATGAATAGCAATAACGAGCGCCGACGCGCGGCCAGCCACAGGCCTATCCGAGCAGGTCGCACATCACCATTATGGAACCTATTATTCGTGGGCGATCACATATCAGGCACGCTTGAATCATAGGCGGTACTACTTCTCAATTAGGACAGCCGATCTCGAAACCATTGACAGATAGAGATGCGGACGTGGGACTCATTTAAGAGTCCGAGGTGAGTGGTGCTGCCTGGTACCCGCTCGCCGTCAGCTAGCCCATGCGCTCGGCGTCTACGAGGCAAGAGTTGAGGTTGCGCGCGATCACCGCGCCGCTCCGTGACAAGGCGACCGACAGCTCCACCATCAGCCACTCTGGGAAACGCCGGGAGCCGAGTCCGCTCGCCTGCAGTAATTGCGTGAGCGCGGCCTTCTGGTCGGCCTTGAGTATGGCCGCGCATCCGGGATGGTCGAGTACGTCTCGGGCGGCGTAGCCGTCGTCGGTCGCCACCGCGCGGATGATGAGCGTGGTGGCAACGGCACGGCCGTCGGCGGTGTCGACTCCCCCAGCGGCGTCGACCACCGACAGACCGAGCCGGGTCCGGAACACCACCAGGCCGGGGGCCGTGTGGTCGAGGCGTCGGTAGCAGGTGAGCATCTCCGCTGCCGTACGGTCGTCGCCGGGCCGGCAGAGGGCGGCCAGGCAGGCGGTGACAGCGGCTTCCCAGGGCTCCCCCGCCGGGGTGCCGTCGAGCAGCGCCTGGGTGGTGGCGGTGTCGCCCGCCAAGGCGTGGGCGATGACGGCGACCTGTCGGCCGTCGAGCATCCGGTGGCCGACGCCGTTGCGAGCGCGGAGGTGGGCGAGGGCGTCGTTCCAGCGGCCTGCCCCTGTGAGGGCGCGGGTGCCGTCGGCGAGATGGACCGCCCAGAGCCACTGGAGGACGTCCCGGTGATCGGCTGCGGTCTGGGTGAGGGTGGAGAAGGGGACGCGGAGGCCGTCAATGGTGGTGTCCGTGCGCGCTTGCGCGGCCTCGTACAAGCCGTCCAGGAGAGCGAAGGCGCGGGCGCCGTCGCCGGCGCGGATGTACAGCCGGGCGAGGTTCACGAGGGGTTCGAGGGCGTGCCGGGCTGCCCGCCCGGTGAGGGGGCAGGCGGTTAGGTACAGGGCGGCGTGCTGGTGACACCAGGTGCGGGCCAGGTCGGGCAGGCCGAGATCGCTGGCCAGGAGGGCGGCCTGGTTGAACACTGTCGACGCCGTCGACGTGTCGCTGTCGCGTTCGGCGGTGCGGGCCAGCTCGCACAGGTTGCCCACCCGGGCGTCGAGCGGGGCGCAGGCCGGGCGGGGCCGGGCGACGAGGGGGAACCGCGCAAACGCCTGGGTGGGCTCCATCAGCTGTTACTCCCAGGTGACGAGGATCGGGTGGGTGGGCCGGGACAGGACGAACCGCCCGGTGCCGGGGTCAGCGGAGGGCGGGGTGTCGGGCAGCTCGAACCGCACGGCGCGGTCGCGGTAGTCCTGGTTCCACATGCGGATCTCGTCCGCGACGCGCTCGGCGAGTTCGGCGCCGCTGGGGCCGTGGCCGACGACGCCGACCTCGTACAGGGGCACGTCGGCGCTGTCACGTTCGGCGGTGCGGCGGGAGGTGAGATAAGCAAGGCTGTTGCCGCTGGTGGTCGCCATGGAGCCCCAGGGGAACATCGGGGTCACGGTGCCACGGGTGGTGGCCTCCGAGCCGACGTGCATCCGCATGAGCGGGTTGTCCAGGCGGAGGCACAGCCACAGGTCCAGCAGCTCGTACGAGACCGTGGCGGGGATCATGACCTCGGTCCAGGTCTCGACGCGGTTAGTGTCGAGCACACCGGCGAGCTCGGTGGGGTCGGCGGCCTGATCCTTGTGGACCTGCAAGGTGACGTCACGCTCGGCGGTGATGGCGACGGTGCGGCGGGCGTCGTCGCCGATGCCGCGCAGCGGCATGAACGTGGCGAGCTGGTGGTCGACGCTGCGCCAGCCGTTCTCGCCGCGTACGAACACGATCGAACGGGAGGCGACGCCCCGTAGACGTAGCGGGACGACGAGACGGCCGTCCGGAGTGAGCTGGTCCAGCCACGCGGTCGGGACCTCCCACGCGCCCACTGTGGCGATGAAACGGTCGAACGGGGCGTTCTCGGGGTGGCCGAGTGCGCCGTCGGCGAGGACGACGGTGACGTTGCCGATACCCGCGGCGGCTAGGTGGTCGCGGGCGCCGGTCACGAGGTCGTCGTCCACGTCGATCGTTGTCACGTGCCCCTGGGGGCCGACGATCGTGGCCATGAGGGCGGCGTTGTAACCGGTGCCCGCTCCGGCTTCGAGGATTCGCTGCCCCGGCTCCGCGTTGAGTTGTTCGAGCATCATGCCGACGATCGTCGGCTGAGACGCGGCGCTGAGTGACACACCCGCGCCGTCGTGCTTGGTGTAGATCGGGTCGTCGCCGTACGCGGCGTCGAGGGAGGCGCTCGGGACGAACAGGTGCCTCGGCACGGTGCGGAACGCGGTCTCGACGGAGGGAGTGCGTACCGTGCCGGCGGCTACGAGGCGGTCGGTGAGGGCGTCGCGGAGTACTTCCGGGGTGACGTCCGACTGATCATCGATGAGTGTCATAGGTGGGACCTTAGCCATTGGGAATGGGTTCTGAGCTGGGAAAATGCGGTCTGCTGCGGGGGCGAACACGGTGTGGACGGCCAGTGCGGCGATAGCCGACTGGTCGGTTACCGGGAGGCCCGCGCGGTTGGCGTGAAAGATCACATGGTGGGCGAGGATCGCGCGGAGGCCCCGCTGGAGTCGCCCTTGGTGAGCGAGGCCGGCCAGGGATTGCCCGGCTTCCTCGAACGCGTCCAGCCACCCGGTAGGGAGGGCGGGCAGGGAACGGGCATCGGCTGTCAGCAGGCGGTGCATTGCCGCCTGCAGGCCGACCTCCCGCTCCGGTGGCCAAGCGGGTTTGGCCGGGTCGATGGGGCGGTGCTCAGCAATCTGTGCCCACACGTCCCCCGCCTCGTACCAGTCGAGTCCGGCGGCGCGCATCAACGCGGCGCACAGCAGGATGCTGGTCTCTCGCTGGCGGGCGGCCGGGCCGGGCTCAGCGGCGCGGGACAGCACATGGCAGCTGTCGCGGTGGAACAGCTCGTGCGCGACGTCCATGCTCTGCGGGCCGCCGAACGCGAGCGTCTCGGGTTCGTAGATGCTGGGCACCCAGCCGGTGATGCGGCCGTCAGCGGCGAGCGTGTCCAGCAGGTTCGCCACCACTTGCGGGCCACCCCGGTACCGCAGTCGCCATACGCCGTTCTTCCGGATGTACCACCAGGCGTGCAGGTGGCCGTCGCCCTGGGCGGCGGTGAGGGGAGGAAGCAGGTCGGCGGCCGCCACCTGGAACTCCGAAGCGGGGTCGGAGAAGTGGATGTTGCACTGAAACCATGGCATGCGGGTCTCCGTCCTTTCAGCTGATGAGCAGGCAGGTGTCCCACCCGGTGACGGGCCCGGACGGGGACGCCGCGGTGGCGAATGTCAGAGCGGTCCCGGCGGCGCCTTCGAGAAACTCGGGGCCCGCCTGAGTGAGGAGCCGGCCGGCGGTGTCCTTCGCGTCGGTGCCGGGCGGGTGCATGACCTCCAGCAGGCGCAGCGCGGCCGCGCGGAGCCTTAAGCCCGGGTCGGGTGCGGCGTCGGCTGCCGCGCGGAGAGCAAGGTGAGCGAACCCGGCCCGGCCGTGGCAGAGCGAGTCGTCGGTGGCCGCCAGCAGGTGCATGGGGTCGGTGACGGCGCGCAGGAGGGCGTTTTCGGCGTGGCGGCGGCGGGTGCTGTCCCCTGTGGCGAGCGCGGCGAGCTGTTGAGCGCGGGCCAGGCCGACGGTTCCATAGCACCAGGACGGGCGGCGGACCGGCGTTGCCATGATCTGCCCGGCGTGCAGCTGGGGGCGAGTGACCCAGTACGGCCAGCCGTTGTGGGTGCGCCATTGGTCCAGCCAGGTGAGGATGCGGGCGATGGCGTCGTGGTGGCCGGTCACAGTGACACCGTGAAGAGCGGCGAGAGCCAGCAGGGCCAAGGGGCCTCCCACACCATGCGCCATTCCGTGGTTGGCGTGGCCGCCCGGGAGGTCGGGGCGGCCGGACGGACCCACCTGCGCCCACCAGCCAGGCAGCGTTTCCCCGTCCACGGTGATGGGTTCGGTGAGACGCACCAAGTACTCCAGGACCGCGGTCAGGGCCGCGCCGCCGGGGTCGCGGCGCAGCAGGTAGGCGCCGATCCCGGACAGGCCGCGGATCAAGTCGAACTCCGACAAGGTCGGCAGGGTGTCGGCGTCGATGCGGGCGTGTCCCGCGCGGGCGCGGGTCAGCGCGTCGACGGTGATCTGCCGGTTCAGGGCGTCCAGCGCCCGCCGGTACGCGCCGGGCTGGTGGTCGGCGGCGCACGCCACCACGTGTGCGACGGCAGGTGCGCCGTAGTACAGGTGGCTGTCGGGGCCGCCGGTGACGGTCGCCCAGGTTGCCGCGCACAGCCAGGCGTGGACGCGGTCCCAGGGTGCGGCGCCGTGGGCGGCGAGCTCGACATGCAGCAGGGCGACACCGGGTGCGCCGTGGGCGAGCGACTGCGGCCACCACGACTCGCCTGCCTGCGGGCCAGAGTCCTCGGGGCGGGCGAGGCGGTCGGCCACGTGCACGGCTACCTCCAGCGGGTCCGTTGTCACGGGCGGCCGCCCTTCGTGGTGCGAACGGTCCAGGCCAGCGCTGCGGAGCGAGCCAGGTACATGCACTCGGCCTCGTCGGCCGGGTCGATGCGGCAGACACGGATGTAGTTGACGTGCAGGAGGCTGACCAGCACGTTATCGGGGTCGACTCCCTGCGTGTAGGGGCCGGGTAGGTGGGTGCGGTAGTCGGCCACCGCGATGGCGCGCTTGACCCACGCGGTGGCGATCGCGTCCCCGCCGGGGGCACCGCGCAGTCCCGCCCAGTTGTCGCCGGGGTTCGCGATCCGTACCGCCTCGGTGAACACCGGGCGGGACACCTTCCCGGGTGCGGCCGGAGCGACGTGCTCGATCAGCCACCGCATGCCCGCCTCCGTGGAGCCCGTCCACGCGGCGGCGATCGCTACCGCATGGGCGGCTGCAAGCGCCTGCCGGTCGGGGCGGGCGGGCTGGCGAAGCTGCGCCAGCACGGCGCGGGAGTCGGCCGTGAAAACGTGTTCGGCGGCGGTCATAGCGGGGCCGTCACCCCACCGGCCGATCTCCGGGTAGGAGGTGCAGTACCGCAACTCCCGCAGCAGGCCGATGCGGTGCAGGTTGTCCGCCCAGTCGCTGACCGTGCCGGCCACTGCCCCGAACGCCTCCCGCGCCGAGAGCGTGATGCGGAGCCGCAGGTGCGGGCCGGGGTCGCGGTAGCGGACGAACCACCATGACGGGTTCCCCAGTCGGCGTAGCAGAGTGGGCAGGTACTCGGCCAGAATCACGTCCTGCCGTTGCACGGCGCCGTACAGGCTGGCCATCAGCACCGTCGACGCGGCCGGGGCGTCGCCGTGACCGCGTGCCAGGGTGCGGGCGCGGGACGGCGTAGGCATGCGCGGCCATTCCGGGGTGCCGGTGGCGGCTAAGGGGATGATGACCTCGTGTGCGCGTCCGCCGCACCAGGCGGTGTCTTCTGGGGTGGGAGCCTCCGCGAGGATGGCGTCTCGTTCGCGGTTCAGGTGGGTGCGGAGCAGCACCCGGTGCCCGGAGTGATCGAGGTCCAGGGGGAGCCGCTGGTCGCCGTGCACCAGGTGGACCAGGCGCGGCACCCGAAGGCGCTGCTGTAACCCGGCCCACGCCTCATCCCACGTCGACCACTCCTCCCGTGGGGCAGGCAGGTCGGCCGCGTCCAGACGCCACCGGGCCGGGGACAAGATGATGCGGCCGTACCGGATCCGAGGTAAGTACGGCAGATGGGCAGCAGCTCCCCACGAAAACGTCGTGACTTGCGCGTACGGGGCGCGGGACAGTTCGGACAGCAGGCGGGCGAGTGGCGGAGTGGGCGTTCCCAGCGCCAGCGCGTGCATGGCCGTGGCGTGGACGCTGATCCCGTGAGCGGGGGCGGTCAGCACCAGGCGGCGGCCGTCGCAGGCCACAGCCAGGTCGTCGGGGGTAAGGACATCCCAGCCGGGCGCGCGGTGTTCGGCAAGGCTGATGACGGTGGGAAGGACCTGTGCAGAGCGGGCGACATGCGCCGTGGCGGGGTCCAGCGGCGGAAACGACACCTGGACGCACACGGTGCCCGGGCCGCCTGCGGGCATGGCGACCAGCGCGGCCGTCAGCCTCGCCGAGTCGCCAGAGTCGAGCACCGGCAAGAACCGCCCGATCAGGGTCCCTGCGCTGCGGGACACCGTGACCACCTCTACACGGACCCGGCCCTCGCGGAACGCCTCCACGCTCGTTGCGTACACGCGGACGCCCAGCTCCAGATGTGGTGGAACTCGTGGGACTTGGGGGCCAAGTTCCAGGGCAGTGATCATGTCGTCGGTCATTGTGATCTCGTCGGCGCCGTCGAGTGCGGCCTGCTGAGCCAAGGCCAGGAGCATCTGGTCGCGGTGAGACATCGAGGAGCGCGGCTCCTCCGTGCCGGTACCGGGATAGCCGTCGGGCCAGCCGATGCCGCTGTCGGCCACTACATCGGCCAAGGGCACGGAGGAGCCGATGCCGAAGTGGTCGAAGAACCGCTCGTGGTAGGCCCGCCAGGCGGGTGTGCCGTACGGATAGGCGCTCAACCTGGCCAGGACCAGCGCGGCTCGCTCCACTTCGGCGACCACCTTCCGGGGAAGGACCAGGTCAGCGTCAAGTCGCAAGTCCACCGCCACCGGGTGCCGGCGGGAGGGGGCGATGGCCCGCATCTGGGCGGCTGCTTCTTCTCGCAACATGAGGGACTGCGCCGGAGGTGCCTGGTTGTGGGCGTGCAGCAGATCATGAATCTCACGTAGACCGCCCACCAGGGCGGCTGCCGCAGGGACGGTCTGTGCGTCGGCTGTGTCCAGCTCCTGCAGGAGGTAATCCAGCGCATCCGGCACGGTCGACGGGGCGTGCAGGCTCGTCACCAACGCGCGCCGGGCGACGAGCTCGTTCAGCATCCCGGTCACGGCCGCCGGGTCCGTGGTCGGAAAGTCTGGAGCGATCTTCGCTACGAGGTCTTCAAGACGGATCGGCGACCGAGCGGCGTCTAAGGCGACGGCGACCGCCGTGGTGTACCGCAGCGACACTTCCACCGCCCCGCCGCCCCGATCGGGGTTCGGCTGGTAAGGCACGATGAGCCGATCCCCACGCACCAGCACCGCGCTGTTCGTGACCACCGGCAGCCGTAGCAGCAACTCATGGCATATCTCCAGCTGATGAATGACGGCGGCCAGCCAGTCAGCCCCGGCGCGGGCGATCGCCTGGTGCCTGCTGCCCCATCTCAGCCCCGCTGTTTCCCCGGCTGTTGCCATCGCGGCCGAGGCGACCCCGGCGATCAGACCGAGCGGCGTGGCCCGGCCGGTCATCCTCAGCAGGTAGCGGGCCACCGACAGCACGCACCTGCGTGCCTTATCCGGTGATGGGTTCGACGCCGCGAGCAGAGCACGAACCTGCTCGGCGAGCGAAGGGGCGGCATGGTCGAGCGCGTCGGCGACCACCGGCAGCGACCACACCTGATCCAACCAGTCGCACCACTCGCGCAGCCGCTCGGGAGCGCGGCCGGTCAGGTCCGGCCACGCGGGCAGGCCGAGGTCAGTGTGAGCGGCAGCCCGGACGAGCGCGACACCGCTGGCCCGGAAGCGGGAGGTATCGGGCACACGCACCTCCGAAAGAAGGGAGCCGGCGCCCCGCGGGAGAGACGCCGGCCGGATCGACTCGTGCGGGTCAGCGGGAACCGGTCGTGCACGCCTTGGGGCAGGTGGTGCCGCAGCCGTCGTCGGTGACAGAGATCAGGCTGCCGGCGTCGGCGGCCTCGACCACGCTGACGTCGAGGTCGAACGGGCCGCGCCGTGCGGCCGCCCCCAGGGCGGGGGAGCCGGAGGGGTGGCCCTGAACCGGGCCGAGGTTGCTGGACATCCGTATCCTCCTCGAAGGATTCACTCCCCGGGCCGCGCCGGTCCGGGGTCGTGCTCGTGGCCAGGCTCCCGAAATAGGAGCCAGCCACCGCCGTCCCGTCGGTTACGCCGCGGACGGAGCCATCGCGGGGCGACCAGCGCCCCGCGAATGAACTCGCCGTCGTGGACTCCGCTGGTGCGAACATCAGGGACGGGCCGTCGCTGTCGCGGCTGTCCCGCATGCTCACGTTGCCGTCGTCCAGCAGCCCTCCGCCTCACCCTTCCTGGCGACGAAGTTCCCGCACGACGAGTTCGATGCCATGAAAATCCCAGCGACCAGCAACGCGGAATGGCCAGGACAGGGCCGATGGGAACTGGCTGGGGGCCACTATCCGGTCTCGGCGAGCGTCCTGATGCCGCCTTCTTGGATTACGGCTCGGCCGAGCCGTCGGTAAGGGCCCGAAAGATGTGATCCACGGCGGGCTGGCCTCCTTCAAAGCCGGCAAGGAGATCGAATAATGCGGCAGCATCAGTCGCCAGCTCTGGAGGAAGGCCAGCCTCTCGGAGTTCCTGCGCGGCATCCCGCAGCTCATCACCCCAGCGCCAACTTCGGCCGGCCACGCTGGAGAAGCGTTCAGGATCGGAGGCGGGGTGGGGCCAACGTCGCGCCTCTGCAGCCAACTGGGCTGACAGTCCATGTCGATCGGCCAGCGCGTGCCCAAGGAGTGCCAACGCCCGACTGGCCTTCTGAACGACACTCTGGGCCAGCTTCAGCGCCGACGCCTTCCCCAACTCGGCGCCCAGCTTGGTGACGTGCAGCGCAGCAGTACTCATGAAGAGCTCGGTGGCGATATCAACGCACGGCGGCGGACCGGAGAGGTACAGCCGGGTCGGTTGAGTGGCCGACTGTGTCGGGGGTGGTCCCATGATGCTGGCGTCGACGACTTGCCCACCTGCCGCACGTACGCGCTCGGCGATTGCATGGCAAAGCGCGGGCCGGATCGCGTTGGCTTCGATCAGCAGCCCGCGGAATCCAGCCGCCAGCAGCTGGTCGGCCACCTCCTGGGCGGCGCTCGGTGCAACCACCGACAATGCGATGTCCGCTTCTGCGGCTAGCTGTGGCATCGAGATCGATATGAGTCCCGCTCTCTCCGCTCGCCGCCGGGTTTCCTCCGATCGCCCTTCCAGGCCACACAGCACGCGATGGCCAGCACCTTTGAGCACGCGGGCCATCCCGGCCCCCATCGCCCCTGGGTGGAGGACGGCGATCGTACGGGGAGCGGTCACTCGTCGAGCGGCAGCGCCGCGATGTCGCTGGGCAGCGACGGCGGGGCGATAGCGCCGATGTCCGCGATACGCGCGAGCACTTGCCCCGCCAGGGCGCTGCGCCCACCGCATTCAGATTCAACCAGCTTCCCGAAACCGTTCATGCGACGCACAACGCTCTCGACATACCGCGTCTGAAGCGTTTCCACTACCGCGCCGACCTGCTGCTCGGCTCCCTCGGGGTGGCCGCTCCCCCACCGAGCGGAGGCTAGATCAAGACGTGCATGGCACAACTCGCCTGGACGTGGCCATACGGCGTTCGTCTCGGTGTAGAGATGAACTGACTCCATTGCGGACGCTTCGGCGTCAGGTAGCCGTTGCGGGTTGCCGGTCAGGAGGTAGGTGTTGGCCCGCCAGTAGAGCTCTTTAGCACGCGGGAAATCAGCCATCCCGCCAGGGCCATCGAGTGGGTTGCCGGTCTCGATGACTCGGTCGCGGGCTCGCTCAACACGAGCCAAAGCGCGGCCAGACTCTTGGTCGCGTCCCTGTAAGGCCAGTGCTCGGGCGTAAATCGCCTCGATCCGTACCGTTGCGGTGCCTGCTTCCACTGGCCGCTCGAGCGCCGACTCTGCATATGCGATCGCCTCGTCAGGACGATCGTCCCAGAACGCAACCAGCGCCTGCAGACCTCGAACCCAGACCTGCACCCCGTTGTGATCGCACAGGTCACCAAGATGTAGCGCGGCACGGGTCTGAGTGAAGGCAGGAGCGACGGCCCCCAAGTCAAAGCTGGCATTCGCCAGAATGGCACACGACCAGGCCGTAACCAGGTAGAGATCCCTGGTATAGGAAGGGCGACGGGACTGCTGGGCCAAAGCGAAGGATCGGTCTCGTAGCGCGCGTGCCGCTAAAAGCGACTCAAGGGGTGAACGTGAAGGGTAGAGAGTGGCGAGCTGTCGTAGCTCGTTGGTGATCTCTTCTACGGTGAATGATCCAAAAGGGGTGGTATCCATTTGCTCACCCAGTCGGGCCGATTCCCTCGCTGACAGGATCACCATATCCCCCACATCTGGGGACAAAACACGCACAGGCGACTTGGCCATATGGCGTTCTTGCCTGGAGGCTGCCGCGGCGGCTGTCATCATCTGCACGGGAACCTCAAATAGGTCGGCGAGGTAGCTCCGCCAGTAGGGGCCCGGGATCCGGTGTCCCCGCTCCCAGCGCGATATCTGATCTTGCGTGGCAGCAGAGTTGCCCGACCTGTCGCATAACAGACTCGCGAGTTTGACCTGGCTCCAGCCCCGTTCCTCGCGTAGACGAGCGACCAGGCGCCCGATTGGTTCTACCTCCGAACCGCTCGCCCGACCAGGCGACTGACGGTCCCTCGGGTACGGAAGTTCGCCTCTACGCATCAGCACGTCCAAAGGGAGGGGCCGTTGGCCGAATTCCGTGATCCCGGCGAAGGATATCGTTGGGAGGTCGGCCGCGCAGGGAGTACCACGCTCCGCGTGTATTCACCCTGTAGGCCACCCCGGCGTGTGCATGCCGGGCGTGCCTGAAATTGGGCGACCAGTAGGAACACCACGGCCTTAGGGCCGCCGCCCTTTGACGAGCAAGGACACCCCCGACTGATGGCAGTGACGCAGCAGGAGATCGAGAACCGGTTGTGGGATGCCGCCGACGAGCTGCGCGTGGCGATGCCCGAAGCGCAATACTCCTCCGTCATCTTCCCGCTGATGTTCTGGAAGTACCTATCGGACACCTGGGAGCACCAGCACGAGGAGTTCCTGGCCGACAACGAGGGCCTGGACGGCCTGTCCGCCGAGGAAGCGCACGAGATCGAGTACCGCGACTATCAGTCGTTCGAGATCCCGTTCCTCTACCCCGGTACCGTCCAGCAGCGTCGAGCCTCCTGGTCGTCCATCCTCGCTACCATCACCCAGCCGGGCCTCGGCAAGCGCGTCCGCGCTTCCCTACAAGCCATCGAGACGGCCAACCCCGACAAGTTCTCCCGCCTGTTCGGGTCCATGACCTGGACCGCCGAAGAGGTGCTGCCGGGAGAGGTGCTGGCGGCGGTCATGCAGGCGATGGACCGCACCCCGAAGATGCACGAGGGCAACATGTCCCACGACGTGCTCGGTGGGGCGTACGAGTACCTACTGAAGCGGTTCTCCGACGGGTCCGGTACCCGAGCCGGCCAGTTCTTCACCCCGCGCGAGGTCGTCGAGCTGATCGTCGAGGTCCTAGAACCCAAAGGCTTCGAGTCGGTGTACGACCCGACATGCGGGTCAGGCGGCATGCTCATCGCCTCCGCGAACCTCCTGAAGGCCCGCGGCGGGCGTGGCTACACGCTCAGCCTGTATGGGCAGGAGGCGGTGCCGGACATGGCTGGTGTGGCCCGTATGAACCTCTTCATGCACAACCTCACTCAGTTCCAGGTCGAGGTCGGTGACACCCTGAAAGACCCGCGCTTCAAGAAGCCGGACGGGTCCATCGCGCAGTTCGATGTGATCGTCGCCAACCCGCCCTACAGCCAAAAGTGGAAGCCCTGGACCAATGACCCGCGCGCCATCGGAGGGGTGGCGCCGAGGTCGTCGGCGGACTGGGCGTTCGTGCAGCACATGATCGCCAGCATGGGCCCGAAGAAGGGCCGTGCTGGCGTCGTTCTACCCCATGGCGTCCTCTTTCGCGGCGGCCAAGAGGCAGCCATCCGAAAGCGCGTCCTGGAAGATGACCTGCTCGAAGCTGTGATCGGCTTGCCAGCGAACCTCTTTTATTCGACCACGATCCCGACCTGCATCCTCGTGTTTCGCGCCCCCGGCACCAAGGCCGCCGAACGCAAGGACGGGGTGCTGTTTATCGACGCCTCCAAGCGGTTCGCTAAGGCCAAGAATCGCAACATCTTCACCGACGCCGACATCGCCGACGTCGTGACCGCCTACCGCTCGAGCTTCGACGCCAGCAACCCGGTGGGCCCTGACGGAGAAGGTGGGCTCTCGGCGCGATTCGTGCCCACCACGGAGATCGTGGCGAATGGGTACGACCTCAACATCGGACGGTACATCAAACAGGCCGCCGTCGAGCAGGAAGACCTCGACACCCTCATCGCCGCCTACAACATCGCCCGCGCCGAGCGCCAGAGGACCGAACAGCGCATGCTCGCCGTCCTCGCCGCCGCAGGGATCGAGGGCTTCGATGACTGACGGCTATCCGCTTCGTCCGCTCGGAGAGGTGATACGCCTCGACATCCAGCGCACACCGATGATGCCTGCAACCACCTACCGTCTGGCCGGGGTCCTGAACGCAGGACAGGGGCTTGTCGCTAAAGGCGAACTCGACGGCGGAGACACAGAGTACGCGTCAATGAACGTGCTGCGCGTCGACCAGGTCGTGATGCGAAAGCTGACCGCGTGGGAAGGCCCGATCACCGTAGTACCTGCCGAGTTCGACGGATTCGTCGTCAGCAGCGAGTTCCCGACATTCACGCTTGGCCCAGAACTGGTGCCCGACTGGATGAGGCACGTCTGCCGCTCACCGCGACTGTGGGCAGAAATGAAGAACCGGGTGAGCGGGACAGTTCAACGGCGTAAGCGCCTCAACCCCGAGCATCTCTTGCAGATTAAACTGCCGATCCCACCCCGCGAGGTACAAGCGGGGATCGTCGAGATACTCGACGCGGTCGACGATCAGATCACCGCACTCGAGGCTGAGGTCGAGGCTGTCGTCAAAGTCCGTACGGGCCTGGTCGGAAGGTCTGCCGATACCGGTCAGGTGCCCCTCGGAAGCCTGGGGGTTGTGTCGCAGGGGAAGGGGCTTCCGAAGGAGTTCCAGGGCAAGCGAACGGGCGAAGTTTCTTGGTACAAGATTGCTGACATGACCGGCCCGGGGAACGAGTTCGGCTACACCGTTGCTGATACGCGGCTTACGCCCTCGGAAGTGGCTGAGATTGGCGGCGTTGTGGTAGAGGCTGGCGCGGTGACATTTCCGAGGGTGGGGGCGGCAGTTCTCACCGAGAAGAAGCGGATCGTGGACACCCCCGGAGCGCTGGATGAGAACCACCTCGTGATCACGCCCGGGAAAGGGACGAACTCGGAGTACCTGCTGGCGGTCATGGAAAGCTTCGCGCTCTCGAGCCTGGTCCGCCCGGGCGCCGTCCCCTCGTTGAATATGGGCCTGATCCGTTCGACGAAGGTGCCTTGGAGCTGGAGGGAAAACCAGTCCCTCGGGACTGCGCTAGGCGCGCTCCGAGCCGAATCTCGTGTGCTGGCGGCTGAGGCCGCCCGTCTCCGTGAAGTCCGGGCGGCGCTGCTGGCGGGGATGCTGGATCGCAGCATCGACATCGAGTCCGCCGAGTTGGAGGGCTGAGTCGTGGCGAAGGGCATTCGGGAGCGTGAGTTCCAGAACCTGATGATCCAGTGGTCCCTCCCCATGGGATGGGCCTTTACAGCGGGCAGGTCACTGCCGCGTGAGACGACGCAGACGATCGTCGCCGGCCAACTGCGGGATGCCATCGTCCGGCTGAACCCCGATGTGATCGAGGGGTTCGACGTGGACGCGCTGGTCGAGGAAATCATCGCCACAGTCAACGCCGTTGAAGGCGGGCTGGTCCGGGCCAACGAGCAGGTGCTGCGCCTGCTGCGCGGGCGCAAAGAGTTCCGGGACGCCGACGGCGTGTGGCACGCCCTAAAGGTCATCGACCTCGAGCACCCGAACGCCAACACGCTAGTCGTGTCGGACGAGGTGACCATCACCGTCCCCGGCAAGACCTCCCGCCGGTTCGACCTCGTGTACTGGGTCAACGGCCTGCCCCTGGTGGTGGTCGAGGTGAAGTCCCCGACCACGAAGTCCAGTTGGGCGGACGCCGCCCGCGAAATCAACGACGTGTACGTCACCGAGTACCCGTGGTTCTTCACCCCCAACGTCTTCGCGGTCGCCTCAGACGGGCTGAAACTGCGGTTCGGCGCCGCTGGCGCACCTACATACCTGTGGCAGCCGTTCCGGTCCACCGCCGACGATGAGAACCTGTCCGGTCAGGCCGACGTGCAGCGTTCCGTCGAGCTGTTACTCAACCCGGCGACTGTTCTGGACATGCTCGCCAACTTTGCCCTGTTCGACACCTCCGGGGGTGGGGTGGACAAGAAGTACCTGCCTCGCTACCCGCAAATGGAGGCCGCCCACCTGATCCACGAGCGAGTCCTAGCTGGTGGTCAGAAGGGTCTGATCTGGCACCACCAAGGGAGCGGGAAGACGCTACTGATGGTGTTCGCCGCCTCGCTGCTGCTGGCCGACACCCGTACCGAGTCGCCTACGATCATCCTGCTCTCGGACCGGACCCAGCTCGTCCGGCAGACCTCCGGGGTGTTCACCTCCGCGCTGGGAGACGCCTACTTTCATCAGCCCGCCACCAGCCAGGAGTTACGTTCCCTGCTGGCCGACGACGTGCGTGGCGTCATCTCCACGACCGTGCACAAGTTCGCCGACGCCGGCAAGAACCTGTCGACCCGGCGCAACATCATCGTGTTGGTCGACGAGGCACACCGCACCCAGTCCGACAGGTCGGAGTCCCTGGCCGGGCAGATGCGTGGAGCGTTGCCGCACGCGAAGTTCTTCGGCATGACCGGCACCCCCGTCAGCAACCTCGCCACTGACACCTTCGCCCTCTTCGGCGAGGAGACCGACCCAGACAGGGTGCTGCACCGGTACTCGGTCTCCCGGTCTCTGCTGGACGGGGCGACCGTCCCGATCATGCTGGACCCGCACCCTGTCGCCTTCGAGATAAACGACCAGGCATTGCAGGCTGAGTTCGACCAGTTCGCCGACAACTTCGACCTTGACGATCCCGACCGTGAGTCCCTGTCCCGCAAGTTCGGGCGTCTCACCTCCGTGTTCACCAACCCCGACCGCATCCACGCGGTTTGTCAGGACATCGTGGACCACTACTTGGCCGGCGCCTACCGCAACGGTCTCAAGGCCCAGGTCGTCGCTTACAACCGTGAGCTGGCCGTGGCGTACACAGACAAGATCAACGAGCTACTGGCCGGCTTCGGGGCGTCACAGGTGCTCGCCGAAGTCGGCAAGCATGACCGGATCACCGCCGAGGTGAACATCTCCATTTCGGACTCCAAGGACGAAGACCGCGCCATGCGGCCGTTCCAGCTCTCGGAGGCCGAGGAGGAGGAGCAGAAGCGGCGGTTCCTCACCCCGGACGACCCATTGTGCTTCCTGGTGGTGACCGCGAAGCTGATGACGGGGTTCGACGCCCCCAACGAGGGCGTCCTCTACCTGGACAAGCCGCTGAAGGCTCACACCCTGTTCCAGACGATCACCCGCCCGAACCGTACCTGGGTGTCCCCGACCGGGTTCGTGAAGACCTCCGGCGTGGTCGTGGACTACATCGGCCTGGCCGAAGAGGTTCAGCGGGCCGTCGTCGACCCCACCTCACCGAGGGCCGGCAAGGGTGGCGGGTTCGTCACCGACCTGTCGGAGTTGGTCGCCGAGTTCCGCGCCACCTTCGCCCGCATCGAAGACCTTCTCGTGGACGTGGACGGCCTGGACCTCACGGTCCACGGGTACGAGTCCGTACGAGCTATCAACGTCTTCCTGGACGCCAACCCTGGCGCCGCCGAGGTGTTCAGCAAGGACTACCGGCTCCTGGCCCGCCTGTACCCGCTCATCAACACCGACAAGCGGGTCGACAAATACCGGGACGGCTTCGGGCTCTTCGGGTCCGTGTACACGACGCTGTTCAAGAGGTCCTCCGACGAGGAGAGGAAGGATCGGCTAAGCGAGCTGGGGCCGATGGTCCTGGAGATCATCAATGCCCACGTCCACTCCTTCTCTGTGGTCGCCTCCCAGGAGGAAGCCCTTGTCCTGGACGCCCAGGGCATCGCCATCCTCAAGGAACTGCTGGCCCTTGTCCGCCCCAAGCCCGGCAAAGACGACGGCGAGGACAAGACGCCGCCGTCCGCGGCGGAGATCCTGGACCACATCAAGGCCTCCCTCGACAAGGGCGTTGAACCGGGGTCCGCGAAGTACACCGCCCTCGCAGAACGGATCAAGCTGCTGCGGGACCGCATCATCCAAAACGCCCAGGACGCCTTGGAGTTCTTGTCCGAAGCACTGCGGATCGCCCGCGCCATCGTGGACGCCGAAAAACACCCCAACGAAGCCGTCGTGCTGGACGACGACCACGTGGGTGTCCTGTCGCGGATCATCCACGACCACGCACCGTCCGGATTCTCAGTCATGGAGAGGAACCTGGCCGAGGAGATCGACCAGGTGGTCACCCGCACCCTCGCCGGCTCCTGGGACAACGCCGACGCTCGCAACCGGGGCGTCCGTCGCGCCACCGCCGCGGTCTTCCGCCGGTACACGTTGAAGCCGGTAGGAGAGCCCTATGACTCCACCGTCGCCTACATCGAAGCCCACTACCTAGTCGACTGACGAACCGAGGCCCGGCAACCTGTAGCGACTGTCGGCCCCGTCGCGCTGCTCGCGCCCTGATCTACCCCCTGGGCCACGCCTGCTGGCGATCCAGTACTCCGCGCAGCTTTCTGATCAGCTCGTCTCAGCTGCAGGTTAGTGCGGAGGTAGAGGCGCGAGAGCAAGAGCTTGACGCCGGGGCCGGGCGAGAGTGGGCAGGCAGTTTTGTCGGGGGCGATTGTTACAGTCCGCGCTATGAGCCTCATGCACCGCCGTGCCGCCCTCGCGCCAGGCGCGCCGCCACCAGTCCACCGACCTCTGCGTGACCCGCAACGTCCGGGCTACCGCCGCGTTCGTGACCCCCTGCTCGAACATCTCGGCCGCTCGCAGCCGTGCCTCCTCGAACGCCCCTGCTCCTGGGGGGTGAAGCCGCCGCCTTGCACATACCGCACACCCTGGTCATACAGATCAGATCAGCCCTCGTCAGCTCACCGACAAGACCCATTTAAGTTCCGTTAAGGCCGCGAACGGTGGTGTAGGCCCAGGACATCGATATTCACGAACAGCGGATCAGTCGAGAACGGCTGA
Source organism: Microbispora triticiradicis (assembly GCA_003260025.2). Classification (GTDB taxonomy): domain Bacteria; phylum Actinomycetota; class Actinomycetes; order Streptosporangiales; family Streptosporangiaceae; genus Microbispora; species Microbispora triticiradicis. The sequence goes on along the minus strand of QFZU02000031.1, from coordinate 69,845 downwards.
TGCGCGAGCTGGACATCACGGGAGCGCGCTCCCGTCGTGAGTGTCCGTGGACGACCGTGCCCGGCGACGGCCAGCAGCCAGGCTGACGCTGCTGCAGCACGACTTCGCTGCGTCGGATTTGTATGCCGCGAAGTACCAGCGCGCTGTGGCAGCTCAGCTTACGACACGACAACCCACCCGCATGGCGTGACCTGCAGGAACACCTCACACATCAAGATCTACAGCTGCCGTGTCAGGTAATGGTCGGTCGCGGTATAACGTGTGTGCCGCCCGGGTTGCCTCTTCGATCGGGCTGTAGCCGGGTCGATCTTCCGCAAACAGGTCGCGAACCAGAAGCGTGTACCGCCCGGGGCTCTGCTCACGGATGAGTCCTTCGGCGACGAGGTCTCCCACCGCGGCGTCCAGAGGTAGTGCGTTGATCTTCTCAGCGATTAGATCGTCGACGATCGCGTTTATTCCCGAGCGGAGGTCGTCAAGCGTAAACTCAGGGTAGTCGAAGGCTGCAGCCGTACGCAGCAGCACTTGGGCTTCGAGGTCGAGACGGGACAGCAGCCATGCCCGCCCGGCCGAGAGCCACTTGTCGCTGTCGCGCACTCTGTTCACCCGGGGCAGGTCGAGTGTTACGTGGCGGGCACGACCCGGCAACGGATCTAGGAGCAGCTCGCAGAGCAGCAGTCGGAGCAGCTCAGGCCGACCCATGGTCGTGTGAAGCAACGCATCCACGACGACGCCGTCGGTGGTTACCCCGAGAAACCGTAGCAGCCCGCTCACCTGCTGGTGCTTCCAGGGGCCGCTCGCGCGATACCAGGTGACCACATCACTCATCGGCAATCGGGCGCAGACGCCGTACAGAAAGGAGGTCAACCGCGTCGCGGGGTCCTGCGCGACTAGGCGCAGCAGGAACGGGACGTCGATCATCGCCACGTCCGCAGGCGGGCTCGCGTTAGCGCTCTGCGCCACCCAAACGGCCGGTCGTTGTCCCCTACATGGCGGTGAGCCGTCGGCCGACACATCAAGACCGTCGCCGAGCAGTTCCGGAGGGAGGCCAGGAACGGTGGGGATTTCCAGGTAGTCCCTTTCCGGTGTCCCGAGGAATCGGCACAGCGTCCCCGTGAATCCGTCCCCCGCTTCGCGCAACCAGGACAGCAGTTCCCAGGCCGCCGTATCATCCGTCGCCGGGCGCAGTTCAGCAAAGCCGGGCGGCGCATCCCGCGTATCAAAATACCAGCTCAGCACCCGCTCGAGACTCGTGTCCCGATAGGGCCAGACGGCCCCGACGGGCACGGGAGTCTCAATCGTGCGATCACCAGGACCGGCCGTGACCAGCGCCTCCGCTGCCGCGAACTCGCGTGCCTCCACGCACGACCGGATCGCATTCCGCCACGGTCCAACTTCTTCGGGCATGAGGTCCGTCGGCGGCTCCGCTTCCAGCAGCGCCTTCCCGCGCCTGGCCTCGATAGCCTCCACCTCGCGCTCGAACGACGCCAGCGCGGCGGCAGCATTGGCCGCACGCATCTGCGTTTCCAGACGTAGGTTGTCGATGTCGATCATCACGCTGCCGCCGGCCCGGTGGGCCCGGCGCCGCAACTCCTCAGCGGAACGGCAATTGCGGGTGATGGCGGCGGAACGGGCTGCTGTGAGCTGGTCTGAGATGTCCCGCAGTACGGCAGTGGGCAAGTTCACATTGTCACGTAGGTCCTCTGCGGCGGAGTACTCCCCCGACTCGATTAGGCGGCGCGCCGACTCGTGGACGGTGACGGGATCGGCCAGATCGGCCAGCAGGGGCCCGACTAGATCACCCTCCTCCCATGTCATTGCGGCGGTAAGCCGGGGATATCGCCATAGACCGGCCGTGTCGCTCGGCTCGGCGAGGAGCCCGAAATACCGGTCGAGAACGCTCAGAGCGGCCGTGACCAGCGGCCCGTACGGCTCTCCACCCAGCTCGGGCCGCATCTGGCGGTATGCCGTGGCGAGCTGTTCAGTGACGAGGATGAGCTCGGGAGGGAATGGAGACGCAGTCCGGTCCGCTCGCGCCCGTGCGAGCTCGACGACCCGCCGCGCCGCGCGCACAAGCTCGGTCAGCCTGGGCAGGTAGGCGCTACGTGGGCCGCCATACAGGAGATCGGCCTGCGGCGCGGACTCTTTCCACACGTGGTCCACCATCTTCTCCACGGTCCGGCTCTCCCCGCGGTCCGGGAACTCTTTAAGGGCCTCGGTCAGCGCGGGCAGATCACGCTTGACGGTGGCGGCGCTGATCCGGCCGAACACTCCACTCACCTTGAACAGCGCGGCGTGCACCTTCGACGCGATTGGGTGATTGGAGATCGCAGGCCGTTGGCGGGTGACGGTGAGGTCCAGTTCCGTCCACGCATTCGATAGATCCATGTGGTCACGGCCGGCCGTCGCGGCCCGAATCAGTTCAGCTGGATTAGCGCCGTAGGTGCGCACATGGTGGTCGTGCACGAGGGTCGCCAGGCGTTCCCACGGGCCGTCGGCAGGTGACAGGGAAGTGAGCAGCTCGGCGGCCTGGTCGGAGCCCCGGGTCAGGGTCCTGGCCACCGCCACGGCCAGCACCGCCGTCCGCTCGACTTCGCCCAACATGACCGCCGCCTCAGCCAAGGCACGGTCGTCATCGGCTTCCAGGGACCGGCCGAGCGCAGCCAGCTCACGGGGGATTTGAGGTGGGTCAGTGTCGAGGATCCCGGCCTCGGCGAAAAGGCCGTGATCCCAAAGGTCTTGGACGAGCGCACGCCGTACACCATGGTGCCCGGCGTTGTGGGACAGGCAGAATGCGGCGGCGGTCTGCCACTCCGGACCAGCGGGCAAGTGATCCAGGACCGGCCATGGGTTGGGCATGGCGTCAAGTTCTGATCGGACGGCCGCGCCGAGGCCCAGCACCGGGATTCGGTTGAGGATGCGTTGAGCGCACTGGAGCGGTCCGGTGTCGACGACGCTGGCGCGGGCGAGCGACACGCCGCTGACCCGCTTGGTGACCTCGGACGGCTCGCCCGCCGCCTTGGCGATGCCATCGGCTACGGCGGCGCCCGTCAGCCGCAAACTCAGCTCCGACCGCTGCTGGTGACGGCCACCGATCGTGCCGTACCCCGCGTATGACAGGAAGTTGAAGCTCCCTACGACCGCCTCGTCGTCCCACACCAGGACCTTGCAGTGGCTGTCGGCGGGTGACAGGTGCAGACCCGGGTTCGTGCCCTCCAGAGCCAGGAGACGGCTGGCGGCCGCTCCACTCCTCAGGTTGAAGCCGATCGTGACCTGTACGCCACGCTTGAGGCAGTCGACGAGCGCCGCTTCAAGACGACCGTCCAGGACCTCATCCCTGATCTTCTCCGACGTGATCACCAGTCGCCGCCGGGCCTCGCGCAGCGCGCGCCACAGCAATTCACGGTGTGCGCCGTCCTCCACCAGCCGCGCGTACGGACGCTTGCCCGCGTCCGCCTCGGCGGCGAGCCGGTCGGCGCATGCGATCCAGGCCATCCGCCAGGCCGCCAAGGCCGCGGCATACCGGGGATCGTCGCCGTCGGGTGGGCGCTCGGGCAGCGCAGGCGGTTGCGGCGGCTCTAAGGCTGGGCCAGGGAAACGGTCGGCCTGGTGCAGGACCATCCGGCTGAGCGGCCCTTCGGGAACCGCGGCGCGCACCCAGCCCAGCAGATCACGTACGGCTTCACTCGCGCCACCTTCCGGGTTCGAGATCAGCAGCCCGACCTCGCGGCGTGGACCGCCGGCGCTCAGGAAGTTCCGGCTGGTGACCAGGGCCTTCCTATCGTCGCAAACGATGGCCTTGACGTGGGTACGCGCGGAGATCCGTGACCGGATGACCGGGGTCCTGATGCTCTGCCGTACCAGGCTGTCGAGGGCGTTGTCGACCGGGTCGTCGAGTTTCTCACCGTGCTTGATGCCCCAGACCACGACAACCTGGACATTCCGCGCAACAGCGGCCCTCAGTTGGGGCTCTACCCTGCTCCAGGCGGCTTCCTTGATCCACGGGCAGACGAGGACAATCTGCCGTTCCGCCTCCTCGATGAGGGACGCCATGGCCTCCTCGTGAGCGTCAGCGCCAGCGATCACCTGGTGTTCCACCTCGCGCGTCCGACGGTGGCCGATCATCTCAACGATCTGGGCGGCGTCCTCTGTGAGGTCGTCGTGGCGGTCGCGCCGTTGCGTGCCCGGCACCTCAGCCAGGCCGCGGGCTTTCTCAGCGATCCGGGCGAGCGCTTCCTCCAGCGGTGGGTCGCCGAGCCGGGTGGTCGCCACGGTACGCAGCTGCGTCGCGAACGCCTCCCGGCGGAACTCCTCGGCCAACTCGGTCAGCCGCGCGGACGCCAACTCGCGACGGGCAGCCGGGAACCGCCGGTCGACCACGGTGACGATCAGTGCCCCCGTCAGGTCGTTGATCTCCGGCCGCACGTCCAGGGCGTACCAGCGGCGCCCGGTGGCCGTACGGGTGTCCTGGGGGAGCGTACGAATCGACAGGACCCGCCGCCCGGGGCGCTCCTCGACCCGCAAAGCAGGTTCACTCGAGCGGTTCCGGCCGGTACGGCTCAGCGCCAGGTTCACGGCGGACAGCAGCGCGGGTTGTGCCACGGCCTCCAGGCGGGTGTCGGTCGCGGCGTGCCGTACGGCCAGCCTCCCGTCCTGCGGTTGCCACGCTCCATCGGTGGCGGGCATGACGTGGCCGGTCAGCCTCTCCACCATGAGATCGACGGTGCGCTCCTCCGAGTCGAGGCTCTGCAATGTGTGCAGCTGCCCATCCTGGAGCCGTCTACGGGTGTCCTCGCTGAGCTCCAGCGTGCCGAGGGCGAAGTCGATCGTCACATGGCCATGTCGCCAAAGATCGTGTACCAGGTCGAGCGCAACCCGCTCGCCCAACCCCAGCACCGTGGACAGCTCCTTAATCTGGGCCGCCTCGTGCGTCGTGCCGGTGAGCGCGTGGATTACCCGCAGCGCGGTGGCCTCGACGGGGGACAGCGTGCTGCCGTAGCCCATCCGAACCCGGACCTGGCCGACGTCGCAGGGGATGTAGATGGTCAGGCTGGCAGTCATTCGCCGATCACCTCGGTGGCTGGGACTACGGTCCCGTAGAGCTGGACCGCGGTGCAGAGGCGTCCCCAGAAGCGTTCGTCATCGTCCAGGGACGTGTCGGCGTCGACTCGGGAGAAGTGGTGAAAGTCACCGACGATGACGAGTAGTTTGCGTGCCCGGGACATCATCACGTTGATCAAGTTGCGCTGCGCGAGATGACCGAGGCTGGCCCAGGTCTGTTCCGCATGGCCGCGTTGGCGGTCTCGGACCAGCGACGTGATCACGATGTCGGCCTCCCGCCCCTGGAACGAGTGGATCGTGTAGAGGTAATCCCGCAGCGCGCCGTACTGGCGAAGTTGGTCGAGTTGCTGCCGGTAGGGGGTGAGCACGGCTAGCGGTTCCCCGCTAAACCCGTTCTGGTAAGGCTCCGGCCTCGGATTGCATAGGTCGACCAGCGCCCCGACCACGCGCGCCTCGCCAGGGTTCCTCCAGCGCGGTTCGTCGGCGCAGTCCGCCACGTCATGGGTGTCTATCCACACCACGGACGCCCCTGCCAGCGCTTGGGGCTTGCGTAGAGGGCTGGCAGCGACCTCGCGGCCGCTGGTGAGTGTCCCCGGCGGCAGTCCGTCGGGCAGGCGCGCAGCGTTCGGCTCGGGATAGAAGACCCGGCTGACGATCTCGGCGATCGGCGGACGCATTCGGAACTGTGTTGTCAGCCGCCGCAGCGGCAGCCGCGTGCGGGCCTCGTCCGTCAGGTTCGGATCGTCCAGCGGGCGGAACAGCCGCCGGAAGGTGTCGAAGACGTCAAGGTAGTCCTCCCGGCGGTGGAACAGGTCGGCGATCTCCGGGTTGGGGTCCGCGCGACAGCTGTCTAGGAAGCGCTCGAAGTCGGCCCGGCGGTGCGCGCCCAGTTGCTTGTGGTCACCGATGAGCGTCCAGCGTGTGCCGCGCGACAGCGGCATGGAGAGCTCGGTTGGCCATGCCTTAGCGGCCTCCTCGACGATCACCCAGTCGAAGCGGCTGCGGGTTCCACTGGGGGTGACCGCCTGTGCCGTGGCGGTGGCACAGGTGGCGAAGACCAGATTGGCCGCGCGTTCGAGGCGGTCCCCGAGTTCGAGGTGAACGTTGTCACCGGTGCCGGGATCGAGCAAATGCGCCCACTCCTCTAGGACCAGACGCAGGGAGTCGCTGCCGACCCGGTCGCGGAGCACCTGGCCTACCCGGGCCCGGATCCGCCCGGCCTGCCGAACGGCAAGCTCAGAGCGGGTCCAGGGCTGGACCGTCGGGGTGGGCGGGGTGCCGCTGTAGGATGTGATCCGCAGCGCGACTCCGGGCCACTCATCGGCGGGCTTGCCATCAGGGCCGAGCTCGCCGACCCGTTCGAGGATCCGCTGGGCCAGGTTGTCCAGGGCGTATCCCGACTGGGCTGAGACGAGGACCCGGGCCGTGGGCTCGGCCTCCAGATAGCCGGCGACCGCCTCCGCAACGACCGTCGTCTTACCGGTGCCGGGTGGGCCCTGGATGGCGTACAGAGGCTGACAGGCCAGCATCGAACGGACGGTCTCCTGGCTGTTCTCGCCCTCCAGCTCTGCGCCAGCCTGCTCCCAGCGCTGTTGGGGGGTGCGGATCGACCGCGGGTTGCGCAGCTGGGACAGTAGCCCGCGTGCCTCAAGCAGGTCCCAGCGCGCGTCAGCCTGGCGGTTCAGTGCGCTTTGGGTGCCCTGATCGCTGTACGGCCTCAACCAGCCCTTCGCAGGAAGCGCTCGGCCACCATGCCCCGGGCGCCGACGAAGGATCACCCGGTCCTCGCCCTCTTTGTGGCTCACCTGCCAGACCGATCGTTCTGCCAGCCAGCGGGGTCGACCGTTCTCGTCCTCGCCAACCTCGACGAGCGCGTAGCCATGGTCCTCCTCCTCAAGGTTGCCGAAGAAGTCACCGAAGGCGGGCCGCAGCCAGGGGGAGTCGGCCAGTTTGGTGAGTAGCGCGTCGCGCAGCACGTACTGTCGGTCTGTTTCGCGCTCCCACTCGACCTTGACCTCGTCGCCCAGTGCGCCGACGCGGGTGAAGGGGTAGGTACGCGCCCGAAGCTCGGCGCCTTGAAAGGTGAGCAGCCAGTCGAGGGCTCGGCCGTACTCCAGGTCCCTGCCTGACTCGGGTGTCGGCGGAGTGAGCTGGTCCACCAATTCCTTCCAGGAGGGGCGGCCAGCAAGTTGCGCGTCCATGCTCCGGGCGTCGATGGTCATTGCGACCGTCTCGATCCCCGGAACCTCGACACGTAGGGGATCGCGGGCCAGCTCATCGATCATGCGCTCGACCCGTGGGCTGGTGCGCTCCACGACGTACTTGATGATGAGCGCCTCTTCTAACGGTGGGCTCTGCCCGGCCCAGGTCCTGCGCCAGAAGTACTGGCAGAACCAGGCGATCCGCCGGCCGAGCAGTACGAACCGCGCCTCGCGGCGCTCGGCGGCGGACCCGCCCCTGACGAAGGGCTCGGCGCCGTGGGGGGAGAGCACCAGCCTAGCGTTCTGAAGGTCCTCGACGATGAAGGCAGCCAGTTCCTCGCGCCCCGGTTCAGTGGTCGCGCTCTGTGAGATCCAATCCCGGGCGAGGAGGGTCTCGTCGGACTGGCGGGGCATGTGCACGACCAGGAAGGGCCGCTCCCGCCGTGTCGAATCGAGTGACACCCGCAGCGCGTCGCTGTCCTGGCGCAGCCGGGTGGCGACCTCTGCGGCGGTCGGCCGAGCCGAGGGCCGTACGTCCAGCATCGCCGTGAGCACGTCCGTCAGGCGCGTGGGCAGCGTGGAAGAACAAGCCAACGCCTGACGCATAGCCTTGCCCAGCGCCTCATGAGCGGCGCGCACGGAGGCGTGGTCTGCCCAGTCGATCGGAACATCGGGCAGGTCATCGGGGTTGCAGAACCATTCCCAGACAATCGCCGCCAGTCCATACACATCGGCGGTGGCGGTGTCCCGCAGTCCTTCGGCGTGGTCGTCGGGAAACAGGAACTGGACGCGCTCAGGCGGCAGGCAAGCTAACTGCCGCCGGTCCGGCTCGACACCGAGGAACAGTTCGCGCAGTTCATCCCGCCGTGTTCCGGAGTCCAGACTAGACCGCAGAAGGTTGCCGATGAGTGCGCTCATCTCGAATCGGGCGATCCACAGCCGAGGCGTGTCGGCGTCGATGTCGGCGTAGATGGCAGCCGACATCAGGTTTCGGTGGGTTACGCCCAGGTCGTGCAGTTCGGCGAGCGCGTCAGCAAGCAACACAAACTGGCTCAGCGCCACCAAGGGTCGCGCACGCATGGCCTCGCTCGCGCCGGGATCCTCCAAGGTGTAGTCGGAGCCACGGGTCGCCACAAAGGCGATCCCCTGGACAGAGGTCCCCACTGCGGCCGTGGTGGCGGCGTCCTCGTAACCGCCCTCCAGGATCTCCGCGAGCCCTGGCAGCGCGGAAACGCCGAGCCGCAGCAGCACCCTGATCTCCTGCTCCCAGAGCATGCCGCCTATGTCTGCGAGGCCGACATAGACGTGGATGTCCACTGGCATTTGTTCACGATCGACTAGCCGATAGCGGTAGAGCCTTCCTGGAATGAGGGCGCTGCCAGTCAGGTGTCCATTGGGCCCGTCGGGAGGGGTGTAGGGGCCGTAATGGGCAGTGGTGGCGGCGCAGCAAAAGTGGTGAACAAGCTTGTCCACATCGCTGTCATTCGGCATGCCCAGCCCCATTCCTCGCTCCTTGACCATCATGTGCTTGCGCTTATCGGCACGGTCCAAGAATCTGGCGAAGAGTGAGCAATTCGTTACACAGCGCGGCCAATCCGGACATATCGTCCCAGGACCGCCTACGGGGGAATCGTACGCCTGCCGATCCCTTGAAAGCATGGGGACGGTCCCATGCGGCCCTCATCCCAGAGGCCTAGCAGGGACGTCACCGGCTGCGCCCGGGAGGGGACAGCCTGCTGCCCTGGCTGCTGGAATCTCCGGCAATGTCCACCGCAACGTGGCCCGTGCCGCCTCGCTGGAAGGACATCCGGGCGGAGCATGTCGAGCGGGCCGGCGGAGAGGAAGCGGTCGAAGCCGGTAAGCGGGAGCTTCTGGCCGAGGTCCAGGGGCATCGGCTGGCGGAGATCCGCCGCAGCCGCGGCCTGACCCAGCAGCAGGTAGCCGAGCGCATGGGGGTTACCAAGGGGCGCATCTCTCAGATCGAGCAGGGCAAGATCTCCGGCCAGGACATCCTGGCCCGCTACGCGGCCGCCCTCGGAGGCCGCCTCCACCAGTCGATCTACTTCGATGACGGTGACATCGCCGCGATCGCTTGACCAACTCGATCAGAACGTCATGCTGGGCGCGGTAGCCGACTTCGGCGACCACCCCTCGCGGGGTGCGTGAGCAACCAAACGATGGTCAAGCGATCCCTGTTTGCTCGCTGGTTGCTCGCCTGTCCCCCATACAGCATGAAACGCGGTGTCATCACCCGGCAGAGCGACAGGGAGCATGGCGGATGAAACGGCGCGAAACGGCACCGTACGACACCGCGCGACAGTGATCAAGGGCGCTTTTAATCCGTCGGTTCAGGGTTCGAGTCCCTGGCGCCCCACGCTCGGCCAGCGCGTCCCGCATCCGGCGCGCCGCCTTGCTCTCCCGCGCCGACATCGCCTGATCGAACAACTGCACAACCTCATCCAGCACCTCGGTCGCCGACTGCGCCACCAGCGTCAGCAGGATCGGATACCGGCGCTCCGGCTCGCGCCGCTGCAACGCCTGTGCCGTCAACCGGCGGCCCACCATCGCCAGGAACCAGCGCCGCTCCGCCGGCAGCACCGACAGATCCAGGGTGTGCGCGTCCATCCCGCGCAGGAACTCCAGCTTCGCGATCTCGGCCTTCACCGCGGCGGGCGAGGCCTCCACCGGCCCCTTGCCCAGCCACCGCAGCCGGCTCATCCCGATCGCCGGATCGGTCACCAGCAGCCCGTCCAGGCCGACTCGGCGCTCGTCGGTGAACTCGTGCGCCAGCCGGTCGAACGTCTCCTGCCGCGCGACCTCGCGGGCGTGCGCGACCCGCTCCACCACCGTCACCAGCCCCGGCCGGATCACCTTCGCCGAGATCAGGTACTCACACGCCAGCCGGAATAGCAGCGTCGGCGAGTCGTGCTCCATCGCCAGCAGGAATCAGGTCCACTGCGGCGTCGGTGCCAATCTCACGGACCCGCGCTGTCTCGGACGTACCGGCCCGCGGCGGGCCAGGACCACGCATCGGCAGCTTAGGGCCTAGATTCTTTCAAACCGTAGACGGCACAGGCTGGCCAGGCTGAGGATCGGTGTTCAGTCTGGCCACAGGTCAGATGAAGGCAGCTTGTGCCCATCCCGCCATGGCGCAGCATGTCCAGATCTCGCTGCTGTTGGCCCCGGCGACCATCCCCGCCACGATGGCGGGGACCTCGACCGGGGCGTTCACCCCGTCCGGGTTGTGGGTCACGAGGTATTCGCCCACCAACGCGGCCAGACCGCAGCGCTCGGCCAGTCGCAGCCCGGGGCCAGCCCGGGGCCAGCCCGGAGGCACCTCTTCCGTTGTTCACGCATTCACTTCAGACGCCAGCCCGTGGACCCAGCCTCCGCGAGCGCGCGGTTCCGAGCCAGTCGAGCCGGCGGGCGACCTCCCGGGCGGTGTCGATGACGGCGTTGACGTACGGGGACGGGTCGCCTGAGCGCCACAGGAGCGACCAAGGGTAGTGGTGGTTTGGTTCGATCAGTGGCCGCCAGACGGTGCCTGGACGGTTGGATGTGCGGGCGGAGGAGGGGACGCAGAGCACGCAGCGGTGCTCGAGGACGAGATCTTCGGCTGCGTGGTTGCTCTCGACGGTTCCCTTGTAGACGGTGGGCTCGAATCCGGCTGAGCGGCACAGTTCACGGACGAACTGGTTGAACTCCGGCGTTTGGGCCTCCTCTCCGAGCAGGAGGAGCTCCTCGTCCAGGGAGGCGACGGGCACGCCGTCCAGCGCGGCGAAGCGGTGGGTATCAGGAAGCAGCACGCCCAGCGGATCGAGCCGGATGAGCTCGGAGGCCACGTCGGGGGGAAGCTGGGAGGAGAGGCCGATCCCGATCTCCAGGCGGCCATCGGCCAGTTTCCGGTACTGCTCGGGAGTGCTCGCCTCGACCTGGTGGATCGTCAGCTCCGGATGGCGCCGCTGTACGGCTCGCAGGATCTGGGGCATGGAGTCGTAGCCCGCGTCGATGATGCCCACCCGGAGTGCGGGCGGAGAACCGACGGCGTTCCGGGCCGCGTGTGCCGCCCTACCCACATGGTCGAGGATCTGCCGGGCCTCGATGAGGAAGGCGGTGCCGGCCGGGGTCAGTTCGACGTGGTGGGTGCTGCGATTCAGCAACCGCACACCCAGCTCGCGTTCGAGGCGTTGCACCTGCTGGCTCAGCGCGGACTGCACGATGTGCTCACGAAGCGCCGCCCGGCCGAAGTGCAGCTCCTCGGCCAGAGTCACGAAGTAGCGGAGCTGACGTAGCTCCATGGGCCATCCCCTCCGGCCTGCGGCGTCGACGCGGACCCGCGTTCTTCCACCTTAGGTCCTCGCGCAGGCGGCCGCCCCGCTGCGAACCGGACGATCGACCCGAGGACGATCACCACGGCCACCGCTTACCAGGAGTTCCGTGCCACCACGGCACTGCCCTCAGGGTCCGGCGGATGTGCGAGCTTCCTCGGACAGGCCCGTGCGGCGACGGCGCTCGATACGGCCTGAATCGGGCCAGCGCACGTCGGTGACCCAGCCCAGACGCTCGAAGAGCCGGATCAGCCCGGCGGCAGGGTCGATCTGGTGCCGGTCCAGACCGTGCACGGCACAGGTGGGCTCGCTGTGGTGGCCGTTGTGCCAGCTCTCCCCGAACGACAGCACCGCCAGCGGCCACAGGTTGGTCGAGCGGTCATGACGGCGAGTGGCGAAAGGCCTGCTGCCGACCACGTGGCAGAGGGAGTTGACGCTCCAGGTGACGTGCTGCAGGAGGGCGATGCGAACAAGCCCGGCCCACAGGAACGCGGTCAGCCCGCCGTACAGACTGCCGCTGATCGCCCAGCCGGCCAGGAACGGCAGCCCCAGCGACAAGGCGCACAGGGCGGGAAACGCACGCGCGACCCTCACCATCGCCGGATCGGCGAGCAGGTCGGGCGCGTAGCGCGAGGCCGGCGTGGGATCGTCGGCGAACAGCCAGCCCAGATGGGCGTGAGCAAGCCCACGGAACTGGCCATACAGGCTGGCGCCGTACCGGTAAGGAGAGTGCGGATCGCCGGGACGGTCGGTGAAGGCGTGATGGCGTCGGTGGACCGCCACCCAGTCGATGACGTTGCCTTGGAAGCTCATCGACCCGGCGACCGCCAAAGCGACCCGAAGCCACGGGCGGGCGGTGTAGGACCCGTGGGTCAGCAGTCGGTGGAATCCAACGGTCACCCCGAACCCCGTCACCACATAGAGCGCCGCGGCCAGCAGCAGGTCGGTGATCGCCACTCCATGCCCCCACGCCAGCCACAGCCCGGCCACCAACGCGACGAAGGGCAGCACCACGATGGTCGCGGTCAGGCCTATCTGTACTCTGCCCGCCGGAACCTGCTTGGCGGCCCCCGGAAACGCTGACGTGCCGTCGTAGTCATCCCGGCGTTTCAGGATTTGTTCGGATGTAGTCATGAGCCTCTTTCCTCTAGCCCCGCAGGGCACGTCCGTGCACGTAACACCATCGCCAGGGCGGCTCCGAAACCAACGCGGCAACTACCGGATGGTCGGTCTCCTCGTAGTGCGCCCGGGCGTGACCGCCGGGCGAATCATCGGAGCAGGCGACCCACCCGCACGTCGTGCACGACAGCAGTTGAGACCAGGTCAGCCCCGAGGGCAGTTACGGCTGGCATTCGGGAACCCCATGCTGGACGCCCGGGAGCATGTCGAGATGCTCGCAGTGCGGCGCCTGTCCGTTCGGACCGCCGTGGGCGCGGGCCTCGACGCTTCTCACGTTCAGAGTCACCCCCCACAGAGTGACAGCGACGCGAGGTACTCCAGACTGGCCTACCTCCAGTCAACCGTGGCGGCCGGAGCGGCGGAAACGTCCAATCCGAGTAAGAGCCATCTCCGGCCGAGATAGCCCGCGGGAGGCGCCGTCGAGACTGCCTTCGACGGGCTCTCGGGCGATTGAGGTCCGTGATCTGCACAGACGATGAGCCTTGCGTACACCGCGTCTATCCGTTCGCCGGCGTATGTAATTGACTTGAAGTGTTTCGGGTCCCCCTCCAGGCGTGTACTGAAGCTGCCGAGGCCTCGTGACCGGCTCCGGCAGAGCACGCGTTCTCGGGCGACGGAGATCGTGGTACCGACCGATCACGCACTCGGCCGTGGACATCGGCCGATCGACGCGAGCCGTGGCCCGCCTTTCCGCCCATCAGAGTGCCGGTTCGACAGGTTGCACCCCACCTACTTGGCGGAATGGCCGCCCCTCTCGCCGTGGCCAAAGGAGTCGGGATGAACATCACTGGCACAGCAGGCGCACCGGACCCCACCGTCAGCGAACGCATCGGCAAGCCGATCAACGGTCCCATCACGGCTTCCAACGGCCGCCTCCGGATCAGTACATCCCTCGATCCGCCAGGACTGAGAATCGAGGGTGATCTCGACCGGGCCACCCTGCCCGCCCTGGCCGAAGCACTGGCCTCTCTGGCAGACGGCGGCAGCCCAGTCGTTGATCTGAGCGGTCTGGTGTTCGTCGACATCGGCGGCCTGCGCGCCCTGGTGATGGCTGCCGCGAGGCTGGAGGACGCCCACGTTCTGACGTTGTGCTCCGTGTCTCCACACGTACGGCGTCTGCTCGACCTCACCGGCTGGAGCGACGCACCCCGCCTGAGACTGGGCGATGGTCCATCAGATGCACCAGGCCACCGGCATGACCTCGGTGCAGTTAGGTAAGTATGAACTTCAACGAGGACATCCCCGCAGTCCCTTCTGGGAGGCAGTCGTGACGCGGGAACGCCAGTTGACCGACGCGTTCGCCGAGTTGACGGACACCCTGGTCGGAGACTTCGACGTCGTCGACATGTTGCACCAGCTCACCATGCGCTGTGTGCGGCTGTTGGATGTCGATGCGGCCGGGCTGCTGCTGGCCGACCGACAAGGTCGGCTGCGTCCGATGGCCGCCTCCACCGAGCAGGCACGCATGCTGAAACTCCTCCAACTCCAAGACGTCGACGGCCCCGGCCTGGACTGTTACCGCACCGGCGGGCCGGTGACATGTGCCGATCTGGTCGCCGAGGGAGGGCGCTGGCCTCATTTCGCCGCAGCGGCTCAGCTCGCCGGCTTCGTCGCGGTCCAGGCACTGCCGATGCGCCACCGCGACAGGATCATCGGCGCGCTCACCCTGCTGCGGACGGCAGCCGGCAGGCTGACCACTGATGAGCTGCACATCGGGCAGGCACTGGCGAATGTGGCCACCATCAGCATCCTGCACCATCGCGGGCTGGAGCAGCACGAGGCAGCCGAAGAGCAGCTACAGACCGCGCTGAACAGTCGCACGCTCATCGAGCAGGCCACCGGGGTGCTGGCCGAGCGCCACCACAGCGACATGGACGACGCCTTCGACTCCCTGTGCGTCTACGCGCGCACCCGCAACCTGCGCCTGTCCGAGGCGGCGGATGCCGTCATCCACGGCGAACACTTCGCTCAACCTCCGGCCGACGATCACAGCCGATGACGAGGCTTGCTGGGATCGGCCTCGTCCGGCCGGAGCGCCCGGCGGAGTCGACGGGTCACCGAGCACGCCGGCAACCACGTTTCTCCAGCCTGGGCACCCCGGAGGCCGCTCTGGGGTGGTCCGAATCCCCACGGACCGCGGCCCATCTCACAGTCAAGCCCCGGGCGCCTCAACAGGGAAACCGGCAACGCCAGATGAGCCGATCACCCCTGCTGATGGCGACACCCGGTCAGCGTGGGTGGCCGAGCGTTCCTGCTCAGGCCCGGACTCCGGCCTCCGGTGCCCCCGCGTATGCGCCGACTGCCCGCACTCACCGGCTGGGACGGCACGCCCGTCCTGCATCTGGACGACGCGGTCAGCGCCCACCAGGCCTGCCGCAAACCCCTGCGTCCAGGGGAAAAGAGTAGACTCGATGTCACCGGAGACATTTCGAATGCCGGCAGTCGCGTCGGCACCGTCTGCGGCGCTTCACAGACGCAGCCCCGCCAGGGCTGAGGCAGGTCGGCCGATCATGACGCTGACGCATACTACTTCGCCGCCGGCAGTTCCTACCGCTCGTGTTCCGTCGGAGCAGCCGGCTGACGCACCTGCCGTACGGCTCAGCCTGGAACCCAGCCCTCGTCGCACGCGTGCTGTGGACGGGGAATGGTGGCCCCGGTCAACGGACGCGGCGGCCGAACTCCCGGGTCTCATCGCAGCCGTCGACCGCCGGCTGGGGAAGATGACACTCCGGGTCGGACTGCATGTCGACGCGTGGAGCAACATTCCGCACCGTATTCCGGTCGCCGGCCGGGCCGTGAAGGTCGGATGGTTCCAATCCATGGACCGTGGGCTGGTTACCCTGACCATCAACGGCCACGAGGGCATATCGTTGCGGGTGATACAGCCGGAGGCCGCGTACGCGTCGGCCCCCAGGGACCCTAACGGTGCGCCTCCCGTGGAGGACCGGACTCCCGCGCCCGGCGCCTGGGCGGGACAAGAGGCAGCGCAGGACGTCTGGGAGGACGAAGGCGGCCACTTCGGGCGATCTGGCTGCCCGTGATCTGGCCCGGCATCGCGTCCGGCGCTCTACCCGCCTTCGCGATCGGCGATCAGCGCAGCCGTTCGTCGGGCCTCTTGGCACCGTTGGGGCCCGGAAGGGCGGCGAGGGGAAGCCGGAGCGTGAAGCGCGCGCCGCCGATGGGAGAGTCTCCGGCATGGAGGGTCCCGTCGTGAGCCTGAGCGATTTCACGGGCGATCGACAACCCGAGGCCGGTGCCGCTGTGGTCACGGCGGCGGCCCGCGTTCAGCCGGGTGTATCGTTCGAAGATCCGTTCGAGGTCGCTCTCGGCGATCCCTTCGCCGTCATCGGAGACCACCAGTTCCGCGGTGCGCCCGTTACGGCTGACCTCGACCCGTACGACCCGTTCGGCGTGCCGTTGGGCGTTGTCCAGCAGATTGGTGAGTACCCGGCCGATCTGGATGTCGACGATCTTGACGTAGACCCCGGGAACGAGCCGCAACTGGACCGGAATACGATCCGCCCGCCGGGAGACTTCCGCCTTGACCAGCTGCGCCAGGTCGACCGGCGCCCGCCCGTACGGCACGGCGCCCTCCACTCGGGACAGCAGGTGCAGATCGCTGATGATCGCCTCCAGCCGGTCGACGACGCACAGCGCACGTTGGAGCGTCTCGTGCAGATGAACATCGTCTGGATGTGACTGAGCCTGCTCAAGCTCTGCGCGCAGCCCGGCAATGGGGTTACGCAACTCGTGCGACGTGTCGGAGGCGAACCTCCGCTGTTGCCGCAGTTCCTTGTTGAGCTGTTCCAGCGTGCGGATCACGGCCCGGGTGGTCCGGGCGATCTCGTCTTCACCGAGGGGATCGGAAACCTCCACATCAGGGCCTGCGGCATGTGCGGGGAGGTCAAGACCGTCGATGCAGTCGGACAGAGCCTTAACGTGTCTCGTGTCCATGTCAGTTCTTCCTTCCGCACGCCCAGCGGTCGAGGGTGTGTCGGTATCGCTGGCGTGCCTGCCGAATCCCCGTGGACCTCGGAGAGTGGTGTACACGCCGAAGCCGGCCGGGATTCCTTCCCGGGACTTGACCGGGGATGTCGACGGTGGGATGTCTCGAGGGCATCAACGAAGGCCTCATAGCGTCCATGCGCGGCAAGCCGGCGTGCCCTCTGAATGACAGCGGCGCTCTTCTTTTCCGGGGTACCGGCACGGGGCGTTCTTGAGCCCCGACCCCGCCGAGGCGGTAGTCAGGGAAAAGCCGCGGCGACCCGCGGTGCGACGCATGTACAACAATCTAGGGAGACGGCAGACGCTCCGCCACCCGCACATGGTCCGGACGGCACCCCCCAAATGGGCCGGATCGCGGGCCTCAGCAAGGTTTCCGCAGTCCCGGCAGGATCCCCGTCCGAGTCGCCACGACAACCGCCTCGAGCTGACTGTGCGCGCTCAGCTTCATCATGACGTTCTTGACGTGGCCTCGAGCGGTGTGGAGACTCACGACGAGCCGCCCGGCGATCGCACGGGGATCGAGCCCTTCCCCCATCAGCCCCAGGACTTCCAGCTCGCGCGCGGTGAGCCCCGCCCAGTTCTCGCGCCCGACGTGCGGCGATGCGCTGGAATCCTGGAGGAGCGCTCTGAGCGTGTCGCCCTCCACCATAAGGATGTTCCTGTCGACCGAGGCGCGGATCACTTTGAGAATGTCCGGAAATTTACTGTCCTTTGCGAGGAATCCGGAAGCTCCTACCGCCGCGGCGGCCGCGAACAGGTCGGGGCTGGCATCGCCTGTCAGGATGAGGACGCGGACATGCGGGTGAGAGGCTTTGATCCGCCTCGTGCCCTCGATTCCGTCGACGTCGGGCAGATGAATGTCCATGAGCACGACTTCGGGGCTCCGTACCGTCACGAGCGAGACGGCGTCTTCGACCGTCCCGACGGCGCCCACGCAATGCAGATCGGGCTGGGCGTCGATCGCGATCTCGAGAGCGCCGGCGAGCGCCTGCTGATCCTCGACCACGAGAACTCGGATCACCGGAGGCTCCTGCCCGCCGTGACCTTGACCACTGCTCGGCTCATGGCTGCTCATCTCGTGAGCGGTTTTCGCCGCCGTGCGCCGGCCGGCCGGACCCGCTCCGCCCGTCCCCCGGTTGAGGCGTGACTCTGAACGGAGAGGATGGATCGGAGCCGGCTGATGAGGTCGCGTCCGCCTCGCCGCAAGCGGGCCGAAGACCCTGTGGCCTGCCCCTGTGACCTCATCATGACGCTACCCGCGGTGCATCGTGCCGCACAAGTCAGATCGAACCGGATCGTCGCTCCACGCGAGGGCCGGCGGTGCCTGATGCGTGCGCCAAGCCGGCGGACACCCATCCGCTTCGTGTGCCGTCTCCTCTTTCGATGCTGGTCCCTGCCTGTCTGCGGGGTACGAACAGCGGTAGACCGCAAGGCCCCGTCCGGAGCCCTGCGAACGTTGGAGACGGTTCCTGACGTGACCACCTACTCATTCAGGCTGTACGTGGCTGGGAACACGGAGCGGTCCCATGCCGCGGAGGTGAACCTGCGGTTCCTGTGCGACGCTCACCTCTCCGGCATGTACGAGGTCGAGGTCATCGACGCCGTCGAACGGCCCGAACTCGCCGAGGAGGGACGGATCCTGGCCACCCCCACCGTGGTCAGGCTCGCGCCACCACCGCAGCGGCGGGTGATCGGGGATCTGTCCGATCATGGCCGCGCCGCCATCGCTCTGGGCCTCCCAGCCGCGGACGCATCGCCCTCGGAGGGGCAGTGACGATGACTGGTAGCAACGCGATCGCGCGGATCCCCACGGGGATCAACGGCTTCGACCACGTCACCCTGGGCGGGTTGCCCGCGGGCCGATCCACGCTGGTGAGCGGCACGACCGGCAGCGGTAAGACACTGTTCGCCGTCGAGTTCCTCTCCCGCGGAATCATGCGCTTCAACGAGCCTGGGGTGTTTGTCACCTTCGAGGAGACAGTCACCGACATCCGCCGTAACTCGGCCTCGCTGGGCTTCCCCATCCAGTCATGGGAGGACGACGGGAAGTGGGCCTTCGTCGAAGCATCGGCGAGTATCGGGGAGGACGCGCCCGCCGTCGGCGCCTACGACTTCGGCGCCCTGGTGGCGCGCATCGAACACGCGGTCCGCCAGACCGGGGCTCGCCGTGTCGCGCTCGACTCGCTCAACGCGATCTTCACCCGGTTCGCCGACATCAGCGTCGTTCGGCACGAACTGTTCCGGGTCGCCTCCGCCCTCAAGGCGCTCGGAGTCACCTCGGTGCTCACCGCGGAACGCCCCGAGGAGTACGACGGTGTGACCCGCTACGGGGTCGAGCCTTTCGTGCTCGACAATGTCATCATCCTGCGCAACGTACTCCGGCAGGGCCGGCGAAGCCGGACGGTTGAGATCGTCAAGTTCCGCGGCGCCACGCACCGCACGGGGGAATGGCTGTTCACCATCGATCCGCGGGACGGGATCGTGGTGGTCCCCCTCGCGTTCCTCACGCCGTCCGACCACGCGTCGCTCGCCCGCGTCTCGTCAGGCATCCCCGAGTTGGACGAGATGTGCGGCGGCGGCTTCTACCGGGACGCCATCGTCCTGATGACCGGGCCCACCGGCACGGGCAAGACACTGGCGAGTCTGCGTTTCGCGGCCGCCGCCGTCGAGGCGGGTGAGCGCTGCCTGCTCTGCACCTTCGACGGGACCCGCGGGCAGCTCTTCCGCACCGCCGCGAGCTGGGGTCTGGACCTCAAGGCCATGCAGGCGTCGGGCCTGGCCCGGGTCATGTCCAGCTACGCGGAGGTGACCTCTCCGGAAGACCTCTTTCTGCAGCTCAGGCGCGCTGTTGAGGAGTTCGCGCCGGCCCGGCTCGTCATCGACACGGTGTCCGCTCTCGAACGCGTGGTCGCGCCGCGGACTCTGCTCGACTTCATCATCGCGCTGGGGGCGGTCCTCCGGCAGAGCGAGATCACCACTCTTCTCACGCGGACACCTTCGGGACGGCTCATCTCGGCAGACGCGCCGGCGATCGCCTCCGACATCGCCGGCCTTTCCGACGTCTGGATCCAGCTCCGATATGTCGAAGGCCCCGCCGAGATCCAGCGTGCCATCGCCGTGCTCCAGGCCCGCGGCTCCGCCCATGACCACAGGATCCGCCAATTCTGGATCGATGACACCGGCATGCACATCGGTGGACCTCTGCGAGGCGTCCCCCACGTCTTCACAGGAGCGACCGATCCTGGGACCGCGTGGGGGTCGCCCGAGTCCGAAGCGACAGAGGGTCCGTCGGGGTGAGTGCCGGCGGCGGGTCCTCGCCTGGCGGAAGCCGCACGGGTGGCTCCGGGTCAGGGCGGCCCGACGACGTCGAATTCCGGGACGATATCAGCCAGGTCATCGTTTCGGCCTCGGCGGACGGCATCGTCGCCGTCGACAAAGAAGGAGTCATCAGGCTCTGCAATCCCGCTGCCGCGGAGCTCTTCGCCCGCTCGGCGGCGGAGCTGATCGGCACCCCGTTCGGCTTCCCCATCGCCGCGGGTGCGGCGACCGAGATCGACTTGATGCTGCCCGCCGGAGGCAAACGGGTCGTCGAGATGCGGGTCACCGCCACCACCCTGGAAGGTGAGCCCCTGTACGTCGCCGCGCTCCGCGACGTCACGCGGAGCAGGCACCTCGAGCGAGAGCTGGAGGCGGCCCTGGAACGTCAGAACATCGCGGTCGCCGTCGCGGCCCATGAACTCCACAGTCCCCTGGCCACCATCAGCGTGCTGGTGGACGTGCTACGCGACCGCCTGGTCGCGCTCGCCGAGGAGCGAAGAACCGAGATCATCGAGCGCATCGCCGATCGGACGGCCCGCCTCCAAGGGCTCGTCCGAAAACTCCTCACCGCGTCGACCATCGAAGCGAAGGGCGCGTCCGCCCGCTTGGAACGCGTCCCCGTGCTTCAAGTCCTCCTCGAACGGCTCGGCGAGCTGGACAAACGATCACAGGAGGTGCGCATGTCCTGCAGCCCTGATCTGGAGGCCCTGGTCGATCGCACAGAGTTCTCCGCGATGGTGGACAACTACCTGGAGAACGCATTCGCCTACGGACGTCCGCCCGTGGACGTGTCCGTGACCGGGCAGCCGGGATGGATCCTCCTCCGGGTGTGCGACCGTGGGCCAGGCGTGCCGGAGGCTTTCGTGCCCCGGTTGTTCGAGCGCTTCAGCCGTGAGCGGGAGGCTGAGCGCGAGACAGAGGGGACAGGCTTGGGACTGTGGATAGTCCGAAGCTTCGCCCGGGGCAACGGCGGCGACGCCTGGTACGAGCCCCGCGAGGACGATGGCGCCTGTTTCTGCCTCCGCCTGCGCCGAGCGCCTTCACCCGGCACGCCGGACCGGAGCGGGGAGTAGCCGCGGAGGCGCCGGTCGCGACGTCCGGCCCCGCGTATCACCCGCTGACACGCCGCCACCGGCGCGGATCAGGCCGCCGCTTCGAGCCTCCTCGCCGGAGAGGCGGGCGCGAGCCGTCGCGCGGGTCCCGGAAACGCGAGCCGCAGGACGCGCTTCCACACCGAGCCCGCCTGGCGGGTCAGCGAGCCGGACATGTACGGCAGGCCGAACCGCTCACACAGCGCGCGAACCCTCGGCGCGATCTCCGCGTAGCGATTGCTGGGCATGTCCGGAAACAGGTGGTGCTCGATCTGGTGGCTCAGATTGCCGCTCATTATGTGGAACAGGCGGCCACCGTCGATGTTGCACGAGCCGAGAAGCTGCCGGACGTACCACTCGCCGTGGGTCTCGCCCTCGAGCCGGTCCTCGGTGAAGACTTCCGCGCCCTCCGCGAAGTGGCCGCAGAAGATGATGGTGTGCCCCCACACGTTGCGCGCGATGTTCGCGGTCAGATTGCCGAACAGGACCGGGATGAAGGCCGGACCGGCGAGCAGCGGGAACGCGACGTAGTCCTTGACAACCTGGCGCCGAATCTTGCCCGCGACGGCACGAAGCTGGGTCAGGGCCTCTTTGAGGTCCTTCTTCCCTGACGGGATGCGCTCGAGTTCCAGGTCGTATATCGCGATGCCGTACTCGAAGAAGAGCGCCAGCAGCGCGTTGTACAGCGGCTGGGCGAGGTAGATCGGATGCCATCGCTGCTCCGGGGTGATCCGCATCGCGGAGTAGCCGATGTCCCGATCCTTGCCCAGCACGTTCGTCCAGGTGTGGTGGACGAAGTTGTGGGAGTGCTTCCACTGATCGGCCGGGGAAGCGAAGTCCCACTCCCAGGTCGTTGAGTGGATCTTCGGATCGCCCATCCAGTCCCACTGCCCGTGGAGGACATTGTGGCCGATCTCCATGTTTTCGAGGATCTTCGCTGCGGCGAGAGCGGTGGTCCCGGCCATCCAGGCGGGCGGCAGCCAAGAGGCGAAGAGCAATGCCCGGCCGCAGAGTTCCAGCTTGCGCTGGGTCGCGATCAGGCCGCGAATGTATCTGGCATCCCGCTCGCTCAGGCTCGCGAGCACCTCATCGCGGATTTTGTCCAGCTCCCGACCGAACTCTTCGACCTCGGCAGGGGTGAGATGAGATGTGGCAGGCATGCGCGTTCCTCTCATAGCTCAACGGTGACGGGACCCGCGGCGAATGGTTCGAGACGCGGCCGCGATCGGCCGGCGGTCGCCGACGTGCGCGAGCCGGGCCTGCGGGGCGAGGATGTCGCGTGCGAACGGTGGCACATGGAACGCACGTCCTGCCGCCCCTCCCAGTCGGTTCACCCACGTCTCGTGGTACCCGTCATCGGGGGTGAGCACGTCGTACGAGACTGCAAGAGCGATTCAGGAGGTGTTCCAGATGCGCCATGCCTGCTCACCGCGCCGCCTGGGCCACGCGCGGCACGGCGTGATTCGTCAGACACGACCTGGCTGGGCCGCGCAGCCGCCTCACGACCCGCTCGCCGGTGATTTATCGAGGTAAACGGTTGATATGGGGGTAGGGAGCCTATGCGGCGGGATGGTTCGTGGGGAGTGTCCGATGGGCAGATCATGCCTGAGCGAGCGCCTGGAACGCGCAGGTCCAGGGAGGGACACCGATTCTCGTAAGCGTTGGTGGAATCTCGTCATGGTGCTGGCCGCCGCGGCCGCGGGCCGGGTGCTGGTCCGCCGGCTGCTGCGACGCGTGCGTGCTATCTCCGGCGACCTCGCCGACATCAACCTCAGCGATGAACACGCCCAGATCGCTCAGCAGCATGACCCGCAGGAGGTGACGCAGCTGGTCGACAACATCAATGCGAGTCTGGACATGCTGGACAGAGAGCGGCAGTTCTCCTCCAACATCGCCCACGAGATCCGCTCCCCGTTGGCCGGGATACGCGTCACGGTGGAAGAAGCAATCACCCGTCCCGGCGAAGCCGACTATCCCCGCGTGCTGGAGGCGGTACTACGTGGAGTGGACCGGCTGGAGGCGCTGGCTTCCGCACTTCTCCTGATCGCCCGTTCCAGCGCCTCCCAGACCGACTGGGGACGGTTCGACCTGTGCGAACTGGTCAGGCAGGAGGTCGCCGACCGGAACGACCCCATTTCGATCGAAGTCATCTGCACCCCCGGTGTCGAGATCACAGCCATGCGCACGCGGATCTGCCAGGTCATCACCAATCTGCTGGACAACGCACAGCACCACGCCACCCAGCGGGTGCAGGTCCGCGTCGGCCGCAGCGACGGCGATGCGCGACTGACCGTGTCCGACGATGGCCCCGGCGTGCCGGAGAAGGACAGGGAACGCATCTTCGACCGGATGTACCAGCTCGAAACCGTTTCCCAGCGGAGCGGGTCCGGCATCGGCCTCGGCCTGGCCATCACCCACGAGATAGCGAGAGCCCACCACGGAACCGTCTGGGTCGAGCCCTCCCCGCTCGGCGGCGCCTGCTTCACGCTCCAATTGCCCGCCTCCGCCCCCTGAGCCACCAACTGTTCTCGTTGGCCGCACACGGAATTCCGGACGCGACAGTGTTTCCCTACGCGTTCCCTGACGCGCACTTCGCGCCTGTGCGTCTCTGAAAATCGAGGACACTTCACTTCCGGGACGGCGCCATTCCAGAAAACCAGGGTAGAGTTCAAGCACCGAGGACTTTTCGTGCGTTGGCACTCAGGTCGGCGTCGCCCGCGGCGATATACCGTGACGCGGTTCTTTCGAGGACCAAGACAGGCCAGGCGATCATGACACCGACGCTGCTCTCTCGTTCCATGCCCGGCGCCCAAGCCGACACAGACACACGGGACGCGGACGGAGAGAACGAGAGAGTGCACATCAGCACGCTGCCGACGGACCTGCTCGACGGGTGCCGACACCACCGATCGGACGCCCACCTGCCAGGCCTGCCGCCGGAGACCCCGTCTCGTCGCCGACCGGAGCATGGCGTCTCCATCCGTGACCTCGCGCCACTTGACGGAGCCGACCCGTCGGTTCCGACGACCATCCGGCTGTCCGGCGAGATCGACATTTTCACCAGTCCCGACCTGCGCGAGGACCTGCTGGACGTCCTGCGCTACAGCAGAAGCGTGCTCAATCTCGACCTGTCGGGCGTGACGGCATGCGACGCCTGCGGGCTGGGAGTCCTGGTCGGCATCCAGCGCCGCGCCAAGACGATGGGGATCACCCTCTCCCTCACCGCGGCCCGCCCGTACCTGTCGCGGTTACTGCGTGCGACCGGCCTGAACGGCACCATCCCGATGCCGGCGTAGCCGAAGGCCCGGAGCCGCGACGCCGGCGGCGAGCCCCGCCGTAGGAGAGGCGGGGCCGGAGCCGCGACTCAGAAGCTGCTGATCCGCGTCCTCGCGTAGGGAGCGCAGCGGGCCGCCACCACATGCCTGAAGTTGACCACGTAGGTGAACGTGTCCGGCTCACCCTCATGGGAGACCTGAAGGGACACGACGGCGCCCTGCTCCATCCAGCTGACGAGTCTCTCGGCCGTGGGCATCGTGCCGTGCACGCGAAGGATCAGTTCCTTCTCCTTGCCGACGCTCAGTAAGTAGAGCAGCCCGGTGGGGGCGTCGATGGTCATACCCTCTCCTCACGGTAAGGACGGGACCGGCCCACGTGGATATCCCCGCTGGGTCCCCGCCCGGCGTCCGCGTCACCGCTTCGCCGGCTCCGCGAACCTCTTCCCACAGCCCTGCCGCCGCGGGCCCGACCGCCTACCGGTCTGTTACCGGTCCTGAACCGCTCCCTGTCCCATCATGGCCCCCGCCTGCCGCTGCCGGACGCGGGCACCGGGTACACGTCATACGGATGGCCGTTCGTGGCCTGAGCCCTCGATCTCGACGGCTGCCGATTCCTCGGAAGGCTCTGCATGTGATCCTTACGCGTGCGTCCGCGTCCCCTGGGGCACTCCTTCGCCGGCTGGCGACAGCCGCGCACTGGCTGACCTCGCCACTGCTTCCCGAGGACTATCTCGGGTTGATCAATCCGCTCTGGGCGGAAGGGGAGTTGTGCGGCCGGGTCGAGGCGGTTCATACGGAAACCGCCGATGCGGTGACACTGGTGATCCGTCCGGGGCGAGGCTGGGTCACGCACCGGCCTGGTCAGTGGGTGCGGATCGGCGTCGATGTCGACGGGCGGCGACGCTGGCGCACCTTCTCCCTGTCGTCGGCCCCGGGTAGGTCCGGCGGTTGCGTCACCATCACGGTCAAGGCCGCGCGCGGCGGGCTCGTCTCCGACTACCTGGTGCGGAGCACGGAGCCCGGGACGGTGCTCAGGCTGGGCCGGCCCGAGGGGACCTTCGTCCTCCCGGAGCCACCGCCCCCACGTCTGCTGTTCGTGACCGCCGGGAGCGGCATCACCCCCGTGATGGCCATGCTGGACAACCTGCTCGACGGTGTTCCGGCTGTGACGGGGCCGGAGATCGTGCTGGTCCATTCGGCGCCGGCACCTGGCGACGTCATCTTCGGCGGGCGGCTGCGGGGCTTGGCCGCACGGTGTCCGCGGCTGCGCCTGCACGAACGGCACACGCGTTCTGACGGACGGCTGCGGCCCGCGGATCTGGCCCGGCTCTGCCCGGACTGGACGGATCGGTCCGTCTGGGCGTGCGGACCGCCTCAGATGCTCGACGACATCGCGGCGTACTGGACCGGGCCCGCGGACGGGCTCCATGTCGAGCGCTTCAGTCTGGTGCCGGCGGCAGCGGGTTTGGGAGGGCGCGTCCGCTTCACCAGGAGCGGCAGAGAAGCCGAGGCCGACGGCGAGACGCCGTTGCTGGCCGTCGGCGAGCGCGCGGGGGTGCTCATGCCCAGCGGCTGCCGCATGGGCATCTGCTACGGATGCGTCGCGCGCCTTCGCTCCGGCCGGGTACGCGACGTACGGACCGGCCAGGTGCACGGAGACGCGGGCGACATGATCCAGACCTGCGTGTCGGTGGCGGTCGACCTGGTCGAGATCGAGCTGTGAAAGGAACGGCCACGTCAGTTCCATTCCGCCTCGATCCACACCGGAGGGTTCGGCCGGTCAGGCGCCGGCGCCGCACGCCGGAAGGCGTAACGCGAGAAGAGCGACGTCGTCGGTGGTCCCGTGGGGTATGCGTCGCACGATCTCGTCGCACACGTCCTCCAGCGGGAGGTGAGCTATGGCCGCGGCCTGCGCCCGCAGCCGGGCCAGTCCGGTGGCCAGGTCGCTGCCAGGACTTTCGACGAGGCCGTCGGTGTAGAGCAGGAGGGTGCTCCCAGCGGGCATCGGCTCGACGGCGTCGCGCCTGGTCGACTCGATACCCAGGCGGAGCCCGAGCAGCAGATCCCGCCCTTGTTCGAGGTAGCGGGCATGCCCGTCAGGGGTGACCAGCAGAGGCGGCGGATGCCCGGCGTTGCTCCAGCGCAACCGCCAGGGACCGTCTTCGGAGCCTTCCACACGCGCCAGGATCATCGTCGCCATGGGCACGTCCGTGACGGCGGACATCGCCTGATCCACCCGGCTGACGACCAGGCTGGGCGACACGCAGCGGTCCCACGCCAGCGTGCGCACCATGCTGCGCAGCTGGGCCATCTCAGCGGCGGCCGTTATGTCGTGGCCGACCACGTCACCGATGACCAGGGCGGCGACGCCGTCGGGCAGCAGGAAGGCGTCGTACCAGTCACCCCCGACCTGAGACCCCACCGGGGCCGGAAGGTAGCGGGCGGCCATCTCAAGGTGGCCGACCTGCGGCAGCGGAGCCAGCAGGTGACGTTGCATCATTTCGGCCACCTCGCGTTGCCGGCCGAACAGGCGCGCGTTGCCCACCGCCAACCCCGCGCGACGTCCGATGTCGGTGACCAGCGTCACATCGGTGGCGTCGAAGGGGTGGACCGGGTCGGTGCGCGCCACGGTGAGAGCCCCCAGCACCTGCCGCTGGGTGCGTAGCGGCGTGATGATCGCCGACACCGCTCCCCGGGCTGCGAACAGCTCCCGCTCTGCGGCGGCCATGCCGGAGTCAGGTTTGCGGGCTATGTCGCCCGGCCCCAGCAAGACGGTCTCACCTCGATCCAGCACCCGCGCCAGCAGGGAACCGGGAGGCTCGGGCAGCGGGAACCCCGCCGCCTGATCAGCAGGAGGGATCACCACCACCCGCTCCACCTTGTCGTGCTCGACACGCAGATCCACCATCGCCCAGTCGGCCAACCGCGGGACGATCAGCCTGCCCAGCCGTCGCAAGGCCTCGTCCACATCCAGCGTCTGGGTCAGCACGGAGGTGATCTCGGTGACCAGCGTCAGGCGGGCGTTGAAGTCCTCCAACATTGCCAGTTGGCCGGCCTGCCGACGAGAGAGGTTCAGCCGCTCGGTGATGTCGGTGAAGACGACGATCACTCCGAGTACCTGCCCGCCCTGCACTATCGGAGCGGCCGACAAGGCGACCGGCAGCAGGCTGCCGTCACCCCGTAGGAAAGTCGACTCTTCGCCACGCGCCGGACGACCGTGCTCCAGCACCCCCATCAGCCGACAGGTGGAATGAGGAGTCAGCCCATCGTCAGCGCCCCTGTGCAGCAGGTCGTGGGCATCGGCGCCCAGCATCTCCGCTACTGGACGGCCCAGCAACGCCCCGGCCTGCCGGTTCGCCATAGTGATAAGTCCAGCAAGATCAGTCAGATAGATACCCGCCCCCGCGCTGTCGAAGGCCGCCTGCAGCAACCTCTGGTCGGGCAGCCCGGCATGCCCATTCGTGCTGGGCAGACGCCGCCTCATCGCCGCCCTGCCTTCCTCCGGTCATCGCTGCCTACGCCCTACCCGCCGACACGCCGAGCACGCGGGGCAACCCGCGGCCATGCCGAGCCAGCCGGCTCCCCTGAAGAAGCCTGAGAATCCCATCTCGACGAGGCGTGGGCAATACTCGTCGAGGAGGCTGGCCCATAGTGGGTCATCCCGGCGAAACGCCGCGCTGAGCGCCTGCACCACGCTTTCGACGTGGCCTACGCGCCGACTGTAATGACGGCACCAGTGTCGGCGAGTGCGCAGGGTCGTCGACGAATTCAATGGTCAATGACGCATGGTTGCTCGGTGGTCGCTCGCGTGTACGGGTACGGCGCGGCACCCAGCGAGATTAGGCGGCAGGCTCCCGGGGACAACAGCGGACGAAATGGTAGAAGTGAACGCCTCGGGTACCGCTTGGTGCTGCCGCCCCACATGACCCTCGCGCAGAAGCTTGAGTGGGAGGGCGGTGTCGGCGCGTTGATCGGGCCCGAAGTCCTGAAGGGGTCCCGGTAACAATCGAGCAGAATCCAACGAACCTGCCCCTGGCCAGGGGGTACTTGGGTTTGCTGGCCAGGGGTACTGAAGTTTGGAGGGTGCCTGACAATCTCTGCTGCTGCGGTTCGTACTGGTTTCGGTGCGTTCGTGGAGGTGGGTGGGGGCGCTCGCTTGTTTCCATGCTCAGGCCGAGGGTCAGCTCGCGGGCTTGAGGCCCGGGCAGCCCGCGTCGATCCGGCCCGTCTCGAAGTACTTCACCACCTCGGCGGCGCACTCAGGCACCTTAGTGGTCGAGACGTGCACGTCGTCGGCCACCTTGTAGACGGTGCCACCGATGACGCGGCGGGTTTGCAGCGCCCAGTCGTAGACGGACATGTACTCGTACAGGTGCGCGGCCAGCACGAGCGATCCGCCGTTCCGCTTCAGCGTGGCCTGCCGCACCGGCAGCGGCCAGCCGGAACACAGCGCGGTCGTGCCCCAGGAGCGGCCGGTCGCCGGAAGGCGCTTCTGGAGCCGCTGGTAGTCATGCCAGGCGGTGTCGAAACTCGGTCGGCTGCTGTCCTCGTTGCACGTGACCGCCCAGTTCATGGTCATGTTCGTCATTTCGGGTGTGCCAGGCAGAGGTGCTCTCATCTGGGCGCCGAGCAGCTCCTTGACGGTGGGCGGGGCGGTAGTGGCCTTCGCCGTCCGCAGCTCGGAGAGGGCCTTGCCCGCGCGTGCCCACTCAGTCGAGTTGCGCCCGGCCAGGTTGGCGACGGCCGAGCCATCGATCGGCTGCGGCAGTTCGGTATAGGTCTTGGGGTTCTTGTCGTACGTGGTGACGAGCTTCACCACCTGCTCACGCACCTGCGTGGCGGTGGTGCCCAAACCGTAGATCGCCCCACGGCGTGCCAGCCAGGTGGCCATGCGGCCGAAGTTGCGCTCGACCGCCGCCGCGCTCTCCTCGATGTGCCTGTCGAAACGGGTCCACGGCGGCGCTGGGCTGTCCAGGAAGACCCGTCCGGTGTGCATGGGGAACAGGCTCCGGTACGCAGCGCCCAGATAGGTGCCCCAGGAGAAACCGAGCAGGTTGAGCGTGCGGTCGCCCAGTGCGGTCCGTACCTGGTCCAGGTCCCTGGCCACGGTGTCGGTGGTGAGCTGCCGGAGGAAGTCCGGGTCGGAGTTCGCGCACTTCAGGTTGGCCGCGACTTGGGCGTCGTAGATCTTCCTGGCCGACTCCTTGGTCAGCGGGCCCGGCTTGTCCGGGCCTCTCGGGCCGGGCTCGCAGACGACCTTGGTGCTGTACCCGACCCCGCGGGGGTCGAAGCCGATGATGTCGTACCGCTCGTTCAGCTCGGCCATCTCATCGTTTCTGAGCGCGGCCCGCAGGATCGGGTCCAGATATCCACTGCCGCCCGGCCCTCCCGGCAGGATGGCGACAGTGCCCAGCCGGTGGTCCTCGTCCGTGGCGGCCAGCCGGGTCACAGCGATGTCGATCTTCGGCCCACCGGGGTTGTCGTGGTTCAGCGGCGCGCTGACCGTCCCGCACTCCAGGCGTTTCATCAGGGTACGGAAGTTCGCGACGTGATCCTGCGTCACGCCCAGGCTCCGGATCACCTCGTCGGAGTAGGTGGGGCAGGACTTCCACGACACGCTTGGGCTGGAGACGGTGGTGGCGCCCGCCGCGGAAGGCTGCGCCCCCAGCGCCGTCAGGGCCAGCGTCAGTGCCGCCAACGATGTTCGGTTCGTCATGCGGACTATCCCTAACGCTGCGGGTGTTCAAAAGGCGTAAGGCCCAGCGCCACCCCGACGCCGTTCAACACTGCCAAGCCATGGTCAATGCACTGAGGACAGCGACCTCCTTCAGGATGGCAGCCGCTTTGCCAGCCCTTCCAGAACGGATCTTTGTGCTCTGGGGCACGTCAGTACCCCTTCCGGCGCGTCGCGGTGCGGAACCGTGCCGTAGGACGTGCGGGGTTCGCCGGCGGTGTGAGATATCCCTCTCCAAGCATCGTGGCGCTGGTGGCCTGGGGAGGTGACCATGTGGTGATGACCTCCTCGCCCCGCCCGCCGCACGTCGGCGGCCGACCGGGTCCGACAGGCGGGACTATCGCGCTCGGCGGAGAGCCCGCCCGCGGGTACCTGCTGGACAACGCGCGCGCCGAGGCGGGCGAGCGATTCGTCTGGCTGGCCGAGCTGTTCGACGGTGTGACGCGGGGGCACTTCGATCGCTTGGGGGTCAGGGCCGGCTCGCGCTGCTGGGAGGTGGGGGCCGGTGGCCGCAGCATCCCGGAGGCGCTCGCGGCGGCCGTCGGTCCGACCGGGCATGTGCTGGCCACGGACATCGACCCGTCGTGGCTGGAGGCAGGCGACGGGTACGAGGTGCGCCGGCACGACGTCGCCGCTGATCCGCCCCCGGAGCCGGGGACGTTCGATCTGGTGCACGCCCGGCTCGTGCTGGTCCACGTACCCGACCGGGCTCGGGCGTTGGCCAACATGGCGGCGGCGCTGCGGCCCGGCGGCTGGCTGCTGGTCGAGGACGCCGACACCGCTCTGCAGCCACTGGCATGCCTGGACGACAGCGGCCCGGCGCAGCGGCGGGCCAACCGGCTGCGCGACGCGGTCCGGGAGCTGCTGACGCGCCGCGGCGCGGACCTGCGTTACGGCCGGACACTGCCGCGGGCACTGCGTGAGGCCGGCTTGGTGGATGTCGCCGCGGCGGGCTCTTTCCCGGTCGGCGGGCCGGCCTGCGACCGGCTGGAGGCGGCGACCATCCGGCACGTGCGCGGCGAGCTGCTCACGGCCGGTCTGGCCGACGACGCCGAGATCGACGCGCACTTGGCCGCCATCCACGCGGGCGAACTCGACCTGACACTCGCGCCGCTGATCTCGGCCTGGGGACGCCGCCCAGCCGAGCACCCATCGGCACTCGGTTAGGTGCGGATCCAGCGTTGTCCGACCTGCCCACAGCGCTGTTCAAGGAGATTTTCGGGGGCGAACCTCAACTTTCGACGGCCTCTGCGATCTGCAGTGCGACCTGGGCGGGCGTCAGGTGCGTGGTGTCGACGACCTCGGCCTCGCCGTGTAGCCACGTGCGGGCCGCCTCCGCGTAGGGCTCAAGGTATCTGAGACGGAAGGGGGAGGGGCCGAGAAGAGTGTCCCCCACGATGCGCCTGCGGAGGGTGTCTTGGTCGGCGTGCAGGACGAAGTGGCGTACCGGGATGGCATGTCGGGTGAGGCCCGTGCTGATCTCGCGCCAGTACTGCTCGACCAGGACAGTCATGGGCATCACCAGAGTGCCACCGGTGTAGTCAAGTACGAGGCGGGCGGTCTCGACTACGAGTGGCCGCCACGGCGGCCAGTGCTGGAAGTTGTCGGTCGCCGGCAGCCCCGGCGTGATGTCCATGAGTGTCTCGCCTACCTTCTCGGCGTCGAACACCCGTGAATCCGGGATCAGTTGCTGCACGAGTGCAGCGGTCGTCGACTTGCCTGCGCCGTGGGTGCCGTTGAGCCATACGATCACGGAGCCCGATGCTACGTAGCGCTGCGCCGGGCCGTGGGAACGGACGCCGAGAAACAGGTCCTGGTGCCGTGGTGGATGGCGTAACCCACCTGCGGTGTCCACCAGTGCGAGCCGTTCTGAGAGCCAGGGCACAGCGACAGCCAGCCGACTTGTCGGCGAAGCTCCCCAGCCAGTTGCCCACCGACCGCGGCTCGTTCGCTTCGCCCCTACTGCTTGCAATCTGCCACCACCCAGTACTACCGTCGCGACGAGCGGTTGCAAATCACAAGCGGAAGGGGCCACCGTGCTGAGGCAGGTCGCGGACGGTGTGCTGGTCCACGAGAGCGAGTTTCTCCAGAGCAACGCCGTTGTGGTGCAAGGCCGCACCGGGGTGCTGCTCATCGACCCGGGGGTGCAGGACCACGAACTGGCCTGCCTCGCGAACGACCTGTCCCATTCGGGCCAGACTGTTGTGGCAGGCTTCTCGACGCATCCTCACTGGGATCACCTGCTCTGGCACGCCCAGTTCGGCGCGGCCCCTCGTTACGGCACGGCCCGCTGCGCGGCCACCGTCCGGGAGCAGCTGTCCGACCCGGATGCGAAGGCCCGCATCACCGCCCACCTGCTCCCGACGGGCATCGCCGAGCGGGTGCCGCTGGACCTGCTCGGCCAGATCACCGCCCTGCCCGCCGGGACGGCGCGGATTCCATGGGACGGCCCTCAGGTCCGGATCATCGAGCATCAAGCGCAC
This sequence comes from Microbispora triticiradicis, assembly GCA_003260025.2. GTDB lineage: Bacteria > Actinomycetota > Actinomycetes > Streptosporangiales > Streptosporangiaceae > Microbispora > Microbispora triticiradicis. Next base: position 37,173 of record QFZU02000031.1, on the reverse strand, counting down.
GCACCGGGCCATGCGGCGCTGTTCGTCGAAGAACGCGGGGTTCTCGTCGCCGGTGACATGCTCTCTGACGTCCTGATTCCGATGCTCGACTTCGACGACACCGCCGACCCGATCGAGGACTACCTCGCTGCGCTGCGGCTGCTCGACGGCGTGGCGGGCGACGTCGACGTCCTCGTCCCCGGCCACGGGTCGGTCGGCGATGAGGTACGCGCACGGATCGACCAGGATCGGGCGTACGTGTACGCCTTGCGTGACGCCCATGTTCCCGGCGACCCTCGGGTCGGGCCGTCGGCCAAGCCCGGCTGGGAGTGGGTGAGCGATGTGCACGACGGGCAAGCCGGGCGTCTCGCCGGAAGAAACGAGCGCGACGGGACGCCCGGCTAGCCGTACCGGCTACCAGGCGGTCGCGCCGCCGTCGGCCGCGTAGTTGGCGCCCGTTATGTACGCCGCCCGGTCGGAGGCGAGGAAGGCCGCCAGCTCGACGATCTCCTCCGGCCGGGCGAAGCGCTTGAGGAGCGTCTTGCGGGTTATCGCGTCCCTGGCGGCCTGGTCGTCGCCGAGATCGCGGTCGCTGGCCGGGGTGAGGACCGGCCCGGGGCTGATCGCCACCGCGCGGATCCCGTGGCGCGCGCCTTCGAGCGCGAACTGCCGGGTCATGCCGATGACCCCGGCGTTCGCCGCGCTGTGCGCGACCATCGGGGGGACCTCGCCGGCGATCGTGCCGGCCATGGACGCGACGTTGATGATGACGCCGCCGCCCCGCCGGACCAGGTACGGCCAGGCGAACTTCGACACGAAGAAAGGAATGTCGAGTTCGCCGGCGATGGTCACCCGCCAGTCCTCGACCGAGAAACCGGGCATCGGCCCGAAGCGGGGCATGGCCGCGTTGTTGTAGACGACGTCGAGCCCGCCATAGGCCGCCACGGCCTCGTCGACCAGCCGTCGCGCCTGTTCCGGGTCGGTGAGGTCGACGGGCGCGACGCCCGTCATGTCGCCTCCGGCGCGACGGACGAGTTCCACCGTCTCGTCGTTGGCGTCGACCTGGATGTCGCACCCGACGACCTTCGCGCCTTCTCGCGCGAAGACCAGCGACGCGGCCCGGCCCTGCCCTCCGGCGGTGCCGGTGATCAGCACCACCTTGCCGTCAAGCGTTCCCATGGGTTCCTCCTGATCCCTGTGTCGCGCACGAGCTCAGCGGGCACGCAGCGGCGCGAGCGCCGTGCTCCATGCCACGACCTGGTCCAACATCGCGGTGAGCGACTGAAGCTGGAACTCGTTGGGCGTGAACACGCTGAAATCCTTGAAGTCGGTGAAGAGCGACAGCGCCACCTGGGCCCGTACGTCGGCCATCTGGAGCTCACCGGCGATCAGGCGCAGGTGTTCCACCGCACGGGTGCCGCCGACCGAGCCGTAGCTGACGAAACCGACGGCCTTGTTGTTCCACTCGCCGTACAGGAAGTCGATGGCGTTCTTCAGCGCACCCGACGTCGAGTGGTTGTATTCCGGCGTCACCATGACGAACCCGTCGAACGAGGCGATCTTGCCGGCCCACGCGATCGTGTGCGGCTGCGTGTACTGGCCCAGCGACGGCGGCAGCGCCTCGTCGAGGTGCGGGAGTTTGTAGTCGAGCAGGTCGACGAGCTCGAACTCCGCGTCGGTCCGCTGCGCGGCGACCTGGTGCACCCAGCGGGCGACGGCCTCCCCGTTGCGGCCGGGGCGGGTGCTGCCGAGGATGATCCCGATTCTGGTCATGACGATCTCCACTTCCAGCGAGAAATACTTGCTTCGCGAAGGAAGAGTATGAGTACTTCGTTCGTGAAGCAAGTAGGATGTGACCATGACTACATCACGGCCGGTGCGGCCGCTGAACGCCGACGAGGAGGCGTTGGTCCGCGCGCTCCCCCGCCTGATCTACGCGCTGCCCCGCGCCATCGACGCCGACATGGTGCGCGAACAGCAGTTGCCGCTCATCGAGTGGATCGCCCTGATGCGGTTGTCGGAGTCGCCGCAGCGGCGGATGAGGATGGGCGAGCTCGCGGTCGCCTGCGAGCTCTCCCTGAGCGGGATGACCCGCATCGTCACCGTCCTGGAGCGGCAGGGCCTGGTCGAACGGGTCAGGTGCGACGACGACGCCCGCGGGTTCAACGCCGTCCTCACCGACGCCGGCCTCGCCCGCCTGGAACAGGCGTGGCCGAGCAACCTGGCCAGCGTGCGCCGGCACTTTCTCGACCACCTCGAAGGCGTCGATCTCGCGCGACTCGCCAGCGCGATCCAGAACGTCGCGGGCAACGCCTGACGCGAAGCTCGGGCCGCGCCACGTGAGCACCGCACCTGCGCACGCCGCGCCGTCATGGGCCGCTCCCGGGTTGCGGTACGGGACCGTTCACCCGGCAGAACCGCTCAGTTCGCCGTGTACGCCCTGGCCTGGATGCCGTAGAGATCGGCGTAGCGCCCGCCGAGCGCGAGGAGTTCGGCGTGCGTGCCGGCCTCCATGATCCGGCCTGCGCCGAAGACCAGGATCTGGTCCGCCCCGGCGATCGTGGAGAACCGGTGCGAGACGATCACGGTGACGGCTCCCGTCCGCGCGGCCAGCTCCCGCGCGCGGACCATGTACCGCTCCAGGATGGCGCCCTCGCTCGGCGCGTCCAGCGAGGCGGTCGGCTCGTCGAGGACGAACAGCAGGGGGCCTTGACGCATCGACGCGCGCGCGAGCGCGGTCTTCTGCCATTGGCCCCCGGAGAGTTCGACACCTCCGAAGAGCCGGCCGAGCTGCGTGTCCATCCCGTTCGGCAGGCGCCTGACGAGCCCGTCCGCGTCCGCGGCCGCAACGGCGTCGGCAAGGCGTCCGGCGGCATCGGCGTGGGGCAGGTCGCCGAGCCCGACCGTCTCGGCGAACCGGATGCGGAACCTCCCGAAGTCCTGGAAGGCCGCGCTGCACCGCGACCGCCACGCCTCGGTGTCCAGGTCGGACAGATCGGTGCCGTCGACCCGGATCGTGCCGGCGTCCGGGGTGTAGAACTTGGTGAGCAGCTTCACCAGCGACGTCTTGCCGGAGCCGAACTCGCCGACGATCGCCACCACCGAACCGGCCGCGAGGTGGAAGCTCACGTCGTCCAGCACCGGGCGGGTCGTGCCCGGGTAGGTGAAGGTCACGCCCTCGAAGGCGATGCCGTCGCGCAGAACGGCGGGCGCCGGCAGCTGCTGCCCGGTCTGGCGGTGCCGCGCGACGTAGTCGCGCAGCCACAGGTACGGCTCGACGTAGGTGCCGGCGTTGAGTGCGACGCCGGCCCGGACCAGCGCCGACTGGACCGAGTCGCGCAGGGCCACCGCGACGGTGAGGGTGAGCACCACGTCGCCCGCGCTCGCCTGACCGGTCGCGGCGAGACGCAGGACGAGGACGAGTCCGGCGGCGAAGCAGAGGCTGAACATGAGCCAGCCGCCCAGTCGCCATCCGGCCGAACGCAGCCGTGCCGCCGTACGGCGGACCACCGCCTCGTCCCACGCGGCTCGCTGCCGCCGGGCGAGCTCTCCGCCGACGCCGGCCACCCAGATCTCCTTGCTCGTGGCGGCCTGCGTGGCCAGCGTGAAGAGGTGCCGCTGCAGCCGGAACGACTCGGCGGTATCGGTCTCCGCCCGGGCCACGCCACGCTGACCGTGCTGGTCGAGCGCCAGCGCGACCCCTGCCGCGACGAGCAGCGGCAGCAGGACAGGGCTGACCGTACCGAGCAGCAGCATGAGAAGGAGCAGGCGCAGCCCGGCGAACACGACGTCGATCACGCTCCACAGCCCGTGCGTGAGCTTCCACGACGCGTGGTCGAGCACGGTCACCCGGTCGAGGAAGTCGCTGTGCTCCAGGTGTTCGAGCGTCTCCACCGACGCCAGGAAGCGCTGGATCCTCGGTTCCAGGTGCAGCTGTGCCACGGAATCCGCGACGATCACGGACAGGTGGGTCTCCAGGCTCGGGCCGAGCACCGTCGCCGCGGCCGCGAGGGCGGCGCAGCCGGCCATGGCCATGGCCGCCGTCGAGTGCCCGGCGAGAGCCTGGTCGATGACCGCGCGGGTGGACAGCGCCAGCGCGGCGGTGGTGCACGCCGAGACGAGTTTGAGGCCCAGCAGCATGACGACCTGCGGTCGGTCGGCTCGCCACGAGAGGGCGAACAGCTCACCCCACAGCCGTACGGAACTCCATCGGCGCGAGCTCACGAGATCTCACCGTCCTCGGCGCAGTCGTTGTAGCCCTGCCGGAATCGCTCCGCCTGGATGTTGAACAGGTTCGCGTAGACCCCGTCGGCCGCCATCAACTGCGCGTGGCTGCCGGACTCGGTGACCCGTCCGCGGTCTATCAGCACGATCCGGTCCGCCTGCCGCACCGTGGAGAGGCGGTGCGAGATGAGCACCACGGCGGCGTCACCCCGGTACGTGGCCAACCGGTCGAAGACCTCGAACTCGGTCTGCACGTCGAGGTGGGCGGTCGGCTCGTCCAGAACCAGTACGCGCGCTCCCGTACGCATGGCGTAGAGGGCGCGGGCGAGCCCCACCTGCTGCCACTGCCCGCCTGACAGGTCCACTCCGCCCCGGCGGGTCCGGGCGAGCGGGGTGTCCCACCCGAGGGGGAGGCGGTCCACCACCGCGTCCAGCCCCGCGGCCAGGCCGGCGGCCTCCACGGCGTGGCGGTCCGGCGGGACACGCGAACTGCCCAATGCCACGTTGTCCGCGACCGACAGGTGGTAGCGGACGAAGTCCTGGAAGACGACCGACAGATGCCGCCGCCACCTGTCGAGGCCGATGTCGCGGATGTCGGCGCCGTCATAGGTGATCCGGCCGCCGGTCGGCTCGTAGAGGCCGGCCAGGAGTTTGACGAGCGTCGACTTCCCGGCGCCGTTGAGGCCGACCACCGCGAGCAGCTCCCCCGGCCGGATCTCCAGGTCCAGCCTGTCGATGACGGCGCGGTCGCTGCCGGGATAGGTGAAGCTGACCTCCTCGAACCGCACCGTGCGAGCCTGCGGCTCCGTGCCCACCCGCTGCGCCGTCCGCCCCGGCCCGACCGGAGCGGCCGAAGCGTACGAAGCGCCCGAAGCATCTGCAGCGTCGGAAGCCTCCGGGGGTACGGAGGCCGGCGGCACGTCAAGCGCCTCGCGCAGGCGATCGGAGGCGTTGAGCGCGCTGACGGCGCCGAGAACGTCCCGCGGGTCACCCCAGAAGGTGCGGTAGATCACCGCACTCGCCGATATCGCCGCGGTGCCGGCAGCCAGCGACACACGCCCGGCCGCGGCCAGGTACGCCGCCGAGACCATCGCGGCCGCCAGCGGACCGACGACCATCGGCGCCAGCAGCCAGTGCCTGGTCAGCGACGCGCGCTGATGAGCCCAGACCGGCGCGTACTGCTCGCGCGTGTGGTGCAGCTGGCGCCGCACGACATGCTCTCCGAGGCCGAAGATGCGCACTTCCTTCGCCGGCCCGGCGTCGAGGTTCGCGTCACTCCACACCCGGCGGCGGTGGTACTCGGTCTGACCACCCCGCCACAGCACGAACCATCGGTCGATGTCACGGCTGCTCAGCCACTGCACCGCGATCGCCGGAAGCACGAGCAGCGGGACGAGCCACCACGCGCAGACGGCGAGCACGACGGACGTACTGGCCAGCGTGAGGGCGCGGCCGACCATGACCACGAGCGCGACGGCACCCGCGCCTGGGGTCCGTTCCGTCCAGTTGCGCGGATCGGCGCGGGCCAGTTCGACGTGGCCCTGCACGGACGGCCGTTCCAGCGCGGCGATGGTGCGGCCGGTCGAGACGCGGCGGCTCAACTCGGACCGGTAGGCACCGTCCAGCCGAAACGCCACGAGGTAGTGCAGCGGCTCCTTCGCGGAGTCGATCAGGTTGCCGACGAGCATGACCCCGACCAGCGCCGCGGCCGGGAGCGTCAGTGCGCCGAGGCCGCCGGCGCCCTCGCCCAGGGCCGCCACGAGGCGGCCGACCAGAAGCCCGAGAGCCGCGGCGGCCGCCGCGGGCGACAGGCTCTCGACGATCGTGACCATCACGAGGCCCCCGACCGGCAACGGGCCGGCGGCTCGCAGCATCTTCAGCAGACGCAGGCGTACCAGCACCTGCTGCCGCGCGGACACCCATGTCACAGGCATGTCAATCAATCCTCTCGGCGACACCGCGGGCCACGACCGAGATCCCCGACAGGGTGACTAGCCGGCCAGCTCCTCGCGGATCACTTCGACGAACGCGTCCACGTCGGCCTCGGTCGTGTCGAACGCGGTCATCCAGCGCGCCTCACCCGGGAGGCGGCCCGAGTCGTAGAAACGCACCCTCTTACGGATGCGCTCCGCCGCCTCCCGGGGGAGGACGGCGAACACGGCGTTGGTCTGCGTCGGCTGGCTGAAGCGGAGTCCACTGATCTCGCCGGCGGCCAGGCGTTCCTCCAGCGCCGCCCGCAGCCGCGCCGCCATCTCGTTGGCCCGGCTCGCCAGGCGCAGGTGCAGATCGCCGTCGAGCAGCGCGATGAACTGCGCGCTGACGAAACGCATCTTCGAGGCCAGTTGCATGTGCTGTTTGCGCAGGTGAGCGAGCCCGCTCACGGCCCCCGGCCTGAGCACGACGACCGCCTCGCCGAAGAGCATGCCGTTCTTGGTGCCCCCGAAGCTGAGGACATCGACCCCCGCATCCGTGGTGAAATCCCGCAACGGGACACCCAGGGCGGCCGCCGCATTGGATACGCGCGCACCGTCCATGTGCACGGTCATGCCCTTGGCATGGGCGTGGTCGGCGATCTCCCGGATCTCCTCGACGCTGTACAGCGTGCCCAGTTCGGTGCTCTGAGCGATGCTCACGGCCAGGGGCTGCGCACGGTGTTCGTTGCCCCAGCCCCACGCCTCGCGGTCGATCGCCTCGACGGTGAGCTTTCCGCCGGGCGCGTCGACGGTCAGCAGCTTGAACCCGCCGACCCGTTCCGGCGCACCGCTCTCGCTGTTGTGCAGGTGTGCGCTGTCCGCGGCGATGACGGCTCCCCATCGGGGAAGCATGCCGGTCAGAGCCGTGATGTTCGCGCCCGTGCCGTTGAAGACCGGGAAGACCTCGGCCTGCTCGCCGAAATGCGTACGCATCACCTCGATCAGATGCGCGGTGTAGACGTCCTTGCCGTAGGCCCTCTGGTGGCCTCCGTTCGCCTCCACGACGGCGGCGATCACCTCGGGGGGCACGCCCGCGCAGTTGTCGCTGGCGAATCCGCGGTCGTTCTCGTCGTGACGTCTCATGCGCGGACGGTGCCGGTGCGCGCGGCCTCGGACATGTACGCCATGACGGCCCGCGCGCACTCCAGCGACTCGGCACGGCCGGTGTCGACCTCCACGTCGTAGACGACGCCCTCGTGTACGACCTCGGCCTGAGACACCGCCATTCCGATCACCCGGTCTCCGCGTGCGATCTCCCTTTCCGCCGCGATCTCCGGGGCGCAGCGCACGCCGACCCACAGCACGTCGAGGCCTTCGAGGTACCGCCGGGTGCGCTCCTGGGAGGCACCGCCCCCGAGGAACACCTCGTCGAGGATGATCCGTGCCCCGGCTTTCGCCATCGCGGCGATGCCGCGCATCCAGGCGTCCTGCAGCCGCATGAACTCGTCGCCGACGTTCACCTCGCCGTTGGGCCCGAAGGTCAGTCCGGACTCCGACTCCAGCAGCGAAGGCGGCAGCCGCTCGATCAGGTCGTCGACGCCGAAACTGATCCACGGGTCCGGCAGGATCTCCTTGAGGCGGCGCACCATCGTGGATTTACCCGCGCTGGATCCACCATTGAGCACGATGACCTGGGTCGTCACTGGATGGGTTCGCCTTCCAAGAGAATGCGCTCCATCTTTCGTATGTGCGGGCGGTAATCGGATACAGCATAGTGCTGGGCGCGAAGATTGTCCCAGATCGCGACGTCTCCTGCCTCCCACTGGACGCGGCACTGGAATTCCGGGCGCCAAGCCAGCAGGTGCACCATGTCGAGAATGCGCCGGCTCTCCTGCTCCTCCAGGCCCTCGATGCGGATCGCGGAGGATTTGTTGGAGAACAGCACCTTCTCCCCCGAAGACGGATCCGTGAACACGAGCGGGTGCGTCTGCGGTGGATATTTCTGGCGTATCCGGCCGCGTGTCTCGTCGTCGGCGAAGGCGGAGGAATAGATCCGCATCCAGTCGTGGACCACCCGCAACTCGTCCAGTTCCGCTCGCAGCTCGTCGGACAACGATCGGTAGGCCGCGCCCATGTCCGCCCAGCAGGTGTCGCCACCCCACGGCGGGATCTGCACCGCCCGCAGGATCAGGCGGCCCGGAGGCACCCTGCGCCAGTACAGGTCGCTGTGCCAGACATTGAGATTCCCCGTGTGCTTCTCGTCGTGATAGATGCCGGTGATCTCCGGATATTCGTGATAGGGCTGAAACGGTGAGATCCCATGGACCACCGGATCGTCCTCGGAGATGAACGGGTGCGCCTCCGGCCGGCCGATCCGCCTGGCCACTTTCGCGAAGGCGTGCCGGTCGAGGTGCTGCTGCTTGAAAACCACGACCTTGTGCCGCCGGAGCAGCTCGTCCACGAAGGCGCCGAGTTCCGGATCGGCCGGATCCAGCCGGTACCCGTCGACGGCGACGCCCAGATAGGTTCCCAACCGCCTGGTGTTCATGTCAGTCTCCCGTCACGCTGACCGAGTAGGTCGCGGCGATCTTCTTCATGTCGTTCTCCACCGCCGCGGCCGACTCGCCGAGTACGACGAACCTGCCGGCGGTGTTCCACACGTCCGAGGACCCGTCGAGCACGTCGCCCACCGCGGGGACGGCGGACCACGCCACCGAGCCGGGCAGATCGCCGAGCCCGCGGACCTCGACGACCCGGCATCTCCGGGCCTCGTCCAGCGGTACGAACATCCATCCGGACGCCGGCAGGCCGGAGTGGCGGTGCATCTCCGCCGGTCCCGCCAGCTCCGACGGCCCGCCGGTGCACGCCAGCACGGCTTCCCGGGGCAGGTCGACGCCGTAGCTGGTGCGGTGGTGGACCGGGACGCCGGCGCCGCCGAACCGGTTGCCGATCTCCAGGAACACGATCTCGTCGTCGGGGGTGTGGAACAGCTCCAGATGGAAGACGCTGTCGGTGAGCCCGAGGGTCCGGAGCACCGTCTCGGCGAACGCGAACATCCGCGTCGCCAGCGCCCGGTCGTCCAGCACCACCGAGATCATCGGCTTGCGCTCGTGCTGGAACGCGAAGGCGGTGGTGACGTACCTGGACGGGCACAACCAGCGGACCACGCCGTCACGGACGACGCCGTCGAGGTGGAACACCGAGCCCTCGACGAACTCCTCGGCCTCGTACCGCTCGCCGATGCCGCCGGCCTCGGCGAGCGCGAGCAGTTCCCCGCCTCCCTCGAGGATCCGTACGCCGAGGCTCGCGGCCTGGCTTCGCGGCTTCACCACGATCCGGCCGGGCACCTGGCGGGCGAAGCGCGCGAGGTCCTCGCGGGGGGTGTCCGGACCGAGTGGCAGGAAGCGCGGCACCCGCACCCCGGCCTGGGCCAGCACCCGCTTCATCCCCACCTTGTCCCGGCACAGCCGCGCGGTCCGCGGGCTCGTGCCGCCGACGCCGAGGTGCTCGCGCAGGCGCGCCGCGGGCAGCGTGGTGTGTTCGTAGAGCCCGATGACGCCGGCGGGCGGGCCGAACTCGCCGGCCAGTTCGCGGGCGAGTTCGCAGATGCGGCCGGAGGCGCGGTCGTACGCGTCCAGGTCCCGGGAGTCCAGGTCCAGCGGTGCGATCCGCGCGAACCGGCCCGCCACCTCCGCGGGGAGGCGGGCCGCGCTCCCCCTCGACATCACCGCCGTCACGGTGTGGAGGTCGAAGTCCACCGCGTGCGCCTCGGCGGCGTGGAACCCGACGCAGATGACGTGTCCTCCGGTGGTCATGACCGCAACCTGAGCGACTCGCGCAGGTAGAGGTGCTTGGCCGTGCCACCGAGCGCGTTGACGTAGTCGACGAGTTTGCCGCTGTCGACCATCGCGGGGTGGCTCTCGTCGTAGTCCACGCACATCACCGCGCCCAGCCAGGGCTCCTGGCCCATGGCGTACACGTAGACCCTGGACGCCCCCAGCGCGTCGACTATCGCCGCCGCCTGTTCGAAGTTGCTGCCCCGCAACCGCCGCCCCGCGTCGATCCTGCGTTCCAGCCGCTCGGGGAACAGCGGCCCGTAGAGCCAGCTGACCGGGGCGCCGACGCTCTCCATCCCGATGAACACCGTGTCGACCTTGCCCACCGCCGCGGCGACCTGCGGATAGAGCTGTGGCGAGATGTTGGTGGAGTCCGCGGCGAACAGGACCCGGCTGCCGTCGAGGTCCAGCAGCCAGCCGGACTTGGTGCGGATCCTGATGTCGCCGTGCTCGCCGAGGAACGGCAGAGCGGTGATCGTCCCGCCGGGCGTCTCCAGCGTTTCGAGGTCGTCCAGCTCGACGACGTCGTGGAAACCCAGCACGCGGAGTATGCGCCGCAGGTCCGGGTCGACGAGGCTCGAATGGGAGGATTTCGCGATGACCACCCGGCCCACCCGGTTCCTGATCCTCAGCAGGGTCTCGAGCAGCATGTGGTCCTGGTGGTTGTGCGTGATCAGCACGTGGTCGATGTGCTCGGGCAGGTCGTCGAAGGTGAACCGGCCCGGCGCGCCCCCCGAGTAGCCGCCGTAGCTGATCACGGGGTCGACCAGGAACGAGACACCGCGGTGACGGACGTACACGCACGCGTGGCCGACGTACTCGATGACGTCGCCGGTCGGACGGACCGGCGGCTCCCCGTCCTGCTCGAAGAACGTGCGGAAGACCTCGGCGCGCTCGCCTGCCAGGCCGAGCCCGGCGACGACCCGGTCCAGTTCCTCGGTGGTCAGCCCGCCCCGGAACACCGCGTCGAGCAGCTCGGAGTCCAACGGGACGGTGACCAGCACCTGCTCCGGGCCGTACTCCAGCACCGGGGTCGTCAGCGCGAACTCCCGGGTGTCCTGGTGGACGACGGAGAACCTGACCTGCTGGTAGCCGCTGTCGAAGTAGCGGGACGAGTACAGGAGAGGTTCGATGAACCGGTAGTCCGGGGTGCGGTTGTCCCGTCCGTAGAACATCTCCACACGGCCGGCCAGCGGCTCCGGCAACCGCTGGTAGGCGTCCTCCATCGAGGCACCGGTCTGCGCGGGGAGGATCGTCTTCTCGAATTCGTCGATGGCGGCGGCGAGTTCCGTCAGCGGCGCGTACCGCTCGGCCGCGGCGTCGTACCACCGCTTGATCGCCTCGTACGAGCCGTCCCGTTCGTGGACGAACGGACCGCCTCGGAAGCGGGCCTGCTTCAGCGCCGTCCGGTGTGCCTGCGGGTTGGCCAGGTACGACTCCACCAGCGGCCGGTAGTGGTTCTGCCAGTACTTGGCGAGCGTGTGCGGCGGCAGCAGGTACGACCAGGCGTACCACCCGGCGACCGCGGGCTCCGCGATCACGTTCCCCTTCAAGGACAGCGTCATGTCAGTCTCCGCGCTCGCAGATGTAGTACTGGAACAGGTAGTCGTCGGCCCGCGCGACGGTCTGCGTCACCCGTAGCCCGGCGTCCGCCAGGTCGGCGGCGTCCACCAGAAGAGGACTGTGGCCGAGCAGGACCATCAGCCCGCCCGGCCGCAGGGTGCGGACCAGCCCCGGCAGGATCTCCCGGGCCCGGGCGGTGGAGACGACCTCGGAGTTGAGGAATCGGCTGAACAGGATGTCCACGCTGGCAGGGGCGACCACGGGCCGCATCGCGTCCTCGTGGAACACGCGCTCGATGTGCTTGCCGGCGAAGTCGACCATCTGCCTGCTCAGATCCTGGCCGACGGTGCGGATGCGGGCCGGGTTCAGGGCCGCGAAGTCGCGCAGGAACCGGCCGGTGGAGCACGCCGGGTCGTAGGCGAGGACGTCCGCGTCCAGACAGGCGAACCGCGGCCCGAAGACCTCCCTGGTGTACCGCCGGATGTGCTGCTCGCCCAGAGCGAGAAACGCGGCGCGTTCGTCGCTGACCAGCCAGCCGTCCGGCGGGCTGGTCTTCTCGCGGCCCGGATCCCGCTGCTTGCCGAACGGATGCACGATTTCGGTCAGCGGGGTGATCAGGTCGAACGCGGTCCGGCGCGCGGCGACGTCGAGCGGCCGGAAGACGACCCGCGCGTCCTCGTCGGACACCCGCACGGAGTCGACCAGCCCGACCACGTTGAACCAGTAGATCCGGCTGCAGAACACGCCCGGCATGTTCGCGTCGACGACGTAATCGGAGATGGTCTTGTAGCCCGCATACCATCCGCGGCCTTCGAGCCGGAAAAGGAAAAGCCGCTCAGGATATCCGGTCAATTTCTCCCGCAACTGGCAGCCGCCGGGGCCCTGCCATCGGGAGAAATCACCCCGCATCAGGTCGGCTCTGGCGCCGAGCTCGCGGTCGACGAAGGCCGGGTCCAACGGCTCACCCGGCTTCCAGCTCAGGTCGCGGTCCATCAGTCAATCCCTTGGGAATAGTGGAAATCGTCAGACGGTGGGCCGGTCCGCGGTCCACGCCTTTCCCGTGCGCGGCCGGGACGATGTCCGGCCGTCGAAGGCCACCGGCTCAGATACGCACGATCTGGCCGGGGCGCACCGGCGTGGGCCCGGCCGCGTACGCGACACTCAGCCACTCGGGCAGCTGCTCCGTGTCCAGGAACTCCAGCGTCGCGGCCTTGGTGATGGAGCCGGCGAAATGCAGGTGCGCCGCGCCGCTCGGCACTTCGAGACGGGCGAGCAGCTCGTCGCGTTCCCTCTGGTAGGCGTCGCTCTCGACCCCCCGCTCCGCGAAATCGTGCACGTCACGCATCACTTCGCTGTAGACCACGTCGGGGATCACCGGTCCGAAGCACTCGAACATCGCCGCGTCGTGGTCGATGCCGACCATCTCCCGTTCGAGGAGGCTCACCAGAGTCCAGTGGTACTGGTCGCTCCAGCTGAACTGCTCGTGGTACCGGTAACCGTGCGCCTGCAGGTGCACGAGCAGCTCGAACTGGTCCGTCGGGGCCTTCGCGTACTTGACGCACAGGTCGTGGATGTCCCCGGCGGGTCCGATGAGTCCGCCGGTGTTGATGTACGGATACCGGCCGACCGGCGGGCCCGGGTGCAGCGCCATGCCGACCGGGCCCAGCGGCCAGCTGTTCAGTTCGCCGCTGAAGACGACGGGCTGGTTGTACCGCTCGTAGCCGGCTTCGAGGTGCCGCCGGCCGCGTATGAAAAGGGCGTCGTACGCGTCCGTGACGACGACGAGTTCGTCGCGGGCGGCGACGCGGAGGAGCTGTTCGGCCAGCATCCGCCGCTTGTCGGCGAATTGGTACGCCGACTGTTCGGGGTGCAGGACGACGAGTTCGAGGTCGACCGCCTCGCAGGACGGATTGAGAAGGCGGACGAGAAATGGATGATTCAAATCGGTTGCTATAGTGATTATCTTCATGATCGAGTCAACATCCTATTCGCCTTGACTGCCAATCGGGCAATTACCTACAACGGGCGGCTCGCCGCGGTGGGATCCCCGACAATCCGCACCACTTCACGGGCGGCGTCGACGCATGTGGATATCTTTCCGGAGAACACGGAGGTCACCCGCTCGTTGATTCTGTGGACCAGCGTCGGTCTGGCGTCGGTGTCCTCGACGTGCGGGAGCACCGCCCGGATCGTGAACAGCGATCCCATGTGATCGGCCTCCTCGATTCCGACGAGGAACTCGGACGCGCCGGCCACGAAGAGCGGGAAGTTGGTCGGCGACGGGTTGCGCCGCAGCCCGTTGTCGACCAGGCCGATCAACGGCTCGGGTACCAGCGGCAGCAGACCGACCGTCGAAGCGTGGATGGCGTGCGCGACGTTGCCGAAGAGGAACGTGTCGGTGCCCGCGATGGGGTCGATGCACATGAACGGCCCGTCGAGGATGATCAGGCTGGTGTCCCGGTACTCCGGCGGCAGCTTGACCACCGGCTTCTCGCAGACCTCGAACTTGTACTGCATGGCACGGCCGGGGATCGTGGTCTCGATGTGGTTGAGCGCGGCGTACGTCGCCAGCACCACATGGTCGAAATCCTCCAGGTCGGACAGCTCGACCGGAGCTCTCAGACGCACCTCGACCAGGCTCCGCCTGAGTTTGCGCCAGCACAGCCCCCTGAGCCGTTCGACGTCGATGCCGGACTCCTCGACGCGCAGGGAGATCTCGACGGATTCGCGGCGCAGGAAGGGAGGGTACTGCTCGTAGTACTCCAGGCCCATGTGGTCCAGGAAGCCCAGGAACGTCTCCGCGTCGACCAGGCTCTTCTCCCGCGCGATCGCCACGTACCGCCGGCACGACGACACGACGCTCTCCGGGAACTCGGCGGCGAAGGACCCGACTCCGTCCAGCACCGAGCGCGCCGTGTCGATGCTGCGCGGATAGTGGTAGCCGCGATGCAGGCGCCGCTGATTGGTGCTGCTGGCACCCAGCAGCAGGTCGCTGTTGCGTTCGAACAACACGACGTCGTAGCCTGCGCGGTCAAGATGGAGAGCCGACGTGACGCCGAAGATGCCACCACCGACGACCGCGACTCGTGCACCGGCCTGCACCGTCCACCTCCTGGGCTGATCCTCGTGAATGCGCGGTTGTGCAACGCCCGCTCCCGCTCCTGCCGTCGATCGACCGTCCGCGGCGGTCGGCGGTGCCGCGGACTCCGTGCCTTCGCCTGAAACGGACGCACCTGACGACGGACGCGCCTGACGACGGACGCGCCTGACGACGACGCGCTTATGGGTGGACGCGCCTATCGATGGACGCGCCTCGCGCTCGACTCCGCCTCGTGGACCGCGTCCGCCACCGCCGCCTGCTCGGCGGCCGTGATGCCGGGAAACATGGGCAGGGACAGACACTCCCGGGCCAGTGCCTCGGTGACGGCCAGCCGCCGGCTGTGGTCCGCCGGCGCATAGGGGCGCATCGGCGGCAGCAGGTGGACGGGAGTCGGATAGTGCACCGCCGTGGCGATTCCCCGAGCCCGCAGCGCCGCACGCATCCTCGTGCGATCGGCGCCGGAGACGACGTAGAGGTGGTACGCGTGCTCGACGCCGGTGGCCTCGGTGGGCAGATCCAGGTGTGACCGCGCCAGGAGCCGGCCGTACCGGGCTGCCGCCTCGCGCCGTGCCCGGATGCACCCGTCCAGGTGGCGGAGCCTCACCCGCAGCACAGCGGCCTGTACCGCGTCGAGGCGCCAGTTGTACCCCACGCGCACGTGGTCGTCCCGGTCGGCGCGCCGGCCGTGGTCGCGCAGCTCCCTTATCCGGTCGGCGATGTCGGCACGGTCGGTGGTCACCGCGCCCGCGTCGCCCACCGCCCCGAGGTTCTTGGACGGGTAGAAGCTGAACGTCGTGGCGTCGGCCAGGGATCCGACCCGCCGGCCGTGGTACGACGCGCCATGCGCCTGAGCCGCGTCGCAGATGACGGTCAACCCGTGCCGCCGGGCCACCTCCGTGATCGGGCCGATGTCCGACGGATGGCCGTACAGGTCCACGGCCACGATGGCCCGGGTCCGGGAGGTGACGGCGGGCTCCACCGCGTCGACGCGCATGGTCCGGTGCCGGGGATCGATGTCGACGAAAACGGGCACGGCGCCGACGTGGACGATGGCGGCGGTGGTCGCCATGAAGGTGGCGGACACCGTGATGACCTCGTCACCGGGTCCGACCCCGAACGCGAGCAACGCCGCCTGCAACGCGGTCGTACCCGAACTGACGCCGACGCAGTGACCGGCGCCGCAGTATCGCGCGAACTCCCGCTCGAAGGCCGCGACCTCGGGGCCCGAGATGTACCTGCCGTCTTCCAGCACCTCGCGCACGCGGGACCAGACCTCGTCCCGTGGCATCGACCGAGCCAGATCGTTGAACGGAACCTTCATCTGACGCCCGCCACCCCCGGTCCCCCTGGTACCACGATCGTCAGCAGCGCCCGCGGCGGAACGCGCACGGAGATCCCGGACTCGGCCGGGCGAGCCGTGTGCGTCCTGTCCAGCGAGTGGGCGGAATCGGTGAGGTAGGCGGCAGCGCCCGCCCACGACGCGTACGGGCCGGCTGAGACGTCCACGTCGAAGGGCTCGTGACCGTCGTTGAGCAGCTCGACGACGCGGGACGAGTCGGGGTTCTCGAAGGCGGACACCTTGACGGCGCCATCGCTGACGTGGGCGGAGACCCGCTTGGCGCCCGGACGGATGAACCTGCTGAACGCGGCCACCGCCCCCAGCCGCTTGGAGACGTGGAACCGCTCCCCGTCGATGCGGATCAACGCGCGGGTGTCGGCGTCCGGTGACGCTCCGAACCAGTAGATGTAGGCGCTGACGTCGGCCATCGTCAGGCAGTCGTGGATGTTCCGCGCGACGGCGATGCCGTCGGTCGGGTCGCCGCTGTCCCACCGCGCGTTCCAGCCGTCGCCCAGGACGTCCGGGGACCACTCGGTCATCCAGTTCGGCCGCCGCGTCGGCAACGGGCTGCGCGCCATGCGTTCGTGCTCGTTGGCCCGGCTGCCGTACTGATGGGCGCCGTGGATGGCCACGCTGGCGGCGGCCAGCGGGTCGGCCTCGATCGCGGCGGTGAACTCCGCCTGGAAGTTCCAGCCGAGCGAGTCGCAGCAGACG
This sequence comes from Microbispora triticiradicis, assembly GCA_003260025.2. Taxonomy (GTDB): domain Bacteria; phylum Actinomycetota; class Actinomycetes; order Streptosporangiales; family Streptosporangiaceae; genus Microbispora; species Microbispora triticiradicis. Next base: position 20,505 of record QFZU02000031.1, on the reverse strand, counting down.
ACGTTGAGCGGCAACCCCTGGCCGTTGACAGCACGACCCACGACCTTGGCGAGGTCGACCATCTGCTCCGTGTTCAGCTGCATGGTGGCGTACGGCCTGGCGATCTCCGGTTCGTTGGCGAAGCCGAGGTCGGTGATCCGGATCCCCTCGCTGGCATAGAACCGGACATACTGCAGGAGATACTCGGCGTAGCCTTCGCGCCAGTCGTCGCCCGCCGGCAGGACTCCCGGCAGGCCACGCAGGGTGCCGCCGTCGGCGTCCGAACCGTTGTCCTTCATGTATCCCGGGGCGCTCCACGCGGAGGCGTAGAACCGGCTGACTCCGTACGCCTGCGCCTGCTTGGCGAGCCACACCTGCCCGCTGTCGTCGCCGTCCCATACGTACCGCGGCGGCGCCGCCGGACCGCCTGGATCCGCGGGCTGGATGGACCTGTGGTTGGGATAGACGCCGTCCGCGGAGGAACCGATGCCCAGCCGCAGAATGCTGAGGCCGGCCCCGGTCGCCGGGCTGAGGAGCAGGTCGAGCACTTCCTGACGGGAGGATGCCGGCAAATCCCTGATGACGGCGGCTCGCTGGAAAGCCTGGCAGAAACCGAAGCCGTGAATCTCCTGATGCTTTGTACCGAAATCTACCCTCGCCTCGAGGGACAATTCATCACCTCCGTCTTCCACAGCCCCGGCCGGGAATCGGCGCCTCACAGGCTGAAGAAGATCATCGAGTTGTAGTCTTCCCAGTGCAACGAGTTGATGCCGAGGCTCTCCCGAAGTGCCGTCAATCCGGCGAAACCCACCTCCGGCAGTGCGCGTGCCGCGGTGAAGCACGGAATCCCCTGTTCCGCCAGCCAGCGGCACAGCACGATGCTCTCCTCGCCCCAGCCCCACTCGTCGGGCCACTTGACGATGTCGTGCACGCTCACCTGGGCCCGCGGAAACCGCGGCAGAATCTCCGCCAGATACCATTCCGCGAACTGCGCGGAATGATCCGAATCAAGAAACAGATAGTCGGCCGACTCGGGCAACGCCGCCGTCGACTCGCGAACGTCCCCCTGATGGAAGTGCCAGCGATCCGCCGCGAGATCCGCCGGGACGTTCCGGACGCTGTCGTCGACCAGATCGTAGGAGTGCAACCGGCCCGTCCCGTTGTCGGCGAGCGCCCGCAGTATCCACGAGGTCGACCAGCCGCTGCCGCTGGAGATCTCGACGACGTTCTCCGGGCGCGACTGCCGGATGCGCAGGTAAGTCAGCTCCGCCTCGATGTCGCAGACCTGCGGATCCAAACCCTTGGACACCCAATTCGCGTACAGCGGCCGCTGATGCTCTCTGGCCTCTTTCAAATCACGCTCGAAGCGGTGGTAAAGGTCCCGGCTGCGCTCCAGTTCACCATCCGGAAAAGAGACCTTCGCCCATATCTCCTGCTGGTACTCACGGGTGATGTTATGCACGGTCTGCCCCCAATATGAAGATCGAACGGGAAATACGCGACATCGACGGCACCCTGGATCGAACAGCGGCAGGAACCTTCACCGGTCCAGGTGAACGCATATCCGATCAAAATGTCAATCCGGCGGTGCGCCATGGCGGCGAAGTCGGAGCATCGGAATTCGCCGGGCTTGTTTGGTCCGGCCATGCGATTGATACTGGTCCCGATATGCGGCGGGCACGGCCACGAGCGGAACCGCCGCCGGCCGGACTCCTGGACAGGAGGTGGCCGGCGCCGGGTCACCCTGGACGCGTTCCACGCCCGGCGCGGCCATGCCCGCCGCCTCGGGCAGGGCGTTCAACTGGCAACAGCTTTCGGTTGAACGCCGAAAGTTTCGGACTCTCAGGCGCCTGGCGCGCTCGACTCCAACTGCTCCGCGAACTGCATCCAGGAGTCGGCGACCTGGCGTGCGTAATCGGCGACGGCGTGGGCGCAGTGCTTGGGCACCGCCTCGACCTTGTCCTCCCACTCGAGAATGCCGATTCCGAGGCTGGACAACCGGCGCAGCAGGACGCGGCCGGAATCGGTGTACCGAAGAGAGGGGTCTTTCATCAGCATCTTCAGGATGTCCGACGCCTCATGAGCCGCACGCCTGCCCTGGGCCCGGCGCCGCGCCGGCGACGACGTGCCACGGGACACGTCCTGCGCCGCCGCCTCCTCCTGGACCGGCGAGCCGGCCGGTGGCTCCTCGCACTCGCCGCCCAGGGCGGCCGGCGCGGGGTCCTCTCCGCTCATGATGCGTCTGCGCACGTCGAACGCGGTGCCAACGGAGATTCCCGCCTCTTTCGCCACCCGCCTGATCGAGGCGTCCGGATCCGCGCGCAGGATCTCGCCGGCCAGGATGCGTCCCTCGGTCCCGTCGAGTGGTCTCAGTCTGCCGTCCCGTCCGATCCTGCCCCGCGTTTCGGGGATCCGGTCCGCGAGACGTGCCCGGATCGCGGACACCGTCTTGGTGGCTATGCCGGTCGCCCGCGCGATGGCGCGGTCCGACCACTGCGGATGGGAGCAGACGATGCGTTCGGCAGCGGCTTGACGGTCGGCCCGGGTGAGCGGCAGACCGTGCCTGATGTTCGCCGCCACCGCCAGGACGAACAGGTCGTGGCCCTCCCCGTCCTCGACGAACCGCACTTCGATGGTCTCGGAGCCCCGCAGCACGGCCGCCTGGAGCCGGTGCATACCGTCGATCACCCGCATGCTCGGCCGGTGGACGATGATCGGGGGGAGTTCAGCCTCGGATTCAGCGAGCATACGCGTGTGTTCGGCGCTTTCTCCGGCTAATCTGGGTGAATCGGCCGGGAGAAGCGCGGAGATGGGAACCACGAAGGTCGAACAAGCGTCGGAAAGAAGATCCCGGGCCAAGGCGCTCTGTTTCTGCTGGGCTTCCTGTTTTTTAGTGACCACGAGCAGATATACCCCCGTGCAAGACGTGATACTGTCTTTGCAAGCACGCATGAGCAATGTGGAGATTTCCCATATTGATCATGCCGCGTCGAAAGCGTAATAAGATCGTTGACCATCCGTCAAGTGACCTGTTTGACGAAGGGGAGAGCGGTTTCATCGCCTCCCGCCGCCACCGTGCGTACGAGAGGCCGCCGGTCGGGCCCTGCGGGCGTCCACAGAGCTTCCCGGTCCTCCGCCGAAGAATTACGCTGGCCTCACGGCCGCGCGGCGCTGCCAGGCGATGCGGGCCGGAGACACGATCGGACGCGTCCTCCTCGTCTCGTCAGTCCACAGGGCGGGCGCCGTGGTCGACCAGTGCCCAGCGATCACTGATGACCTGGGCGGAGGACGCGGCGGTGAGAGCGCCGAGTTCGGGTTTGAACAAGGGCAGGGCGTCCATCGCCGGCTCCCAGGTGGCGAGCGCCTCGTCCTGCGGAACCTCGATGCGCACCCCCCGTTCGAGGTCGCGCAGGGTTCGCAGAACCAGCCGGATGCCGAGCGGGGCGAGCAGTTCGCGCCACAGGTACTGCGCATCGACGCCCGGCGGCACCAGAACGTGCTCCTGAGCCGCGATGGGGCCGGCATCCGTCCGTTCCGTGAGGTGGTAGACCGTGCCACCGCTCACCCGGTCGCCGTCCCGTATGGTCCACCTGATCGCATCCCTGCCTCTGTGCAGCGGCAGGAGGCTCGGGTGGTACCCGAGACTGGCCACCCTCGCCCGTGCCCGGGTCGCCCGCCCGATGAACGCGTGCGAATGCGCGGCGAGAACGACGTCCGTGTGCTCCGGAATCTGATGCGCACGGAGTAACGCGGCCGGGACCCACGGAACACGTCGGGGACACGCCCAGGAGCGCAGCCTGTCCCAGGCCAGGGGGTTGTCCTCGTCCCCGTGGCGCGCCTTCAGGGGCGGCGAGGAGACACCGACGATCTGATGCCGATCGGCCTGAAGCGCCTCCGCCATCGCGGTGGCGAACCCTCCCTGCCCGGATAGGAAGATATTCACGACTCCACCTCCTGCATGACCTGTCACCGAAGAGCTAGGGATGCCGATCGCTTCCTGACGCACATCCGATTCCCGCTTGGACCCGCGCGACGACGTCCTCCAGTACGCCGGATCCGAGAAACCCCTCTTTGTACTGGACCCGAGCCAGACCATGGCCCCGGGTGCGGTCCACGTAGAATTTCAGGTCGTCATACGTGCGCGCGCTTCTTGTGGGCACCCACTGCCATTCCGTACCCTCCGGACGGAAAAGCGTGGTGTCCGACACGATGACGCGTGGGACCCTGCGCCGCTTGAGTTCCGCGTTGAATCCGGTCAGCTCGCTGGCGTCGAAGCGGCCGGAACTCTCCAGAACCTGTCGCCGGCGGCGCAGGCCGGGCGGTCCGTCGCTCTCCAGTGCGGCCACGTCGACGACGAGCGGTTTGATCTCCACGAACGGCCCCGGCGCGGCGCGGAACGTCTTGTGCGTGTACGGATAGTGGAGCACCACCTGGCTTCCGGCCCACGGCGCCAGCGCCCGGGCGACCGACGCCAGGACCTCGTCGAAGGTCAGGCCGTCCCGGATCGCGAATTGGCGGGTCCGCGCCCTGGCGATCAGTGGAATCCCGCGGATCCCGGGTGTCGCCACCTCGCCCAGCGCCTTCTCGACGGCATCGAGGTCGGCGCGCGGCAGGTCGTCGAAGCGCCGGTGGTATTCCGGCGTCTGCGAGAAGCCTCCGGAGGACATCGCGGTCCGGCGGCCGAAGTAACCGCGAATCCCGGCGAAGAGCTCCGCCGCGTCCCGTGCGTCGGTGGAGAGATGATTCAGCTTGCAGAAGAGCAGGGACTTTCCGCCCTCGACGAGCTGGAGCCAGACACGCAGCACCTCGTTGAGGGCCAGCGGATGCGCGTTGTGATAGGACGTCGCAGCTTCCGCGATCAGGTCCGGATCGTCCGGCAAAGGGCGCCGGCCGACCTCGAACCCTGTCGTCACCGATTCCTCGGGGATATCCAGTGCATACGCGAGGGCGCGGGTGACACCCGTTTGCCTGATCATGGCGAGGAATTCAAACCGCAGCGCCATGGGATCGCCCCGGACATCACCCAGGTAAGCCGCGCGATGATTGATATCGCATTCGAGGTTCAACTGAGAGGAAAATCGGTGAATCTCCCGAAGGGTGGGAGGCGCACCGCCGCGCAGGGCGTATTCCACTGGCCTTCCCTCATTCTCCAGCCGGACAACTTCACGTGACACTAGGCAGCCGGTTTCGGAGCTGTCAACGCACGCGGGATCCCCGTCGTTCAGCTCTTACGCGTATCGGCCGATCCTGCTACGTTTTCAACACCGCCATGCGAACAATGTTGGAGGCCGGCCCACCCGCGCTTCCGCCTCCACTTCACCCCGACCGGCTCCTCCTGGCTGAACCTGGTCACCACCCTTCTGCACGTGAAGTGACCAAATTCCTGTGGTCTCGCCGAAAGGCCGAGGCCCGAATACGCATCGATTCAACGGCGACGGCCGGCCCAGGTTGCGGCTCGAACAGGGAGCTTCCGAGGCCACTCAATCTCTCGGATCACCGGACACACATGTGAAAGGCTTGCCAAGTAGATGTTGCGCATGTCTGAGATCATCGAGCAAGCGCTGTGCCGCCATCCTGGCCTTCCTGCTCTGATCAGCGGGAACGTGACCTACGACTACACGGATCTGCACCTGCTGTCCCAGCGCGTCATCGCCCGGTTGAGCCGCAGCGCCCGGCCGGGACAGCGGGCCGTCATCGTGGGAGACCACAGCCTCGCCAGCGTCGTCTGGGCGATCGCCACATTGAGATCCGGGCTGATATACACACCGGTTCATGCTCTTTCCCCCGTCGACCGGCTCAGCCAGGAGATCCGCTGCGCCAAGCCGGCCGTCGTCGTGTGCTTCGACGAGGAGCTCGCCGGCACCCTGCGCCGGCTGACCGACGCCGAGGTGATCGTCGCGGGTCCGCTGGAGCGGATCGCGGCCGACGCGCCTGTGGCGCCCACGCTTGAGGACACCCGGGAACCGGTCGCCTACTCGATCTTCACCTCGGGCTCGACCGGAGAACCGAAACTGGTCGACGTCGGCCACCGCGGGCTCGAACCGCTCTGCCGGGCCCAGACCGCGGCGTTCGGCCTGCGCCCCGGTCTGCGGGTCCTCCAGTTCTCCTCTCTCGCGTTCGACGCCTCGATCTCGGAACTGGTGGCCACGCTCCACGCGGGGGCCACGATCGTCGTCCCCGACCGTACGGATCGCTCCTGGCTGGGCGCGGTGAACGACTGTCTGCTCGCGCGCCAGTGCGACCTCGCCACGCTGCCCCCTTCGGTGTACGCCAGACTGGCCCCGGAGGCCGTCCGCACGCTCTCCACCGTCGTCTTCGCCGGCGAGGCGCTGACCGAACCGGAGTGCGAAAGAGCGCTCAAGCACGCCAGGGTGTTGAACGCCTACGGCCCGACCGAGGGAACCGTGTGCTTCTCCATCGCCGAAGTGATCGAGCACGTCGGTGACATCGGTACCCCGATCGAGGGGTACGGCCTGCGGATCTTCGACGCGGAGACCGGGCGGTACGCCGATTCCGGCACGGGAGAGCTCGTCATCGTAGGTCCAGGCGTGGCCCTCGGCTACCACGGGGACGGCGAAGCGACGGCGAGCCGGTTCCGCACCATCGACGACGCTCCCGCCTACCACACCGGAGACCTCGTCTCCTACGCGAACGGGCGGCTCTCCTACATCGGCCGTACCGACGACCAGATCAAACGTCTGGGTCACCGGGTCAACCTGACCGGCCTTGAGACCCGTTTCTCCCAGGGACTCGGCTTCCGTGTCGCGGTACTCGTCGCGGGCGGGCGCCTCGTCCTCGCCCATGTCGACGGACCCGGCGAAGCGGAGATCATGGCGCGTCTGCGCCGGCTCGCGCCCATGTGGGAGCTCCCCGATCTCGTCGTGCGGCTTGACGCCATGCCTCTGACGGTGGGTGGAAAGGCAGACAAGAACGCCATAGCCTGCTTGATCGGTGACGAGCACGGCCGGAGGCTCTCCCCCGACGTGGTCACCGAACCGGATGTGACCGACTTCGATCGGGTCCGAGGGATCGCCGAAGAGTTGCTCGGACAGGCACTCGATCCTGACGCGTCCGTCTACGACGCGGGCGGCGGGTCTCTGACGCTCGTCTCCCTTCAGGTGCGGCTTGGCGAGTACTACGGCGAGGAGGTCGTTCAGACGGCGTTGGAAGCGCTTGACTACGACTTCACCGTCAACGGTTTCGTCGCGGCGCTCAACGGAGGCCGGGACCCGGGGAGCGGCACCGTCGCGTCCGTGGTGCGTGCCGCCGAGAAGGAGCTCGACGCCTGGCACGTGGCGTTGGTCACCCGCCGGGCCGGAGCGGAAGGCGATCGGCGACGCGTACTGATCACCGGCGCGTCCGGTTTCGTGGGCGGACGTGTGCTCGACCGCGCGCTCGATGTCTTCGACCACGTCTACGTCGCCACCACCGGCGTTCCGGAAGCGCTGCCGGCGGTACACGCCAAGCGGTGGGGGCGCGGAAGCGAGGACTACCGGACCGTCGACGTCGTCACGTTCGAGGAGCTCGGAAGAGCGGCGGAGAACGGAGAACTCGACTTCGGCGCGGTCATCCACTGCGGATACGAGGTCAACCACCTCCTTCCGCTGGAACGGCAGGTCGCGACGAACGTCGCCGCGACGAAGCAGGTGGCCCTCGCGGCATCCTCCGCGGGGGCCGGCAAGTTCGCGTTCCTCTCCGCCGCTTCGAGCGGAGCGCTGTTCGACCCCGTGACCGTGGAGCGCGTCGCGGCGGTCCCGGAGCCGTATTCGCAGTCGAAGCTGCTGTGCGAGATGTATCTGGACGAGCTGACCAGGGCAGGTTGCGCGGTCGACGTGCACCGGATGTCGCTGGTGTACGGCCACGGCCCCCAGGAAGGGGGCTTCCTCGCCAACGACAAGTATTTCCAGTTGCTCCGGCACTCGCGGAAGATCGGCGCGTTGCCCCGGCTCGTCGGCGGCCTGCCGGTCTGCGATGTCCGGACCGTGGTCGACAGGGTCGTCGCCGGCCTCGCGCACCCGGAACCGACGAAACAGATCATCGTCGATGACATCTACGACCTTGAGCGACTGGCCCACGCGATCGGCATCGGCGCCGCCGACGTGCTGGAGTTCGATCAGTGGTGCGAGGCCGTGAGCGCCGCCGGCGTGTCGGACCCACGGTGGCTCGCCGCGATCCGCGCGGCCGGACCGAATCTCGGCCCGATCGACGGGCCGCACACCCTTGCGAAGGGATCCCTCCTCGAAGAACTGATGCGCGTGCACGGGAACGGAGAGCACGTGCTCATCCGAGACTGAGCCTCCGGGGGTTCACCTCAGCAGGGCCACGGCACGGCTGGGGTCGGACCGCTCGGGCACGATGACGGTCCGCCGCCGCTCGGCGGCGGCCAGGTCCACGCGTCGCACGGCTCGTCGATCGTCCGGGTACCGGAGCGCGGTCAGCCGCCGCCCATGCCGAGCGCGGTTAGCAGCACCAGGACCACGGTGACCACTGCCAGCAGGCCGTGTCCGGCCACGATCACGACCGGGAAGTGCCGCTCGGCCGGTCCCGCCGTACCGGTGGCGCCGGGCCCGCCGGCCACCGCCGTACGGGAGCGGTAGGCGGGGATCCACCGGGCGAACATCGCGAAGCCCAGCAGCGCGACCGGGACCAGCAGGACCAGCGCGACCCACGCCAGAGCGTCGATGCCGGCGAACAGGTACACGATCCACACCACCAGCCCGGCGGCGGCCAGCGCGAAGTGACCGAAGATCAGCCCTGGTGAGAAGCGGCTGGTACGCCGGCCGCCTCTGGCGATCCAGACGCCCAGCATCACGAAGCCGCCCACTGCGGTGAGCAGCCAGGTGACGAGTGCCGCGACAGCCATGATGAGTTCTCCTCCTGTGATGGTGGATGAGGGTCAGCGCCGGAAACCGCCGGCCTGGGTGACCTCGTCGGCCACCCGTACGCCGTAGCGGTAGGCGAGCTTGCCGCCCAGGTAGCCGGAGATCGCGAGCAGCGCCAGGCCGCCCGCCGAGAGCAGCAGCGGGCCGAGCTCGACCGGGCCCGCCGCCTCGCCGGCCCGGCGCCAGAGGAAACCGGCGGCGTACGCGGCGGTGATCACGAGGTTCAGGCCCATGTGGAGCAGACCCGTGCGGAACGCCGGCGTGCCGGCCGGGATGGCGAACAGGTCGAGGAAGCCGACCGACGCCGCGGCCAGCGCGCCGAGCACGCCGATGGCGATCAGCCACTTCGAGCCCTCGGCGAGGAAGCCAGCATCGGGCGCGAACCTGGAGGCGAGGTCGAAGACCATGCTCGCCACCCAGGCTCCGATGGGCACCGTGACCAGCATCGGATGGAACGGATGACCGTACGGCCCGGCCAGGACCGCGCTGACCGGTCGTTTCGCCTCGTGCAGTGCTCCACCGGCCATCGTCGACCTCCGCATGCGTCCGCTAGTTACGCCAACAAATGTTGGTCTTATTCGCTCCGGTGGTCAAGGGACTCCGCGAACTGAAGGGCTTGAGATTTTCCGACCGCAGTCGCGGGCGTTATTGTGACCGGGTGACGACCGATCCCGCGATCACTGCGGTGGCCGCGCTCGACGACGTGCTGCGCCGGGGCATGTACGCCTACATCCGCAGGGCGCGCCGCCCGGTGACCCGTGACGAGGCCGCCGCCTCGGTCGGGATCTCCCGCAAGCTGGCGGCCTTCCACCTGGACAAACTGGTGGACGCCGGGCTGCTGCGCGCCCGTTACGAGCCGGTGGGCGGCATCCGCAAGGTCGGCCGCACGCCGAAGGTCTACGAGCCGGCCGAGACCGACATCCAGGTCACCATCCCCGAACGGCGGCACGAGGTGCTGGCCGGCATCCTCATGGATGCCGTCCTCGCGGAGGGCGAAGGTGAGAGCGCCCGTCAGTCGGCGGTACGGGTGGCCGGCCGGCGCGGCGAAGAGCTCGGCGCCTCGGAACGCGCCCGGGCCAAGCCCGGCCGGCTCGGCGCGGAACGCGCCCTCACGCTGCTCGAAGGCCTGCTGTCGCGGCACGGCTTCGAGCCCAGCCGGGAGTCCGCCACCTGCGTACGGCTGCGCAACTGCCCGTTCCATCCGCTCGCGGCGCGGGCCCCCGAACTGGTCTGCGGGATCAACCACGCCTTCCTCGACGGCGTGCTCACCGGCCTGGAGGCCGCGAAGGTGCAGGCCGTCCTGGTGCCCCGGCCGGGAGAGTGCTGCGTCGAACTGCGCTCCTCCCCCCAGAGCGACCGGCCTTGACCGGCGCGATCGCCGTCCGCACCGCCGACCGAGCCGGTGCCCCCACTCCTTCTCCAGAGCCGGCTTGACACCGATCGGTTTATTCTCAGGCCGGGCGGCGGGAAGCGGGCGACCGCGAAGCCGTGCGGTAGAGGTGCCGGGCTGTACACCGGCTGTGTGCCCGGCCAGGGCGATCAGGGGGAACCACGGAGAATGCTGATCAGAGAGGCCCACACGTCCGACTGGCCTGCCATTTGGCCCTTCTTCCACCGCATCGTGGCCGCGGGGGAAACCTTCACTTATCCCGTCGATTTGGGGAGGGAAGAGGGGCGCGACTGGTGGCTGTTGCCCGAGCCGAACCGCACGGTGGTCGCCGTGGACGACTCCGGCACGATTCTGGGCACGGCCAAGATGAACCGCAACCACATGGGCAACGCCGGACACGTCGCCAGTGCCAGTTTCATGGTCGACCCGGCCCACGAGGGGCGGGGAGTGGGCCGTGCGCTCGGCGAGTACGCGGTGGGGTGGGCGCGGGCGGCCGGCTTCCGGGCCATGCAATTCAACGCGGTCGTGGAGACCAACGTGCGCGCGGTGGGACTGTACCGTTCGCTCGGATTCGAGGTGCTGGGCACCTTGCCGGAGGGTTTCCGCCACCCCGTGCGCGGCTACGTGGGTCTGCACATCATGCACCGCGCCCTGTGAGTCCGCCTCCGTCACGACGTCGCAGGTCTTGACCGGGCCTCGGCACGTCCCTGTGGAGCGGGTCAGGCCGAGAGGGCGGTGGCGCGGCCGAGGAACAGGTCGCGCTCGCGTGCGTTCCGGGTCAGCTCGGCGGCGCGGCGGAACTCGGCGGCCGCCTCCTCGGACCGGCCGAGCCTGGCCAGCAGATCCCCGCGTACGGCGGGCAGGGTGCGCGTACCCGCGCAGGGCGTGCTCGTCCCTGAGGCCGTCGGCGATCTCCAGCCCGCGCGCGGGCCCGTACGCCATGCCGACCGCGACCGCCCGGTTCAGCTCGACGACGGGCGACGGGGTGAGGTGGGCCAGCAGCCGGTAGAGGGCGGCGATGCGTTCCCAGTCGGTGGCCCGCGGGGTGAGCGCGCGGGCGTGGCACGCCGCGATGGCCGCCTGCAGCCCGTACGGCCCGAGCGTGCCCAGTTCCTCGGCGCGGCGCAGCGCCTCCAACCCGCGGCGCACCAGGAGCCGGTCCCAGCGGCCGCGGTCCTGGTCGAGCAGGAGGACGGGCGCGCCGTCGGGGGCGGTTCTGGCCGGGATGCGCGACGCCTGGAGCTCCATGAGCGCGAGCAGGCCGTGCACCTCGGGTTCGGCGGGCATCAGGCCGGCCAGGACACGCCCGAGGCGCATGGCCTCCTGGCACAGCGACGGGCGGATCCAGTCGTCGCCGGAGGTCGCGGCGTACCCCTCGTTGAAGATCAGGTAGACGACCTCCAGGAGGGAGGCCAGCCGCACCGGGAGCTCCGCGGGCGGCGGCAGCTCGATCGGGATCTTCTTGTCGGCGAGCGTGCGCTTCGCGCGGGAGATGCGCTGCCCGACCGTGGGCTCGGGCACGAGGAAGGCGCGGGCGATCTCGGCGGTGGACAGGCCGCCGAGCAGGCGGAGGGTGAGCGCGAGCCGGCCTTCGGCGGGGAGCGCGGGATGGCAGGCGGTGAAGATCAGGCGGAGCAGGTCGTCGCCGATGTGGTCGTCGAGGGCGTCGTCGAGCTCGGCTTCCGCCGACTCCTGGCGGAGCTCCATGTCCCGGCCGATCTCCCGCAGCTTGCGCTGGTAGATGTCGCGACGGCGGAACCGGTCGAGGGCCCGGTGCTTCGCGGTGAGCGTCAGCCAGGCCCCCGGATTGTCGGGCACGCCCTTACGGGGCCACTCTTCGAGCGCGGCCACCAGCGCGTCCTGCGCCAGCTCCTCGGCCAGCCCGATGTCGTTCACCATGCGGGCCAGGGCGGCGATGACGCGGGCGGACTCGATCCGCCACACCGCCTCCACCGCCCGGTGCGGATCAGGTGACGTCATGCGTCCTGCATACCGCATCCGGCCGCGGAGCGACGTCCGCGGCCGGGTACGGAGACAGGTGCGGGGACAGGGACGGTTCAGGCGGGTGCGGCGAAGTCCTCGGGCCCGAACAGCCGCAGCACGTCGGCCTCGCCCTCCCATCCCGGCCACAGGTCGCGGTGCAGCCTGAGGAAGCGGGTGGCCCATTCCACCGCCTCCTCCTTGCTCCGCACCTCGTACAGCGCGTAGCTGATCAGCTCCTTGGCCTCGGCGAACGGCCCGTCGCTGACGATCAGCCGGCCGCCGGCGACCTCGACTCTCGCCCCTTCGGCGCTGCCCGCCAGGCCGCTGGTGTCGAGCAGGGTCCCGGCCTCGGTGGCCTCCTGGCCGAGCTTGACGATGGCCTCCATGAGGTCGGCCGGCGGCGGCCCCTCGGGCTGGGCGGCGACCTTGAGGGTGACCAGGTATCGCATGGTGAACTGCCTTTCTCCAGAAGATTGAGGGTGGAAGGTCAGGCGGCTTCGCGGGACAGGTCCAGCGACACCAGCGACAGCCAGGCCCAGACCGCCACGATGCCGGCGACGAACATCAGGTTCGTCCAGGCGGCGCCGCCGCCGGCCGCGATGCCGGCGAACGAGCCGAGGAACAGGGTGCCCGTGACGCGGGAGTGAAGGGCCCTGCCCCTGCTGCCCTCGCGAGCCTGCCGGGAGGCGACGACGTGGCAGGCCGCCGCCATGCACAGGAACCCGACGCCCCCGACCGCCATGTGCAGGGTCCCCGAGAGGGTGACGGCTCCCGGCCCCTCCGGGGTGCCGGCGGGGAAGCCCATGGCGGGGTCGGCGGGGAAGATCGCCGCGCCGATCATGCTCGCGCCGAAGACGCCGACCAGGATCGGCGCCCACCGGGCTGCCCGTCCGGGCGCCAGAGCGTGGCGCAGGCCGACGGCGGCGGCGATCGTGGCCAGGCCGGTGAGGACGAAGTTGGCCGTCTGGATCCAGCCGAGATCGCCGTTGGCGAGGTAGCTCCACGGATGGCGGGCCAGGTCGAATCCCTCCCGGGTGAGCGCCTGGGCCATGGCGACGGTCACGTACGAAGGACCGGCGACGACGCCGCAGCCGAGGAGCAGGCGCTGGGCGGAGACCGGTCGGGAGAAGGCGATCTGGGTCATGGCGGTCGTCACCTCGTGTCGGCGGGGCCGGCCCGTCCGGCCCTCTGGATACGCTGCGAACGAGCCGGGCCGGTTTCGACACGCGTCCGGAGGATTTTTCAAGATTTTTCCTGACCCGCGCTCACGGCACGGATCGGGCCTCCTTCGCGGCCCTTCCGGCATCCCTGGATCGGGCCGTTCTCGCGGCCCTTCAGGCGGCGCTGTCCCGCGTTCCGGCCGGGACGTCACACTTGCCCCCCGCCGGTCCTCTCAGGAGTCATGACCGTTCCCGTACGCGTACAGTGGGCGAGCCGTCGTCCGGCGGCTCGTCGCCACGAATGAGCCTTCGATGCCGACCGCCTACGTCGTCACCGCTCTGGTGACCATCGCCTTCAACACGTTCTCCGGGGTCGCGGCCATGACCCGGCTCGCGCCGATCATGCGTACCCTCGGCCCCGCACTCGCCCGAGCCGGCGTGCCGGAGTCGTGGCTGGTCTGGCCGATCGGCGCGCTCAAGGCCCTGGGCGCGCTGGGACTCGCGCTCGGGCTGCTCGGCGTGCCCCTCGTCGGCACGGCCGCCGCCGCGGGCCTCGTCCTCTACTTCGTCTGCGCCCTCTACACCCATCTGCGCGTCCGCGACTTCTCCCCCAGTTCTTCCTGGCGGTCGTGTTCCTCGTCCTGGCGGTCGCCACACTGGCGCTCGATCCCGCCCTCGTGCTGCACCTGTCCCGGCGAGGAGTCGCATGATGGGCGAAACCCCCGCGGCCGAGGCGTTCGCCGGCCACCGCGAGTTGCTGTTCTCCATCGTCTACAACATGCTCGGCACGGTCGGCGACACCGAGGACGTGCTCCAGGAGACCTGGCTGGCGTGGGCGGCACGGGACGTGACCGGCATCGCCAACCCCCGGGCGTACCTGGTGCGGGTCGCGGTCAACCAGGCCCTCGCCCACCAGAGCGCGTTGCGCCGGCGCAAGGAGACCTACCTGGGCCCGTGGCTGCCGGAACCGCTGGTCACCGGTCCCGACGCCGCCGAGCCCGCCGTACGCGGGGAGTCGGTGTCGATCGCGCTGCTGGTGGTTGTGACCGAGCGCTTCGTCGCGACGGCGTTCGGCGGTGATCTGCCCGCGCTGATGGAGATGCTCGCGCCCGACGTCGTCCTGTGGCCCGACGGCGGAGGCAGGTCGGCGGTGGGCGGGCCGCGGCCGATCCGCGGCCGCGACAAGGTCGCCCGGGTGGTCGTGGCCAACGCGCGCGGCAGCGTGGACGTCCGGTATCACCAGGTCAACGGCGACCCCTCGGTGGTGGTCTTCGCCGAGGACGCGCCCCTCGCGGTGATGGTGCTCGATCTCGAAGCCGGCGGGGAGCAGGTGCGCGACATCTACGTGGTCAGCAACCCCGACAAGCTCGGATCCGTCCCCGGCCACGCCGCCGAGGGAGGCTCGGAACCCCCCTCGCGACGCTCCTGATGGTTCTCCAGCACCAGGAATCACTCGTTTGGAGATGAGCCACGACAGCCACTTCGGGCTCTCGATAGAGTTGGAACTCTGCCCGCCCCTCCACGAAAGGCCAGAGATCACCAGTGGCTGATTCGTTCGTTCACCTGCATGTTCACACCGAGTACTCCATGCTGGACGGAGCGGCGAAGATCGGCAAGCTGGCCCAGCGGGCGGCAGAGCTGGGCATGCCCGCGATCGCGATGAGCGACCACGGCAACATGTTCGGCGCCTACGAGTTCCAGTCGAAGATGAAGTCGGCCGGGGTCAAGCCGATCATCGGCATCGAGGGGTACGTCAGCCCCGAATCCCGCCACTACAAGCAGCCGGTGTTCTGGGGAGAGCCCCACCAGCGCAAGTCCGACGAGCGCACCGGCCTCGGCGGTGACGTGTCGGCCAGCGGCACCTATCTGCACAAGACGATGTGGGCGGTCAACGCCCAGGGTCTGCGGAACCTGTTCAGGATCTCGTCGCTGGCCTCCCTCGAAGGCCACATGAAGAAGTACCCCCGCATGGACGACGACCTGTTCGAGCAGTACCACGAGGGGATCGTCGCCACCACGGGCTGCCCGTCCGGCGCGGTGCAGACGCGGCTCCGGCTCGGGCAGTACGACAAGGCGCTGGAACACGCCGCCAAGTACCAGGAGATCTTCGGGCGGGACAACTACTTCCTGGAGATCATGGACCACGGGGGGATCCCGATCGAGACGGGGGTCCGCGAGGACCTGCTGCGGATCGGCAAGACCCTCGGCATCCCGCCCCTGGTCACCAACGACTCCCACTACGTCACCGAGGACCAGTCCAAGGCCCACGACGCGCTGCTCTGCGTCGGCACGAACTCCCTGCTCAGCGATCCCAGCCGGTTCCGGTTCTCCGGCAACGGCTACTACGTGCGCACCGCCGAGGAGATGTGGGCGCTCGACCCCGGCTCCGACCTGTGGGCCGAGGGCTGCAAGAACACGCTGCTGATCGCCGAGCGGGTCGAGCCGTACGACGAGGTGTTCGCCCACCGCGACCTCGCGGCCAAGTTCCCGGTCCCCGAAGGGGAGACCGAGATGAGCTGGCTGCGCAAGGAGGCGCACAGCGGCGCGGTGCGACGCTACGGCGACCCGGTGCCGGCCGAGGTGCTGGAGCGCATCGAGTACGAGCTCGGCGTCATCGAGGGCATGGGCTTTCCCGGCTACTTCCTCGTCGTCGCGGACATCTGCCGCTACGCCCGGGAGAGCGGCATCTGGCTCGGCCCGGGCCGAGGATCGGCCACCGGGTCGATGGTGGCCTACGTCACGGGGATCACTGAGCTCGACCCCATCGAGCACTCCCTGCTGTTCGAGCGGTTCCTGAACCCCGAACGAATCTCCATGCCCGACGTCGACCTCGACTTCGACGAGCGTAGGCGCGGTGACATGATCCGTTATGTCACGGAGAAGTATGGCGAGGACAACGTCTCGCTGATCATCACGTACATGACGATCAAATCGAAGGCGGCGGTCAAGGACGCGGCTCGCGTCCTGGGTTACCCCTTCCCGGTGGGCGAGAAGATCACCAAGGCGTTCCCGCCGGCCGTCATGGGCAAGGAGATCCCGCTCACCGGCATCTTCGACGAGAAGCACCCCCGGTTCGCCGAGGCGACCGAGCTGCGGAAGCTCTACGAGGAAGACTCCGACGTCAAGCAGGTCATCGACACCGCGCTCGGCCTCGAAGGACTGACCCGGGGCACCGGCGTCCACGCGGCGGGCGTCATCCTGTCGTCGCAACCGCTGATCGACGTCATGCCGATCTTCATGCGCCCCGACGACGGCGCCCGCATCACCGGCTTCGACGGGCCCAGCTCCGAGTCCATGGGCGCCCTGAAGATGGACTTCCTGGGCCTGCGGAACCTGACCGTCATCGGCGACGCGGTGCAGAACGTGAAGGACAACCGCGGCCTCGACCTGGACATGCTCAGCCTCGCGCTGGACGACAAGAAGACCTACGAGCTGCTGGCGCGCGGCGACACGCTCGGCGTGTTCCAGCTCGACAGCTCGATGATGCGGGACCTCACCAAGCTGATCGCCCCGACCCGGTTCGAGGACATCTCGTCCATCCTGGCCCTGGGCCGCCCCGGCCCGATGGGGGCGAACGCGCACGTCAACTACGCGCTGCGCAAGGCCGGGCAGCAGGAGATCACCCCGATCCACCCCTCGCTCAAGGAAGTGCTCGACCCGATCCTCGGCACCACCTACCACCTGGTGGTCTACCAGGAGCAGGTCATGGCCATCGCCCAGCAGCTGGCCGGCTACACCCTCGGTGGCGCCGACATCCTGCGCCGGGCGATGGGCAAGAAGAAGAAGGAGGAGATGGACAAGCAATGGGCCACCTTCTCCTCCGGCATGGTCGCCAAGGGCTACACCGAGGAAGCGGCGAAGGCCGTCTGGGACGTGCTGGAGCCGTTCAGCTCCTACGGCTTCAACAAGTCCCACACCGCCGGCTACGGACTCGTCTCCTACTGGACGGCCTACCTCAAGGCCAACTACCCGGCCGAGTACATGGCCGCCCTGCTGACCTCGGTCGGCACGAACAAGGACCGCATGGCGCTCTACCTGGCCGAGTGCCGCCGGATGAAGCTCAAGGTCCTGCCGCCCGACGTCAACGAGTCGGGCCTGCGCTTCTCCGCCGTCGGGGAGGACGTCCGCTTCGGACTGGGCGCCATCCAGAACGTCGGGGAGAACGCCATCAAGGGCATCATCTCCGCGCGCCGCGAGAAGGGCGCCTACACCGACTTCAACGACTTCCTGACCAAGGTCCCCCAGGTCGTCTGCAACAAGCGCACCATTGAATCCCTGATCAAAGCCGGAGCGTTCGACGGCCTCGGGCACACCCGCCAGGGGCTGATCCAGATCCACGACCAGGCCGTGGACGCCGTGATCGACGTCAAGCGCAAGGAGGCCCTCGGCCAGGACTCGCTGTTCGGCGCGTTCGACGACGACAGCGGGGCGGGCAGCGTCTTCCACATCTCCGTTCCCGAAGGGGAATGGGACAAGAAGACGAAGCTGTCCTTCGAACGGGAGATGCTCGGCCTCTACGTCTCCGATCACCCGCTCAACGGCGCCGAACGCATCCTCGAACGCAACCGGGACCTGACCATCGCCCAGGTGCTGGACGGCCAGGCCGGGGCGGGGAACGTCCGCATCGCCGGCATCATCTCCGGCGTCGACAAGAAGGTCACCAAGAAGGGCGACGTCTGGGCCATCCTCAAGATCGAGGACCACGACGGCTCCATCGAGGTGCCCTGCTTCCCGCAGACCTACCAGCTGTACGGCACCAACCTCGCCCCCGACCTGGTCGTCGCCGTCACCGGCCGGATCCGCTCACGCGGCGACGGCGACGAGGCGACCATCTCCTTCAACGCCACCGACATCACGTTCCTCGACATCTCCGGCATCCAGGACGACGGCCGCGAACCCATCGTGATCGCCCTCCGTGAGGAGCGCGTCAACAGGGAGCTCGTCCACGAGCTCAAGCGGATCCTGACCGTCCACCCCGGCGAGACCCCCGTCCGGCTGCGCGTGGAGCGGCTCAACCGGAAGATCAACGTCGTGGAGCTGCCCGACTACGCGGTGAACATCAGCAACGGCGCGTTCGCCGGAGACATCAAGGTCCTCCTGGGGGCGAACGCGCTCGTCGTGCCCTGACCGGAATTTCCCGTACGGTCCCCCGGCCGTATGCTGTCCGGCTTGTGAAGGGTGGACTGCTGGTCGCGGGGACCACGTCGGATGCCGGGAAGAGCGTGGTCACCGCCGGGATCTGCCGGTGGCTGGCCCGGCGGGGCGTGCGGGTCGCGCCGTTCAAGGCGCAGAACATGTCGCTCAACTCCTACGTGACCGCCGACGGCGCGGAGATCGGGCGGGCGCAGGCCGTGCAGGCGGCCGCCTGCGGGCTGGAGCCGACGGCCGACATGAACCCGATCCTGCTCAAGCCGGGCAGCGATCGGCGTAGCCAGGTCGTCGTACGCGGCCGGCCCGTCGCCGACGTCGACGCCATGGAGTACGGGGCCCGGCGGGACGAGCTGCGGGCCGTCGCCGTCGAGTCGTACCGGCGGCTGGCCCGCGAGTTCGACGTGGTGGTCTGTGAAGGCGCGGGCTCTCCGGCCGAGATCAACCTCCGGGCCGGGGACATCGCGAACATGGGCCTGGCCCGGGCGACCGGGCTGCCGGTGGTCGTGGTCGGGGACATCGACCGCGGCGGGGTCTTCGCGCACATGTACGGCACGGTCGCGCTGCTGGACGCCGCCGACCAGGCGCACATCTCCGGCTTCATCGTGAACAAGTGCCGGGGCGCGCGAGAGCTGCTCGCGCCCGGGCTTGACATGATCGAGGGGCTGACCGGGCGCCGCGTCTACGGCGTGCTGCCCTGGCTCGACGGGCTCTGGATGGACGTCGAGGACTCCCTGTCACTCGACACCCGGCCGCGGGGCGCGGCGGCGGCCGGTGGGGCGCTGCGGGTGGCGGTCGTGCGGTATCCGCGGATCTCGAACTTCACCGACGTGGACGCGCTGGCCGCCGAGCCGGGGGTCGTGGTGACGTTCGCCACGTCCCCGGCCGAGTGCGCGGAGGCCGACCTGCTGGTCCTGCCCGGTTCGCGGGCCACCGTGAGCGACCTCGCCTGGTTGCGGGAGACCGGGATCGCCGATGTCGTGGCCGGGAGAACGGGACCGGTGCTCGGCGTCTGCGGGGGCTACCAGATGCTCGCCCGTACCATCACCGACCAGGTCGAGTCGGGCGCCGGCACGGTCGCCGGGCTGGGACTGCTCCCGGCCGACGTCGTGTTCGCCGCCGAGAAGACGCTCGGGCGGCCGAGCGGCGAGGCGTACGGGCATCCCGTGGAGGCGTACGAGATCCACCACGGGATCGTGACGCGCGACGCGGGCGAGGAGTTCCTCGACGGCTGCCGGGTGGGGAACGTGTGGGGCACCACCTGGCACGGAGCGCTGGAGAACGACGGGTTCCGGCGGGCGTTCCTCGGTGAGGTGGCGCGGGCGGCGGGACGCGAGTTCCACGCCGGCCCCGGCGTCTCCTTCGCGGCGCTGCGGGAGGCACGGCTGGACGCGCTCGGAGACCTCGTCGAGCGGAACGTCGACACCGCCGCGTTGCTCGCGCTCATCGCGGGCGGGCCGCCCTCAGGACTCCGGGTCCTGCCGCCCGGTGCGGCCTGAGGCTGTTGACGCTGATTGTCCGGAACGGGTAGCGTCCGGAAGGTTTCGCGGTGACCAAGGGAAATCCGGTGAGATGCCGGTGCGGTCGCGCCACTGTATCCGGGGCATGGACCCCGGGAGCCAGGTCGCTTGGCCACCGTGACCTCGTCTGCCGGGACGCGTCATCCCTGAGGAGGCCCTTGTGAGCGACCTTCGCCCCGTCTCGAACCAGCCGCGCGGCTGAGCCGTGCTGTTCATCCGTCAGGCGGGTACGCCAGGTGCCCGGCGCGCCTGCTTCCCCATGCCCGAGGAACCCGATCCGTCGGGACTCGCCCAGGCCACGGCACAGGCCGCCGTGCTGGGCGTGCCCGGCGACGCGCTCGTCTTCGCCGCGCCGTGGCCCGCCGCCGTGGCGACCGCCCGGGCCGCGTCGGGCCGGGAACCCGTCGTGGCCGGCGCGCTCGCCGAGGCCGATTACGGGGCCT
>QFZU02000030.1 GCA_003260025.2 Microbispora triticiradicis | reverse complement strand
GTGGAGCTCAAGGCGGTCGAGCCGACCAACGACATCAACCAGCAGATCTCGGCGGTGGAGTCGCTGATCCAGGCCAAGGTCAACGCGCTGGTGATCCTGCCCAACGACGGTGAGCAGCTCAACCAGGTCGCCCGTCAGGCGATGGACGCCGGCATCCCGGTGATCAACCTGGACCGGGTGTTCCCCGACAAGCTGTCGTACCGGACCTGGATCGGTGGCGACAACTACGGCATGGGCGTGGCCGCGGGTCACTTCATCGGCAAGACGCTGAAGGACAAGGGTGTGGCCGACCCGGTGATCCTGGAGATCCAGGGCATCGCGACGCTGCCGCTGACCCAGGACCGCAGCAAGGGCTTCGAGGACGCGCTGAAGACCTATGGTTTCAAGGTGACCGCGAAGCAGGACGCGAAGTTCACGGTGGAGTCGGGCACGCAGGTGGCGAGCAACCTGCTGCAGGCGCACAAGAAGATCGACGCGATCTGGAACCACGACGACGACCAGGGCATCGGTGTGCTGGCGGCGATCAAGGAGGCCGGGCGTGAGGAGTTCTTCATGGTCGGCGGCGCAGGTTCGGCGAACGCGATGCGTGACATCAAGGCCGACAGCGGTGTGCTGAAGGCGACGGTGACCTACAGCCCGACGATGGCCGCCTCGGCGATCAAGATCGCCCGGCTCATCGCGCAGGGCAAGGGCATGAGCGACCTGCTGGAGCAGCAGGTGCCGCAGTCCATCACGCTGACGTCGGAGACCGTCACCAAGGACAACGCCGACAAGTACCTGCCCACCGGGTTCGAATCCTGATCCAGCCCTGATTCGAGGGAGTTCTAGTGACTGAAAGCAGGCCGGCGCTGGGTGTCGGCATGGTGGGGTACGCGTTCATGGGGCGCGTGCACTCACAGGCGTGGCGGAGCGTCGCGGCGGTCTTCGACGTACCGAGGCCGGCCATGGCCGTCCTGTCCGGACGGTCCGCGGAGCGTACGGCCGAGGCGGCCGACACGCTCGGCTGGGCCGCGGTCGAGACGGACTGGAAGCGGCTGATCGAGCGCGACGACGTGCAGATCGTGGACATCTGCACGCCGGGCGACTCGCACGCGGAGATCGCCATCGCCGCGCTGGCGGCGGGCAAGCACGTCATCTGCGAGAAGCCGCTGGCCAACACCGTGGCGGAGGCGGAGGCGATGACCGCCGCCGCGAAGGAGGCGGCGGCGCGCGGCGTGCGCAGCATGGTCGCCTTCAACTACCGCCGCGTTCCCGCCATCGCCCTGGCCAGGAGGTTCGTGGCCGAGGGCAGGCTGGGCGAGATCCGGCACGTGCGGGCGCAGTACCTGCAGGACTGGATCGTCGACCCCGAGTTCCCCCTCGTGTGGCGGCTCCAGAAGGACAAGGCCGGGTCCGGCGCGCTCGGTGACATCGGCGCCCACATCATCGACACCGCCCAGTTCATCGTCGGCCGGAACCTGACCGGCGTGACGGCGCTCACCGAGACCTTCGTCAAGGAGCGCCCGCTCGCCGAGGGGTCGAGCGGCCTCGTCGGCCAGGGCGGCGGCGGTGAGAAGGGCGAGGTGACGGTGGACGACGCGGCCCTGTTCATCGGCCGCTTCGAGGGCGGCGCGCTGGCGTCGTTCGAGGCCACCCGCTTCGCCACGGGGCGCAAGAACGCGCTGCGCATCGAGATCAACGGGTCGGCGGGCAGCCTGTCCTTCGACTTCGAGGCGATGAACGAGCTGTGGTTCTACGACGCCGCGGAGTCGGACGCCGGCTTCCGGCGGGTCCTCGTCACCGAGTCGGACCACCCGTACGTGGGGGCCTGGTGGCCGCCGGGGCACGGCCTCGGGTACGAGCACACCTTCGTCCACGAGGTGAAGGACTTCCTGGAGGCGATCGCCGCCGGCACCGACCCGACGCCGTCCTTCGAGGACGGCCTCCAGGTGCAGCGGGTGCTCGCCGCCGTCGAGGAGAGCGCGGCTGCCGGTAGCCGCTTCACGAGTGTGGAGGACCTGGAGCAGCAGGTGCCGCAGTCCATCACGCTGACGTCGGAGACCGTCACCAAGGACAACGCCGACAAGTACCTGCCCACCGGCTTCGAGTCGTGAGTCTCGGTAGCCGCTTCACGAGTGTGGAGGTTTGATGACCAGGCCGATCACGTTGTTCACCGGTCAGTGGGCGGACCTGCCGTTCGAGGAGGTCTGCCGGCTGGCCGCCGAGTGGGGCTACGACGGTCTTGAGATCGCCTGCTGGGGCGACCACTTCGAGGTCGACAAGGCCGTGTCCGACGACTCCTACGTCGAGCGCAAGCTGGAGACCCTGGCCAAGTACGACCTGAAGGTGTGGACGATCTCCAACCACCTGGTCGGCCAGGCCGTCTGCGACCACCCCATCGACGAACGGCACAAGGGCATCCTGCCCGCCCGCATCTGGGGCGACGGCGAACCCGAAGGCGTCCGCCGCCGGGCCGCCGAGGAGATCAAGGACACCGCCCGCGCCGCCGCCAAGCTCGGGGTCAAGACCGTGGTCGGGTTCACCGGATCGTCGATCTGGCACACCCTGGCCATGTTCCCCCCGGTGCCGCCGTCGATGATCGAGGCCGGCTACGCCGACTTCGCCGAGCGGTTCAACCCGATCCTGGACGTGTTCGACGAGGTCGGGGTGCGGTTCGCGCACGAGGTGCACCCCAGCGAGATCGCCTATGACTACCACACCACGCTGCGGACGCTGGAGGCGATCGGCAACCGTCCGGCGTTCGGGCTGAACTGGGACCCCTCGCACATGGTGTGGCAGGGTCTCGACCCGGCGGGGTTCATCCTCGACTTCGCCGACAAGATCTACCACGTGGACTGCAAGGACGCCCGGGTCGCCACCCGTGACGGGCGGCGGGGCCGGCTGGCCTCCCACCTGGCCTGGGCCGACCCGCGCCGTGGCTGGGACTTCGTGTCCACCGGCCGGGGGGACGTGCCGTGGGAGGAGTGCTTCCGCGCGCTCAACCACATCGGCTACGACGGCCCGATCTCCATCGAGTGGGAGGACGCGGGCATGGACCGGCTGCACGGCGCACCCGAGTCCCTCGCCTACATCCGCGCACTCAACGCCATCACCCCACCCGACGCGGCCTTCGACGCCGCCTTCTCCTCCGAGAGCTGATCCCGCCTCTGCTCTCTCCAACAGGGCCGGGTCTCTCCAACAGGGCCGGGCGGCGCCTTCGCCGCCCGGCCCTGCTGTGTTCGGCTGTCGTGCTCAGACGGTCCGGCGGGGTGGGAGCAGGGCGTTGACGCGATCGGAGCCGGGCCAGACGTAGGGAAGGTCGTCGGGCTCACCGGGGAACAACGGGCCGTAGAACCCGGGGTCCTTGCGCAGCAGGGCGGAGCGGTGGCTGAGGTGGAGGGCGGGATCGCCCAGCCACGGCGGAAGCTCGCCCGCCTCGGCGAGGGCCACCTGGGTGCGGGGCGTCTCGATGCCGCGGCAGCCGAGCAGCTCGCTGGTCATCGTCCCGGCGCAGGTGTCGGCCCGGCCCATGTCGCACCACGCCGCGACGATCTCCAGGCCGTAGCGGACCAGCGCCTCCTCGTACCCGGCCCACATGTGCGCGACGGGATGGTGCCGCCAGCCGTACCCCGGGACGGTGAGCGTACGCAGGACCTGCAGCGCCTCGACCCGCTGCTTGCCCAGGCGGAGCGGGTCGAGCACGCGCGCGGAGGCGGTGAAGTCCGGATACGGCAGGAACGTCTGCATGTCGCCGTCCGGGTACCCGCGGCCGCCGGAGATATCCGTCCGGGCAGGGAGATCTCCGGTGGTCAGGGGTGGCCCGGCCGTGTTCTCAGCCGTGTTCTCAGCCGTGTGCTCAGTCGAACAGCACGATCTGCCGGAGCACCTCGCCGCCGCGCAGCGCGGCGACCGCCTCGTTCAGGTCGCCGATCCTGATCCGCGAGCTGATCATGCTGTCGAGGTCGAGCCTGCCCGCCTTGTAGAGGTTCACGAAGCGGGGGAAGTCCCTGCGGACGTCGGCGCCGCCGTACAGCGAGCTGAGGATGTTCTTGCCCTCGAACAACAGGCTGAAGGCGTTCAGCGGCACCTGGTCGTCCACGGCGCCCGCGCCGACGACGATGACGTCACCGCCGCGCCTGGTCGCCCGCCAGGCCGTCATGATGGCCGCCGACCTGCCGACCGCCTCGAAGCCGTGGTCGAAGCCCTGACCGCCGGTCAGGGCGCCGATCGCGTCCGTGACCTGGTCGGGGGTGCAGGCGTGGGTGGCCCCCACCTTCAGGGCGAGCGCGTGCTTGGACTCCAGCGGGTCGATCGCGAGGATCGTGGTCGCGCCGGAGATCCGGGCTCCCTGGATCACCGACAGCCCGACGCCGCCGCAGCCGACCACCGCCACGGTCGCCCCCGGGCGGACCTTCGCCGTGTTGAGCACGGCGCCGACGCCCGTGGTGACGCCGCAGCCGATCAGCGCCGCCACCTCGTACGGCACGTCGGGGTCGACCGTGATCGCGCCCTGCCAGGGCACGACGATCTCCTCGGCCCAGGTGCCGCATCCGGCCATCCCGAACGCGGGGGTGCCGCCGCCGAAGCGGAAGCGCGGCTCGGTGAAGCCCTTCATCATGTAGGTCATGCACAGGTTCGGCTGACCGGCACGGCAACTCGGGCAGTCGCCGCAGGCGGGCGTCCAGTTGACGATGACGTGGTCGCCCGGGCTGACGGTGGCGACGCCGTCGCCCACCTCGACCACCTCGCCCGCGCCCTCGTGACCGGGGACGATCGGCAGGGGCTGGGGGAGCACGCCGGTCAGCACCGACAGGTCGGAGTGGCACACGCCGGTCGCCCGTACGCGCACGCGCACCTCGCCCGGGCCCACCGGCGTGAGCGTGATGTCGTCGCGGATGTCCAGCTTGTCGTCGCCGACCGCGTGCAGGATCGCGCCGCGCATGGTTACTCGTCCACGAGGGACAACGCGGCCTTCGGACAGGACCGGACCGCGTGGCGGACCCGGTCGAGCAGTTCGGCGGGCGGCTCGGGCGTCAGCACCCAGAGGTTGTCCTGGTCGTCGACCTCGAAGACCTCCGGAGCCAGACCCATGCAGACGGCGTTGGCCTCGCACGCCTCGTAATCCACAACGATCTTCACGACGCGTCCTCCTCATCGGGGGCCCGGGTAGGGTGCCCGTCATGGTAACTCCGATGCCCCTTCCGCTGCGCCGTGCCGCCGAGAAGGCGCGCGGCTTCATGCCGCCCGCCGAGGGCGAGGCGCTGTACGAGACCGCCGCGACGTACGGCCTGCGGGGGCCGGTCTGCGAGATCGGCACGTACTGCGGCAAGTCGGCGATCTACCTGGGCGCCGGGGCGCGGCAGGCGGGGACGGTGGTCTTCACCGTGGACCATCACCGGGGGTCGGAGGAGATCCAGCCCGGCTGGCCGCACCACGACCCCGACCTGGTCGACGCGAGGACCGGGCGGATGGACTCGCTGCCGTTCTTCCGTGACACGATCGCCGCCGCCGGTCTGGAGGACGAGGTGATCGCGGTGGTCGGCGACTCGGCGACGGTCGCCCGGTTCTGGGCCACGCCGCTCGCCGTGCTGTTCGTCGACGGCGGCCATTCGGAGGAGCCGGTGACCGCCGACTACGAGGGATGGGCGCCGCACGTCATGCCGGGCGGCGCGCTCGTCTTCCATGACATCTATCCCGATCCCGCCGACGGCGGGCAGGCGCCGTACCACGTCTATCTGCGCGCGCTGGAGTCGGGCGCCTTCAAGGAGGTGCGGGTCACCGGGTCGCTGCGTGTGCTGGAGAAGGGCTGATCAGGCGCGGGCGCGCTCGCAGCCGCACTCGCCGGTGATGCGGGCCTCCCGGCCGCCGGCGTCGCGGAAGATCCCCGAGCCGGGGGTCGCGCGGGCGAGCGCGTCGGCGGCGAGCACCACCGCGGCCGCCGTGTAACCCGACCGCTCGTCGGGGAAGTGCCGCTCGTTCACGAACTGCCACCCGGTCCAGTAGGCCCCGTCCTCGTGGCGCAGGTGCTGCATGTCCGCGAACACCGTCAGCGCGCGGTCCCGCAGCCCGGCGGAGTCGAGCGCGAGCACCAGCTCGCACGACTCCGCGCCGGTCACCCACGGCTGGTCGGAGACGCAGCGCGCCCCGAGGCCGGGTTCCACGAAGGTGTCCCATTCCAGGTCGAACCGGCGGACGGCGTCCACCCCGCGTACGGCGCCGCCGAGCACGGGGTAGTACCAGTCCATCGAGAACCGGCTCTTGTCGGCGAACGCCTCGGGGTGGTGGGCGACGACGTGGCCGAGCCGGTCGGCGGCGAGCTCCCAGTCGGGCTGCGGGTCGCCCAGCCGTTCGGCGAGCAGCGCCCCGCAGCGCAGGCCCTGGTGGATCGACGAGCACCCGGTGAGCAGGGCGTAGTCCGCCGGTCGGCCCTCGGCGTCGCGCTGCCAGAGGATCTCGCCCCGCGTGGTCTGCAGCCCCATGACGAAGCCGAGGGCCCGGACGACCGCCGGCCACAGGGCGCGGGCGAAGTCCTCGTCTCCGGTCACCAGCAGGTCGTGCCAGACCCCCACCGCGATGTACGCCGCGTGGTTGGACTCGCCGGCGGCCTCGGCGGGCCGCCCGTCCCGGATCCTCATGGGCCAGGAGCCGTCCGGGCGCTGGTGCCGTACGAGCCAGTCGTAGCCCCTGCGGGCCTCGTCGCGCAGCCCGGCCACGGTCAGCGCCATCAGGCACTCGATGTGGTTCCAGGCGTCGATGTGGCCCTCGGGCCAGGGCACCCCGCCCTCGTCGTCCTGGATCGCGGCGATGCTCTCGGCCGTACGGAGGACCTGGTCCGCGGTGATGATCCCGGGAACGTGCGGCACCCGCCTCATGCGGGCTTCCGGACGTAGACGACCACGCTCTTGCCGATCAGGGGGTTGAGCACGGCCTCGGCCAGCCGGGTGGCGAGGGGGCGCTTCATGATGTCCCAGACGAGAAGCTCGTGGTACGCCTTCGCCAGCGGGTGCTCGTCGTTCTTCACCCCCACCGCGCACTTGATCCACCAGTACGGCGTGTGCAGCCCGTGCGCGTGGTGGTGGCCGCCGACCTCCAGGCCCGAGGCCTTCAGCTTCGCCTGGAGCTCCGCCAACGTATAAATCCTGATATGTCCGCCGGGGGTGGTGTGGTAGTCCTCCGACAGCGCCCAGCAGACGCGCTCGGGGAGGAAGCTCGGGACCGTGATCGCGGCCCGGCCGCCCGGCTTGAGCACGCGTACGATCTCCCGCATCGCGGCCATGTCGTCGGGGATGTGCTCCAGCACCTCGGCGGCGATCACGCGGTCGAAGGAGGCGTCGGGGAACGGCATGTCGAGGGCGTCGCCGACGACGGTGTCGCCGGTCGCGCCCGCCGGCACCTCGCCCTCCTTGTCCATGGCCGCGAACATGGCCGCCACGCTCTCCATCTCGGCGGCGTCCATGTCGAAGGCGACCACGTCGGCGCCGCGGCGCAGCACCTCGAAGGCGTGCCGGCCACCACCGGCCCCGAGGTCGAGGACGCGGTCACCCGGTCCGACCGGCAGCCGGGCGAAGTCGACGGTCAGCACTCGGTGCCTGCCTTTCGTGGGGTCGTGCTACCTGGGGCTGTGCTTCCTGAGCTGTGCTTCGCCGGGGCCGGGGAGTCACCGCGAGGGGGTGTGGGCGGCGATGGCCTCGTGGTAGGCCTCGACGGTGCGGCGGGCGACGACCGGCCACGCGTAGCGCTCCATCACGCGGTCGTAGCCGCGGCGGCCGTACTCCTCGCGCTCGCGCGGGGAGTCGAGCAGGCGGCGCAGCACGGCGGCGAGCTCCTCCGGGTCGCCCGGCGGCACCTGCATCGCCGCGTCGCCGACCACCTCGGGCAGGGCGCCCGTACGCGAGGCGACCAGCGGGGTGCCGCACGCCATGTGCTCGACGGCCGGCAGCGAGAAGCCCTCGTACAGGGAGGGGACCACCGCCACCTCGGAGGTGGCGATCAGCTCGGCCAGCTCCTCGTCGGGGATGCCGTGCACGAACCGCACGCGGTCCTGCAGCGACAGCTCGCCGACGAGCTGCTCGGTGGGCCCGCCGGGGGTGGGCCTGCTCACCACGGTCAGGTTGACCTCCCGCTCGGTGGCGAGCTTGGCCACGGCCCGCAGCAGCGTCGCGACGCCCTTCATCGGGGAGTCGGCGCTGGCCACGGCCACGATCGAGTTCTCCCGCTTCGGCAGTTCCGGCCGGGGGTGGAAGAACCGCGTGTCGACGCCGAGGGGGATCAGCCGCATGTTCGACTGCGGCACGTTGAAGTCGCGGTGGATGTCGGCGAGCGACGACTCGCTGACGGTCAGGATCGGGCTGAGCCGGGGGGCGACGACGCTCTGCATGCGGACGAACCCGTACCAGCGGCGCATCGACAGCCGCTTCCACCCCTTGGCGGCCTTGAGTTCGATCCGCCGGTCGACGCTGATGGGGTGATGGATGGTGCCCACCACCGGCAACAGCTTCTGGATGCCGAGCAGGCCGTACCCCAGCGTCTGGTTGTCCTGGACGACGTCGAAGTCGCCCCGCCGCCTCCTGAGCTCGCGGAAGGCGCGCAGGCTGAACGTCAGCGGCTCGGGGAACCCGGCCGTCCACATGGTGGCGACCTCCAGCGCGTCGATCCAGTCGCGGTACTCCGCGAGCTTCGGCGTGCGGAACGGGTCCTCGTCGCGGTAGAGGTCCAGGCTGGGGACCTTGTTGAGGATCACGCCCTCGTCCAGCTCCGGGTACGGCTGGCCGGAGAAGACCTCGACGTGGTGGCCCAGGGCGACGAGCTCACGGCTGATGTGGCGCAGGTACACCCCCTGGCCGCCGCAGGTGGGCTTGCTGCGATAGGACAGCAGCGCGACTCGCAGCCTCTCCGCCAAGAGGCACCCCTTTCCAGTCGTGCCCCCGTGGGGCTGCTGCCAGGAACACTACCATTTGACCTTATCCGGGGTGCTGTGAGGTGGAAGTGGTCCTCGCTCGACCCTCACCCTCCCCGACCTGGGGTGTTAGGTTACCCGAACAGGATTCGGTGTAACGCGTTCTACTATCGGCCAGGTGGGTGAGGTCGGGCAGGGCGGTACATTCGCCTCTCATAGGCCGAGTTGGATGGTATGAGGAGGATCCGTTGGCCAGGCGTGCGCTGATCACCGGCATCACCGGTCAGGACGGCTCCTATCTCGCCGAGCACCTGCTGCGTGAGGGATACGAGGTCTGGGGGCTGGTCCGCGGCCAGGCGAACCCGCGCGTGCCGCGCGTGCGCCGCCTCCTGCAGGACGTGCGGCTCGTACGGGGCGACCTGCTCGACCAGGGATCGCTGATCTCGGCGGTCGAGAAGGCGCAGCCGGACGAGGTCTACAACCTGGGGGCCATCTCGTTCGTGCCGATGTCGTGGGAGCAGGCCGAGCTCACCGGGGAGGTGACCGGCATGGGCGTGCTCCGGGTGCTGGAGGCCATCCGCGTCTGCTCCGGGATCACCGCCGCGCGCCGCTCGCCCGCGGGGCAGATCCGCTTCTACCAGGCGTCGTCCTCGGAGATGTTCGGTCAGGTCAGGGAGACGCCGCAGACCGAGCGCACCCCCTTCCACCCCAGGTCGCCGTACGGCGTGGCCAAGGCGTACGGGCACTTCCTCACGCAGAACTACCGCGAGTCGTACGGGATGTTCGCGGTGTCGGGGATCCTGTTCAACCACGAGTCGCCCCGGCGCGGGGCGGAGTTCGTCACCCGCAAGGTCTCGCTCGGCGTGGCGAGGATCAAGCTCGGCATGGCGTCGGAGCTGCGCCTCGGCAACCTGGAGGCACGCCGCGACTGGGGTTTCGCGGGCGACTTCGTCCGGGCCATGCACCTGATGCTGTCGGCCGCCGAGCCCGAGGACTACGTCATCGGCACCGGGCGTACGCACTCGGTGCGCGAACTGGTCGAGGCCGCCTTCGGCGCCGCCGGGCTGGACTGGGAGCGGCACGTCGTCTGCGACTCCTCCCTGCACCGGCCGGCGGAGGTCGACCTGCTGTGCGCGGACCCGAAGAAGGCCCGCACCCAGTTGGGCTGGGAGCCGACGGTGTCGTTCGAGGACCTCGTGGCGATGATGGTCGAGGCCGACCTGCGCCTCCTCGCCGACGGCCGTGACCCCGAGCAGGACAATCCCTCCTGGCCGTGACCGTCCCGCCCGGGGCGGCGCGTTTCTGTCGGTGCGCTCTGGTACGACGGACACATGGGTGTGAGCGTCGAGGAGTTCCTGGGCATGCTGGACCGGCTGCCCGAGGTGCGGCAGAGCGAGGGAGGCGACTGGGTCTCCTTCAAGGTGCGCGACAAGGGTTTCGGCTACCTCTGGGAGCGGACTCGGACGGTCGGCCTCAAGGCCACGATCGAGGAGCAGATCGCGCTGGTGGCCGAGCGTCCCGAGGTGTTCGAGCCGCAGTTCACCGCCGGGCGGTTCGGCTGGGTCGTCGTCCGCCTGGACGGGATCGACCCGGACGAGCTGTTCGAGCTGGTCACCGAGGCATGGTGCCTGACCGCGCCCAAGGCCCTCGTCGAGGCATTCGAATGACGTCCCGTTGAACTGGAACTCGTTCTAGCCCAATTCCCGGCCTGGCTGCGGGGATGATTCCGGGAGCGGGCGGTGAATTCTAGAAACCGGCGAGCAGCCGCTCGGCGGCGAGTTCGATCCGGTGCTGGATCTGCTCGTAGGTTCGCCGTCCGCGCAGCATCTCCAGCAGCTCCTGCACCCACACCCCCACCAGGGACCCGGTGAGAGCGAGCTGGTCGTCGGGGGGAAGATCCGCGGTGCGGCCGCCGGCGGCGACGCGCAGCACCAGGCTCGCCATCCGGTCGCCGAACGGCGCCTCGACCTCCGCGATGATCAGGGAGCGGATCAGCGCGTCGGCCAGTTCCGGCTCGCGCATCAGCCCCCGGGTCGCCCGCATCAGCACGTCGGCCGCGCGACCGGCGGGATGGGCGGCATGCGGGGGCCGCCGCTCGATGCTGGACTCCAGCAGGTCGATCTCCTCGCCCACCACCGCCACGACCAGGTCCATCTTCGAGGGGAAGTAGCGGTAGAGCGTTCCCAGCGCGACGCCCGCACGTTCGGCCACCGTGCGCATCTGCATGGCCTCGACGCCCCCGCGGGAGGCGAGGGCCGCGGCCGCCTGCACGATCCGACGGCGTCGCTGGTGCTGGCTCCGGGTGCGGACTCCGGGAGTGGCCGGAGCCGCATGCGCGCCCGTGCCGGAGGGCGCGTCGGGACGCGGCGGCGGGACGTCGGCGACCACATGCGAAGTGCGCATGAGAACACGCTATCCGACTCCCGCCCGCTCAGACTGGTTACCCACCAGTCACAGAAACGCGGGCATTTCGCGGAATGTAATCGGTTCTACTTCACTTGTCCCGAGCGGGAAGGTCAGTGCGTGACGATCGTCGGCACGGTGAAGAAGACGACCAGCGCGATGATCAGGCAGATCAGGAAGCCGACGACCTCCCACAGCCAGTCGTAGTGCCGGTCGCTCTTCTTGCGCGGTCCCTTCCCCGCGGGCCTGACGCCGGTGGCCTCGGCGTTCCCGGCGCTACCGGCGTTCCTGGTGGTCGTCTGCTTCTTGGCTGTCTGCTTCTTGGTCGTGCGCTTCTTGGCCGGGCGCTTGCCGTCCTTCCGCGCGGGCGCGACCGGCGAGGCGGCAGGGACGGCAGCAGGGACGGTGGCGGGCGCGGCCGACGCGGCTGCCGGTGTGACGGCAGGGTCGGGGACGGGGTCCACATCGGCCGTCGCCGCAGGCGCGTCGACGGCCTGCTCGCCGCCCGCCTCCTGCGCACCGTTCGTCGTCGGCGCACTGTTCGTCTCCGGCGTGCCGGGGGCGTCGTCCTCGGGGAACGCCGCCGGATAGCCGCCGACGGGATGCTTCACCTGCTCCTCGACCCGCGGGAACTGCGTTTCCGGAAACTGCGGGAACTCAGCCTCCGGAAACTCCGGGAACTCCGCCTGCGGGAACCCGGTCTCCGGGAACACAGCCTCCGGGAACACAGCCTCCGGGAACACGGTCTGCGGGATCGCGGTGCTCTCGGCCGGGCGGAACGCCTCAGTCGGCCCGGACGCCTCGGGCGGAGAGGCGGCCTCCGTGACAAGCCGGGAGTCCGGCCCAGCGGCCGCATCAGCGGTCACGTCAGAGGCAGGCTGAGCAGCCGGCTCGCCGGCCGGCCTGGCGGGTGCCTCGGCCGGGGCCGCGAAGGCGTCGAAGGGTTCGGCGGAGCGGAGCGTCTCGAACAGGAGCGTGTGCGCCGCCTCGAACGGCTCGGCGGGCGTGGCGGCGGTGGCCGGGCCGGGGGGTGTGAACGCGTCGAAGGGCTCACCGGGCGGGAGTGAGCCGGGAGGTGCGAACGCGTCGAAGGACTCACCGGGCAGCAGCGGGCCGGCGGGCGCGAACGCGTCGAAGTCGCGCCGTTCGCCCGGCGTCTGCCGCTGCGGATCGTCCGCGAAGACGGCGGGGGCGGGTGGCGGATCGGCGGGCCGGGCCACGCCAGGAGGGGTAGCGGGAGCGAAGGCGTCGAACGGGTCGGCCGGGCGGAAGGCGTCGAACCTGTCAGCCTCGAACCTGTCAGCCTCGAACCTGTCGGCGTCGAACCTCTCGGCCTCGAAGCCCTCGGCTTTGAACCACTCGACGGCGGACCTGTCTGTGGCGGGACCTTCGGCAGCCACAGAACCGCCATGACCCGCTTGTCCCGCCGACCTCGCCGACTCCGGGACGCCGAAGCCGGGCACGGGAACGCCCGACGCGGACTCCGGAAGGCCGGCGCCAGGCGGCTGCGACCCAGGCGGCTGCGACGAGGCCTGAGATTGCGACCGAGACGGCGTGGACGCCTGGGACGGCGCCTGAGATGGGGCGTCGGACAGAGCCGGGGACGGGAACCGTGGGGGAGTCCGCGGCTCCATCGGCGCCGCCAACGCCTCCTGCCCCGGGCTCTCCTGCGCCGACGTTCCCTGTGCCCGGCTTTCGCGTGCCTGGGCTTCGCGTGCCTGGGCTTCGCGTGCCTGGGCTTCGCGTGCCTGGGCTTCGCGTGCCTGGGCTTCGCGTGCCTGGGCTTCGCGTGCCTGGGCTTCGCGTGCCTGGGCTTCGCGTGCCTGGGCTTCGCGTGCCCGGGTTTCGTGTGACCGGGTCTCCTGTGACCGCGGCTCCGGCCGGGTGGCGCGCTTTCTGCGCAGGCGGCCCTCGGTGAGCGAGTTGAGCAGCGCGCCGCGCAGCCGGGGCATGGGCTCGGTCGTCGCCTCGTGCTTGGCCCTGCGCCGGGGCTCCTGGGGCGTGAGGGCCTCGGTCTTGACCACGCAGGTGTTGGTCACCTGGTCGGGGTCGCTCAGCGGCAGCGGCCAGGTCGGGGTGGTCGGCCACAGCCTCTTGGTGACGAGCCCGCCGGACCCAGGCTGAGCACCGGACTCGTCCGCCACCTGCTCGGTACCGGTCGCGGCCGGGTCGCCGGGCTCCTCGTACGGCAGCGCCGCCAGCACCCGGTTCCGCACGGAGGCGGACGGATGACGCCAGGGCAGCCGGGCCAGCACGTCGGCGACGGGGGCGACCCCGATGGCGTCGTACACCTCCGCGACGGAGGGAGGCACGAACGGCGCGGACCTCGCCGCGGCGACCGCCGTCGCCAGCGTCTGGGTGAAGCGGCGCTTCGCTCCGGCGGCGAGTTCCTCCGCGGTGTCGACGGCCACGTCAAGCACCAGCGACAGCTCCGGGGGCGTGAGGCCGCAGACCTCCGACAGCAGCAGGACCTCCCGCTGGTGCGGCCGGATGTCGCGGAACACCCGCTCGATCAGCGCGGTGGCCGGGTCGGCGACGGAGTCCACGGCGGGCAGCGCGTAGCTGACGTCCCGGCGGTAGATCTCCCGGCGGGCCAGCGCGTACAGCACAGCGCGCGAGGGGGGTTCGGCGGCGGCCGGAGCGGTGGTGAAGACGGCCACCACGGCGTCGGCCGCCGAGGCGGTCTCGCCGAGCTGGTCGTGGCAGTACGCGAACAACCCCGCGGCGTGACGCTCGAAGAGCTCGGCGATCAGCTCGCTCCTGGAGCGCTGACCGGTGAGCGGTGATGTCACGACCGGCTCCTCTGGGGTTCGTGGCTGGTCCCTACGGGAGGAACAGAGCGGAGGGACAGGAGAGGCGTGAGAGTAATCATGCCAACACATCGGCGCACCCCGCATCAGGAGATGCCCTATTGATAGATATTCAGGCCCGGATCCCGCGAGT
This sequence comes from Microbispora triticiradicis, assembly GCA_003260025.2. Lineage (GTDB taxonomy): Bacteria > Actinomycetota > Actinomycetes > Streptosporangiales > Streptosporangiaceae > Microbispora > Microbispora triticiradicis. Next base: position 75,421 of record QFZU02000030.1, on the reverse strand, counting down.
ATCCTCCATGGCTGTCGGCCGGGCTGACGAACGCGGTGGGGGCCGCCACGATTTCCGGGGCGCTGACGGGGAAGAGCGAGGGCGCCTCCTGTGTTGCCTTGATCGCACACTCTTTCGAAGGGCAGATACGGCGTGATCACATTCGAAGGTGTCACCAAGCGCTACCGGGACGGGACGGTGGCCGTGGACGACCTGAGCCTCGAGGTGCCCACAGGTGCGATCACCGTGTTCGTGGGCCCCTCCGGCTGCGGCAAGACCACCTCGCTGCGGATGATCAACCGCATGATCGACGCCACCTCCGGCCGTATCGCCCTCGACGGCCAGGACGTGCGTGAGATCGACCCGCCTACGCTTCGGCGCGGCATCGGCTACGTCATCCAGCAGGCGGGCCTGTTCCCGCACCGCAGGATCGTGGACAACGTCGCGACGGTGCCGTACCTGCTGGGCTGGAACAAGAAGAAGGCCCGCGCCCGGGCGATGGAGCTGCTCGAACTGGTCGGGCTCGACGCGGGCCTCGCGAACCGTTATCCCTTCCAGCTCTCCGGCGGCCAGCAGCAGCGGGTCGGCGTGGCCCGGGCGCTCGCGGCGGACCCGCCGGTGCTGCTGATGGACGAGCCGTTCAGCGCCGTCGACCCGGTCGTCCGGGCGAGCCTCCAGGACGAGTTGCTCCGCCTGCAGTCGGAACTGCGCAAGACGATCGTGTTCGTCACCCACGACATCGACGAGGCGGTCAAGCTCGGCGACACGGTGGCCGTCCTACGAGTCGGCGGGCGGCTGGCCCAGATGGCAGGCCCCGCCACGCTGCTCACCGAGCCGGCCGACGACTTCGTCCGCGGGTTCCTCGGGCGCGACCGGGGCATCCGGCGGCTGTCGTTCATCTCCGCCAAGGAGGTGCGGCTCGGCCCGGCGCCGCCCGACCTCGTTACCGGCGAGGACGGCAGGCCGCTCGGCTGGCGGACCGGCGACGGCCTCGCGGCGTACGGCACCTTCGACCCCGAGACCGACTCGCTGCGGGCGGCGCTCGACGCGGCGCTGCTGTCGCCGAACGGCGTCGCGGTCGCCGTGGACGAGGAGGGCCGCGTGCGCGGGGTGGCCGGGCGGGACGCGATCGACGAGCTGCTCGCCGAGTACGCGCCGCCCGTCAGGGGCGCCGGCTCCGCCGAGGAGGCGCCCGCGTGATCGAGGAGCCCCTGGTCCGCTGGGACTGGATCGCGCGCAACTGGGACAGCGGAAGCCCTTCGGCGATCAGCACGCTGCTGGAGAACCATGTCGTGACGGCCTTCCTGCCGGTGCTGCTCGGGCTGGTGGTGGCGCTGCCGCTCGGCCTGGCCTGCGCCCGGTGGCGGTGGCTGTACCAGCCGACGGCGGCGCTGATGAACGTGACCTACTCCCTGCCCTCCCTCGTGCTGTTCTCGGTGTTCCTGTCGGTCACCGGGCTCACCCGCGCGACCGTCGTCATCCCGCTGACGTTCTTCGCCCTGGCGATCCTGATCCCCGCCGTCGTGGACGGGCTGGCCTCGGTCCCCGACCCCGTACGGCAGTCGGCCGTGGCGATGGGCTTCCGGCCCGCGCGCCGCCTGCTCCGGGTCGAGCTGCCGGTGGCGGTGCCGGTGGTCCTGGCCGGGCTGCGGGTCGCGACCGTGTCCAGCATCAGCCTGGTGAGCGTGGGCGCGCTGATCGGCCAGGGCGGGCTCGGCAACCTGTTCATCGACGGCTGGCAGCGGCAGTTCTACACGCCGATCGTGGTCGGGATCGCGCTCATCGTGCTGCTCGCGGTGCTCGCCGACGGGCTGCTCGTGCTCGCCCAGCGGCTGCTGACCCCCTGGTCCCGGGCGAGGAGCACGGCATGAACGGGAGCGGCGTGAACGGGGGCACGGCATGAACTGGCTGGCCGACTTCTTCGGCGACTCGGCGCACTGGTCCGGCCCCGACGGCATCCCGGTCCGGCTGCTGGAGCACCTGGGATACTCGGCGGCGGCCTTCCTCGTCGCGGCGCTGATCGCCGTGCCGCTCGGCATGCTCATCGGTCACACCGGCCGCGGCGCGCTGCTCGTCGTGGTCGCGGCGAACGCGGCCCGGGCCCTGCCGACGCTCGGCCTGCTCGTGCTCGTCGTGCTGCTGGCCGGGGTGGGGACCGTGCTGCCGGTGCTGGTCCCGCTGATCGTGCTGGCGGTCCCGCCCATCCTGGTCAACACGTACGAGGGACTGCGCGGGGTGGACGCCGACCTGCGCGACGCGGCGTACGGCATGGGCCTGCGCGGGCCGCAGGTGCTGTTCCGGACGCTGACGCCGGTCGCGCTGCCGCTGATCCTGCTGGGGCTGCGCCTGTCGGCCATCCAGGTCGTCTCCACCGCCACCGTGGCGGCGTTCGTCGGCCTCGGCGGGCTCGGCCGGTTCATCATCGACGGCCTGGCCACCAAGGCGTACTCCAGCGTGATCGGCGGCGCGGTCCTGGTCGCGGCCCTCGCGCTGGCCGTCCAGTTCGGCTTCCTCCTCCTCGACCGGGTGGTCGTCTCGCCGGGAGTCCGACAGACCCGCTAATCTCCGTATTATCTCCCAAAAATGAAGGGTTTTTCCTTATGAGGCGTATGTTCGGCGTCGCGGCGGTCGCCCTGACCACGGCGCTCACATTGTCGGCCTGCGGGGGGTCTGACCCGCTGTCCACCACCGCGTCGGCCGCCCCTTCGGCCTCCGGGTCCGGCGGCGCGGCCTCCGCCAAGGTGGTCGTCGGCTCCTTCGACTTCCCCGAGAGCGTCCTGCTCGCCTCGATCTACGCCCAGGCGCTCCAGGCCAAGGGCGTCACGGTCGAGGAGAAGCCCAACATCGGCAGCCGCGAGGTCGTCTACGACCAGATCAAGAGCGGCGGCCTGACCGTGCTGCCCGAGTACGCCGGGTCGCTGCTGGCGTTCATCGACAAGTCGAGCACGGCCAGGACCAAGGACGACATCCTCGCCGGGCTGAAGGCGAAGCTGCCGCCCGAGCTGGAGATCCTGGAGCCCGCCGCGGCCGAGGACAACAACTCGCTCACCGTCACCAAGGCGACGGCCGACAAGTACAAGCTCGCCACGATCGAGGACCTCGCGAAGGTCTCCAAGGACCTCACGGTCGGCGGGCCGCCGGAGTTCAAGGACCGCCAGGAGGAGAACTTCAAGACCGTCTACGGCCTGGAGTTCAAGCAGTGGAAGCCCACCGGGGCCACCACCGCGGACGCGATCAAGAGCGGCACGGTCCAGGTCGGCAACGTGTTCACCACCGACCCCAAGATCGTGCTGAACGACCTCGTGCCGTTGCAGGACAACAAGAACGCCTTCGGCTCGGAGAACGTGACGCCCCTGGTCCACAAGGCCGAGGCGAACGACACCGTGGTCTCCACGCTCAACGCGATCTCCGCCAAGCTGGACACCGAGACGCTGGTCTCGCTGATGAAGCGGATCGCCGTCGACAAGGACGACCCGCCGGCGGTCGCCAAGGACTGGCTGACCCAGAACGGCCTCCTCTAGGTGGGTCCGGAGTGAGGACCGGGTGAGTCCGGTGCAGGGGCTGTTCACCGAGGCCATGCGGCAACTCGCCGCGGGCGTCGCCGTGCTGACGGTGAAGGACGACCGTGACGACCTCGGCACGACGGTCGCGACCCTGATGTCGGTGTCGCTCGACCCGCCGCTCGTGCTGGTCAGCCTCGACTCGGCCGGTTATCTCGCCGAGGTGCTCCTGCGCCGGGACCGGTGGGCCGCCAGCCTTCTAGCCGACGGTCAGCAGGCGGTCGCCTCCCGCTTCGCCGCCGCGGGGCGGCCGGGGGCGCGGCTCCTGCTGGCCGGGGCCGCCCACCACCGCGGCGCGCACAGCGAGGCGCTGGTGGTGGACGGCGGACTGGCGGCGATCGAGGCCGAGACGACGCAGGTCGTCCCGGCCGGCGATCACACCCTGTTCGTCGGCGCGGTGCTGGGCGTCGACTACGTCGATGCCCAGAAATCCCCGCTCGTACGGCTGCGCTCCCGCTACCGGACGGTCCAGTAGCCCGGCAGCACGAGCGGGCCGTACGCCGGTAGGCCGAGCTCTCCGGCGAGCCGGGCGAGTGGCCCCCACGCCTCCAGGCGCACCCGGGAGAGGGCGGCCGACCTGTCCTCGCTCGACTCCGCCGGCCGCAGCCGCTCCAGCGGGTGCATGCGGGGATAGGTCCGCACCGGGGCGGCGGTGGCGAGCCCGGCCCGGCGGCGGGCCAGGGCGAGGGCGTCCTCCAGGCCGCCGAGCTCGTCGGCGAGACCGGCCGCCCGGGCGTCGGCGCCGGTCCAGACCCGGCCCCTGGCCAGCTCGTGCGCCCGCTCCCTGCTCAGGCCGCGGCCGTCGGCCACCTTGCCCACGAAGTCGTCGTAGATACGGTCGAGCCAGGCGTTGACCCGCTCCCACTGCGTCTCGGAGAACGCGGTCGTCGGCGAGAACATCCCGGCGTTGGCGCCCTCGGCGACCGACTCCGTCACCACGCCGAGCCTGCCGAGCAGCTCACCGACGACGGGCTTGCCGCCGAACACGCCGATCGAGCCGGTCAGCGTGCCCGGCTGGGCCACGATCACGTCGGCGGCCATCGACACGAAGTAGCCGCCGGAGGCGGCCAGGTCGCCCATCGACACGATGACCGGCTTGCCCGACTCGCGGGCCAGCACGACCTCCCGCCAGATGGCGTCGGAGGCGACGTACGAGCCGCCGGGGCTGTCCACCCGGAACACGATGGCCTTGACCTTGTCGTCCCGCCGGGCCGTGCGCAGGGCGGCGCAGACGGTGTCGGAGCCCATGGCGCCTCCGCCGCCGAGGGGAGACCTGCCGCTGCGCCCGAGGCGGATCGTGCCGGTGCCGTGCACCAGGGCCACGGTGTCGGCGCCGGGATGCGGCAGCTTCCCGGACAGCGCGCTCTTGGCGTACCGGGACACGTACTGCAGGTGGGCGCCGTCCTCGACCGTCTCCGCGTAGACCTCGTCGCGATACTTCAGTCCGTCCACGAGTCCGGCCTCGACGGCCTCGGCGCCGATGAACGGGCCCTGGTCGATCAGCTCGCGCACGCGCTCGGGGGTGAGCCGGCGCGCCTCGGCGATGCCGGCGGTGATCTGCTCGGTCACCGACTCGGCGATGCGGGTCGCCGACTCGCGGTGCGCGTCCGTCATGTGGTTCTGGGTGAACATGTTGGCCGCGGTCTTGTACTCGTGCCGCTGGCCGAGCTGATACTCCACCCCGGCCCTGGCGAGTGCGTCACGCAGGAAGCGCTGCTCCAGCGCCACCCCGGTCAGCCCGACGTCGCCGGAGGGCTGGAGGTAGACCCGCTCGAACGCGCTGGCCAGATAGTACGGAACCGTGCCGGCGCCGAACTCCCCGAAGGTCTCGGCGAACGCGACGGTCGGCTTGCCCGCCGCGCGCAGCTTCACGACGGCTTCGCGCAGTTCCTGCACCGTCCCCAGGCCCAGGGGGTTCCCGCCGATCTTGACGATGAGCGCGGCGACCCGGGGGTCCTTGCGGGCGCGGCGCAGGCCCGACAGCACCTCCGCCAGGCGTGGCTTGCGCATCGACAGCAGGGCGGTCACAGGGTCGGCGGGCGGTCCCTCGGACAGCCCTTCGGTCAGGTCCAGCTCCAGCACCAGCGGCCCGGTGCGGCGCTGCCGCAGCTTGCCCACGGTCTCCACGATCGTCCTCGACGCGTCCATAAATGCCACCATAAGCGACGGTTTTCGCCTGTATGCCCCGACGATCAGGGGCCCCCGCGTGAGTGGGACACGCGGGGGCCCTGATCGGCTCGAAGCGGTTACCTCAACCCGTTGGACATCGCGGTGATCAGTTCGCCGTCGGCGGTGTCACCGCTGAACTCCCAGAAGAAGGCCCCGCCCAGACCCTGGTTCTTGGCGTAGGTCATCTTGCCGCCGATGGTGGCGGGGGTGTCGTAGCTCCACCAGTTGGAGCCGCACTTGGCGTACGCGGTGCCGGCGACCGTGCCGGTGGCCGGGCAGCTGTTCCTGAGGACCTTGTAGTCCTCGATGCCCGCCTCGTACGTGCCGGGCGCGGCGCCGGTGGCGGTGCCGCCGGGGGCCGACTGGGTCACGCCGGTCCACCCGCGGCCGTAGAAGCCGATGCCCAGCAGAAGCTTGGCCGCCGGCACGCCCTTGCTCCGGAGCTTCTGGACGGCCGCGTCGGAGTAGAACCCGGCGGTGGGGATGCCCGAGTAGGAGGTCAGCGGGGAGTGCGGAGCCGTCGGGCCCTGGGCCGCCCAGGCGCCGAAGTAGTCGTAGGTCATGACGTTGTACCAGTCGACGTACTGCGCCGCGCCCGCGTAGTCGGCGGCGTCGATCTTGCCGCCGTTCGTGCCGTCCGCGGTGATGGCGGCGGTGACGAGATAGCCGGCGCCGAACCTGGCGCGCAACGCGGCCATCAGGTTCTTGAACGCCGCCGCGCCGCTGGAGTCACAGCTCAGGCCGCAGGCGTTCGGGTACTCCCAGTCGATGTCGATGCCGTCGAACACGTCGGCCCAGCGCGGGTCCTTCAGCAGGTTGTAGCAGGAGTTGGCGAAGGCGGTGGGGTTGGCCGCGGCCTGGGCGAACCCGCCGGACCAGGTCCAGCCGCCGAAGGAGTAGATGACCTTGATGTTCGGGTACTGCGCCTTGAGCTTGCGCAACTGGTTGAAGGCGCCGCGCAGCGCGCCGGCGTCCCAGGTGTCGGCCTTGCCGTCCACGCTGTTGGCCGTCGTGTACGCCATGTCGTAGTCGGCGTAGGAGTCGCCGATCGCGCACTGGCCGTTGGTCACGTTGCCGAACGCGTAGTTGATGTGGGTGAGCTTGGCGGCCGAACCGCTGGTCACGATGTTCTTCACGAAGTACTGGCGGCCGTAGACGCCCCAGTCGGCGAAGTAGCCGAGCACCTTCTTGCCGCCCGGAGGGGGAGGCGTCGGCGTCACGGTGGGCGTCGCGCTGGGGCTGGGGCTCGGGGTCCTGCTGGGACTCGGGCTCGGGGAAGGGCTCCTCGTCGGGGTCGCGCTCGGAGAGGGGGACGAGGTGGAGCCGCCCGGAAGGAGCTTCCACAGGGCCGGCACGTTCGGCGGCTCCCACCCGGTCAGGGACGTGTGCGCCTGGATGCACTCGTAGTCCTTGCCCCCGTACGTGACCCGGGCGCCGACGGCGTACCAGGTGTTGGGGGCCCAGGCCGCGTAGGCCAGGGTGACGACTCCGGTCTTCGGGGCGGCGACGGCGGCGGCAGTGGTGGTGGCGCCGGTGGCGGAGGCGGTCCCGATCGCGAGCGGCGCGAGCAGCGCGGCGCCGGCGATCACGGACCCGAGGAGGATCTTTCGCAATGGAAACTCCCGGTCTGGGGGGTAAACGATAGGAAAGTTTCCTATTAGTTTGCAGCGTAAATACCGATCGCCGGAGGGTCAACGCCCCGGCGGCCGGTTAATCGCCGGTTAACTCCTCGCTAAGGTCGCACCCGGACGTCACCTGCACCGGAGGTGCGGACTCCCGTACGATGATGCGGTGAGCGGTCTCGTTCGCTCGGTCTGGCACGAGCCCCGTCCCCCCGATGCGCCCAGGCGGGTGTGGCGCGACTGGGCGCTCGTCGTGGTGCTGGTGCCGCTCGCGGTGCTGGAGGGGGTGCTGCGGCCGGATCTGCCGTGGCGGGTCTTCTCGGTGGTCGTCACCGCCGGGCTGACGCCCGCGCTGCTGTGGCGCCGGACCCGGCCCCTGGAGGCGCTGGCGGTCTGCTTCGTCACGACGAGCCTGGTCCCGGTCGCCCTGCACGGCGCGATGCTCGACATGTACTCCCTGGCCTACCTGCTGATCCTGCCGTACGCGCTGGTGCGCTGGGGGTCGGGCCGCGAGATCGTGATCGGCCTCGCGGTCATGCTCGCCGGGGCCGGCCTGTCCGTGCTTGTCGAGCACGCCGCGCCCGCCGACGCGATCGGCCCGTTCGCCGTCGTGCTCTCCACGACCACGCTGGGCGGGGCGTTCCGCTACCGGTCCAGGGCGAGGGCCCGCGAACTCGACCAGGTCAAGCTGCTCGAACGCGAGCAACTGGCGCGCGAACTGCACGACACGGTCGCCCACCACGTCTCGGCGATGGCGATCCGCGCGCAGGCGGGCCTCGCCACGGCCGCGGCGCGGCCCGACGCCGCGACCGATGCGCTGCGGGTGATCGAGGCCGAGGCGGCGCGCGCACTCGACGAGATGCGGGCCATGGTCCGCGTCCTGCGCCGCGACGAGCCGGCGGACCTGACCCCCGGCCGCCATATCGCCGACATCGAAGGGCTCGCGGCTCCCGGCGGGCCGGATCACCCGTCCGTCGGGGTCGAGATCTCCGGTGACCTCGGCGGCCTCTCCCCGTCGGTCGAGGCGGCGGTCTACCGCATCGCCCAGGAGGCCGTCACCAACGCGCTGCGGCATGCCCGCCACGCCACCCGGGTGGCGGTGCACGTCACCGGGGACGGGCCATCGGTGTGCCTGCGCGTGAGCGACGACGGAGACGGCGGCTCCGCCCGCCCGGCGGGCCCGGCGGGGTACGGCATCGTGGGCATGGCCGAACGCGCCGACCTGCTCGGCGGCACCTGTGTGGCAGGCCCGGACCCCGGCCGGGGCTGGACCGTGACCGCGGTGCTGCCCAGGAACGGGGTGGCCACGTGAGCATCCGGGTGCTCGTCGCCGACGACCAGGAGATCGTCCGCACCGGGCTCGCGATGATCCTCGACGCCCAGCCCGGCATCGAGGTCGCCGACACGGCCGCCGACGGGCGGCGGGCCGTCGAACTCGCGCGGCGCCTGCGCCCTGACGTGTGCCTGTTCGACATCCGCATGCCCGGCCTCGACGGCATCGAGGCCACCCGCTGCCTCGCCGGGCCGGGGGTCGCCGACCCCCTCGCCGTCGTGGTCATCACCACGTTCGACCTCGACGAGTACGTCTACGCCGCGCTGCGGGCCGGCGCCCGGGGGTTCCTGCTCAAGAACGCCGGCGCCGAGATGCTCTCCCAGGCCGTGCACGCCGCCGCCGGCGGGGACGCGCTCATCGCCCCGAGCGTCACCGCGCGGCTGCTCGGGGCCTTCGCCCGGTCCGGCCCCGCGGCGCCGGCGGCGCGGCTCGTCGAGCCGCTGACGTACCGGGAGGAGGAGATCCTGGCGGCGGTGGCGCGCGGGCGGACCAACAGCGAGATCGCCGACGAGATGCACATCTCGCTCAGCACGGTCAAGACGCACGTCGCGAGCCTGATGGCCAAGCTCGGCGCCCGGAACCGCGTCGAGATCGCCATGTGGGCCTATCAGACGGGCCGCGTCACGGGCTGACAGGCGCGGGCCGGCGGGCACCGGGCTTACGGGCGCCGGGCCGGGGCCGGACGGCCCACTCGGTCACGGCGAGGTTGATCACCCATGCGAGGGCCATGAGCAGTGCGCGGGGGAGCGGGCCGGGCTGCCCGCCGGTCAGCACGACCCAGGGCATGATGGTCAGCACCTGGGTGCCCGCGCCCATGCCGAGCGCGTAGCCGCGCGCCATCCACGCCCGGTGGCGGGCGACGTCCCGCCGCCGGATCGCCGCGAAGCCGAGGACGATCGACACGATCATGCCGCCGCCCACCACCAGCCGTACGCCGACGAGCAGGGCGCTGTCGTCCGGCAGGTGTGGGTAGAACAGCGTCATCCACAGGCCCGACAGGGCAGTGACGAGCCCGGCGGGCACCAGCACCCGTCCCGAGATCCGGTGCCAGCGCGGCGCGCGGCGGCGGAGCGCGGGGGCGAACTGCAGGGCGCCGAGGAGGCTGAACAGCGTGACGGCGACGATGTGCGCGACCACGGGGAAGGGCGTCGCGAAGTACCGGGCGCTGTTCGCGGTGACCGGCCCGCCGCCGGTCAGCTGCGACAGCCGGGTCGCGCCGGCGACCACGGGGACGGCGCTGAGCGCGATCAGCCCCGCCGGCACCAGCCATTCCCTTTTCCTCCGGCCGCCTCGCGTGGGCACGGACCGTCGCGTCGATGTCAGTTCTGTCATGGCCCGATCGTCGTACGCGGAGTGGGTGCGGATCATCGGCGGAACGGCTCGATCCGCACCGGTCCATCGGCTGCCGATCGGGCGTACTTTCGGCTGATGAGTCCCGGGCGCGGCGCTTCCTACGCTGGCCTCCCAGCCGCCGAGGCGACGAGGAGAGATGCGATGAAGGCCTACGTTCTACGCTCGTACGGCCCGCCCGAGGTCCTGACGCTCAGCGACGTCCCGACCCCGGAGCCCGGCCCCGGAGAGGTGCTGGTCCGGGTCCGAGCCACCTCCGTCCAGCCGTACGACTGGCACCACATGCGAGGCGAGCCGTACGTCGCGCGTCTGATGGGCGGCACGCTCGGCCCGCGCGGGCCGCGTCTCAGCGTGCTGGGCGCCGACGTGGCGGGACAGGTCGAGGCGGTCGGCGCGGGCGTCACCGCGTTCGGCCCGGGCGACGAGGTGTTCGCGCTGCTCACCGGGGGCGGCTTCGCCGAGTACGTCAGCGTGCGGGAGAGCGATCTGGTCCGCAAACCGGAGAACCTGTCGTTCGAGCAGGCGGCGGCGGTGCCGCTGGCCGCCGCCACCGCGCTGCTGGCCCTGGACGAAGGGCGGGTCCGGCCGGGGCACGAGGTGCTCGTGAACGGCGCGTCGGGCGGGGTGGGCACGTTCGCCGTGCAGCTCGCCAGGGCGTTCGGGGCCGAGGTCACCGGCGTCTGCGGCCCTCGCAACGTGGACCTGGTCCGGTCGCTCGGCGCGGGCGAGGTCGTCGACTACAGCAGAGCCGACTTCACCCGGACCGGCCGGCGGTACGACGTGCTGCTCGACATCGCGGGCACCAAGCCGCCGGCGGCCTGCCGGCGGGTGCTGAGGCCCCGGGGGACGCACGTCGTCGTCGGCGGGCCGGCCGGACGGTGGCTGCAGCCCGTCGGCCACACGATCGCGGCGCTCGCGACGTCGCCGTTCACGTCCCGGCGAGTGGTCCTCGCCGACGTGACCCGATGCCGCGAGAACCGGGCGAACCTGGTCAAGCTGGCCGGGCTCATCGAGCAGGGCGACCTCACCCCGGTCGTCGACCGCGTCTACCCGTTCGACGACCTCCCCGCGGCCGTCCGCTACGTGGAGGAGGGGCACGCCCGCGGGAAGGTCGTCGTCACGCTCTGAACGGCCCGCCGCGGATCAGGACTCGGCGACCAGGCCCTCGGGCTCCGGCTCGGCCGACGCCTCGTCCTCCGGCTCCGTCCCCGGCAGGGCCGTCACGGTCCGCTCGTCCATCTCGGCGCTCACCGGGGTCGGCGTCTCCACCGGCCGCAGCCACACCACGCCGAGCGGCGGCACGCGCAGCCGCGCCGAGCAGGGCAGGCCGTGCCGCGGCGTCTCCACCGCCTCGACCGAGCCCATGTTGCCGACCCCGCTGCCCGCGTACTCGTACGCGTCGGTGTTGAGGACCTCCTCCCACCGCCCCGGGGTCGGCAGGCCCAGGTGGTAGTCGTCGTGCGGCGCGCCGGAGAAGTTGGCGACGCAGGCCAGCACCGAGCCGTCCGCGCCGTACCGGAGGAACGACAGCACGTTGCCCGAGGCGTCGTCGGCGTCGATCCAGCGGAAGCCCTCGTGGGTGTTGTCGCGGGAGTAGAGCGCGGGCGACTCGCGGTAGACGTTGTTGAGGTCCCTGATCAGCCGCCGCACGCCCTGGTGGAAGTCGAAGTCGAGCAGCCACCAGTCGAGGCCGCCCGCCTCCGACCATTCGGCGCCCTGGCCGAACTCGCCGCCCATGAACAGCAGCTGCTTGCCGGGATGGGCCCACATGAAGCCGTACAGCGCGCGCAGGTTGGCGAAGCGCTGCCACTCGTCGCCCGGCATCTTGCCCAGCAGCGACCCCTTGAGGTGGACGACCTCGTCGTGCGAGAGCGGCAGCACGAAGTTCTCCGAGAAGGCGTACATCAGGGAGAACGTCATCTGGTGATGGTGATACTGCCGGTAGACCGGCTCCCGGGACATGTAGCTGAGCGTGTCGTGCATCCAGCCCATGTTCCACTTGAAGCCGAAGCCGAGACCGCCGAGGTAGGCCGGGCGCGAGACCCCGGGCCAGGCGGTCGACTCCTCCGCGATCGTCACGATCCCGGGCTCCTCGCGGTAGACGACGGCGTTCATCTCCTTGAGGAACTCGATCGCGTCGAGGTTCTCCCTGCCGCCGTACTCGTTGGGCGTCCACTCGCCCTCGCGGCGCGAGTAGTCGAGGTAGAGCATCGACGCCACCGCGTCCACCCGCAGGCCGTCGACGTGGAACTCCTTCAGCCAGAAGAGCGCGTTGGCCACCAGGAAGTTGCGCACCTCCTTGCGGCCGAAGTCGAAGACGTACGTGCCCCAGTCGGGGTGGGTGCCGCGGTGCGGGTCGCCGTGCTCGTAGAGCGGCGTGCCGTCGAAGCGGGCGAGGGCCCACTCGTCCATCGGGAAGTGCGCCGGCACCCAGTCGACGATCACGCCGACGCCGGCCCGGTGCAGCTCGTCCACCAGATGGCGGAAGTCGTCGGGGGAACCGAACCGCGAGGTCGGGGCGTAGTACGACGTCACCTGGTAGCCCCACGAGCCGCCGAACGGATGCTCGGCGACCGGCAGGAACTCCACGTGCGTGAACCCCATGTCCGTCACGTACTCGACCAGCTCGCGGGCGAGGTCGCGGTAGGACAGGCCGGGCCGCCAGGAGCCGAGGTGCACCTCGTAGGTGCTCATCGGCTCGACGAGGGCGTCCCGCGACGCCCGGGCGGCCATCCACTCCTCGTCACGCCACTCGTACGCCGGCTTCTCCACGATGCTGGCGGTCGCCGGCGGGATCTCGGTGCGCCGGGCCATGGGGTCGGCCTTCTCCCGCCAGACGCCGTCGAGGCCGAGGATCTGGAACTTGTACCGGGCGCCCTCGCCGATCTCCGGGACGAACAGCTCCCACACCCCGGTCCCGCCGAGCGAGCGCATGGGGTGGGCGCCGCCGTTCCAGTGGTTGAAGTCGCCGATGACCCGTACGCCCTGCGCGTTCGGCGCCCACACCGAGAACGCCGTGCCGTCCACGTCCTCGTGACGGATGACCCGCGCCCCGAGCACCTCCCACAGCCGTTCGTGCCTGCCCTCGCCGATCAGGTGCAGGTCGAGCTCGCCCAGCGTCGGCCAGTGGCGGTACGGATCGTCCGTCTCGTACGGCGGGGCGTCGGCGTAGGTGACGCGCAGGCGGTAGTCCGGGACCTTGTCGACGCCGGGCAGTGTCACCTCGAACACGCCGAAGGCGGTGTGGCTCATCTCGTGCGCCGAGCCCTCGGCCAGCACCTCGACCTTCTCCGCGAAGGGCCGCAGAGCCCTGATCGTGACGCCGTCAGGCCCGGGATGGGCCCCCAGAATCGAATGGGGGTCGTGATGGGCGCCCCCCGCCAGCCGGTCCAAATCCATGTCGCAAACCTGCCCTAGATATATCCCACCGAACACTGCGATCTTGTCAGCGGAAGGCGGCGAGCGGTATGGGCAACCAGGTCGGCCGGTTGCGCGCCTCGTAGACGACCTCGTACACGGCCTTGCTCAGCTCCAGCGCGCGCAGCAGCACCGCCTCGTCGCCGCGGACCCGCCCGCCGCCCTCGGAGTAGCCGGCGAGGAACGCCGCGCGGTTGCGTTCCGACCACTCCCGGGCCCGGTGCTCCAGTCCGTCGGCGTCCGGGTGGTCGGCCAGCAGGTGCCTGGCGGCGTACTCGAACGAGCGCAGCATGCCCGCCACGTCGCGCAGCGGCGAGTCGAGCGCCCGGCGCTCGGCCAGCGGCTGCCCCGGCTCGCCCTCGAAGTCGAGCACGACCCAGTCGGTCATGGTGCGCATGACCTGGCCGAGGTGGTAGTCGCCGTGGACCCGCTGCACCGGCACCTCGTGCGCGAGGTCGCCGAGCCGGTCGAACGCCTCGGCGGCGACGTCGGCGTGCTCGCCGAGCCGCGGCACCTCGGCGATCGCCCGGTCGAGCCTGCGGCGGAACCGCTCGGTCATCCGCTTGAGCTCCGGCGGCTCGATCGTGCCCGTGGGAAAGGCCCGGGCCAGCTCCCGGTGGACCTGCGCGGTGGCCACCCCCAGCCGCCGGGCCTCGCCCGCGAAGTCGCCCCCGGCGTCCTCCGCCGGCATGCCCTCCGGGGACGCGTAGAGGTCGCGCACGCTGGTCAGCGCCATCGACCAGCCCTCGTTGGCGTTCCGCAGGTACTCCTGCATGATCGCCAGGGTGGTCGGCTCGTCCTGCAGCGTGGTCTCGATCCAGCCGTACGGCCGGGCCACGTGGGACGAGCCCGCGCCGGCGAGCGCGGTGATGATCTCCAGCTCCGGGTTGGTCCCCGGGCTGAGCTGCCGGAACAGCTTGAAGATGTACGTGTCGCCGTACACCAGCGAGGTGTTCGACTGCTCGGCGGTCAGCACGAGGCTGCGCTGCGAGGTGTCGATCTCCACGCCGTGCGCGCGGTGGAAGGCGAGGCCGTCGAACCCGTGGTCCGTGGCCATCCCCTCCAGCAGGTGCGCGGTCAGGGCGGAGTCGTGCAGCGCGTCGTAGACCTCGGCCTCGCGGCCGTCGCGGCGGCACCTGCCGATGCGCACGTGCTCCAGCCGGTCGGGCAGGTGTTCGCGCAGCCCGACCGGGATCTGGTAGCGCGTGCGGCGGTCCCCCTGACGCACGCACACGACCAGATGGAGCAGCGCCGGGTCCCCGCCGGCGATCTCGATCTCGGAGTCGATGGACAGGTCGTCGATGGCGCGCCCCTTGCCGGCGAACCACCGTTGCCCGGTGATCCAGCCGGCCAGAAGCTCCTGAAGTGAAGTCGTCACTCCTCCTTCGTGCCGGCCGTCCGGTGCGTGACGGGCAACGTGAACCAGTAGAACCCATGCCCAGGGAGCGTCAAAAGATACGGAAGTTCGCCGATCGGGGGAAAAGGAACTCCGCCCATGCACTCGACCGGTGTCGATCCCTCGAACCTGCGCAGGTCGAGCTCGACCGGCTGGGGGAAACGGGAGAGGTTGTTGACGCACAGCACCCGGTCGTCGCCGAGCTCCCGCACGAACGCGAGCACGCTGGGGTTGGAGGAGTTCAGCTCGGTGAACTCGCCGAGGCCGAACACGGGGTGCCGCTTGCGGATCTCGATCATCCGCTTGGTGAAGTGCAGCAGTGAGCTGGCGCTCTTCTGCTGGGCCTCGACGTTGATCGCCTGGTACCCGTAGATCGGATCCATGATCACCGGGAGGTAGAGCCGGCCGGGGTCGCAGCTGGAGAAGCCCGCGTTGCGGTCGGGGGTCCACTGCATCGGCGTGCGCACGCCGTCGCGGTCGCCGAGCCAGATGTTGTCGCCCATCCCGATCTCGTCGCCGTAGTACATGACCGGCGAGCCGGGCAGGCTCAGCAGCAGCGCGGTGAACAACTCGATCTGGTTGCGGTCGTTGTCCAGCAGCGTCGCCAGCCGCCGCCGGATGCCGACGTTCGCCCGCATCCGCGGGTCCTTGGCGTACTCCGAGTACATGTAGTCGCGCTCTTCGTCGGTGACCATCTCCAGCGTCAACTCGTCGTGGTTGCGCAGGAAGATCCCCCACTGGCAGTTCTCGGGAATCTTCGGCGTCTGGGCCAGGATCTCCGAGATCGGATAGCGCGACTCGCGCCGCACCGCCATGAAGATGCGCGGCATCAGCGGGAAGTGGAAGGCCATGTGGCACTCGTCGCCCCCGGTGACCGGGTCGCCGAAGTACTCCACCACGTCGGCCGGCCACTGGTTGGCCTCGGCCAGCAGCACCCGGTCGGGGTACAGGCGGTCCACCTCCGCCCGCACCCGCTTGAGGTAGGCGTGCGTCGGCGGCAGGTTCTCGCAGTTGGTGTCCTCCTGCTCGAACAGGTACGGGATCGCGTCCAGGCGGAACCCGTCGATGCCCAGGTCCAGCCAGAACCGGATGACCTCCAGCATCGCGTCCTGCACCGCCGGGTTCTCGAAGTTGAGGTCCGGCTGGTGGTGGAAGAACCGGTGCCAGTAGTACTGCCCCCGCACCGCGTCGAAGGTCCAGTTCGACGCCTCGGTGTCCACGAAGATGATCCGCGCGCCGGGGTACTTCTCGTCGGTGTCGCTCCACACGTAGAAGTCGCCGAACGGGCCGTCGGGATCGTTGCGGGAGGCTTGGAACCACGGGTGCTGGTCGCTGGTGTGGTTCATCACCAGGTCGGCGATCACCCGGATGCCCCGCTTGTGCGCCTCGTCCACCAGCCGGATGAAGTCTCCCAGGTCACCGAAGTCCGGGAGGATCTTCATGTAGTCGGAGATGTCGTACCCGCCGTCCTTGAGCGGGGACTCGTACAGCGGGAGCAGCCAGAGGCAGTCGATGCCGAGCCACTGGAGGTAGTCCAGCTTCTCGATGAGGCCGCGGATGTCTCCGGTGCCGTCGCCGTTCGAGTCGGCGAAGCCGCGGATCAGCACCTCGTAGAAGACGGCCCGCTTGTACCAGCGCTGGTCCCGCGGCTCCTCCTCGGTGAAGGTGTTCGGGATCGGCTGGGTGTGGCTGGGCTGGCTGTGGCTGGGCTGAGGCGTGGTCGAGCTCACCTGTTGACTCCCCGTAGTGTGCAGGGCTGCGTCACGGGCGGAGCGCTGACCCGTGGCGGAGCGTGAGGATGTGTGCGGGTTGTACGTGCGGGTCGAGGCGCACGTAGTTCGCCTGCCCCCAGCGGTACGACTCGCCCGACAGTTGGTCGTCCACGACGAAGTCGGCATGCCAGTCGAGACCGAGGGCGGGCATGTCGAGCCGGACCGTCGCCTCATGGGTGTTGTATGGATCCAGGTTGACGACGGCCAGTACGACATCGCCTAGTCCGTGCCGTCGTGAGGCCGTGTCATAGGCGCCGGGCAGCCGCTTCGAGAAGCAGATCACGTCCGGCTGGTCGACGTTGTGAAACCGTAGGTTACGCAATTCCTGGAGCGCCGGGTGCGCTCTTCTCAACAAATTGAGCTGGGTAATGAACGGGGCAAGGCTGCGGCCCTCACGCTCCGCCGCCGCCCAGTCACGCGGACGGTACTGGTACTTCTCGCTGTCGAGATACTCCTCACTGCCCGGACGGACCGGGACGTTCTCGGCCAGCTCGTATCCGGAGTAGACGCCCCAGGTGGGGGCCGTCAGCGCGGCCAGCACCGCCCGGATCCGGAACGCCGGCACCCCGCCGTGCTGGAGGTACTCGTGCAGGATGTCGGGCGTGTTGACGAACAGGTTCGGCCGCAGGAAGTGCGAGGTCTCGTGGGACAGCTCCCACAGGTACTCCTCGAACTCCTGCTTGTGGTTGCGCCAGGTGAAGTACGTGTAGGACTGGTGGAAGCCGACCTTGCCGAGGGTCCGCATCATGGCGGGACGGGTGAACGCCTCGGCCAGGAACAGCACGTCGGGGTCGGTCGCGTTGATGTCGGAGATCAGCCGCTCCCAGAACCGCACCGGCTTGGTGTGCGGGTTGTCCACCCGGAAGATCCGCACGCCGTGGTCCATCCAGTGCCGGACGACCCGCCTGACCTCCGCGTAGATCCCCTCGGGGTCCTTGTCGAAGTTCAGGGGGTAGATGTCCTGGTACTTCTTCGGCGGGTTCTCCGCGTACGCGATCGTGCCGTCGGCCCGGATGTTGAACCACTCCGGGTGCTCCTTGACCCACGGGTGGTCGGGGGAGCACTGCAGCGCGAGGTCGAGGGCGATCTCCATGCCCAGCTCGCGGGCCTTCGCGACGAACTCGTCGAAGTCCTCGATCGTGCCGAGATCGGGGTGGATCGCGTCGTGGCCGCCCTGCTCCGAGCCGATGGCCCACGGCGATCCGGGGTCGTACTGGTCGGGCGTCAGCGTGTTGTTGCGGCCCTTGCGGAACTGCGCGCCGATGGGGTGGATCGGTGGCAGGTAGACCACGTCGAAGCCCATCTGGGCGATCGCCGGGAGCCGCCTGGCCGCCGTCCCGAACGTCCCCGACTTGGGGGCGACGCCCTCCTGCCCCACCACGGCCCCCTCCGAGCGGGGGAAGAACTCGTACCACGAGCCGAACAGCGCCCGCCGCCGGTCCACCCGCACGCGCTGGCGCCCGGAACGGGTGAGCAGGTCGCGCAGCGGATGCGCGGCGATCAGTTCCGCGGTCTCCGGCAGCTGCGTGACCGCGAAGCGCGCCCGGGGGTCCACCGCGTCGTCCCGCAGGCGGGCCGCCAGGGCCAGCAGCGCGGCCCGGTGCCCGCAGGTGCCGCCCGCCTCCGCCGCCACCCGGCAGTCCGCGGCCCGCACGCCCTTGGCCGCCCGCTCGAACAGCCGGGCGCCCTCCTCGCACATGAGGTCGGCGTCCAGGTTGCGGGGGATCTTGATGCCCGCGTCGTGCGTCCATGTGGCGATCGGGTCGCTCCAGGCCTCCACCCGGAACTGCCACAGCCCTTCGGTGGGCAGCGACACCTCCACGCTCCACCGGTCGGTGCCCGGCCCGGCCTCGCGCATGGGCAGCATCCGGCCCGGCGCGCCGTCCGGGTCGATCAGCACGACGCCGGCGGCGACCGCGTCGTGCCCCTCGCGGAACACCGTCGCGCTGATCTCGAAGGTCTCTCCCGCGGCGGCCTTCGCGGGCCACTGGCCGCAGTCGACGACGGGCTGGATGTCCTGGATGGGAATTCGTCCGATCATCGTCACTTCGTACTCGGGGGCGGCACACCGGGTACCGCCGGCAGGCGGGCAGCACGACAGAAGGGACCCGTAGACCGGAGTCCCACCTCGCTCTTACAGGGGTTGCCCTAATAGTCCACTCTTACCCCTGCCGAACGAAAGAGCGCTCGCCGTGTTTGGCGCGACGACGCCTGGAGATCGATCACTGGTGCCGGGCTAGATCGTCCGGCATGGACATCACCAGGTCAAGGGTACTTTGGTGAGGTTTGAACCTGCATGCTGGGGGTGAAAGCGTTCAACGAAGAACTCGATCCGCAGTACGACAGGTATGTTTTCGGTCGCGCGTCGTGGCGCTGAGTAACTAGGGTCTGACCTCGTGAGAGCTATCCGCAGGTTCACTGTCCGAACCGTTCTTCCCTCGCAGCTCGCACCTCTGGGTGAGCTGGTCCAGAACCTCCGCTGGTCGTGGCACCCCGAGACCATGGACCTGTTCGCGGAGGTGGATCCCGAGGTCTGGGAGCGTGTCGACCACGACCCCGTCGCGCTGCTCGGCGCGGTCGAGGCCGACAGGCTGCGCGTGCTCGCCCAGGATCGGCGCTTCCTGCGCCGCCTGGCCGACGCCGCCGACGACCTGCGGGAGTACATGACCGCCCCCCGCTGGTACCAGTCGCTGGAGGCCGCCCCCAAGGCGATCGGCTACTTCTCGCCCGAGTACGGCATCGCCGCCGCGCTGCCGCAGTACTCCGGCGGCCTCGGGATCCTCGCCGGCGACCACCTCAAGGCCGCCAGCGACCTCGGTGTGCCGATCCTCGGCGTCGGTCTCCTCTACCGGCACGGGTACTTCACCCAGTCGCTGTCGGCGGAGGGCTGGCAGCTTGAGCACTACCCCTCCCTCGACCCCGGCGGCCTGCCGCTCACGCTCCTGAAGGAGCAGGACGGGGCGCCGGCGCGCGTCGCGATCAGCCTCGCGGGCGGGCGCACCCTGCACGCCCAGGTCTGGGTGGCCCAGGTCGGCCGGGTGCCGCTGCTGCTGCTCGACTCCGACGTCGCCGAGAACGACGCGGTCGCCCGGGACGTGACCGACCGACTGTACGGCGGGGGCGGCGACCACCGGCTGATGCAGGAACTGCTGCTCGGCATCGGCGGCGTGCGGGCCATCCGGGCCTACTGCCGGATCACCGGGCACCCCGAGCCCGAGGTGTTCCACACCAACGAGGGGCACGCGGGATTCCTCGGCCTGGAGCGCATCCGCGAGCTCACCGAGGCCCGGCTGTCGTTCGAGGAGGCGCTGGAGGCCGTACGGGCCGGGACGGTGTTCACCACGCACACGCCGGTGCCCGCGGGCATCGACCGGTTCCCCGCCGAGATGATCGCCCGCCAGTTCGGCGGCTCGAACGCGTGGCCGACGGTGTCGGTCGACCGGATCCTGGAGCTCGGCGCCGAGCCCGAGGGGCCCGAGTCCGACCCCGCGGTGTTCAACATGGCCGTCATGGGCATGCGGCTGGCCCAGCGCGTCAACGGCGTGTCGGAGCTGCACGGCAAGGTCAGCCAGGAGATGTTCCAGGGGCTGTGGCCGGGCTTCGACGTCGACGAGGTGCCGATCGGCTCGATCACCAACGGCGTCCACGCCCCGACGTGGGTGGGCCGGGAGATGATGGAGCTGGCCGGCAAGGAGCTGCCGTCGCTGATCGACAAGGCGCAGGGCTGGGAGGGCGTGAACAAGCTCTCCGACGCCGACATCTGGGGCATCCGGGGCACGCTCCGGGCCCGCCTGGTGGAGGAGGCGCGCCGGCGGCTGCGGAAGTCGTGGCGCCAGCGCGGGGCCACCGAGGCCGAGCTGACCTGGGTGGACGAGGCGCTCGACCCGGACGTGCTGACGATCGGCTTCGCCCGGCGGGTGCCCTCCTACAAGCGGCTCACCCTCATGCTCAACCAGCCCGACCGGCTGCGCAGGCTGCTGCTCGATCCGGACAAGCCAGTTCAGATCGTCATCGCCGGCAAGGCGCACCCCGCCGACGAGGGCGGCAAGAAGCTGATCCAGCAGATCGTGCGCTTCGCCGACTCCGAGGACGTGCGGCACCGCATCGTCTTCCTGCCCGACTACGACATGGCGCTCGGGCAGCTCATGGTCACCGGGTCGGACGTGTGGATGAACAACCCGCTGCGCCCGCTGGAGGCGTGCGGCACGTCCGGCATGAAGGCGGCGCTCAACGGCGGCCTCAACCTGTCCATCCGCGACGGATGGTGGGACGAGTGGTACGACGGCACCAACGGCTGGGCCATCCCCAGCGCCGACGGGGTGGACGACCCCGAGCGGCGCGACGAGCTGGAGGCCACGGCGCTGTACGACCTCGTCGAGCGCGAGGTGGCCGACCGGTTCTACGACCGGGCCGCCGACGGCCTGCCGCGGCGCTGGCTGGAGATGGTCAAGCACACGCTCAGCTCGCTCGGGCCGAAGGTCCTCGCCGGCCGGATGCTCCACGACTACGTCACCGACCTCTACACCCCGGCCGCGGCCGGCGCCCGCGTGCTCGCGGCGGACGGCTACGACAACGCCCGGCTGTTCGCCGCCTGGAAGCTGCGCGTGGTCAAGGCGTGGCCGGGTGTGCGGGTCGAGCACGTGGAGGCGACCGGCGTGGGGGACACCCCCGAGCTGGGGGCCCAGCTGGAGCTGCGGGCCACGATCGCCCTCGGCGAGCTGTCCGCGGAGGACGTGCGGGTCGAGGCGGCGTACGGCCGCGTGGGGGCGCACGACGAACTGCTCGCGCCCTGCTACGTGACGCTCAAGGCCGACTCGGTGGGCGACGACGGCCGGGCCCACTACACCGGCGCCGTGCCGCTGGACCGCACCGGCGCGTTCGGCTACTCGGTGCGGGTGGTCCCGTCCCACCCGCTGATGGCGTCCCCGGCGGAGCTGGGCCTGGTCGCCGTACCGGAGGAGCCGGTCGGGATGACCAACGGCACCCTGCGTTAGACCCCTGCGCCTAGGCGCGGGTCGTCCCCCCTCATCCTGCTTTCGCCGCAGGTGAGGGGGGTAGACCCGCACCATGGCACAGGCGCTGCACATCGGGATGGTCGCGCCGCCGTGGTACGACGTCCCGCCCCGGGCGTACGGCGGCATCGAGACGGTCGTGCACGGGCTGGTCCAGGGTTTACGGCGCCGGGGCCACCGGGTGACCGTGATCGGGGCCGGCCGGACCGTGGACCTGCGGACCTACGACGAGCCGCCCTCGGCGCGCATCGGCGACCCCTTCCCCGAGGTGGTGCACGCGGCCGGCGCGGCCCGCCTGCTGCGGAGCCTGGACGTGGACGTCGTCCACGACCACTCGCTGGCCGGGCCGCTCACCGCCGCCGCCCGGTTCGTGCCGACGATCGTCACCTGCCACAACGACGTGGGGGGTGAGCTCGGCGACTACTACCGCGGGCTCGGGCCGGACGTGGCGCTGGTGGCCATCTCCGCCGCCCAGCGCGCCTGCGCGCCCGACCTCAACTGGGTGGGGCGGGTGCACAACGCGGTGGACGCCGCGGCATGGCCGTTCCGGGAGCGCAAGGACGACTGGGTCCTGTGGCTGGGGCGGATGAGCCCCGACAAGGGCGCGCACCTCGCGGTCGAGGCGGCGCGCGCGGCGGGCCGCCACATCCTGCTCGTCGGCCGGCAGGCCGAGCCGGTGGAGCTCGCCTACTTCCGCCGGCGGGTGTCGCCGCTCCTCGGCCCGGACGCCGAATACCTGGGGGAGGCGGATGCCGCCCTCAAGAGCGAGCTGTTCTCGCGGGCCCGGTGCCTGGTGCTCCCGCTGCTGTGGGACGAGCCGTTCGGCATGGTCATGATCGAGGCGATGGCCTGCGGCACGCCGGTGGTGGCGCTGCGCCGGGGCGCGGTCCCGGAGATCGTGGTGGACGGGGTGACCGGGTTCGTCCGCGACACGCCGGCCGAACTGCCGGCCGCGATCGAGGCGGTCTCCGCGCTGGACCCGCACGCGGTGCGCGCCCGGGTCAACCGGCACTTCGACCTGCCCGTCATGGTGCAGGGATACGAGCAGGTGTACCGCAAGGTGCTGGCGCAGGCGGCCGGCGCTCCCCGGCAGCCCCTCCCGCTCGGACGCTGATCTCCGTCCCGGGGCGGGGGTCTTAGGGTGAGGCTCATGGGTGAAGGTGAATTCGTCAGGGTCGAGACCTCCGGGCACGTCGCCACGATCCGGCTCGACCGGCCGAAGATGAACGCGCTGAACCGGCAGGTCCAGGAGGAGATCGCGGAGGCCGCGCGGCTCGTGGACGCCGATCCGGACGCGCACGCGGTCGTCCTGTACGGCGGTGAGCGCGTCTTCGCCGCCGGGGCCGACGTCAAGGAGATGGCGGTCATGTCCTACGCCGAGATGGCCGTGCACTCGCGTGCGCTGCAGGACTGCTTCACCGCCGTCGCCCGGATCGGCAAGCCCGTCATCGCGGCGATCACCGGCTACGCCCTGGGCGGCGGCTGCGAACTCGCGCTGTGCGCGGACCTCCGGGTGGCGGGCGAGAGCGCGAAGCTGGGCCAGCCGGAGATCAACCTGGGGATCATCCCTGGCGCGGGGGGCACCCAGCGCCTGCCCCGGCTCGTCGGCCCGGCCAGGGCGAAGGACCTGATCTTCACCGGGCGGCACGTGTCCGCCGCGGAGGCGCTCGCCATCGGCCTGGTGGACCGGGTGGTCCCCGACGAGGAGGTCTATCCGGCGGCGCTCGAACTCGCCGCGACGTTCGCCGGGGGACCGGCCGCCGCGATCCGGGCGGCCAAGCTGGCCGTCGACCACGGCCTGGAGACCGACCTGGACACCGGCCTGGAGATCGAGCGGCTCCAGTTCTCCGGTCTGTTCGCCACCGAGGACGCCCGGGAGGGGATGACGGCCTTCGCCGAGAAACGCCGTCCCACCTTCACCGGCCGCTGAGACCGCCTCCGGAGTTGAGCCGAGATCGCTCCAAAATGCCGCTATCGTGGCGGTTCATGATGCGGTTGCGAGTCCTGACCCCGTCGCGGTTGCGCCGGGCGCTGCTGTCCCGGCTCGATTCGCGGTACGTCACCAAACCCGACCACCGGCAGGACCTCAAGGACGCCCTGTGGGAGGTGCAGATGCTCCGCCGGGAGGTCGTGGCGCTGCGCGACGAGATCGACCGGCTGCGGCGGGGGAACGCGGCGCCGGCCAGGGCGGCCGCCGACCCGAAGGCGGCCGAGGCGCACCGCCTCGCGACCGAGACCGCCGAGGCGGTCGACACGCTGCTGCAGAACGAGATGCGCATCTGGCAGGCGATCGACGACCTGTCGGCGCGCGTGGGCGACTCCGGGCGCGTGGGGTAGCCGGTCATGCGGGTGACATGGACGCGTGACGAGGGCGTGTGGCGGCTGGTCTTCCTGCTCGACCCCGAGGACGGGACCACGGGGGCCTGCACCGACGGCACCCCGGTCGAACTGCGGACGAACTCCTGTCACGTCCACACGGGAGCCGGTGGCGGGTCCCCCCACCCCGACCTGCTCGCGCTGTCCGCCTGGACGGTCGTCGCCCCGTGGACCCGCCGCCGGGTGACCTTCGACCGGCCGATCTCCCCGGGACTCGCCGAGGCGCTGCGTACGGGATGGGGGGTGGACGCCGGGCCGGTGGGAGAGGACGCCAGGAGCGGCGCCCGCCTGGCCGTCTCCTACAGCGGTGGCGCCGACTCGATGGCTGTGGCCGCGATGTTCCCCGACGCGCCTTTCGTCCACTTCCAGCGGGTGAGCCACCCACGCGTGCCGAACCGGTGGACGCACTACCGCGCCGAGGTGCTCGCGGATCTCGCCCGGCGCTCCGGCCGGGAGCTCCACATCGTCCCGTCGGACCTGGAGTTCCTGCTCAGCCGCCCCCGGCCCGGCTACCCGGAGCACCACGCCGTCACCGTGGGGGCGCTGCTCCTCGCCGACGATCTGGATCTGGGCGGCGTCGCCCTGGGCTACGAGATGGGGTCGCGATGGCTCGACAACGGCCGGCAGGCCGACCGCTTCGCATCGGACAACCCCATGTGGGCGACGCACGGGCCGTGGGGCCGGCTGTACGCCGCCGCCGGGGTTCCGCTGGTGCTCCCGGTGGGCGGGGTGAGCGAGCCCGTGACCATGCGCATGGCGCTGGGCTCCGACCTCGCGCACCTGGTGCGCTGGTGCCTTCGTGGTGACATGTCGGGACCATGCCAGAAGTGCGGCAAGTGCCTGCGCAAGGAGCTGATCCTCGCCGCCGTCGAGGGCCGCGCGCTCAAGACGACACTCACCGCCGCGTCGGTCCCCGCCCGCGTCTGGCAGCAGCCGCCGCCATACCCTGGCCAGGAGACGATCGAGTACGGCTGCGCGCGGGTGCCGGGCATCGAGACCACGCCGTTCGCCAGGGCGGCGGAGCATCTCCGGGCGACCGTGGAGTCCACCCGCTGGATGGACCGCTGCTATCCCCCCGCGATCGACGAGACGCCGGAGCCCTGGCGCGGGGAGGTCGGCGCCTACATGCGGGAGCACATCGGGCTCATGACCGCGGACGAGCAGCGCCAGGTGGAGGCATGGACGGCGGTATGAAGATCTACCTCTCGGTGGACATGGAGGGGGTCACCGGCCTCACCGACCCCGAGGAGATGCACCACGGCGGCCGGGGCTACGAGCGCGGCTGTGAGCTGATGACGGGGGACGCCAACGCGGTCGTCCAGGGCGCCTTCGACGCCGGCGCCGAGTCCGTGCTGGTGAACGACGCGCACGGGTCCACCAAGAACCTCAGGATCGACCTGCTGGACGAGCGGGCCACCCTCATCAGGGGGCCGGGCAAGCCGCACCGCATGGGGCAGGGCCTCGTCGCCGGCATGGACGCCGCCTGCCTCGCCGGCTACCACGCCCGCGCGGGGGTGGCGCACGGCGTGCTCAACCACACCTGGATGGGCAAGGAGATCCAGAACGTCTACCTGAACGGCGAGATCTGCGGCGAGACCCGGCTGGTCGCCGGGTTCGCGGGGTCGATGGGCGTGCCGGTCGCGCTCGTCGCCGGCGACGAGGCGGTCTGCGAGGAGGCGCGGGAACTGCTCGGCGACGTCGAGACCGTCGCGGTGAAGAAGGGCGTGGACAGGTTCTCCGCCGAGCTGCTGCCCCCTCCCGTCGCCTGGCGGCGGATCCGCGAGGGCACGGCGCGGGCCCTCGGCCGGCTGGCCGACTTCCGGCCCTACGTGGTCGAGCCGCCGTACACCCTGGGCGTGGAGTGGAACTCCACCGCCATCGCGGCGGCCTGCGCGATCATCCCTGGCGTGCGGCTCGCGGACCCCCGGCACACCGAGTTCGACACCGGCGACTACCACGAGATCATGGCCCTGTTCGGGCTCTTCTCCATGATCGGCGGGCAGGTCGCCTGCGGCAGCGGCCGGTACGGCTGACGCCCGGCCCTCCCGGCGCCCGTAACCCCAACTGCACCTGCGCGGTCAAGGAGGACCGAATGCCACTCGACTGGGTGCCCGTCTCCGAGCGGCCGGATCTGCTCGCCGATCCGGTGGCCAAGGCCGTCGCCTCGCTCGGCGTGCCGCCGCGGGTCGCCGAGATCGACCCCGGCCTCTCCGACACCGCGGCCTTCTGCGAGCGGTACGGCGTGGCGATGGAGGACTCGGCCAACTGCGTCGTCGTGAGCGCCAGGCGCGGCGGGGAGACGAGGTACGCGGCCGTCATGGTGCTCGCCACGATGCGGGCGGACGTCAACGGGGTCGTACGCCGTCACCTGGACGCCAGGAAGGCGTCCTTCGCCCCGCAGGCGGAGGCCGTCGAACTGACCGGCATGGAGTACGGCGGCATCACCCCGATCGGGCTGCCCGACGGCTGGCCGGTGCTCGTTGACGAAAACGTGACCCGGCGGCCGTTCGTCGTGATCGGCAGCGGCGTCCGCCGCTCCAAGCTGGCGCTTTCCGGCGAGGCGCTGGTCGCGGCGACCCGGGGCGAGGTCCTCGCGCTCACCATGTGATCGCCCGCCCGGAAACCGTTCGCGTCCTTTCTCCGTTGTGCTGAGCGGAGATGTGGCGCGATGGTTCACTCATGGGCGTTCTTTTAGTCGGTATGGTGCTAAGGCGATGAATCAAGACGACCGACTCGGCCCGTACCGGCTGCTCCGGCGGCTCGGTGAGGGTGGCATGGGGGTGGTCCACCTCGCCCTGGACCCGCAGGGCCGGCAGGTGGCGGTCAAGGTCCTGCGCCCGGAGGTGGCGGGGGACGACGTGGCGCGCAGGCGGCTGTCACGCGAGGTCGAGACCATGCGCAGGGTGCGCGGACGGCACATCGCGGAGGTCGTCGACGCCGACGTCACCGGCCGCCGGCCGTACATCGTCACGCGGTACGTGCCGGGACGGGCGCTGGACGAGATCGTCAAGAAGGACGGCCCGCTGCCCCTCGACGGTGTGCTCAAGATCGCCATGGGGGTGGCCGAGGCGCTCGCCGCCGTCCACGCCGCGGGGGTCATCCACCGCGACCTGAAGCCGGGCAACGTGCTGATGCTGGACGGCCAGCCGGTCCTCATCGACTTCGGCATCGCCCAGGCGGTGGACGCCACCCGGCTCACCCAGACCGGGATGTTCATCGGCACGCCCGGCTACCTCGCCCCGGAAATCATCGAGGGCCACGAGGCCGGGCCGCAGGTCGACGTGCACGCCTGGGCCGGCACCGTGCTGTACGCCGCGACCGGCCAGCCGCCGTTCGGCAAGGGCACGCTGGAGATGATCTTCTTCAACATCACCTCCGGCCGGGCCAACGTGGACGCCGCTCCGGGGCCGATCCAGCCGGTGCTGCGCGCCGCGTTCAACCGCGATCCGGCCAGGCGGCCGACGTCGGCCGAGCTGGTGCGGCAGGTCGGCCGGTTGATGCCGCAGGGCGCGGGGGGCAGGCCACGGGTGCCCGACGAGATCATGACGGTGCCCAACGTCGACGACACCGGCAGCCAGCGGATGCCCGACTTCGGCGGCCGGCCGCCGGTGCGACCACAGGCGACCGGGCCGGCGGTGACGCCGCCGGTCGCGCCCGTGGCGACGCCGCCGGTCACGCCGTCCCGCCCCGCCGACCGGGCGGAGGAGTTCGTCTCCCTGCTGCGGGACACGCCCGTGGCGGGTCAGGGCGGCGATCCCTTCCCGACCGTGCGGGTCACCGGGGAGGACCTGCGGAAGGCGGGCCTCGGGTCGCCGGCGGAGGGCGACATCCCCACCCGGACGCCCCCGCACCGCCCCGGCCCGCACCCCGGCACAGGCCCTGGCGCAGGCGCCGGTACAGGCCCAGGCACAGGAGCCGGCGCGGGCCGGTCGGCCACGGGGCCCGACGAGTGGCCCACGCCGATGCTGCGGCCGGAGGGGGACGTCCCCACCCGGCGGGTCACCTCCGAGGAGGTGCGCCAGGCCGTCACCGGCGGGACGGCCCTGCCGCACGACCCGGCGCCGCCACGCCAGGCCCCGCGCGAGGCGGGCCCGCCAGGGCCGGGGCACCGGGACGTCGCGGCCCGCGACCAGGCCCTCTTCGGGCACGCGCCCGAGATCTACGAGCAGACGCCGCACATCCACCAGCACTATCCGCCCCAGCAGAACCTCGACCGGCAGAACGCCCACCAGCAGAATCCGGTGGCGTACATGCCGACGGTCCGGGTGCCGCCGCCGACCGTGCCGCCGTTCCCGCCCGGCGGGCTGCTCCAGCGTTCCAGGGCGTACGGCGTGGCGAGCGCGCTGCTGCTCGTCGTGATGACGAGTCTCGCGGTCGTCGCGCCGATGCTGGTCTGCCTGGTGGCCGTGCCGGTCGCGGTGCTGCTCCGCGCCGCCGACCTCGACCAGGCGCACCTCAACACGCGCCGCGCGGCGGGCGCCGCGGCCACGGACGTGCTGCGGGTGCTGGGCCGGCCGGCGGCGCTCGTCAGGTCCGCCGGGATCACGCTGGCGCTCGTGCCGTACGCGCTGGTCCTGGGGCTGGCCGTGACGCTGGCGCTCACCGTGCTCGTGGGGTCGGCGCCCCTGCTCGCCGCGCTGAGCTGGGGCGTCGCGGTGGCGCTGTGGACGTTGTGCGCCGGGCCGGGGGTGACCGGCCCGAGCCGGCAGATGCGGCGGACCCTCGCCTCGCTCGCCCCCGGCGACGGCGCGGCGCAGGGGCTCGCCTGGGGGATCGGCGCGGTCGCGGTGCTCACGGCGGCGATCGCGCTCGCCGCCCTCCTGGGTAAACAAACAGCAGGGCACTTCTGGGGCCCTATCGACGTTCTGTCAGTACTTGATCGGCTCAGGGACCTGCGGAACCAGGCGGGGTATGGGTGACGGGGGACGAGATGTCGGCTACTGAGGCTCCCGAGAGGATCGGCCCCTACCGGCTGCTGCGGCAGCTCGGCGAGGGCGGCATGGGGGTGGTCCACCTCGGCCTGGACGCGGAGGGGCGCGAGGTCGCGGTCAAGGTCCTGCACCCGCACGTCGCCTCCGATCTCAAGGCCCGCGACCGGCTGACCCGTGAGGTCGAGACCATGCGGCGGGTGCGCAGCAGGCGCGTCGCCGAGGTCCTCGACGCCGACCTGACCGGCGCCGCGCCGTACATCGTCACGCGGTACGCCCCCGGGCGGACCCTGGAGCAGACCGTGCTGGAGGACGGCCCGCTCCGGGGCGACGCCGTGGTCCGGCTCGCCCGCGGCCTGTGCGAGGCCCTGGTCGCCATCCACGCGGCCGACGTGATCCACCGCGACCTCAAGCCTGCCAACGTCATGCTTGTGGACGGCGAGCCGCTGGTCATCGACTTCGGCATCGCCCATCTCGTCAACGCGACGCGGCTCACCCAGACCGGGATGTTCGTCGGCACGCCCGGCTACCTCGCCCCCGAGATCATCCGGGACACCCAGATCACCCAGGCGGCCGACGTGCACGCGCTGGCGGCCACGGTGTTCTTCGGCGTCACCGGCAAGCCGCCGTTCGGCTCGGGCACGTTCGAGTCGGTCTGCTACAACATCCTCGAGGGCAAGGCCCAGGTGGATCTCGCGCCGGTCTGGCTGCGCGGCTGGCTCCGCCTCGCGCTGGCGTCCGACGCCGCGTCGCGTCCCACCGCCGCGTCGCTGCTGCGGCTCACCCGGTCGCTCGACCCCACGGTCACCGTGTTGCGGGAGACGCCGCAGGACGGCGGGACGAGGGTCCTCGACGGCACCCGCCTGCTCGACGAGACGACGGCCCCCGGCAGCGGCCAGGGCAACGGCAGCGGCAACGGAGGCCGGACCAGCGTGCTGCCGTCGGACGACGACAGCTACTCCGACCTGCTGCCGCCGGTGAACTACGTGGCGCCGGAGCGGCCCTACCGGGAGCCCCGGGCGCCGAAGCAGCGCCGCCCGGTGTCCGCGCCGCCTCCGGCGCACCCGCAGGCCCCGCCGTACGGCCAGGGGGGCCCGCCCCCGCCGCCGTACCAGCCGGCGGTCTTCCAGCCGCACACCGACCAGCGGGTGGCGGGCTATCCCGAGCCGCAGGTCGCGCGGCCGCCGGCCCCGGAACCGGCCGCGCCGTACGCGCCGGAGCCCCCGCGGGCTCCCTACCGCGCGCGGCATCCGGTGCTCGCGGCCCTGCTGCTGGCCACGCTCGTGGCGCTGGCCTGCCTGCTGCCGGTGGTGGTGAGCCTGCTCGCCGCCGTGGCGGCGCTGTGCCTGCGGGTGGGGCAGTACCTGCTCGGCGACCTCGCCGACCGCCGGGCCGCGCGGGGCAGCAGCGGCGCCGACCCGCTCCTCGCGGTGCTCGGCACGCCGTGGGCGCTGATCCGGGCCGGTCTGGCCACGGTGGTACAGGTGCCGCTGGCCGTGATGTTCGCCATGTGCTGCTGGGGCGGTTTCCACTACCTGGGCGGAGTGCGTCCCGACCCCGCCGCGGCCTACGCGGCCGGCGCCTTCGTCGCCGGGCTGTTCCTCCTGCCCGGTGGCAAGGCCCCGCGCAGGGCCGTGGCCCGTACGCTCACCGCGGTGATCCGCAGCCCGGGCGCGGGCATGATCGTCACGATCGTGGTCGGCATGGTCGCGCTGTTCGCGGTCATGACGGCGCTGTCCGCGGACGCCTCCTGGGTTCCCTGGCGGCCGCCGTCGGTGGCGATCGACAAAATCGTCGGGGATCTCCAACGGAAGGGTGAGGACACCGTCGTCAACCTGATCGGCGGCGTCGTGGGCGACATCATGGACCGCATCGGCCTGGGCTTCCTGACCTTCTGGACCTGATCCCCGCCCCGACGAGCGAAGCGGGAGACGCAATGGGCACGACGGAAGAGATCGGTCCTTATCGCTTGATCTCCGCGCTCGGGTCGGGAGGGTTCGGAGAGGTCCATCTCGCGCTCGACGCCGACGGGCGCACGGTCGCCGTCAAGATCCTGCATCCCCACGTCGCCTCCGACGCGTTCGCGATCACCCGTCTGGCGCGCGAGGTGGAGACCATGCGCCGGGTGCGCGGGCGGCACGTCGCCGAGGTGCTCGACGCCTCGCTGTCGGGGGAGCGGCCCTACATCGTCACCCGGTACGTGCAGGGCAGGCCGCTCAGCACGGTGGTGGCGAAGGACGGGCCGGTCGCCGGCGCGGCCCTGCTGCGGCTGGCGCTGGGGCTGGCGGAGGCGCTGGAGTCGATCCACGCGGCCGGGGTCGTCCACCGCGATCTCAAGCCGGCCAACGTGATCGTCTCCGACGGCGAGCCGTACGTGATCGACTTCGGCATCGCCTGCGCGCTGGAGTCGGCGTCGGTGACCGCGTCGGGCGCGGTGGTGGGCACGCCCGGCTATCTGGCCCCGGAGGTGCTGGAGGGCCGGGACGCCGGGCCGGAGGCCGACGTGTTCGCCTGGGGGGCGACGGTGGCCTTCGCCGCGTCCGGGCGGCAGCCGTACGGGACGGGGCCCGCGGCGGCCGTCGCCTATCGGGTGGTGCACCGGGAGCCCGACCTGTCGGGCGTGCCGTCGTGGCTCGCCCCGCTGGTGGAGCGGTGCCTGAGCGGCGATCCGGCCGCCCGTCCGGAGACGGCCGGGCTGGCCGCCCGCCTGAACGAGGCCGCGCCGATGCCGGACGGCTTCGAGGCCTCGCGTCGGGCCCTCTCCGAGGCGTCCACCCGCGAGTGGCGGCCGGGTGATCGGCGGCCCGGCCGGAGCGCGAAGCGGGCGGAGGTGGACGACCCGCGGGCCGCGCGCCGGGAGAAGCTGCACCGCCGCTGGGTCGTGGGCTCCGCGGTGGTCGTGGGCCTGTTCGCCGCCGCCGCGCGGGCGAACCTCCCGGAGGTGTCGCTTCTCCTGCTGGTCCTCTACGGCATCGCCCTGGTGGCCGACGCGGGGTTCGTGCTGCTGGCGCGGTCGCGGCGGCGCAGGCTCGTGGTGGACGCCGCCGGCGGTGCGGGCGCCGTCGGGGTCTGGGCGCTGCTCAGCACGCTGTTCAGCACCACGACGCTGCTCATGGCCGTCGGCACCGTGGTGTTCATCCTCGTCATGCTCGTGTTCGCGAGCTGACCCGCACACCGGCGGCTTGCGGACCCCGGATTCCGGAACAAAGTTCGGTAGTGTGAGATGGGTCCGTAAAGACCTGGGGGTTTGCACCTAAGCTACCGATGGGTAACATTGTGCGTGGGGGACCAGGGACATGCTCGACACCCGGGCCACCTGCGCACTCGCGCCCGCGAGCACCTGGCAGTCTTGCAGCACGTGCGCGTACCCCGCGCCACGTACCGAAACCGCGGCGTCAGCCGTACGGAAAGGGGAGGTCGGCCACCGGCCATGAACATCGTCGTCTGCGTGAAGCAGGTCCCCGACACGGCGACCGAGCGCAAGCTGAGGTCCGATGACAAGACGCTCGACCGCGACGCCGCCGACGGCGTCGTCAACGAGCTCGACGAGTACGCGGTCGAGGAGGCGCTGCGGCTCAAGGAGGCCCACGGCGGTGAGGTCACCGTCCTGAGCATGGGCCCGGCCAAGACCACCGAGACCATCCGCAAGGCCCTGGCGATGGGCGCGGACAAGGCGGTCCACCTGCACGACGACGCGCTGCACGGCTCGGACGCCCTGGGCACCTCCTACGCCGTCTCCCAGGCGTTGAAGAAGATCGGCTTCGACCTGGTCATCCTGGGCTCGGAGTCGACCGACGCCCGCACCGGGATGCTCGCCGCGATGCTGGCCGAGCGGCTCGGCGCCCCCCAGCTCACCCTGGCGAGCAAGGTCGAGGTAGAGGGCACCGCCATCCGGGTCGAGCGGATCACCGACTACGGCTACGACAAGGTCGAGGCCTCGCTGCCGGCCGTCGTGTCCGTCGTGGAGAAGATCAACGAGCCGAGGTACCCGTCGTTCAAGGGGATCATGGCCGCCAAGAAGAAGCCGGTCGAGACGCTCGGCATCGCCGACGCGGACATCGCGGCCGACCAGGTGGGCCTCGCCAACTCCTGGAGCGAGGTCGTCGACTTCGCCGCCGCCCCACCCCGGGCCGCGGGCACCGTGATCAAGGACGAGGGTGACGGCGGCGCCAGGGCCGCCGAGTTCCTCGCGTCGAAGAAGTTCATCTGAGGGGCTGCGAGATGAGTGAGATCCTGGTTCTCGTCGACCACGTCGACGGAGACGTCAAGAAGGTCACCTTCGAGCTGCTGACCCTGGCCCGGTCGCTGGGCGCACCGGCCGCGGTGTGGGCCGGCCCCGGCTACTCGGACAGCGCGAAGGCCAGGCTCGCCGAGTACGGCGCGGAGAAGATCTACGTGGCGGCGGCCGACGAGATCGGCGACTACGTGGCGGCGCCCAAGGCCGAGGTGCTCGCGCACCTGGTGGCCGAGCGCTCCCCGGCCGCGGTCTTCCTCGCGGCCACCGGTGAGGGCAAGGAGGTCGCGGGCCGGCTCGCGATCAAGACGGACTCCGGTGTGATCGCCGACGCCGTGGGCGTCGGCGAGGGCTTCGTCGCCGAGCAGTCGATCTTCGGCGGCGGCGTCAACGTCCACAGCCGGGTGACCAGGGGCATTCCGATCATCACCGTCCGGCCGAACAGCACCGCTCCCGTCGCGGCGGCCGGGGCCGGCGCCGAGGAGAAGGTGGAGGTCGCCCTGTCGGACGCCGCCCGCGCCGCGCGGATCGTGGAGCGGGTCGTGCAGGAGAAGGGCGGCCGGCCCGAGCTGACCGAGGCCGCGATCGTGGTCTCCGGCGGCCGGGGCGTGGGCTCGGGCGAGAACTTCGCGATCATCGAGAAGCTCGCCGACTCCCTCGGCGCGGCGGTCGGCGCCTCGCGCGCCGCGACCGACGCCGGGTGGTACCCGCACCAGTTCCAGGTCGGGCAGACCGGAAAGACGGTGTCGCCGCAGCTCTACATCGCGGCCGGCATCTCCGGCGCGATCCAGCACCGGGCCGGCATGCAGACCTCGAAGACGATCGTGGTGATCAACAAGGACGCCGAGGCGCCGCTCTTCGAAGTCGCCGACTACGGCGTGGTGGGCGATCTGTTCCAGATCGTCCCGCAGCTCACCGAAGAGATCGAGAAGCGCAAGTAGCACCTGGACCGGAAGCGGCGCCGCGCGGCTGACGCGGCGCCGCTTCCGGCGTTCATGAGGTTGTATGAGGGTAGTGGGGCGATCTCGCTCGAAATCACCGCGATCCCTGGCAATTTGTCTTATACATACGTATGATACAGACAGACGGCCAGATTCGAGGGGATGGTTCGGATGGCAAGCGCGATCAAGATGCTCATACGTGGTTCGGCCGGCACGGCGGTTATCGCCGCGACGGTGGCCGCGCTCGGAAAACTGCGCACCACGCACCTCATCACGGTCACGCGGCAGACCACGGCCGAGCCGGAGCACATCTGGCCCCTCTGGGAGGACGTTCCCGCGCGCGTCCGCTGGGACGACGGGCTGGACTGGATCCGCCTCGACGAGGGGCCGTTCGCCCTCGGCGCCACCGGTCACGTCAAGCTGAAGGGCCAGTCGGCCGTCCGCTTCGAGATCATCGAGTGCGACCCCATGCGCAGGTACACCGACCGGTTCTTCCTGCCCGGGGGCACCTTCATGGACTGGGAGCACACCATCGAGGACCGCGGCGACGGCACGCGCGAGGTGACCTTCAAGGTCGTCGTGAAGGGACCGACCGCGCTCGTGCTGACCCCCATCATGAAGAAGATCCTGGGGGGCGCGCTGCCCGAGACCGTGGACCGGCTCGTCTCCCTCGCCGAGGAGACCGCCAAGGCCGGCCGGGGGTGACCGACGTCCCCGGCCGGTTCCCCGGCCGGTTCCCGGGCAGGCGTAGGCGCGGGTGTCAGGCGGCCAGCGGCAGGTGAGGCTCCTCGCCGCCGTCCCGGGCGGACGCCCGCAGCGGGACGATCTCCGTACGGGACGCGGGCAGCAGCCGTCCCGCCGCGGCGATGACGACGCCGAGGACGACGGCCACGCCCATGGCCAGCCGCAGCGACGCCGCGGCGGACAGGAAGCCGATCACGACCGGCCCGAGCAGCAGTCCCGCGTAGCCCATGGCGCTCGCCTGCGCGATCGCGGGGCCCGGCTCGGCCGTC
Organism: Microbispora triticiradicis; assembly: GCA_003260025.2. Lineage (GTDB taxonomy): Bacteria > Actinomycetota > Actinomycetes > Streptosporangiales > Streptosporangiaceae > Microbispora > Microbispora triticiradicis. Next base: position 40,319 of record QFZU02000030.1, on the reverse strand, counting down.
GCGGTGCCCGCGAGCGACAGCGCCATCGGTGAGATCGTCGCCACCGCGAGCCCGACGAAGAACAGCCCGGCCACGGCCGCCGCCGTCACCGGCGCGGCGATGACGGCGAGGAACGCCAGGGCAGTGGCCCCGCCGGAGAGGGCGATCAGCGCGCGGGCGCCGAGGCGTCCACGCAGCCGGTCGCCGCCGAGTCGCGCGACCAGCATGCCGGCCTCGAACACCGGGTAGCCGAGCGCGGCGACCGCCTCGGAGGCGTGCAGCGTGCCGAGCAGGTAGAGCCCGTTCCAGTCGGCCACGACGCCCTCGACCATGAAAGCGGCGAAGGTGATCGCACCGAGCAAGTAGACGACCCCCGGCAGCCTCCGCCGGGCCCGGCCGCTCTCCCGTGCGGCGCCGGTCTCCGGCGCGCGGTCGGGCAGGTGGGTGCGGCTGAGAGCCAGCGCGGCGGGCGCCGAGATCAGGGCCACCAGGAGGATGTGGGTGGTGAGGGACAGGCCCAGCGCTATGGCGGCCGTGCCCAGCAGGCCCGCCGAGATCGCGCCGACGCACCAGCCCGCGTGCATGCCGATCATGATCGGCCGGCCGTACGCGCGCTCGACCAGGGAGCCCTGCGCGTTCATGCCGACGTCGACCGCGCCGAACGCCATGCCGAACAGCGCGGTGGCGGCGACCAGGGCGGGGAAGGTCGGCGCGAGCGCGACGAGGACCAGTGATGCCGCGCACAGGGGAACGGCCGCGCGCAGGACGCCGCGGCTCCCGGCTCTGCCCAGCACGACGCGCATGATCTGCATCGTCAGCAGCGCGCCGACTCCCCAGCCGAGCAGGGCGAGGCCGACCGACGACTCCGGCAGGCGGAGCCGGTCGGCCAGCGCGGGGAGGCGCACGGTGAACGTTCCGCACATCAGGCCGGCCAGGACGAAGGTGAGGACTGCCCCGTGACGGGCCTTCCTCAAAGCGCGGGTCATCACAGCTTCCTTTCCATGTGTGTCAAGTGGGTTTCCGAACCCGGAGAAGTGGGCACACAGCAGCAGGTCGCCCTTTCACGGCATCAGCCGGAAGGAAGGGCGACCACCAGTCGCGCGTGCGGCTCGGTGTAGTGGGCACGGTCCGCGCCGGTGCGGCGCGTCATAGATTCCGCGCGGGCGCGCACGGGTTACGCGGGCGAGTTGCGCAGACAAGATGCCCAGAGCGCCGCGACGGCGCCTGCTGAGAAGGGCCCTATAACAGGGCGAGCAGCCTGGCGCGGACGGCGGCGAAGTCGATGATCGCCGCACAGTGGGTGGCGACCTCCCAGACGCCCTCGCAGGCCAGCCGTACGATCTGGGACGCCGGCGGGTCGGGCTCGTCGTCCAGGCCCTGCCGCATCCAGCGGGCCATCGCCTCGCGCAGCGGCGCGAGCAGCGCGGGATCGCCGGCGGCGCCCGTGACCACCGCCCAGCGCCGGAGCCGGCCGGTCTCCACCGCCTCGAACGTCGCGGCGAGGTAGGACCGCGTGTAGGTGCTCTCCCCCTGGGCCTCGATCAGCGCGTCGAAGTCGGCGATCAGGCGCTCGATCATCCCTTTGACGAGCGCCTCCTTGCTGGCGAAGTGGTAGAGGAGGCCGCCCTTGCTGACGCCGGCGCGCTCGGCCACCGCCGCCAGGGTCAGGGCCTGGGCGCCCTGGTCCTGCAGCAGGGCCTCGGCCGCGTCGAGCAACTCGTCTCGCCTCATGCCACCCTCCTCATGCCGCCTACTGTACCGTCTGGACGGTTAACTCGCGACACCGTTCCGGTGTTCCCCTTCTCCCCGGCTACGCTTGGTGCGCACGAAAAGGCGTTCAGGGGAGGGGTCATGGGATCTGCGTACTTGGACCATGCCTCGACCACCCCGATGCGACCCGAGGCGATCGAGGCGATGACGGCCCAGCTCGGCCAGGTGGGCAATCCCTCCTCCCTGCACGCGGCGGGCCGCCGCGCCCGGCGGGTCGTCGAGGAGTCGCGTGAGACGATCGCCGGCGCGCTCGGCGCCCGGCCCAGCGAGGTCGTGTTCACGGCCGGCGGCACCGAGGCCGACAACCTCGCCATCAAGGGCCTGTTCTGGGCGAGGAAGCGGCAGAGGATCCTGGTCAGCGCGATCGAGCACCACGCCGCCCTCGACCCTGCCCACTGGCTGGGCGACAACCATGACGCCCGGGTCGAGTTACTCCCGGTCGACGAACAGGGCCGGGTCCACCCCGAGACGCTGCGCGAGGCCATCGCCCGCGACCCGGACGACGTCGCGCTGGTGAGCGTGATGTGGGCCAACAACGAGGTGGGAACCGTTCAGCCGGTGCGCGTGCTGGCCGCCATCGCGCACGAGCACGGCATCCCGTTCCACACCGACGCGGTGCAGGCGGTCGGCCAGCTTCCGGTCTCGTTCGCCGACTCGGGCGTGGACGCCATGACCGTCTCCGGCCACAAGGTCGGCGGGCCGGTGGGCGTGGGGGCGCTGCTGCTGGCGCGCGGCGTCGATCCCGTCCCCGTCCTGCACGGCGGCGGGCAGGAACGCGACATCCGCTCCGGCACGCTCGACGCCCCCGCCATCGCCGGGTTCGCCGCGGCCGTCGAGACCGCCGTCGCGCGGCAGCCCGCGACCGCGGAGCGCCTGTCGGCGCTCCGCGACGACCTCGTCGAGCGCGTACGGCGGGCCGTCCCCGACGTCGTGCTGAACGGCGACCCGGCGGACCGGCTGCCGGCCAACGCCCACTTCTCGTTCCCCGGCTGCGAGGGCGACGCCCTGCTCATGCTGCTCGACGCCAAGGGCGTGGAGTGCTCCACCGGCTCGGCCTGCTCGGCCGGGGTGGCCCAGCCGTCCCACGTGCTGCTGGCGATGGGTCAGGACGGCGTGCGCGCCCGTGGCTCGCTGCGCTTCTCGCTCGGTCACACGTCCACCGAGGAGGACGTCGACCGGGTCACCGAGGTCATCGGACAGGTCGTGGAGCGCGCCCGCCGCGCCGGCCTGTCGTAGCGCGCCATCGCCGTACACCTCCGCCGTACGCCGCTATCGGGCGGTCCGGCGCAGCAGCGCCCGTTGCAGGCGGAGGACCATCCGCGTGCGCCGTGACGAGCGCAACCGCTCCAGCCGGTCCCGGAGCCGGTCACCCAGCTCGACCAGCAGGTCCTCGTCGGCGAAGCGCTCGATCTCGGGGAACATCTCCCGTTCCTCGTCCAGGTGGGCGTGTGACTCCAGCGCGTCGTGCATCACCCCCAGCTCCCGGTCGAACCGCCCGGTGCGCGGGTCGGCCCGGACCAGCGCCGCGAGCTGGTCGCTGAGCTGGCGGTGCTCGGACCAGGCGGCCGCGATGCCCGGGGTGACGTCCCGCATCGCGGGATAGAAGATCTCCTCCTCGATCACCTCGTGCATCCGCAGCTCGTCGAACAGCTCGTCGGCGAGCGCGCGCCGCCGTCCTGGCTGGGAGCGCGGCGTCGCCAGCAGGCGCCGCATGAGCCCGCGCAGCACCTCGTGGTGCTCCACGAGCACCCGCGTCGCCTTCTCGCGCTCCGGCGCCTCCCGAACCTCGGTGAGCACCTCGGGCCGCCTTCTCATGGCCGCACCTCCTGCTGGTGGACCAGGGTGCTTCCGGGCGGCGCGGTGACCACCCTGGGCGCCCGGCGCACTTCGACCCACCCGTCGCGTACGCGGGTCTGGAAGCACGGCGCGGGCGTGACGGCCGGGCCGTTCAGGCTCTCTCCGCTGTGCAGCTCGAACGCCGAGCCGTGCCAGGGACAGGTGATGGAGCCGTCGCGGAGCCAGCCCTGGGACAGCGGGCCGCCCAGGTGCGGGCAGGCGTCCTCCAGGGCGTGGACGCGGCCGTCCGAGCGGACCAGGACGACCTCCACACCTCCCGCCAGCGCCCGGTGCGGCCTGCCGTCGGCCAGGTCGCGCTCGGCCAGCACCCGGGTGAAACGGCGTGGTTCGAGCCGCCGGTCCGTCTGGTCGACCCCGATCCGGTGGTTGTAGGTGAGCGCGCCGCCGAGGTAGCCGCTGACCATGATCACGGGATAGCCGAGCAGGGCGGCGAGCCGCCCGCGCAGATGGCGGCCCCGGCCCCGCTGCCACCACGACCAGCCGTACAGGCCGAGGGCGAGCGCGTTGAGCGTGCCGTGGACCAGTCCGACCCGCCGGGCGTTGTCGTGGGTGTGCTGCCAGTCGTGCAGGCCGGTCACGGCCGCGGCCAGCGCTCCGGTGAGGCCGACTCCCACGGCCGTCCGCGCGGCCCGCCTGCGCCCGGTGAGATCCAGGACCAGTGCCGTCGTCCACGAGCCGATCGGGACGTCGGTGAGCAGCGGATGAAGGGGGTGTCCCAGCCATACGCCGTGCAGGAGGCCGCGGGCGCGGCCCCTGGTGACCCCGAGGAGGTTCTCCGTGAACGCGAGACCCTGTTCGAGCCGATGGCCCGGCCGGTCGAGGCGGCCTTCGCCCTCGATCGCGTCCATCATCCGGTCCAGTGCGCGGTGAGCCATGTCCGACCCCAATCCCATCGGATCGGCCCCGCAGGCTGCGGGAACGGGTGGAACGCGGGCGCCCGCCCGCGCGTCGCGTCTATCGCGGCGTGCCCATCCCGTATGTCATGAAACGCGCTGAATTTCTGGTTCGGGGCAGGAAGCCGGTTCAGGTCAGGAAGGGGGCGACCGCGCTCCAGGAGGGATCCTCGGCCGTCTCGATCCGGGCGGGTCCCTCCTTCCAGCCGGCCGCGACCTCCTCGATCACCGGCGGCACGTCCCCGGAGGGGTCGGCGTAGAGATGCAGCGTCCGGGTGTGGTCGGCGCTCAGGTGGGCCGCCAGCACGGCCGAGCCGTGCGCGGCCAGCCGTCCGGTCAGCCGCTCCTCGAACTCGCGCAGCGCGTCCAGGGAGGCCCCGGCGGGCTGCCCGTCCGCGTCCGCGTGCTCGTACGGCAGCGTGACGGCGATGTGCTGGTCGAACAGCGGGAAGTCGACCGGGCGCAGGGGATAGCGGGCCGCGGCGGTGAGGCGGGCGCCGGTGGCCGTGTGGCCCTCCAGCAGCGCCCACTGCTCCTCCTTGAACCCCTCCGCCACGTCGGCGACGACCGAGGGCAGGTGGATCGCCGGGAGGGCGTCGATCGGCTCGAACTCGGCGGCCCGGATCTCGCCGACCCAGCGGGCCACCTCGTCCTCGCCCAGCAGCCAGTCGAGGGCGGTGAGGGCCGCCTCCATCCGGGCGTCGTCATCGATGTCCGGAAATATGGGGTGAAAGGCGGTGACGTCCACGCGCGGCGTGCCGGGCGGCACGCGCAGCGCCACCACCAGCCGGTCGAGCCCGAACTCCCGCCCGCCGACGTCGATCGTGACGTTCTCGGCCTGCGGGTTCGCCTGCCGAGAGGGGTGGAACTCCCACATCGCGTCGATCGGCGGCGCGGCCAGGGCCCAGCGGTGGGCGAACGGCCGCAGTTCCGGATCGCCCGACGCGCTGACGACCAGCGCGTGCACAGCGAGGCGCCCGGGCACGACCTCCCAGACGAGGGACGGGTGCAGCGCGGCGACGGCCGGGCCGATGGTCTCGGCCAGGGCCTCGGGATCCTCCGCCTCCACGTGCGCGTCGATCCCCGGACGGGCCTGTTCCCACCATGCCCAGAACGCGGCGATGGCCTCGGCGGGGTCGGCGGACTCGCTCTCGCGCCCGAACAGTCGCATGACCCCGCATCCTCCCAGCCCGCCCGCCCCGATGCCAACGCGGGCGCGCGCCCGTGCCGGCATCGGGGCGGTAACCTCGAACTGTTATGGCTCCCACAGCAAAGCCCACCGGAAAGCCCACGGGAAGGCTCCGCGTCCTCGCCGCCATGTCCGGCGGGGTCGACTCCGCGGTGGCCGCCGCCCGGATCGCCGAGGCGGGGCACGACGTGACCGGCGTCCACCTGGCGCTGTCGTCCAACCCGCAGTCCTACCGCACCGGCGCGCGCGGCTGCTGCACCCTTGAGGACGCCCGCGACGCGCGCCGCGCCGCCGACGTCATCGGCATCCCCTTCTACGTGTGGGACATGGCCGAACGGTTCCACCGCGACGTGGTCGAGGACTTCGTCGGGGAGTACGCCGCAGGGCGCACCCCCAATCCCTGCCTGCGCTGCAACGAGAAGATCAAGTTCGAGGCGGTGCTCGACCGGGCGCTCGCGCTCGGCTTCGACGCCGTCGCCACCGGCCACCACGCGCGGCTTGAGGACGGCGTGCTGAGGCGCAGCGTCGACGACGCCAAGGACCAGTCGTACGTGCTGGGCGTGCTCACCCGTGAGCAGCTCGCGCACGCGATCTTCCCGCTGGGCGGGTCGACCAAGGCCGAGGTGCGCGAGGAGGCCGCGCGGCGGGGATTGACCGTGGCCGACAAGCCGGACAGCCACGACATCTGCTTCATCGCCGACGGCGACACCCGGGCGTTCCTCGCCGAGCGGCTCGGCGCGGCCGAGGGGCCGATCGTCGACGCGCTCACCGGCCAGGTGGTCGGCAGCCACCAGGGGGCGTACGGCTTCACGATCGGGCAGCGCAAGGGCCTGCGCGTCGACCGGCCCGCCGCCGACGGCAGGCCGCGCTACGTGCTGTCGATCGAGCCGGTGTCCAACACGGTCACCGTCGGGCCGCGCGCCTCGCTGGAGGTGCGCGCCGTCGTGGGCGAGCGCCCGGTGTGGAACGGGCCGCTGCCGGAGCCGTACGAGCCGATCACGTGCCGGGTGCAGCTACGCGCGCACGGCGAGGTGTACGACTGCCGCGCCCAGCTGTCCGGCGGCGAGCTGCACATCGAGCTGGACCGTCCGGCCACCGGCGTCGCGGCGGGCCAGGGGGCCGTCCTCTACGACGGGGACGCCGTCCTCGGCTCCGCCACGATCGCCTCGGCCGTCTGAGGTCAGACCTCCACGCTCTCGCCGACCGGGATGCGGCGGAAGTCGGCCTTCTGCCGGCCTGCCTCCATGCCGAGCCAGTTGTCGATCAGCGTCGCGCCGATGTCGTTGACGATGCCGTCATGGGTCGAGTACGCCCGCGCGGGACGGACGTACCGCAGGTAGAGCAGCATCTCGGCGGCCTTGAGCCACGGCGCGCTGGTCGGCACGAGCAGCGTCGGGACCTCGCGTCCCGGCGGCGTGAGGGCGTCGCCGGGGTAGAACACCTCGTCGTCCACGAAGAAGCCGATGTTCTGCACCGGCGGGACGTCGGGCAGGTTGAGCGCGTGCCACTCGCCGATCGCGCTGACGTGGAAGCCCGCCGTGTCGAAGCCGTCGCCATGGGTGACGACCTGGACCTTCGCCGGGATGTCGCCGAGCTGGTCGGCGACGGCCCGGCAGGTGAAGACCTCCAGGTCGGGGCTCGCGTTCCCGAGCAGGCCGGCGTCCACGTGGTCGAAGTGCTCGTGGGTGATCAGCACCGCGTCCGCGCCGTCGAGAAGCCCCGGGCCGCTGAATGTGCCGGGGTCGATGACGAGCGTCCGCCCGTCCTTCTCCAGCCGCCAGCACGCGTGACCGAGTTTGGTGAGTTTCATACTCCCTAAGCTAGTGACCGTGAGCGAGTATCCGTGGAGCGAGGCCTCGGCCACCGGGGTGGGATCCTACCCGGGCGAGGACCATCTTGAGGCGTTGCGCACCGCGTTCGGCGAGCTGCCCATGCCGTATCTGCCCGAGTTGCCCGCCCGGGGAGTCGGCGCGGACATGATCGGCCGTACGGCGTCGCTGCTGGTCGAGCTGCCCGTCGAGGTGCAGCCGTCCGGCTGGCGGCTCTCCGACCGGCCGGGCCGGGATTTCAAGCGGGCCAGGGACCATCTCACCCGCGACCTCGACGGCCTGGAGGAGGTGGCCCAGGGCTACCGGGGGCCGTTCAAGATCCAGGCGTGTGGCCCGTGGACGCTCGCCGGGGCGATCGAGCTCAGGTACGGCGACAAGGTGCTCGCCGACGCCGGAGCCGTACGCGACCTGACCGAGTCGCTGGCCGAGGGACTGGCGCAGCACGTGGCGGAGGTCCGGCGGCGGGTCCCGGGTGCGGACCTCGTCGTCCAGATCGACGAGCCGGGGCTGCCCGGCGTGCTGGCGGGCACGGTGCCGACCGCGTCCGGCTTCGGGCGGCTGGCCGCCGTCGAGTCGCCCGTCGCGGCCGAGCGGCTGAGGACGGTGCTGTCCGCGCTCGCGCCCGCGTTCCCGGTCGTCCACTGCTGCGCGCCGGGCGTGCCGTACGAGGTGATCCGTACGGCGGGCGCGCGCGGCGTCTCGGTGGACGCGGGGCTGCTGCGGCGCAGGGACGAGGACGAACTGGGCGAGACGATCGAGAAGGGCCTCGCGCTGCTGCTCGGCGTGGTGCCCGGCACGGACACCCGGCTGGCGGACGTCGGCGTGGTGGCCCGGCCGGCGGTGGAGCTGTGGCGGCGCCTCGGCTTCCCGCCCGCCCGGCTCGCCGAGCAGGTCGTGCTCACCCCCGCCTGTGGCCTCGCCGGAGCCTCGCCCGCGTACGCCAGGGCGGCGCTGGCCCGGTGCCGGGAGGCGGCCCGGGTCCTGCGCGAGGACCCCGGCGAGTAAGAGGGCGAGTGGGGGCGCCAGGGTGATCCAAGCGATCTCCCAGCCCGTTCCCAAGTGATTCACAAGCCTCGGGGCCTATCTCTTGACGTGCTGGAAGTTCACCCGTCAGGAGAAAGACCCATGCGAAGCGCCGCGCGCCTTCTGCTCCCTCTCGCCGCCACCGGCCTGTCCGCCGCCCTGTCCGTGGGGCTCGCCGCCGCTCCGGCCTCGGCCTCGGCTGCCACGTCGGCCACGTCGGCCACGGCCGCTTCCACCGCTGCGGAGACCTGGAAGTGGGGGCCGACGGCGTCCTCCGACTACAAGGGCTGGGCGAGCGGATCGGTCCGGTCGACCTCGTCCGGCCTGCGTGTCGCCGGCGACCTCTACGACGCGGGCGGCGCCAGGACCTGCTCGTGGGTGACGATCAAGTGGCTGACCGACCACGGCAGGTACCGCACCGCGACCTTCCGCAACTGCTCGCAGTCCACTCCGCGCTCTTTCAGGGTGAACGCGGGATACATGCTGCTCGCCAAGGCCAGGGTCTGCCGGGGCACCGCGACCCGCGTCACCGGCCGTTGCTCGCGCTGGGAACGGGTCTGGACCCAGGGCGGCTGAGCTCTCGGGCCGGTCCCCCTCCATCCACCCTGACCGGCCCGAGTTGACCCGGACAAAAAGGAATGAAAGTGGGCTGCAAGCGGTCTACCGTAATTCTCGATCGCTCCTGAAAACGAGGGGCCGCGCGGTCTGGAGCGGTCCCCTCGCGGAGTGGTCCGGCGGGAGCCGTTCCTCGTCCTCGGCGCGGCTCCCGCCCCCGTCCTTCGCGTTCTGTCGGCCGCCGGAGATACGGTTGGCCTGGGTCGTTGACGAGGGGAGACGGGCGACGTGACCGACAGGGCGGACGGGCTCGACGACATCGTGGACGAGTTCGGGGATGTGACGGACGAGCTCGCCGAGAGCGGGCAGGAGCAGAGCGCGGAGAGCGCGGCGAATGCGCAGAGCGCGCCGAGCGAGGCGCGGGAGCGGCACGCCGAGCTCGCGGAGCTGCTTGATGAGGCCAACTGGCGCTACTACGTGCTCGACTCGCCCACGGTGAGCGACGCCGAGTACGACGGCTGGATGCGGGAGATCCGCGCGCTGGAGGAGCGGCATCCCGACCTGAGAACGCCCGACTCGCCCACCCAGCGGGTCGGCGCGCCCATCTCCTCGGACTTCCCCGAGGTCACGCACCTACAGCGCATGGAGAGCCTCGACAACGCGTTCAGCCAGGAAGACCTGGCCGCCTGGCAGGCGCGTGCGCAGCGGCTCATCGAGGCCGATTCCGGGCCCTATCTGTGCGAGCTGAAGATCGACGGGCTTGCCGTCGCGCTCGTCTACGAGAAGGGCCGCCTGGTGCGGGGGGCCACCCGTGGCAATGGTCGTACGGGTGAGGACGTCACGCCCAACGTCCGGACCCTGCGCGACGTGCCGCAGCGGCTCACCGGAGACGACGTGCCGGACCTGGTCGAGGTGCGTGGCGAGGTCTTCCTGCCGGTGAAGGGCTTCGAGCAGCTGAACGAGCAGCTCATGGACGCCGGCAAGGCGCCGTTCGCGAATCCCCGCAACTCGGCCGCCGGTTCGCTGCGGATGAAGGACCCGCGCATCACCGCGCAGCGCCCGCTCCGGATGATCGTCCACGGGGTCGGCAAATGGGAGGGAACCACACCGCCCGCCACCCAGTCGGAGATGTACGAGCGGCTCGCGTCCTTCGGGCTGCCGGTGAGTGACCGCTACAAGGTCGTGGAGACGCTCGACGAAGTGCGCGAGTTCGTCGAGTACTACAACGACCACCGCCACGATCCGGAGTACGAGATCGACGGCGTGGTCGTGAAGGTCGACCGGGTCCCCATTCAGCGGCAGCTCGGCTCCACGAGCCGGGCCCCGCGCTGGGCGATCGCGTACAAGTACCCCCCACAGGAGGTCAACACCCGGCTGCTCGACATCCAGGTGGGAGTAGGCCGGACCGGCCGGGTCACACCGTTCGGCGTGATGAAGCCCGTCGTGGTTTCCGGGTCCACCGTGGAGCGGGCCACGCTGCACAACGCGTCGGAAGTCAAGCGCAAGGGGGTGCTGATCGGCGACATGGTCGTGCTGCGCAAGGCGGGCGACGTCATCCCCGAGATCGTCGGGCCGGTCGTGGACCTGAGGCAGGGCGACGAGCGGGAGTTCGTCATGCCCACGCACTGCCCGGAGTGCGGCACCGAGCTGGCCTACGAGCGGGAGGGCGACGCCGACCTGCGCTGCCCGAACGCCCGCTCCTGCCCCGCGCAGCTCCGTGAGCGGATCTTCTTCGCGGCCGGGCGCAACGCGTTCGACATCGACGGGCTGGGCTATGTGGCCGCGACCGCGCTGACCCAGCCGCTGCCGCCGCAGGAGCCGCCGGTCCGCACCGAGGCCGACCTGTTCGACCTGACGATCGACAAGCTGCTGCCGATCAGGTCGGTGGTCCGCGACGCCGACACGGGCTTGCCCAAGACCGATCCGGAGACCGGCGAGCCGAAGGTGGTCTCGTTCTTCGCCAACATGTCCGGCGAACCGAGCAAGCACGCGGAGCTGATCCTCCAGCAACTGGAGGAGAAGAAGGACCAGCCGTTGTGGCGGGTGCTCGTGGCGCTGACGATCCGGCACATCGGGCCGCCGACGGCCCGCGCCCTGGCGGACGAGTTCCGTTCGATCGACGCCATCGCCAAGGCGTCGGAGGAGGAGCTCGCGGCGGTGGAGGGCATCGGCCCAAGGGTCGCCGCCACGATCAAGGAATGGTTCGAGGTCGACTGGCATCGGGAGATCATCGACAGATGGCGGGCCGCCGGAGTCCGGATGGCGGACGAGTCGGCGGCCGACGAGGGGCCGCGCCCCCTTGAGGGGCTGACGTTCGTCGTCACCGGCACGCTCGCGGACTTCAGCCGCGACGAGGCGAGCGAGGCCATCGCCGGCCAGGGGGGCAAGGTCACCTCGTCGGTGTCAAAGAAGACCAGCTTCCTGGTGGTGGGGGACAACCCCGGCTCGAAGTACGACAAGGCGGTCAAGGCCGGCGTGCCCATCCTCAACGAGGAGGGCTTCCACACGCTCCTCCGTGAGGGCCCGGACGCCGCCCGCGCCGTCGCCGTCACCCCGGAGGAGTAATCCCGAGGAACGCCCCGCGCCCGTATTCGGAGTCGCCAGTGCCCGCGCCCGGAGCCGCCGCGAATCAGACCAGCACGACACGAGGCGTACGGCTGCCGAGACGGCCCTGGGCCATCACGGCCAGGCGGCCAGCAGCTCTTCGGGGCCCCAATGCGCGGCGAGCGGCAGGTTGTCGTCGACACCCGACCGGGAGACGGCCACGCCCACAGGATTGCATCGCCTCAATCACCGAGAGGTGGCTGCCGACTAGGTCGTCCCGGATATACGTAGAACCGATCTAACGTAGATGCGATCTTACTTTGTGCGGTCCAGGTGCCTCCTGAGCCGGTGTCCGCAGAGCAGCAAAACGGCGCGCCCCGTCCTATGTGGATCGGGGCGCGCTGTCGTCCGGGCGGCTGCCTGAGGGAGCCGTCGTCAGTAGTCGACCAACTGCGCCATCGCGTTCTTGGTCTCGCTCGCGATGTCGAGGCCCATCGAGAGTTGATCGAATACCGCTTTCAGCAGCCCCAGGTGCCGGATCGTCTCACCTTCGACGGGAGCGCCCGACCGAAGTCGCGCGTTGATGGCGAGAGCCGCCATGATCTGCTTGTCGGTGAAGGCTTGATCGAGCAGACGAGTGAAGTCCTCACCCTGGGCTTCCTGAATTTTCTGCGCCTCGGCTGCGTCGACGTGGGCATACACCCACACGTTGCCTTCCATGGCGTGGCCTTCGAGGCAGTCGAACACGAAGAGCTTGTGGTTCTGCCTGATCAGGCCGGCGGTAGGCATGTTGAGACGGTCGAAGACCTCGATCATCGTCGAGTCGAGGGTAGGCAGCCAAGGGCGCTCTCCGATACCCAGCTTGATCAGGTCGCTCACAGGATGCCTTCCTTCCAGTTTGTCGACTCGAAGCAGGCGTCGAACCTGTCCCTCTCATCATTGGTCCACAGCCGGTCGTCGTCTACCAGCGCTACGGAGACATGCCCCGGTATACGTCTCGTTGGACTGGCCCATACCCGAAACCCGGCAGCTCGCAGCTTGCCGACCAGCGCATAGCGTACGCCCTCTCCCGGGATCGCTCCTTGAGCGCGTCGATGGTTCACCGCCGTCGCTGCTTCGTCTGGCGTCTTCTTGCCCCTGAGGAGGGAAAGCTCGCGTGGGACTTCATGAGCCGAGGGACACCGTTTGAACGGCGTACCTTCGATCGGCTTGTGGATCGTTCCATACTGTGTGACCCAGTCCTCATCGCTGAGGTCGTCATTCATCTGCTCGCCTGTGGGGTCGTCTTCGATCAGGAGTTGATGGGGGCGCTTGACTCGATGAGGTTGTCGAAGGCGAGGGCGGCCATGGAGGGCCTGTCGGCGAAGAGTCCGTCCAGCAGGCGGATGAGGTCGTCACCCGCGGCGTTCTGGAGGCGGCTCACCTCGATCGCGTCGACCTGGGTGTAGGCCCAGAAGCTGACTTTCGACCCGCGACCGTCGATGCAGTCGAAAACGTAGAGCCTGCCGTCCTGTTCGATCAGTCCCGCGGTGGGCGGGTCGCATTCCTCGTAGATCTCGACCACACGGGTGTCGGAAGTAGGCCGCCAGGGACGCTCTCCGATCTGCAGCCGGACCGGGTCACTCCCTCGCCGCCTGAAGGGGCGCAGCTCGACCACTTTGCCGTCGATCGCGTCGCGCCGGCTTGCCTGCTCTTCGCACAGGGCGTCGTCACCCATGAGCACCTACTGGGGGAGTAGTGGCGGTAGTTGCAAGACATCCTAAACGCTTCGCTGTCGATCGATCACCCAATGTGAGTGCCGGTGGGTAACGCGAAGGCGTGCCGTACGGCTGGGGAGGACCGTACGGCACGCCTGGTATCACGCGAAGATCAGGAAGCGGTGCAGCTCAGCGGGTTGGGAGTGGAGGGGGTTCCGCTGGAGTTGCCGAGGAAGCCGAACGTGGTGCTGGCACCCGGGGCGAGGTTCCCGTTCCAGTTCAGGTTCGAGGCCGTGATGCTGGTGGTGCCGGTCAGGTTGGCGTTCCACGACTGGGTGATGGACTGCCCGCTGGGCATGTTCCACTTGACCGTCCAGCTGCTGATCGCCGAGGAGCCCGCGTTGGTCACGGCGACCTCACCCTGGAATCCGCCTCCCCACGTGCTGACGACCTTGTAGACCGCCGTGCAGCCCTTGCCGCCGAAGGTCGGAGACGTTGAAGGCGACGCGGAGGGCGACTGGGACGGAGAGGCGGACGGCGAGGCGGAGGGCGACTGAGACGGAGACCGCGTCGGGCTCTGCGACGGCGAGGCCGACGGGGACTGCGGCGGGGTGTACGGGGCGGCGATCGCCAGGTCGTACGCCCGCTGCGGGACGAACTGACCCGCCGGGGCGATGCAGCCGTCGGACTCGCCCGGAGGCTTGACCCACAGGTACGCGGCGATCGCCGAGTCGCCGGTGTTGGTGGTGCTCCAGGTGCCGGTGGCGCGGCCGGCCGGGTCACACCACTCGCTGCCGACCGGGCCGTTGCCGTTGCGGCTGGTGTCGATCACGGCCTTCAGCCAGGACAGGCCGGTGGCCCCGATGACGTTCTTGGCGTAGGAGACCGTGGCGGAGGTGTACCGGTAGTTGGAGACGTTGAGCGAGATGCCGTCCGCGCTGTTGGCGATGTCGGCACCCCTCAGGCGGTTGGCCATGTCGGAGGCGCCCACCCAGGCCTCGTTGCCCGCGTCGAAGTAGACCTTGACCTGCGAGGAGGTGGCCTTGAACTTCTTCCCGGCGTACGCCATGGAGGCCTGGACCTCGGCCTGCTGGGAGGAGTTCATGCAGTTCGGCATGATCGACAGGGCGTCGGGCTCCAGGATGATGTAGGCCGGACGCCCACCGAGGCCCGCGGCGACCTGGTCGATCCAGGCGCGGTACGACGCGTGGTCGGGAGCGCCACCCGCGCTCGCGCCGCCGCAGTCGCGGTTCGGCATCTCGTAGACCACCATGATCGGGATCTTGCCGGCCGCCGCGGCCGCGCCCACGTAGGCGTCGACCTGGCTGCGCACCGTGGAGGGGTTGTAGCTGGCGAACCAGCGGCCCTGCGGGACGGCGGCGATGCGGTCCCGGATGACCGCGGTCTTGCTGTCATTGGGGTTGGCGGCGACCCACTTGGCGGCGCTGGTCGTCGGATCCACGTAGAAAACGGAGTCGGCGGCCTGGGCCGCGGTGGAGGTCACAACGGCCGCTCCCACGGCGACCGTGGTGGCCGCGGCGAGAATGGCCGCCGTCAAGGGCCTTCTGCGAGACATGGAATTACTCCGTCCGGTAATGTGGGAGCGCTCCCACAGTTCCCTCGGATCGTAGGGACCGGGACGGGGGTCCAAGAAGGGCCGATGTGGGTTCGGCTGGACGATCAACCTAATAGGCGCAGGCGGGCGGGGGAATGGGCGCGTGGATCACTTGAAACTTTCACCACGAGTCCGGCCGTGCCGTGATTTCTCCGGAAATCATGGTGACTCAGTGTGCCCAACCGGTTTCGCGAAGTGGCCCACAGGCCGTACCCTCCGATAGTGACCTCTTGGGGGGTTTCTTACCTATGACGCTTTCACGCGGTCTCATGCCGCTCACCGGGGTGCCACGCGTTCTCCTCCCGGCCG
This sequence comes from Microbispora triticiradicis, assembly GCA_003260025.2. Taxonomy (GTDB): domain Bacteria; phylum Actinomycetota; class Actinomycetes; order Streptosporangiales; family Streptosporangiaceae; genus Microbispora; species Microbispora triticiradicis. The sequence goes on along the minus strand of QFZU02000030.1, from coordinate 25,059 downwards.
CCGACCTGGGCGAACTGAGTGCGCCCGTCGACACCCGGGACACCGGACCACGCCCCGGATCGCCTTTATGGGCGTACCTCACGGTGGTCAGCGCCGCCGGCGTCTCCGCGCTCGCCATAGCCGAGTTCGGGCTGGGCGCCGGCCCGCTGGCCGAGGCCGCGCGCACCCCGTTGTTCTGGATGCTGACCGTCCTCGTGGTCCTCGGCGAGTTGCGTCCGATCATGTTCAGCTCCTCGACGCTGGTCGGGGGCACGCCGACCTCCACGATGTTCACCTTCGCCGTGCTCATGTACCAGGGCCTGCCGACGGCGGCGCTGATGCAGGCGGTCGCCGTGGTGGTCAGCGGGCTGGTGCACCGCAGGGCTTGGCACCGGGTGCTGTTCAACCTCGCCCAGGTGACCCTCGCCTGCACGGCCGCGGCCGGCGCCCTGGCCGCGTTCGGCGCGCACCCGGGGCCGCGCTCGCCGTGGACGCCCGACGGCATGGACATCCCCGCCGTCGCGCTGGCCGCCGCGGCGTACTTCGTGGTCCGCGCCGTCCTGGTCTGCCAGGCGGTGGCGCTGCACGAGCGCCGCCCCCTGCTCCGGGTGATGAAGGCCTCGATCGGCCCACAGGCGCTCGTCTACGGGACGCTGCTCGGCCTCGCGCCGCTGGTCGTGGTGGTGATGGCGCATTCCCCCGCGCTGGTCCCGCTGTTCGTCGCGCCGCTGGCCGCCGTCCACTGGACCGCGACGCTCTCGCTCCGCCGCGACCACCAGGCGACGCACGACGGGCTCACCGGCCTCCCGAACCGCAAGATCCTGATCGTACGCACGGAGGAGGCGCTGGCCGAGGCGCGCGCACACGAGCGGGTGGGGCTGCTGCTGCTCGACCTCGACCGCTTCAAGGAGGTCAACGACACGCTCGGCCACCCGGTCGGCGACCGGCTGCTGCAGATCGTGGCCCACCGGCTCACCCACAGCGTACGGCCGGGCGACGTGGTCGCCCGTCTCGGCGGGGACGAGTTCGCGGTGCTGCTCCCGTCCATCAGGGACGCGCAGGCGGCCAGGGAGGTCGCGTCGCGGCTGCGGGTCGCGCTGACCGAGCCGGTACGCCTTGAGGGCATGACGTTCGACCTCGACGCGTCGGTCGGCATCGCGCTCTATCCCGACCACGCCCCGGACTTCGAGCTGCTGATGCAGCGCTCCGACGTCGCGATGTACCTCGCCAAGGAGGGCCGCACCGGCGTCGAGTTCTACCTGCCGGGCAAGGACCGCAACTCGCCCGAGCGGCTGAGCCTGCTCGGCGACCTGCGGCGGGCCATCGACGCCGACGAGCTGGAGCTCCACTATCAGCCCAAGGTGAGCCTGGAGGACGGCAGGGTCGAGGGTGTCGAGGCGCTGCTGCGCTGGTGGCACCCGGTGCGCGGGCCGATCTCGCCCGCCGAGTTCATCCCGCTGGCCGAGCAGTCGTACCTCATGCGCGAGCTCACCCAGCACGTGATCGGGAAGGCGCTGCGGCAGGCGGCGACCTGGTGGCACGCGGGCCTGGACGTGCCGGTCTCGGTGAACGTGTCGGCCCGCGACCTGCTCGACTCGGGCCTGCCCGAGCAGCTTGAGGCGGGGCTGGAGAAGCTGGACCTGCCGCCGGAGGCCATCCGGCTGGAGGTCACCGAGCGCATCCTGATGACCGACCAGGCCTACAGCGCCGAGGCCATCCGCACGCTGGCCGGGCTCGGCGTCCAGCTCTCGCTGGACGACTTCGGCACCGGCTACTCCTCCCTGGTCCGGCTCCAGCGGCTCCCGGTCTCCGAGGTCAAGATCGACGCGTCGTTCGTACGGCGGCTCGGGGAGCCGGGGGACGACGAGCGGATCGTCCGCTCGATCATCGACCTCGTCCGGTCTCTCGGGCTGAGGTCGGTCGCCGAGGGCGTCGAGTCGCCCGAGATCGCGGAGTCGCTGCGGGAGATGGGCTGCCACGCGGGGCAGGGGTGGTGGCTGGCCAAACCCATGTCCGCCGCCAATGCCACCACCTGGCTGCGCGACCGGCTCGGCGCCGCCCTGGGCTCCGCGGGTGACACCCGGCTCGCCTCGCACTGAATCGCCGTGGGCCGCCGGGCTCCCCGCCCTGGGTGGGAAAGCTCGTATTAAGACCGTGTGACGCGGCGCCGCCAGGTCGGCCGCGCTCGGCGGCGAGCCCTAGGATGGGTGGGTCCAATCTCCATCATGAAACGGGTTCGACGACTCATGTCCGCCATAACCCGCGATGAGGTCGCTCACCTCGCCCGGCTGTCCCGGCTGGCACTGGCCGACGACGAGCTCGACCACTTCGCCGCCCAGCTCGACCAGATCGTCGGCGCCGTCGCCCGCGTCTCGGAGGTGGCGGCCGGCGACATCCCGCCGTCCTCGCACGCGCTGCCGCTGACCAACGTCTTCCGTCCCGACGCCGTACGGCCGGGTCTGACACCCGAGGGAGCCCTGTCCGGCGCGCCCGCGGTGGAGGACGACCGGTTCCGCGTGCCGCGGATCCTCGGGGAGGAAGAATGAGTTTGATCCGGAAGACCGCCGCCGAACTGGGCGCGCTCATCGCCGCCCGCGAGGTCAGCGCCGTCGAGGTCGCCCAGGCCCACCTCGACCGGATCGCCGAGGTCGACGGCCGCGTCAACGCCTTCCTGCACGTTGACGCCGAGGCGACGCTGGCTCAGGCCCGCCAGGTGGACGAGAGCCTGGCCGGGGGCGAGAGCCCCGGCCCGCTGGCCGGGGTGCCCATCGCGCACAAGGACGTGTTCACCACGGCCGACATGCCGACGACGGCCGGTTCGAAGATCCTCGAAGGCTGGCGTCCGCCGTACGACGCGACCGTGACCGGCCGGCTGCGCGCGGCCGGGCTGGTGATCCTGGGCAAGACGAACCTCGACGAGTTCGCCATGGGGTCGTCCACGGAGAACTCGGCGTACGGGCCGACGCACAACCCGTGGGACCTGTCCCGGATCCCGGGCGGTTCGTCGGGTGGCTCGTCGGCCGCGGTGTCCGCCTACGAGGCGCCGCTCTCCACCGGCACCGACACCGGCGGTTCGATCCGCCAGCCGGCCGCGGTGACCGGCATCGTCGGCATGAAGCCGACGTACGGCGGCTCGTCCCGCTACGGCCTGATCGCGTTCGCGTCCTCGCTCGACACGCCCGGGCCGTTCGCCCGCACCGTGCTCGACGCGGCGCTGCTGCACGAGGCGTTCTCCGGCCACGACCCGCTCGACTCGACCTCCGTCGACGCGCCGGTGCCGCCGGTGGTGGAGGCCGCGCGGCAGGCCGACGTGGCGGGCATGCGGATCGGCGTGGTCAAGGAGTTCGCCGGGGAGGGCTACCAGCCCGGCGTGCTCGCCCGCTTCCACGAGGCCGTCGACCTGCTGGAGTCGCTCGGGGCCAAGGTCGTCGAGGTCTCCTGCCCGGCGTTCTCCTACGCGCTGCCCGCGTACTACCTCATCGCGCCGTCGGAGTGCTCGTCCAACCTGGCCCGCTTCGACGCCATGCGGTACGGCCTGCGCGTCGGCGACGACGGCACCCGCAGCGCCGAGGAGGTCATGGCGCTCACCCGCGCGGCCGGCTTCGGACCCGAGGTCAAGCGGCGCATCATGCTGGGCACGTACGCCCTGTCGTCGGGCTACTACGACGCCTACTACGGGCAGGCGCAGAAGGTCCGCACGCTGATCATGCGTGACTTCGAGGCGGCCTTCCAGCAGGTGGACGCGCTGGTCTCGCCGACCACGCCGACCACCGCGTTCCCGATCGGGGAGCGGGCCGACGACCCGATGGCGATGTACCTGGCCGACCTGTGCACGATCCCGACCAACCTGGCCGGAAACGCCGCGATCTCGGTGCCGTGCGGCCTGGCTGACGAGGACGGCCTTCCGGTCGGGCTCCAGGTCATGGCCCCGGTCCTCGCCGACGACCGCTGCTACCGGGTCGGCGCGGCCGTGGAGAAGGCCTTCGAGAGCCGGTGGGGCGGCCCGCTGCTGTCCCGCGCGCCCGCGCTCTGACCGCCGAGGGGAGGGGAACGGCGGCATGATCACCCGCATCGAGATCGACGGCTTCAAGTCCTTCCTGGACTTCCAGCTCGACATCCCGCCGTTCCTCGCCCTCGTCGGCCCCAATTCCAGCGGCAAGTCCAACCTTCTCGACGCGCTGGGATATGTGCGCAGTGCCGGCTGGGGTGACGGGAAGCCTTTGACGTCCCGGCGGGGCCGGCCGCACGAGCTGTTCCACCGAGTCGGCGAGGGACGGGCAACCACCCGTTTCGAGATCACCGCTCACGCCCTTCGGCAGTTGGGAGACACTCTCCTCCCACAGGTGTTCGGGAGCGGAGCCGAGCTGGGCGAAGACGGGGTGCCGCGAGAGACCAGCTTCCGCTTCGAACACGATGCCACCGTCACCGGACTGCCTAAATGGGTGATCGAACAGCAGCAAAAGGGGCTGGAGGTCCTGGCGCAGGCGGTGCAGAAGCTCGTGGAGGAGCAGGCCGGTGACCCCCGCCTTGGACGCCTGCTGTACGGGGAACTGAGCAACTGGCGCCTGCATCAGCCCGATCCGGATAGTCTGCGCTCCCGATCCTCGGCCGCTTACAACGGACCATTGGAGTCCGGTGGCGGGAACCTCGCCACTGTCCTCGGCAGGCTCGCGGCCCACGGTGCCATCGAGGAACTCCTGGTGGATCTCGTGGCGCTCATCCCGGACATCGCCGGGATACAGCCTCTGCTGGACGACCGTTACCAGGAGTGGACGTTCGACGTGCTCGTGGACGGCCAGGGCAGCGTGCCGAGCACGCTGCTGTCCGACGGCACACTCCGGGTCATCGCGTTGCTGGCCGCGCTGCACGATCCGGACCACTCCGATGTGCTCCTCATCGAGGAGATCGAGAACGGCCTGCATCCCAGCCGCCTGGCGGAACTGCTCCGCAGGATCCAGGAGAGGGTCACCGACCTCGACGACCCGGAGTGTGTCAACCGGCCACTGCGGCAGGTGATCCTCACCACGCATTCACCCGTTGTCGTCTCGGAGCTGTACCGCCTCAGGCCGGACGCGCTGGTGTTCCTAGACACCGCCGTACGCGTCGATCCCGAGAACGACAGGATCTCGCGGGTCACGGTGGCCAAGCCGGTGCGGTCGGAGGGAGAGCCCGGCACGTTCGTCTCTCCCCGTCAGGTGCGCAAGTATCTGAGCGCGGTGGGCGAGGTGCCATGAGCAGGCCGCTCGTGCCCGGACTCGTCGCCGAGGGGGAGACCGACGAGGTCTTCCTCGGCGTCGTGATCTCGCGGCAGCTCCGTGAGATCACCGTCCAGTCCTCTCGCTGCGCCGTCGACGTGGAGAGCACCGAGATCGGCTCCGGCCGATCGATCTACGACCACGACCGGACGGCGGGTGCACTCCGCGAGTTGGCGGGCGACTGCCATCTGCTCTTCGTGCACAACGATCACAAAGAGCGGGACAAGGCGGAGCGGGTCGTGCGCGACTCGGGCCTGTCCACGCCGGTGATCGCGCTGGTGCCCGTCCAGGAGACGGAGGCGTGGCTCCTGGCGGACGCCGGCGTGTGGCGCCGGTTGAGCGGGAGCGACCACGGACGGCTGCCCGCCCGGCCCCGGGACGTCGAGAGGATCGCCGATCCCAAGAAGGTACTCGCCGAGGTGGCTCCCCGTCGTGGGAAGCCGGTACGCGACTACTTCGAATACATCGCCAGAAACATCGACCTCGCAACCCTCGCGAAGGTGCCCGCGTACGCGGAGTGGGTCGTCGACGCGAGAAACGCATTGAAGGGACTTGGTTACCTGTGAGCAGCACTGAGACGCTCATGCCGTACGACGAGGCGCTGGAGCGCTTCGAGCCGGTGCTGGGGCTGGAGACGCACGTCGAACTGGGCACCGCGTCGAAGATGTTCTGCGGCTGTCCGACGGCCTTCGGAGCACCGCCGAACACGCAGGTCTGCCCGGTGTGCCTGGCGCTGCCCGGCTCGCTGCCGACGGCCAACGAGCAGGCGATCGAGTCGACGATCAGGATCGGCCTCGCGCTGAACTGCACCATCGCGACGTGGTGCAGGTTCGCCCGGAAGAACTACTTCTATCCGGACATGCCGAAGAACTACCAGATCAGCCAGTACGACGAGCCGCTGTGCGTCGACGGCTACCTCGACGTCGAGGTGGACGGCCGGACCGTCCGCGTGGAGATCGAGCGGGTGCACCTGGAGGAGGACACCGGCAAGTCCACCCATGTCGGCGGTGCGACCGGGCGCATCCACGGCGCCGACTACTCGATCGTCGACTACAACCGCGCCGGCATCCCGCTCGTCGAGATCGTGACCAAGCCCATCGCGGGCACCGACCGGCTCGCCCCCGAGGTCGCCCGTGCGTACGTGACCGAGCTGCGCGAGCTGATGCGCTCGCTCGGCGTGTCGGACGTGCGGATGGAGCAGGGCTCGCTGCGCTGCGACGTGAACGTCTCGCTGATGCCGCGCGGCGCGTCCGAGTGGGGCACCCGTACGGAGACCAAGAACGTCAACTCGCTGCGCAGCGTCGAGCGCGCGGTACGCGGCGAGATCGAGCGCCAGGCGGGCGTCCTCGCCGCGGGCGGCCGGATCGTGCAGGAGACCCGCCACTTCCACGAGGACACCGGGCAGACGACCTCCGGGCGGTCGAAGGAGGAGGCGCAGGACTACCGCTACTTCCCCGAGCCCGACCTGCTGCCGATGGCGCCCGACCCGGCCTGGGTCGAGTCGCTCAAGGCCGCGCTGCCCGAGCTTCCGTCGGCCCGGCGCAGGAGGCTGCAGGACGAGTGGGGCGTGTCCGACCTGGACATGGCCGCCATGCACAACGCCGACGCGATCGATCTGGTCGAGGCGACCGTGGCCGCCGGAGCCCCGGCCGCCGACGCCCGCAAGTGGTGGATGGGCGAGCTGGCCCGGCGGGCCAACGAGTCGGCGACGACCCTCGCCGACCTGCCGATCACCCCGGCGCAGGTCGCCCGGGTGACGGAACTGGTCGCCTCCGGCGCGCTGAACGACAAGCTGGCCCGTCAGGTGCTGGAGGGCGTGCTGGCCGGTGAGGGCGGCCCGGACGAGGTCGTGGACAAGCGCGGGCTCCAGGTCGTCAGCGACGAGGGCGAGCTCATGTCGATCATCGATCAGGTGCTCGCGGACAACGCCGACGCGGCGGAGAAGGTGCGCGGCGGGAAGATCGCGGCCGTGGGCGCGCTGGTCGGCGGCGTGATGAAGGCCAGCCGCGGCAAGGCGGACGCGGGCCGCGCCCGTGAGCTGATCCTGGAGCGGCTCGGCGTCCAGGGGTAGTGAGCGTCCCGCGCCGCCCGCCGCAGAAGCGGTCGTCCGGCGCGGCGTTCGCTGTCCGGGTGACGCGCGCGTCGCGGCCCGGCTCGGTCCGCGTGCGCTGTGCTGCCCAGGGCCGCTCCGCTGTGTCGTGTGCCGCCTGGGGCCGCTCCGCTGTGCCGTGTGTCACCTGTGCGGCGGTGTGGTGATCCGTGCTCGGCCGGTGCCGCCGGCCGAGCGCGGGGCTGTGACCGGTCGAGCGGCAAAGGCGTGCGCGCTCCACGGAAAGAGCAGCAGAGCTGTTGCTTCAGGAGATATCCAGCGGAGGGTGTTTTAGGGTTAACTGATCGGAGTTGACCTTGAGCCTGAGGAGAGCGAGGCGTGCGTAACGCCGGAGCGTCCGGCGACCCGCCCACGGATCCCGCGGATCCGTCTGGGGCGGCGTCTCCCCCGCCGCGCGTACACCCGGTGCGCCGGGTCACGTCCCTGCCTCGAGGGGTGTCGGCGCTGCCCAAGGGGGTGTCGGCCGACCTCTTCGCCGAACCGCCCGCCCCGGCGCCGCCCGCGTCCCGGCCGTCCGGCTCGGGCGCCGCTCCGCCGCCGGCGCCGCCGATCGAGCCGTGGCCGGTGCCGGACCGCGCCGTCCGGGAGGAACCGGTCGTCGTCGGGACACCGGACCTCGACCTGCTCGACCCGCCGAAGAAGGGCGGTTTTCTCCGCCGCACGCTGATCGGCCTGGTGGCGCTGCTCGTCGTGCTCTATGTCGTGCCCGCCCTCACCATGGCCGGGAAGGTCCTGCCCGGCACCAGCGTGCTCGGCGTGGACATCGGCGGCCAGAGCCGGGCCGAGGCCGCCGCTACCCTCAACGAACGGTTGTACGCCCAGACCAGGACACCGGTGATCGTACGGCAGGGAACGCGGCGGCTGACGGTGAGCCCGCGGGACGCCGGTCTCTCGCTCGACGTCGATGAGACGATCGGCCGGGCGGTGACCGGTTTCCCGAGCCCGTGGGCTGTATGGGCCGCGCTCACCGGCAGCCGTGAGGTGGAGCCCGCGGTGTCGGTGGACCGGCGTCGCCTCGACGACCTGGTGGCGGACATCGCCGAGCGGCTGGAGAACCCGGCGCGGGAGGGCGGCGTCTCGTTCGACGGGGTCACCCCGGTCCCGGTCTATCCCCGGGTGGGTCGCCTGGTCGACCGGAAGCTCACGGCCGAGCAGATCGTCAAGGGATACCTCGATCCCGAGATCGTCGTCGTGGCCCCCACCCTGCGGGACCTCCCGCACATCACCCGCGCCGAGGTGCACCGCGCCCTGCGCTGGGCGGGCCGGGCGGTGTCCGCGCCGCTCACGCTGACCAGCGGGACCGGCTCCGTCTCGCTGCCGCCGGCCGTGCTGGCGCGGCACCTGACATTCACACCGGACGGCGCGGTCCTGCGTCCCCGTTTCGACGCCGTCGCGGCGGTCGCCCCCGTCACGCCGAGACTGCTCGACCCCGGGCGGGCGTCCCGCGACGCCTCCTTCACGATCAGGGGCGGACGGCCGGCACTGGTCGGCGGGAGGCCGGGGGAACGGGTCGACACCGACCGCCTCGCGGCCGACGTGGTGACCGCCCTCGGCGCCGGCGACCGTACGGTGGCCGTGCGGGTCGTGGACGGGCCGCCTCGGAGCGGCGACGACGACGTGCTCCGCATGGGGATCAAGGAGGAGGTCGGCCGTTTCACGACCTCCTACGCCTGCTGTCCCCAGCGCGCCGGCAACATCAGGGCCGCGGCCGCGCTCCTGGACGGCCGCCTGGTCCGTCCGGGGGAGACCTTCTCCTTCAACGAGGCGCTCGGGCGGCGCGACGTGGACGCGGGGTTCGACGGCATCGTCCCCACGGTGATCGACGGGCGGGCCGGCACCGACGCGCCGGGCATGTCCCAGGTCGCGACCACCCTGATGAACGCCGTGATCCGGGCCGGGTTCCAGGTCACCGAGCACACTCCGCCCGAGGTCCACGCCCCGCAGTTGCCGGTCGGCACCGAGGCCGCGGTGTCCTTTCCCGATCCGGACCTGCGGTGGAAGAACGACTCGCCGTACGGGGTGTTCCTCCAGGCGTCGGCCACCGGCACGTCGCTGGCCATCGCGTTGTGGAGCACCCGCCGGTACGCGGTGGACCTGCAGGGACCGGTCTCCGGCGCCCGGGTCAAGCTGCCGACGATGACCGGGCACGGGCCCGGCTGCGTCGAGGCGCCGGGGCAGCCCGGGTTCACCGCCACCGTGACCCGCGTGCTGCGGCAGGGCGGAGAGGTCGTCTCCCGGCAGACCTTCCGGACCTCCTACCAGGCCCAGGCCAAGGTTGTCTGCCGTGCTGCCAAGGCACGCGGCGGCGGCAGCGGATCAGGACAGGGACAGGGACAGGGACAAGGTCAGGGACAGGGCCAAGGTCAGGGCCAGGGACAAGGTCAGGGCCAAGCTCAGGGGCAAGGCCAAGGACAGGCTCAAGGTCAGGGCCAAGGACAAGGCCAGGGGCAGAGCCACGGATCAGGACGAGGGAGCGGTGGGGGCAACCACCAGAATGCGGTCGTCGCCGTCCCTGGGAGAGCCCCGTCCGTCGCGGTTGCTGGTGCTCACCCACAGGGCGCCGCCGGGCGCGACGGCCACCGCGCGCAGCCTGCCGTACTCGCCTTCGTATAGCGCGGTGGGCCGCCCGGCGCGCCCTGACCCGTCCACCGGGACCCGCCAGAGTCGCTCGCCGCGCAGGGCGGCGGCCCACAGCGCGCCCCGCGCGTACGCGAGACCGGACGGCGACGCCTGGTCGGTCGACCAGGTCAGCAGGGGATCGGCGTATCCGGGACGGCCGCCCACGCCCTCGACCTCCGGCCAGCCGTAGTTCCGGCCCTTCTCGATGAGGTTGATCTCGTCGTAGGTGTTCTGGCCGAACTCGGTGGCGTACATGTGGCCGCGTTCGTCCCAGGCGAGCCCCTGCACGTTGCGGTGGCCGTACGACCAGACCAGCGTCCCGAAGGGGTTGCCCGGGGCGGGCCGGCCGTCGGCGGTCATGCGCAGGATCTTGCCGCCCAGCGCGTTCCGGTCCTGGGCCATGCCGCGCTCGCCGGTCTCCCCGGTCGAGGCGTAGAGGTAGCCGTCGGGCCCGAAGGCGAGGCGGCCCCCGTTGTGGATGGCCCCCTTCGGGATGCCGCTGACGATCACCCGGCGCTCGGAGAGCCGTCCGTCGTAGCGATAGCGGACGATCCTGTTGTCACCGCCGGAGGTCAGGTAGACGAAGACGTGGTGGTCGCTCGCGTAGCGGGGCGACACAGCCACGCCCAGCAGGCCGCCCTCGCCGGCCGCCGACACCCCCTCGATCACTCCCGCCTCCCGGACCCCGCCTTCCGGCGTGATCCGCAGGAGTCGCGCCGACTCGCGTTCGGTCACCAGCGCGTCGCCGCCGGGCAGGAACGCGATCGCCCAGGGAACCGAGAGGCCGCGGACCAGCGTGCGCCGGGGCGACGGCGGTCGCGGCGCCGTCCGGGCCGGTCCCCGCGTCCGCACCGGAGCCGCCGGGGCTGCCCGAGCCGCCGGTGGCGCTCGCGGCGGGTAGCGGCGGGGGAGTCCTGCCCGCCTCTCCGGCCTGCCCGCACCCCGCGACCACCGGCAGAGCGACCGCCAGCAGCGCCGCCGACAGTTTCGCCCTCGACAGGGTCGTGCCCGCGCCGTGCCTGTCCGTCATCACCGCGACCTCCTCGTCCATCCCTACTCGCGGGCCGTCGCGATGGTTCCCTAGGTTGTTACGTGTGAACATCTGGGTCGCCTCACAGGACATCGCCGACGATCTGTCCAGCCTGCCGGACGGGCTGCCCGTCCTCGACCGGAAGGTCTACGACGGGACGGGCCCGCTGCCGGGGCCGCCCGAGGAGGTGGAGATCTGGGTGCCGCCGCTGGTCCCGGTGCCGGGCATCCCCGGCCTGCTGAACCGCATGGGCAACCTCCGCCTGCTGCAGACCGTAACCGCGGGAGTCGAGCCGTACCTGCCGCACCTCCCGCCGAAGGCGGTGCTGTGCAACGCGCGCGGGGTCCACGACGCGGGTACGGCGGAGTGGGCCGTGGGCGCGATGATCGCGATGCGGCGGGACTTCCCCGGCTTCGTGGCCGCGCAGGCGCGCGGGGAGTGGAGCTACCACCACACCGGGGTCCTCGCCGACTCCACCGTGCTGATCGTCGGGTACGGCTCGATCGGCGAGGCGCTGGAACGGCGCCTGGCCGGGTTCGAGGTGGAGATCGTGCGGGTGGCGCGGACGGCCCGGGAGAACGTCCACGGCCAGGACGAGCTTCCCGCGCTGCTCCCGCACGCCGACGTGGTCGTGCTGCTCGTCCCCGCCACCGCGGGCACGTCCGGTCTGGTGGACGCGGAGTTCCTCGCCCGGATGAAGGACGGCGCACTGCTGGTGAACGCGGCGCGCGGATCGGTGGTGGACGGCGACGCGCTGCTGGCGGAACTGCGGGCGGGCAGGTTGCTGGCGGCCCTCGACGTGACGCCGGTCGAGCCGCTGCCCTCCGATCACCCGCTGTGGACCGCGCCGGGAGTCTTCATCACGCCGCACGTGGCGGGCAGCACCCCCGCCTCCGTCCGGCGTATCCGCGTACTGGTACGCGAGCAGATCATCCGTCATCTGGCGGGCCGGCCCCTCGCTAACATGATCACCGGGCATTACTGACCGCTCCGTTAAGGATTCCGGAACGTGGCTGCGCCGTGACCTGCGGTGCGTAGGGTGAGGCTCATCGTGCACGGCTTGGTTATCAGATCGGTGACGACTCGTCGGTTGTCCTCCTCTCGATCAGCGGCTGTGCGCACACTGGCCATGTGACAGGGAGAGTAAAGCCGAGTCGAGGACGGGAGGGGCAGTGACGGCACACCCCACCGGAACCGGCGACGCTGACGCGACTCCGGACCCCGCCGAAACCCCGGGAGGCGCCTCCGCCACGGGTGAGGCGGCGACAGGTGCAGAGGCGACGCACGTGAACGTCAGGAGAGACCCCAGGGTCCCCCTCACCACCGCCGCCGGGCTCGGCGCGGTGGCGATCGTCGTGGCCCTGGTCACCGGGGGCTCCGCCCCGGTGGTGACCGCGGTCGCGGGAGTCGTCACCGGTCTTCTCTCGGCGGTGTCACTGATCATGGCCGCCTCCCGCGTGACTCCCGGTCACCGGCGCCAGCCCGCCGCCTGGCGGTGGATGGCCGCCGGGTCGCTCACCTGGCTCCTCGGCGTGGGCGTCCGCCCGGTGGCAGACGGCACGCCCTTCGTGCTCACCTTCGCCGACCTGCTCATACTCGCCGGATCCGTGCTGCTCGCGATCGGCTGCGGCCTCTCGGTGAAACCCCCGGCGTACACGCGGGGGGTGATCCGCCAGGCCGCCGACGCCTATCTCGGCGCGGCGTCGGTGTTCGCCGTGGCCTGGGTCGCCGTCCTCGGCCCGGCGTTCCGCCGGGCCGAGGACACCGGCGCGTTCTTCGTCGCGCTCGCGCTCCCCGTGATCTGCCTGCTCGCGACCTGCGCGGTGACGCCCGCGGTGGCCGCGTCCCGGTCGGGCAACCGGGTGGTCGGGCTCACCGGCGTCGGAGTGCTCGCCGCGATAACCGTCGCGGAACTCGCGACCGCGCTCGCCCGGCTCGGCGGCGACCATCCGCCCCTCGTCGCCGGACTCCTCGTGCCCGCCCTGCTGCTCGTCCTCGCCGTCACGCCGTGGGTGGAGCAGGACCGGCCGGCGAGGCCGCTGACGGCGGCGCTGACCGCCGCCACCCCGCTGGTTCTGGTCGCCGTCGCGACGCTGGTCGCCACCCTGCACGCGATCGGGGGCAGCCGCGACGCCGCCCTGGCGGTCGTCGCCGCCTCGGTCGTGCTCGTCCTGCTCGGCCGCCTGTTCGTGCTGCTGGTCGAGACCGCCGGCATGCGCCGTCTCGTCGACGTGGGGGAGCAGCAACTGCGGCGGCTCGCCGAGAACACCGGCGACGTGGTGCTCGTCTGCGACCCCGAGGGGGTCGTCCAGGAGGCCGGTCCCGGCCTGGAGGCGACGTACGGCTACCGCCCGGAGGACCTCGCCTGCCGGCCGATCTTCGACTACGTCCACCCCGAGGACCTCCCGGCCGTGCAGGCGCTGCTCAGCCGCATGACGGACGAGGACGACGGGCCGGAGCAGGAGGGCGGCACCCGCGTCTCCTGCCGCTTCCGGGCCTCCGACGGCACCTGGCGGCCGACCGAGACGGTCGCCGCCCGCCACGTGCGCGACGACGACCTCGTCCTGGTCACGATCCGCGACCTCAGTGACCAGGTCGCCCTGCGCAACCAGGTCACCCATCTGACCTTCCACGACGGGGTCACCGGACTGCCCAACCGGGCCTACTTCGAGGAGCGGGCCCGCGACGTGCTCACGCGCCGCGGCGCGGTCGGCACCGCGGTGATCTTCCTGGACCTCGACGGCTTCACCGCCGTCAACGACTCCGTCGGGCACGCCAGCGGCGACCACCTGCTCGGCCAGGCCGCCCGCCGCCTGCGGTCGGCCGTACGGGCCGACGACACGCTGGCCCGGTGGGGCGGGGACGAGTTCGCGGTGCTCCTGGAGGGCGGCGCGTCAGGCGGCATGTCCGGGGGCGCTTCCGGCGGCGGCGACGCGCAGACCGCCATCGACCTGGCCGAGCGGCTCGTCCGCGCGGTCTCCAACGAGCCCTTCCGGGTGGCAGACCGGGACATCGCGCTGACGGCCAGCGTCGGCGTCGCCTTCGCCGAGGAGGACCTGTCCTCCGGGGACCTGCTGCGCAACGCCGACGTGGCGATGTCGCGGGCCAAGGAGCTCGGCGGGCGCCGGGTGGAGGTCTTCGCCACCCACATGCACGCCGACGTCGTACGCCGCCTGGAGATCGCCTCGGACCTGCAGCGGGCGCTGCTGGAGAACCAGTTCGCGATCGAGTACCAGCCGGTCGTCGACCTCGCCACGTCGCGGGTGACCGCCGTGGAGGCGCTGATCCGCTGGTGGCGGGGAGGCACGTTCGTGCCGCCGGAGCAGTTCCTCGGTCCGGCCGAGGACACCGGGATCATCGTGCCGCTGAGCGAGTGGATCCTGCGCGAGGCGTGCCAGGAGGTGGCGGCCTGGCGCGCGTCCTCCTGGGACATCGGGCTCGCGCTGAACCTGTCCGCACGGCAGATCATGGCCCCGCGTTTCGTGGAGACCGTGTCGGAGGCCCTGAGCGACAGCGGGCTGCCGGCCAGCGCGCTCACCCTCGAAGTCATCGAGGAGATGCTGGTCGAGGACGCCGGCGAGATGATCGGCAGGCTGTCGGAGCTGAGAGCTCTCGGCGTACGGCTGGCCATCGACGACTTCGGCACCGGCTACGCGTCGCTCGCGTTCCTGCGCCAGCTTCCGGTCGACATGATCAAGATAGACCCCTCGTTCGTCTCCGGGCTGGGGCGCGACGACACGCTGACCCTGCTGACGAGGACGATCGTGCAGCTTGGCAACGACCTCGGCCTGATCGTCGTCGCCGAGGGCATCGAACGTCCCGAGCAGCTCGACCTGCTCCGTAAAATGGGCTGCACGCGTGGGCAGGGCTACCTGGTCGCCCGTCCGATGGCCGCCCGCGGAGTCGACGACCTCATGCCGGGCACCCCCCTCCAGAACACCGCGTGACGCACGCGAAGCGTGCAATCCGAGCGAGCCGGAGGGGCGCGCCGGCGGTCTGGACTGAGGAGCGAGGGACGAGCGACGAGGGAAGCGCTCATTGCGCGCCTTCGGCACGACCAGCCGGGTGTGAGCGCGCCGACGGTGAAGCGGGAAACACAGTCTCGATTGATGAGATGGGCGTCCCAGATGATTTGACGTGAGGGCGGTCCATCGGACATCGTGTAGCCATGCATCGCGGTGGGATCCTCGTAGTACTTCGCAGGCGCGCAGCCTGACGAAGCCCTCAGTCCTGCGCGCGCCCCAGCTCCGCTCAGCGGAACGGGGCATTTTTTATGCCGGTACAAGACCAGCCACCAGCACAGCCACCACAAGCTCAGCCACAAGGAACGAGCCGATGACCGAAAAGATGACAGGTGCACAGGCCCTGGTGCGGGCGCTGGAGCACGTCGGGGTCGAGACGGTGTTCGGGATCCCGGGCGGCGCCATCCTCCCCGCCTACGATCCCCTCTATGACTCGACCAAGGTCAGGCACGTGCTCGTACGGCACGAGCAGGGCGCCGGCCACGCGGCCGAGGGCTACGCGCAGGCTACCGGCAGGGTCGGGGTGTGCATGGCCACCAGCGGGCCGGGGGCGACCAACCTCGTCACCGCCATCGCGGACGCCTACATGGACTCGGTGCCGATCGTGGCGATCACGGGGCAGGTCGCGACCCCGCTCATCGGGACCGACGCCTTCCAGGAGGCGGACATCTCCGGCATCACCATGCCGATCACCAAGCACAACTTCCTGGTGACCGACGCCGACGACATCCCGCGGACGATCGCCGAGGCGTTCCACATCGCCGCGACCGGCCGTCCCGGGCCGGTCCTGGTGGACATCGCCAAGGACGCCCTGACGGCGACGACCACGTTCTCCTGGCCCCCGGTCATGCAGCTGCCCGGCTACCGCCCGGTGACGCGGCCCCACTCCAAGCAGATCCGCGAGGCCGCCCGGCTGATGACCGAGGCGCAGCGGCCGGTGCTCTACGTCGGCGGCGGCGTGCACAAGGCGCGGGCCTCGGCCGAACTGCTGGAGCTGGCCGAGCTGACCGGCATCCCGGTGGTCACCACCCTCATGGCGCGCGGCACCTTCCCTGACAGTCACCCCCAGCACATGGGCATGCCCGGCATGCACGGCAGCGTCTCGGCGGTCGGCGCCCTCCAGCGCTCGGATCTGCTGATCGCGCTCGGCACGCGGTTCGACGACCGCGTGACCGGCCAGCTGGCCAGCTTCGCCCCGCACGCCAAGGTCATCCACGCCGACATCGACCCGGCGGAGATCTCCAAGAACCGCCACGCCGACGTGCCGATCGTGGGCGACTGCCGTGAGGTGATCGGCGACCTGATCACCGCGGTCCGGGCCGAGCAGGCCGACGGGCGCAAGGGCGACTACACCGACTGGTGGCGGGTCCTCAACGGCTACAAGGAGACCTACCCGCTGGGGTACGAGGAGTTCGCCGACGGGTCGCTGGCTCCGCAGTACGTGATCGAGCGGCTGAGCGCGCTGGTGGGCCCCGAGGCGATCTACACGGCGGGCGTCGGCCAGCACCAGATGTGGACCGCGCAGTTCATCAAGTATGAGCACCCGGGGACGTTCATCAACTCCGGCGGCGCCGGCACGATGGGCTTCTCGGTCCCGGCCGCGATGGGCGCGAAGATGGGCTGCCCGGACAAGGTCGTGTGGGCGATCGACGGCGACGGTTGTTTCCAGATGACCAACCAGGAGCTGGCGACCTGCGCCATCGAAGGTGTGCCGATCAAGGTCGCCGTCATCAACAACGGCAACCTCGGCATGGTCCGCCAGTGGCAGACGCTGTTCTACGACGAGCGGTACTCCAACACCGACCTGCAGCAGGTCAAGCGGATTCCGGACTTCGTGAAGCTCGCCGAGGCGTACGGTTGTGTCGGCCTGCGGTGCGAGCGTCCCGAGGACGTGGACGCGACGATCGCGAAGGCGATGGAGATCAACGACGTGCCGGTCGTGATCGACTTCGTCGTCCACAAGGACGCCATGGTCTGGCCGATGGTCGCGGCCGGCACCAGCAACGACGACATCAAGTACGCCCGCGACATGGCGCCGAACTGGGAGGGCGGAGAATGAGCGCGATTCCGTCCCGAGTCCGGCCCGCAGCACGAGGAGTTGGCATGAGCGAGCGCAGCGAGCGAATCAGTGAACGCGGCTCCTGGCGTATGCCGCTCCGAGCCGAAGGCGAGGAGATGGCATGAGCCGCCACACGCTGTCCGTCCTGACGGAGAACAAGCCGGGCGTGCTGGCCCGGGTCGCCGCGCTGTTCAGCCGCCGCGGCTTCAACATCGACTCCCTGGCGGTCGGGCCGACCGAGCACGACGACATCTCGCGGATGACCATCGTCGTGAACGTCGAGGAACTCCCGCTGGAGCAGGTCACCAAACAGCTCAACAAGCTGGTCAACGTCATCAAGATCGTCGAGCTCGACAACAGCCAGTCGGTGCAGCGCGAGCTGATGTTGATCAAGGTGAGGACCGACTCCGAGAGCCGGTCCCACGTCCTCGAACTCGTGAACCTCTTCCGGGCGCGCTGCGTGGACGTGGCCCCGGACGCGGTCACGATCGAGGTCACCGGGACGACCGACAAGCTGGACGCGTTCGTCCGGGTCCTTGAGCCGTACGGCATCAAGGAGCTCGTGCAGTCGGGCATGGTGGCCATCGGCCGCGGCGCCCGTTCCATCACCGACCGCTCGCTCCGCGCGATCGACCGCAGCGCATAGCGCCGCGGTGGGACCGTACGGCGCGAGGGGAACTGTTCGAAAGGCAAGCATGTGACTGAGATCTTCTACGACGACGATGCCGATCTGTCGATCATCCAGGGCCGCCACGTCGCGGTGCTGGGCTACGGCAGCCAGGGCCACGCGCACGCGCTGAGCCTGCGTGACTCGGGCGTCGACGTCCGGGTCGGTCTGCCCGAGGGCTCCAAGAGCCGGGAGAAGGCCGAGGCCGACGGGCTGCGCGTGCTGTCGCCGGGCGAGGCCGTCGAAGAGGCCGACCTCACGATGATCCTCGCGCCGGACCACATCCAGCGGCACCTGTACGCCGAGCACGTCGCGCCGAACCTCGTCGAGGGCGACGCGCTGTTCTTCGGCCACGGCCTCAACATCCGCTACGGCCTCATCGAGGCCCCGTCGGGCGTCGACGTCGCCATGGTGGCGCCGAAGGGCCCCGGCCACCTCGTCCGCCGTCAGTACGCCGCCGGCCGCGGGGTGCCCTGCCTGGTCGCCGTCGAGCGCGACGCCACCGGCAGCGCCTGGCCGCTCGTGCTGTCGTACGCCAAGGGCATCGGCGGCACCCGGGCCGGCGCGCTCAAGACGACCTTCACCGAGGAGACCGAGACCGACCTGTTCGGCGAGCAGGCCGTGCTGTGCGGCGGTGTCTCCGAGCTGATCAAGGCCGGGTTCGAGACGCTGATCGAGGCCGGCTACCAGCCGGAGGTCGCCTACTTCGAGTGCCTCCACGAGATGAAGCTGATCGTCGACCTGATGTACGAAGGTGGCGTCTCCAAGATGTACTGGTCGGTGTCCGACACCGCGGAGTACGGCGGCTACACCCGTGGCCCGCGCGTCGTGAACGAGGAGACCAAGAAGGAGATGCGCCGCATCCTGGACGAGGTCCAGGACGGCCGCTTCGCCCGCGAGCTGGTCGAGGAGTTCGACGGCGGTCAGACCAACTTCAAGCGCTACCGCGAGGAGCTGGCCGCCCACCCCATCGAGGAGACCGGCGCCAAGCTCCGCCCGATGATGAGCTGGCTCAAGGGCGAGCAGGCCTGATCCTCCGAGCCGGGAAGCGTCTGACGCGACCTGAGGCCCGTCTGACCGCGGCGCCGTTCCCTGCCTGTACGGCGGGGAGCGGCGCCGCGTCGCGTTTCCGGTCCCGCGTTCGTCACCCCAGCGTCCGCCGGCCCCGACATCGGCCCCATGTCCGCCGGCTCCGCGTTCACCGGCCCTGCGGGCGCGGCGCCGCGCCCTGACCAGACCTCGCGGCTGGTCAGGCCGGCATGGAGACCAGGAACTCGCAGTCGCCGAAGGCCACCTCGTCGCCGGCCCTGACGGTGGCGGGGCCGACCAGCCGCCAGCCGTTCAGCCGGGTGCCGTTCATCGAGCCGAGGTCGACGAGCAGCCAGGAGTCGTCCTGCCGCCGCAGTTCGGCGTGCATCCGGGAGACGGTCAGGTCCGCGAGGACCAGGTCGCAGGCGGATCCACGGCCGACCAGATAGCGGGCCCGTCCGTCCGCGGGCAGGGCGAGGCGGGGGAGCCGCGGGCGCCGCCAGGCGGTCTCGATGCGGTTGCTCAGCTCCGACACCGAGGCGACCGCCTCGGTGATCCTTCTGCGCCAGCGCCCGCGCTGCGGGAGATCGGCGACCAGTTCGTCCAACTCGCCGCGGCTGCGCGCCCGAAGCGCCAGGTCGACCCGGCCGACGAAGGTCTCCATGGACAGGCGTCCTTCGGCGGCCCGGTCGCGGAGTTCGCTCAGCGCACGCTCGCGGTCCCCGTCGGAGGCGCGCACCGGGGGAGAGCTCATGACTGGAGTATCCGCCGCAGTGGTCCGAGGTGTCCAGAAGACGCCGTATTCCGCCGCCCGCGGCGTCGTCGCGCACCCGTTCCCTCGCTGTGCGTGATCACTCTCTCCGGGTCCGACACGATCGGTCATCTGCACATGATCTTTGTCGTGTATCGGATGTGTACTCCGACAACCAGATCGTCTTTGACACTGACCTCTCGGTATTCCCTACTTAAGGAGAGACCGTTGGTCCGCTCCCTCCTCCGTGTCCGGTGGTTGGCCGCCGCTCTCATCGTGGCTTGCGTCGCGGTATTCGGCACGACCCCGGCGAACGCCGTCCCTCACCCCCCGCCGACGGGAGTGACGACGGCGGGCGTGTACGCGCTCACCACGGGGTACAACGGCACGGTCGGCAACACCCGTGGCTGGACGGTCACCTGGAAGATCCCCACCCTCAGCAACGGCAGCACCGCCTGGGGTGCTGTCGGGCAGTGGTACTACAACCTCGAGTCCGGCATCTATCACACACCCGGCGCCTGGTCGGTCTACTACTTCGGAGACGACAACGGCACGACCGGGAACAACTCGCTCTGCAACGCGAGTCTTTGGGGAACCGGGGGCACCTGCACCGGCGCCCTGACGGGCCTCAGCGCCGGGCAGGAGCTCGTCTTCATCTACGAGTGGTGTGACTCCAACCACTCGGCCAACGTGAACGGCACCCTGATCTGCCTGTACGTGGACCTGAAGGACGGTAACGGCAGGCGCTTCCTGGCGGATGACGGCCGGTCGACCGTGGAGATGTACGCCCACGACATCGAGGACTTCTCCGACTCCGGTCCGTCGTACCCGATTCCGTCGATCAGTTGCACCCAGCCGACCGTCATGGTCGCGCAGACGGTGAAGTCCACGTCCGGCACCTGGAGCAACATGACCGGCAGCCAGTGGAACTTCAACGACACCACGCCGAACTACAAGTTCCAGAACACCAACACCTCGGCCAACCCGGCCACCTGGCAGTCGTGCACCGGCTGACCTGATCCCCACTGATCGGCTCGCACTGATCCCGGCCCGCGGCACCGCCGCGGGCCGGGACCCCTGCGCCACCGCCTGGGCCGAGGAGTAGGCCATGGCGATGTTCTCGGCGGCGGCGCGGAAGGTGTAGCCCGCGGCCTTGATGCGGTCCGCGAAGGACCGGCCGTCCTTGGCGGGGGAGCCGCGGGCGCCGCCAGGCCGCCGTACTCCGCCGCTCCCGGCCCCGTCGCGCACCCGTTCCCTCGCTGTGCGTGATCACATTTAAGCCTCCCTCAGGGAATCTGACAAGATCGGTTACCTCCAACATCAAGATCTTTGTCATGTGCCGAATGTGCATTCCGATCGAATAGATCGTCTTTGACACTCGATTTGTCGGCATTCCCTACTTAAGGAGAGACCGTTGGTCCGCTCCCTCCTCCGTGTCCGGTGGTTGGCCGCCGCTCTCATCGTGGCTTGCGTCGCGGTGTTCGGCACGACCCCGGCGAACGCCGTTCCGCACCCCCCGAAGTCGGGCGTGACGACGGCAGGCGTGTACGCGCTCACCACGGGGTACAACGGCACCATCGGCAACACCCGTGGCTGGACGGTCACCTGGAAGGTCCCCGCCCTCAACAACGGCGGCACCGCCTGGGGTGCCATCGGGCAGTGGTACTACAACCTGGAGTCCGGCATCTACCGCGGGCCCAGCTCCTGGTCGGTCTACTACTACGGAGACGACAACGGCACGACCGGGAACAACTCGCTCTGCAACGCGAGCCTCTGGGGAAGCGGGGGCACCTGCACCGGCGTCATGACGAACCTCAACGTCGGACAGGAGCTCACCTTCATCTACGAGTGGTGTGACTCCAACCACTCGGCCAACGTGAACGGCACCCTGCTCTGCCTGTACGTCGACCTGAAGGACGGCAACGGCAGGCGCTTCCTGGCGGACGACACCCGGACGACCGTGGAGATGTACGCCCACGACATCGAGGACTTCTCCGACTCCGGTCCGTCGTACCCGATCCCGCAGATCAGCTGCACCCAGCCGACCGTCATGGTCGCGCAGACGGTGAAGTCCACCTCCGGCACCTGGAGCAACATGACCGGCAGCCAGTGGAACTTCAACGACAGCACGCCGAACTACAAGTTCCAGAACACCAACACCTCGGCCAACCCGGCCACCTGGCAGTCGTGCACCGGCTGACCTGACCCGCACTGATCGGCTCGCACCGATCGACTCGCACTGATCCCGGCCCGCGGCGCCGCCGCGGGCCGGGACTGTGCGCGGGGACTACTGCCGGCCGAAGTCCTGCGTCCAGTAGTTGCCGGAGGCGACGTATCCCACGCCGATGTCGGTGTAGGTGCAGTTGAGGATGTTCTGCCGGTGTCCGGAGCTGTTCATCCAGCCCTGCACCACCGCCTGGGCCGAGGGGTAGCCCATGGCGATGTTCTCGGCGGCGGCGCGGAAGGAGTAGCCCGCGGCCTTGATGCGGTCCGCGAAGGACCGGCCGTCCTTCGACGTGTGGTCGAAGTACTTCTGCGCGGACATGTCGGCCGAGTGGCCGTACGCGGCGGTGCGCAGCCGCGCGTCGTGCTTCAGCGGGCCGCAGCCCGCCTTGGCCCGCTCGACGTTGGTGAGGCGGACGACCTCGTTCTCGACGGCGGTGCCCACGGTCGTGCCGCTCGTCGGAGAGGCGCTGGGCGCCTGACTGACGGTGGGCTTCGCCGACGGGCTTGGGGCGGGGGTCCCAGGGGTGGGGGTCACGGGACCGGGTGTGGGGGTGGTCGCCGAAGGACTCGGCACGGGTGTGGGGGAGGAGCAGTCGAGCCGCACCGGCTTCGACCGCGACACGTGGCCGCGGTAGTCGGTGACGAAGCTGTAGTAGACGCCGTTGACGCAGGTCACGTTCACCGTGACGCGTGCGTTGCGGACCGCCTTCGAGCCGCTCTTGACCACGCGGTCGGGGCCCGGCCTGCTCTTCAGGATCCGGACCCGGAACCGGGCGCCGTTCTCGCAACCGGCCCGCGATCCCGCCGCGCGGATCTTTCCGTCCACGGTGACGTACGGCTTCGCGGCGGCGACCCGGCAGCCCGCGTGCTGGACCTCGGCCTGAGCGGGGCCGGCGGACAAGCCGATGGCCGCGACGCTCCCGAGGCACAGGACCGCTCCGAGCGCTCTGTTCACGATCATTCCTCCAGTGGGGGTTAGACGCTGGGGAAGTCGTCATTATGGTGCGCTCCGACCTCACATGTCCGAAAAAATCCCCCCAACCTCGTAAATATCTACCTTCCCTTAAGTTTCACTTATCCCTCCCACCTCACGCGACGGCGGACAACCCGCAGGTCACGGTCGTGTTACGAGGAGGGGGCCGCCTTAAGGTGAGGTCAACCGTCCGGGAGCGCCTCGGAGGGTCTCGGTGCGGCGTGCGGAGCGGCCGGGAGAGCGGTGCGGCTCAGCGGCGCGGCTCGGGCTCAGTGGCGCGGCCGGGGGATCGGTGCGGCTCAGCGGCGCGGCCGGGAGAGCGGTGCGGCTCGGCGCTCCGGAGAGGTGTGGTCCCGCCGGGGAAGGAGAGGGCAGGTCGCTATGCGCCGGACCGCTCGGAGCCGGACCGCTCGGAGGCGGACCGCTCTGAGTCGGACCGCTCTGTGCCGGACTGTTCTGGGCGCGCGTGCGCCATCGCCTCGGCCAGGCGGGCGGCGGTCAGGTCGTACCGGAACGTCATCAGCACGCCCGCGAACGTGATCAGGGCGGGCACCGCCGTCACGCCGATCATCACGGCGAGGTGGGCGCTCTCGGGCTGGGTCACCGGGTGCTCGGGATCGGACGACAGGAAGCCTCCGGCGCTCAGCACCCAGCCGTAGATGGTCGCGCCCAGCGCCGCCACCGCGTTCTCCACGGCCGTCCACAGGCCCGTGAAGACTCCGCCCCGGCGCTCGCCGCTCACCACGCCGTCATGGGCGATCACGTCGGCGAGCATGGAGTACTGCAGCAGCTGCAGACCGGCGTAGCCGATGCCGACGACCATCACGCACAGGTGCGCGTACAGGGCGCCGAGGGCCGGCGTCGCGAGGAGCAGCAGCCCGCCGCCCGCGAACATCGTGCCGGAGAGGATCATCGCGCCGCGCTTGTCGAGTCTGCGGGCCAGCCACACCCAGAGCGGCATGGTGACCAGCATCGGGCCGACGAGCGCCGCGAAGAGCGTGGTGGTCGCACCCGTGTCGCCGATGATGTAGGCCGCAAAGTAGGGCGAGCCGGCCAGCATCACGCCCACTCCGAGCGTCTGCGCCGAGCTCAGCCCGAGCAGCCACATGAAGGGCCTGCTCGTGCGGGCCGCGGCGAGTTGCTCCCGCAGCGTCCCCTCGGACTTCTGCTGCCCGGTGAAGGGGGCGCGGGCGGTGCCGAAGAACGAGGCCAGCATCGAGGCGAGCAGGACCAGGCCGAAGACGACGCCCATGGTCCGGTATCCCCCGGCCGTCCCACCGGCGATCGCGGGCGCGAGGATGCCGCTCATCGCGATCGAGATCGCGATGAGCACCATGCGCCACTGCAGCAGCGAGGTCCGCTCGTGGTAGTCCGTGGTCATCTCCGCCGGCATCGCCTTGTACGGCACCTCGTACAGGGCGTATCCGGTCGCGGCGGCCAGGAACGTGAGGCCCACGTAGACGGCGGCGGGCGCCCCGGTCAGCGGCGGCCCGGCGAACATCAGGGCGAACGACACCGGCAGCACGACCGCCCCGGCGAGCAGCCAGGGACGGCGGGGGCCCCAGCGCGAGACCGTGCGGTCCGACCAGCGGCCGACCAGCGTGTTGGCGATCAGGTCCCACGCCTTGGGGAGGAAGAGCACGACGCCCGCGAGCGCGGCCGGCACCGCCAGCACGTTCGTCATGTAGAAGAGCAGCAGCAGCCCGGGGATCGTGGAGAAGTTGGCCGTGCAGAACGAGCCGACGGCGTACCCGAGGCGCACACCGAGGGACACTGCGGAGGGAGAGGGCGTCGCCGCGGTGGGAGCCATGGCGTCATTCAAGCCGAGCGCGGGCTCCGCCGGAAGATCTCCCCGGCAACGGTTCGGCGGCTACCGGCTCCGGGCTCGCTCAGTCGCGTACGTCGGGGCAGACGACGTGCGCGCCGATCTCGATCAGGCGGCGCTCGGTGTGCGCGTCGGCGACGCGGGCCATGAGCACCGGGGCCTCGCTCGCGGCGAGCTGCGGCAGCCGGGCCCGCACGCGGCGGTGCAGTTCCTTCACGATGTCGTCGGCGACGGGGGTGCGCACCTTGACGTGCAGCATGATCCCCCACAGGCCCGCGGCGGTCCGCGCCTCGCAGATCCACACGTGGTGGACGAGGGGATACTCGCGCAGCAACTCGGCGATCGCCACCCGCAGCGCGGGCAGGATCGGGTGGCTTGTCCTGCGGTAGCCGGGATCGACGACCTGCATCGCCCCCGACAGGTGCTGGCGGGGCGCCGGGATCCACTGCGACGGCAGCCCGGCGGGCGCGGCCGGAGCCGGGGCGGGCGGCGGAGCGGCCGGCCGCGCGGCCTG
>QFZU02000003.1 GCA_003260025.2 Microbispora triticiradicis | reverse complement strand
GCGCGCCGGCCTCCCGTCCCCGCCCGAGGCCGCTGCGGCACGGCGGCCGGGCGGTCGCGGCCGCCGGGGCGGCCCAGGGCGTGGTCGTCTACCTGCTGCTCCTCATGGTCACGTTGCCGGTCTCCGTCACGCTGTACGCCTGGACCACGCCCCACGGCGGCCCGCTCCCCGGGGGCCGCAGGACGCAGGAGGGCTGGATGCTCCTCCCCGGAACGGGGACCGACCTGGTCGGCGCGCTGGCGCTGGCCGCGGCGGCCGCGTACGTCTGGGTGCGCTGGCTGCTGCCCGTGCTGCTGGTGCGGCCGCTGTCGGGCGGCGTCCGGCCGGGTCGTCACCCGCTGTGGGGCGCGACCTACCTGCGGCTGTGGGCGACGAACCTGCTGCTGTCCCTGTCTCCGCTGCGGACGCTGAGCGGCTCGCCCATGATGGCCCCCTACCTGCGGCTGCTCGGCGCGAAGGTCGGGCCCGCCACCGCCGTCGCGACGGCCGACGTCAACCTCCCGGCGATGCTGCGGATCGGCGAGGGGGCCTCGGTCGGCTACCGCGCCTCGCTGCACGCCTGGCTGGTGGAGGACGGGTGGGTGGTCGTCGCCCCGGTGGAGGTCGGGCCGCACGCGTTCGTCGGGAACGGCGCCGCGCTCGGGCCGGGCGCACGGGTCGCCGGCCACGCCGCGCTGGGCGACCAGTCGGCCCTGACGCACGGCGAGACGGTGCCGCGGGGAGGGCGCTGGGCCGGATCGCCGCCGAACCCCGTCGAGTCCGTGGGACCGGCCGTCGAGGAGATGCTGCGCGCCCCCGCCGGCGCAGGGAGCTGGAAGGCCCGCCACGTGGCCGCCGCCGTGGCCGGCCTCGTCTGCATCGAGGCGATCCTGCTGGCCACGATCATGCCGAGCGTCCTGGTCATCTGGACGGTCGTGGCCGCCTGGGGCCCGCAGGCCGCTCCGATCGCCGTCCTCCTGGCGGGTCCGCTGTTCGTGGCCGTCGTCTGCGCGGTGGTGGCCGCCGGCAAACGGCTCGTGCTGCCGAAGGCGCCGGCCGGCGTCCATCCGGCGTGTTCCTGCCTCGGCGTGCGCAAGTGGGCCGTGGACAAGCTCCTGGAGTCCAGCCTGACGCTGACCAACTCGCTCTACGGCACGCTGTACACCTCGCCGTGGCTGCGGCTGCTCGGCGCGCGGGTCGGCCGCCGGGCCGAGGTGTCGACGGCCGCGCAGCTCGACCCCGATCTCCTCACGCTGCGCGAGGAGAGCTTCGTCGCCGACATGGCGGGCGTCGGCGCGGCCAGCTTCGCCCGTGGCCGGATCGCCCTGCGTCCCACCGAGGTCGGCAGGCGCGCGTTCGTCGGCAACGCCGCGGTCGTCCCCGCCGGGACGCGGATGGGGCCGGGCTCCCTGGTGGGCGTCAGCACCGTCCCGCCGCCGGACGGCGTGCCGGAGGGCACCTCGTGGCTGGGCTCGCCCGCGATGCACCTTCCCGTACGGCAGGACAGCGGCGCGTTTCCGGAAGACCAGACGTTCCGGCCGCCGCGCCTGCTGGTGCTGCACCGCCTGGGCGTCGAGTTCTTCCGCGCCACGCTCCCGGCGATGCTGTTCGGCGGCGCGCTCTATCTCCACCTCCTGGGCGTGCACGCGCTCGCGCGCCTCCTGCCCCTGCCCGTGGTGGCGGCCGCGGCGCCGCTCGTCGCCGGCGCCGCGTCGCTGGGGGTGATCGGGTGCTGCGTCGCGTTCAAACGCCGCCTCATCGGCGCGTACCGGCCGAGAGTGGAGCCGTTGTGGAGCCGGTTCGTCCGGCGCACCGAGTTCGTCACCGGGCTGTGGGAGGCCGCCGCGGTGCCCGCCGGGGTCGCCCTCCTGGCCGGAACCCCGTTCCTGCCGGCCGTGCTGCGGTGGTTCGGGGCCCGCATCGGCAGGCGCGCCTGGATCGCGACCACCTATCTGACCGAGTTCGACCTGGTGGAGGTGGGCGACGACGTCGCGATCGGGCCGGGGGTGTCGCTGCAGACCCACCTGTTCGAGGACCGGGTCATGAAGATGTCGGCCGTCACGGTCCGGTCCGGCTCCAGCGTCGGCGCCCGTTCCGTGGTGCTCTACGACTCGGTGGTGGGCGAGGACGTCTCGCTCGGCGCCCTGTCGTTGCTGATGAAGGGCGAGCGGCTCACCCCGGGGACGAGCTGGCGCGGCATCCCGGCGCAGGCCGCCGTCGGGGAATCGTGAGCGCGATGGGTGAGCGGCAGGGAATCGGGTGAGGGTCTGATGGGATTCGACGGCATTCTCGGCGCTGTACGGCGCGCCTTCCGCTCCGAGCCGGCCCCGCTGCGGCCTTCCGGACAGCCGCTCGCGCTCGTCTACCGGGGCCCGGCCTCGGTTCCCGGGTGCTCCGAGGCGGTCGCCGGGCTGCTGGAGGCGAGCCGCTGGGGCTTCGACGTGCGCTACACGGGCCCGCACGAGAAGGTGCCGCTCACGGCGGAGTCGCTGTCCCTGGCCGCGGTGTACGCCCAGCCGGGCGGCGGAGACCTGTCCCGGGGTTACCGGCACCTCAAACGGCACCGCGGCGCGCTGCGCGACTACGTCGCCGGAGGCGGCCGGTACCTCGGCTTCTGCCTGGGCGGCTATCTCGCCGGCGCCACTCCCGGTTTCGCCTTGCTGCCGGGCGACACCGACCAGTACATCGCCACGCCGGGCGCCACCGTGGACGACGAGGAGGACACCCTCGTCGACGTGCGATGGCGGGGCCGGGAGCGCAGCGTCTTCTTCCAGGACGGCCCCTGCTTCCTGCTGGAGCCGGGCAACCGGGCCACCGTGCTGGCCACCTATCCCAACGGCGCCGTCGCCGCCCTCGTCACCCCGTACGGCGAGGGCAGGGTCGCCGTCGTCGGCCCGCACCCGGAGGCGACCGACGACTGGTTCGCCGACGCCGATCTGCCGGTGCGGCGGGCGCAGGACCTCGGTCTCGATCTGGTGAACGAGGTGATGGCCGACGCCTGAGGTGCTTTCGCGTCTTATGTGAAGAATGTGATGAATTACCGCTTTTTCCGGAAAATCCCCATTATGGGGACATGGTGCGTAAATTAGCCGCCCTGGCCGCCAGTGTCATGATGATCGCGTCCCCGGCCGCTCCCGCCGCCGCGGAGCCGGGCGCGTTCCTTCCCGGCGCGCCGGGGATCGGCGATCCGTACTATCCCCTGCAGGGAAACGGCGGCTACGACGTCGGCCACTACGATCTGCGGCTCCGGTTCGACCCCGGCGACCACACCGCGGACGCCACCGCGACGATCACCGCGACCGCCACCCACAACCTGTCCCAGTTCGACCTCGACTTCTCGGGACCGGAGGTCAAGAGCGTGACGGTGGACGGCGCCCGCGCCGGCTTCCGCCGCGACGGCCAGGAACTGGTGATCACTCCGGCCGCCGGGCTCAAGGCCGGGACCACCTTCACGGTCGCGGTCTCCTACGCCGGGAAGCTCACGGCGGTCTCGGACGACACCGGCCAGCAGGGATGGATCAACACCAAGGACGGCGCGTTCGTCGCGTCCCAGCCGGACGGCGCACGCAGCTGGTTCCCGGCCAACGACAGCCCGGCGGACAAGGCCACCTTCAGCTTCCGGGTGTCCGCGCCCGAGGAGCTGACCGTGCTGGCCAACGGCGAGCGCGCGAGCGCGGAAGAGGCGGCCGGCTCCGACGGCTACCGGACCGTGCGGTGGGAGATGCGGCAGCCGATGGCGCCCTACCTCGCCATGCTCGCCATCGGCCATTTCGAGGTCAGTGAGGGGACCGTCGACGGCATGCCGAACGTGACGGCGTACGACCCGGCGCTGGCGGAGAAGTCGAAGCGTCTGCACGATCTCACGGCGGAGGCGGTCAGGTGGGAGTCGTCGCTCTTCGGCCCCTACCCGTTCTCCTCCACCGGCGGGGTCGCGGACGGCCGCGGCTCCGTGACGGCGCTGGAGACGCAGGGCCGGCCCGTCTACAGCGGCGGCCCGACCGACGACTCCGAGATCGTGCACGAGCTGGCCCACCAGTGGTTCGGCGACAGCGTCGGGGTGCGGAGCTGGCGGGACATCTGGCTCAACGAGGGCTTCGCGAAATACACGGAATGGCTCTACGAGGAGCAGCACGACGGGCCCTCCGCCAGGGACACCTTCGACCGGCTCTACCGGAAGGACGGCTCCTTCTGGCGCCTGAAGACCGGTGACCCCGGCCAGGCGCACATGTTCGACGAGAACGCGATCTACCTGCGCGGCGCGATGACGGTGCACGCCCTCCGGGAGAAGATCGGCGACAAGGTGTTCTTCACCCTGCTGAAGACCTGGGCGCAGGAGCACAGGTACAGCACGGTGACCACGGCCGACTTCGTCGCCCTCGCGGAGAGGCTGAGCGGGCAGAAGCTCGGCCCCTTCTTCGACGCGTGGCTCTACCAGTCGAAGAAGCCGCCGCAGTCGGTGTTCCGCTCGACACCGGCGGAATGAGACGGGTTTGCCCTGTTCATGCGGGGGGAGGAGACGCGGCCACGGGAGGGGCGAGGTGAGCGGACTACCGACGATCAAGAGCCTGGACGAGCTGACCGAGCTGGTCGAACGCCGGCCCGGCCTCTACCTGCGGTACTCGAAGGGGCCGGACGCCGACGAGGGCAAGCCCAGCGTCGACTACGAGAGCGGCCTGGAGCTGCCCGGGCTGTCGGTGACCGTGCTCGACGCCGAGCACTGGTGGACGAGATCGACGCACGACTGGCTGGCCCGCCAGATGTGCAAGTACACACATCTGGCCGAGCAGGACGAGGAGCGGCACGCCTGGGTGCTGACCGGCCGGGTGGCGGGGCGGGGCCCCGACCACGAGCCGCTCATCGACCGCGTCGAGCCGGTGGCGTGGATCGACGACGCGGTGGTCGAGCAGGCCCGCGAACACTACGAGAAGGCGTTCGACGCCGGCCGCGACTCCACGGGCTGAGCCCCTCCGCGCCAGATCTCACCGGGCCTCTCCGGGCCCCTTCCGGCCGTCCCGCGTCTCCCCAGGTCTCCCGGGGAGATACGGCGTTCGCACCCTGCGAGATGTACCATTCGCGCGGCCGCGGGGCGACGCGCCCGGCGGTGCTTTATATGCTTTCTTTTCCTGGTCAGACGGGATCGCGAGGGTGGACATGGTCGAGAGAGCTGGCACCGTCAAGCGCGCGAGAACATCCCGCGCCGCCGGCGGCGATCCGGAACTGGATCTGCGGGAACTCCTGGCGGGCCTGACCGCCGTACGGGACGGAGACTTCGGCACCCGGCTGCCGGAGGACGGCGACGGGCTGCTGCAGGAGATAGCGACCGTCTTCAACGGAATGGTCGACCAGCTCTCCCTCTTCACCTCCGAGGTGACCCGGGTGGCGCGGGAGGTCGGCACCGAGGGCCAGCTCGGCGGCCAGGCCGAGGTGCCGGCGGTCTCCGGCACCTGGAAGGACCTCACCGACTCGGTGAACGCGATGGCGGGCAACCTCACCAGCCAGGTCCGCTCCATCGCCGAGGTCACCACCGCCGTCGCCAAGGGCGACCTCTCCCAGAAGATCACCGTCGACGCCCGAGGCGAGATCCTCGAACTCAAGAACACCGTCAACACCATGGTCGACCAGCTCTCGTCCTTCGCCGACGAGGTCACCCGCGTCGCCCGCGAGGTCGGCACCGAAGGCCAGCTCGGCGGCCAGGCGCGGCAACCTCACCAGCCAGGTCCGCTCCATCGCCGAGGTCACCACCGCCGTCGCCAAGGGCGACCTCTCCCAGAAGATCACCGTCGACGCCCGAGGCGAGATCCTCGAACTCAAGAAAGGTCACCCGCGTCGCCCGCGAGGTCGGCACCGAAGGCCAGCTCGGCGGCCAGGCCGACGTGAAGGGCGTCTCCGGCACCTGGCGCGACCTCACCGACTCCCTCGGCGGCCAGGCCGACGTGAAGGGCGTCTCCGGCACCTGGAAGGCGCTGACCGAGTCGGTGAACGTCATGGCCGACAACCTCACCGACCAGGTGCGGTCCATCGCCCAGGTCACGACGGCGGTCGCCCGCGGCGACCTGTCGCAGAAGATCCGCGTGGACGCCCGGGGCGAGATCCTGGAGCTCAAGGAGACCATCAACACGATGGTCGACCAGCTCTCGTCCTTCGCCGACGAGGTCACCCGGGTGTCCCGGGAGGTCGGCACCGAGGGCCGCCTGGGCGGCCAGGCGACCGTACGCGGGGTGTCGGGCACCTGGAAGGACCTCACCGACTCGGTGAACGTCATGGCGTCCAACCTCACCAGCCAGGTGCGGTCCATCGCGCAGGTCGCCACCGCCGTCGCCAAGGGCGACCTCTCCCAGAAGATCACCGTCGAGGCCAAGGGCGAGGTCGCCGCGCTCGCCCAGACCATCAACACCATGGTCGACACCCTCAGCGCCTTCGCCGACGAGGTCACCCGCGTCGCCCGCGAGGTCGGCACCGAAGGCCAGCTCGGCGGCCAGGCCCGGGTGCCCAACGTGGCGGGCACCTGGAAGGACCTCACCGACAACGTGAACTCGATGGCCGACAACCTGACCAACCAGGTGCGGTCCATCGCCCAGGTCACGACGGCGGTCGCCCAGGGCGACCTGACCAAGAAGATCGACGTCGACGCCCGGGGCGAGATCCTGGAGCTCAAGACGACCATCAACACGATGGTCGACCAGCTCTCGTCGTTCGCCGCCGAGGTCACCCGCGTCGCCCGCGAGGTGGGCAGCGAGGGACGGCTGGGCGGTCAGGCCGAGGTCGAGGGCGTGTCGGGCACCTGGAAGCGGCTGACCGAGAACGTCAACGAGCTGGCCGGCAACCTCACCCGCCAGGTGCGCGCGATCGCCGAGGTCACCAGCGCCGTGACCTCCGGCGACCTCACCCGCTCCATCACGGTGGACGCGGAGGGCGAGCTCGCCGACCTCAAGGACAACGTCAACTCCATGGTGGAGTCGCTGCGCGAGTCGACCCGGGCCAACCAGGAGCAGGACTGGCTCAAGACCAACCTGGCCCGCATCTCCGGGCTCATGCAGGGCCACCGCGACCTGTCGGCGGTCGCCGAGCTGGTCATGAACGAGCTGGCGCCGCTGGTCAACGCGCAGCACGGCACGTTCCTGCTGGCGGAGGAGACCCCGGCGGGCGCCGAGCTGCGGGTGGTCGGCTGCTACGGCCACCGGGAGATCTCCCGCCGCCACGCGTTCGGCGAGTCCCTCGTCGGCCAGGCCGCGCAGGCCAGGCGGACGATCCTGGTGGAGGAGGTCCCGCCGGCCTACCTGACGGTCTCGTCCAGCCTCGGGCAGGCTGGCCCGGCCAGCCTCGTCGTGCTGCCGATCGTGGTGGAGGACCAGGTTCTCGGCGTGATCGAGCTGGCCAGCCTGGGCCGGTTCTCCACGGCCCACCGCGACTTCCTGGAGCAGCTCGTCGAGACGATCGGCGTCAACGTCAACACGATCGTGGCCAACGCCCGCACCGACGCGCTGCTCGCCGAGTCGCAGCGGCTCGCCACCGAGCTGCAGGTGCGGCAGGAGGAGCTGCAGCGCTCGAACGCCGAGCTGGAGGAGAAGGCGGAGCTGCTGGCCCAGCAGAACCGCGACATCGAGACCAAGAACACCGAGATCGAGCAGGCCCGTCAGGAGCTGGAGGACCGCGCCCAGCAGCTCGCGCTGGCCTCCAAGTACAAGAGCGAGTTCCTCGCCAACATGAGCCACGAGCTGCGCACCCCGCTCAACTCGCTGCTCATCCTGGCCCAGCTCCTCGCGCAGAACCCCACCCGCAACCTCACGCCCAAGCAGGTGGAGTACGCGAACGTCATCCACTCGGCCGGCACCGACCTGCTGCAGCTCATCAACGACATCCTCGACCTGTCGAAGATCGAGGCCGGCAAGATGGACATCACGCCGGAGCCGGTCAGCCTGCGTCAGCTCCTCGACTACGTGGAGGCCAACTTCCGGCCGCTGACCACCCAGAAGGGCCTGCGGTTCGGCGTCACCGTCGCCTCCGGCGTCCCGGCCCGCCTGATGACCGACGAGCAGCGGCTGCGGCAGGTGCTGCGCAACCTGCTGTCGAACGCGGTCAAGTTCACCGAGGCGGGCTCGGTCGAGCTCCGCATCGAACGCGCGCCCGGCGCGGACCTGCCGGGCGCCGACGGGCAGGAGGTCCTCGCCTTCCACGTGGTGGACACCGGCATCGGCATCGCCCCGGAGAACCTCTCGCAGATCTTCGACGCCTTCCAGCAGGCCGACGGCACGACCAGCCGCAAGTACGGCGGCACCGGCCTCGGCCTGTCGATCAGCCGGGAGATCGCCACCCTGCTCGGCGGCGAGATCCACGCGACGAGCGCGCTGGGCGAGGGCAGCACGTTCACCCTCTATCTCCCGCTGACCCACTTCGCCGCCCAGAACCTGGCGGACCGGGACGAGCCGGAGGCCGGCGTGCCGGAGCCGGAGCGGACTCAGGTCTCCCCGGTGACGACGGCCGGCGCCGTCGCGGCCGTCCTGGGCGCCGGACCCGACCGCAGGAACGGCGAGAAGGCAGGCGAGAACGGGGACGGCAGGAGCGACGGCGGGGCGCGCCGCCGCCTGCTGGTCGTCGAGGCCAGGCCTGGCGGCCTGCTGTCGATGCTGGCGCAGAGCGTCGCGGCGGACCTGCGCGACACCCACGGATCCGTACAGGTGTCGACCGCGAACGACCCGGACTCGGCGCTGTCGCTGCTGCTCCGGGAGAGCGTGCACTGCATCGTCCTCGACCTCGGCATGCCCCACGACATCGTGGCGGACTTCCTGAGGGGCCTGGACCGCGACGCCTCCCTGCGGACGCTGCCGGTGCTCGCGCACCACTCGCGCAAGCTGTCGCGTCCGCAGGAGGACCTGCTCCAGGTGCGCTCGCGCAACCAGCCGCTGGAGCGCCTGCCCAGCCTGGACGAGCTGCGTGAGCGGATCACGCTGCACCTGTCGGCGAACGAGCCCGGCGACGTGCTGCCGCTCGTGCAGCAGCCGCCCGCCGAGGAGGGCGCGCACGAGACCGGGAAGGTCGACAGCGCGCTGGTCGGCCGCAAGGTCCTGGTGGTCGACGACGACGTGCGCAACGTCTTCGCCCTCACCACGATCCTCGAACTGCACGGCATGCAGGTGCTGTACGCGGAGAACGGCCGCAAGGGCATCGACGTGCTGATGCGCAACGACGACGTGGACCTGGTGCTGATGGACATCATGATGCCGGAGATGGACGGCTACGCCGCCACCGCCGCCATCCGGTCCATGCCGCGCTTCGCCAAGCTGCCGATCATCGCGGTGACCGCCAAGGCCATGCACGGCGACCGGGAGAAGACGCTGTCGTCGGGCGCGAGCGACTACGTCACCAAGCCCGTCGACGCCGAGGAGCTCATCGTCTGCATGCAGCACTGGCTGGACCTGCCCGGCAACGGTGCCCGCGCGGATTCCGGCGAGGACCCCGGCAGCGGTACCGGCGACGGCTCCGGCAGCGGTTCCGGCGACGGCTCCGGCGCTCAGGCCTGACCGGCGCGGTCGCGGGCGGTCCGGCCCTGCCGGGCCGCCACCGGGCGCGTGCGCAGGTCCTCCAGCACCGCCCGGGCGGCCCGCCGTCCGGAGACCAGCGCGCCCTGGATGGACCCGGTGTCGCGGTGGTCGCCGCAGACGTAGCGCCGCGCCCCAGAGCCCTCGGCCGGCACCCGCACCGGGCGGCGCAGCGGCATCGGGGGCGGCATCGCGGGCAGGGCCGCCTCGATCGCGTAGGTGGCGACGTGCTCCCACGACGAGGTGTCGCCGTAGATCCGCGCCAGCCGGTCCCGCACCCGGGGCTCGTCCCGGTCGCCGTGCACGCCGAGGACCGAGGTGGAGATCAGCGCGCGGCCGTCGGACGAGTACTCGGGCGCGGCGTCGGTGACCACGATCGTGTCGGTGATCACGCCTTCCGCGTCCACGATCTGCGTCGGCTCCCAGAGCGGCGACGCGGGAGCGGCGTGGTAGAAGGTCGTCACCGACCGCATCGCGGGCACCGGCAGGCCGGGCAAGAGGCGTCCCGCCGTGGCCGGGTCGGCCGCGACCACGACGGCGGCCGCCTCCATCTCGCCCCCGCCGCCGAGGGCGACGCCGGTGGGGGTCAGCGCGCCGACGGGGGTCTCCAGGCGGACCGCGTCCGGCGGGAGGCGGTCGGCGAGCTGCTCGGGAATCCGCCCCATGCCGAGGGCCGGCAGGCCGATGACGCCCCGCACGAAGGACCGCCAGAGCAGGTGGAAGATCCGGCCCGAGGTCTCCAGCTCCCGCTCCAGGACCACCCCCGACAGGAAGGGCCGGAACAGGTTCTCGACGACCTCCGGGGACGCGCCCCAGTGCCGCAGTTCCTCCTCGGTGGTGCGGCGCTCGGCGCCGCCCCGCCTCCGTACGAGGGAGCCGGGCAGCAGCAGGTCGCGGGTGGTCACCGCGGCGAGCACGGCCTTGTCCACCGGCGTGCCCACCCGGGCGAACAGGCCGCTGAGCGCCTGGCGCGGATGCCGCCACGGCAGCGTCACCCGCTCGTGCCGCCCGTCCCGGAAGACGATCACCCCCGAGGTGAACGGACGCAGGCGCAGCGCCGGGATGTCGAGGATCCGGGCGGCCTCCGGATAGCCGGTGTTGAAGACCTGGAACCCGCGGTCGAGCCGGAAGCCGTCCACGATGTCGGTGCGGATCCGGCCGCCCACGCCGTCCGAGGCCTCCAGGACCCGGACCGCCACCCCCGCCCTGCGCAGATGGACGGCGCAGGCCAGACCCGCGAGTCCCGCGCCGACGACGATCACCGTGGCAGGCTGTGGCATGGACCGCTCCTCCTCTTGCCGTGACGTGCCGTACGTCTTCGCATCGGTATTCGATCCCGGCGGAGGCCGCGGATGCAGCCGGCGGCCGGTCGGGTCTGTGCACGTTCCCAGCATGGCCGTGCCCCGGAGGTGAAATTTTCAGTGATCATCACCGGCCGGCGTGGCGGGGACGACCGGTGCGGGCCCGGCCGCGAGCGCTCTCACCTGCTCGGGCGGCCGTCCGGGAACGCGGCGGGCGGCTGCGTCCACATGGGTGAATCGGGGGTGTTTGACCACAGCGCCCGTTTCGCGTTGTGATGACGCGGCACCCGGCATGGCGCCGTCGCGACCGCGGTGCGTCCCGGACGCCGTCGCGGCCCTGCCGGCACCACCGGCACCCTCGTCTGGAGTTTGGATGACCACACGACGAAGATTCGCGTCGATCGCCGCCGTGGCCTCGGCCGCCGCTCTCGCGGGAGCCGGGGCGCTGCCCGCCCTCCCCGCGTCGGCGGCGGCGGGCTGCCGGGTCGACTATCAGGTGACGAACCAGTGGCAGGGCGGGTTCGGCACCTCCGTGACGATCACCAACCTCGGCGACGCCGTCAACGGCTGGACGCTCAACTGGACGTACACCGCGGGGCAGACGGTGACGCAGGCGTGGAACGCGACGGTCACCCAGAGCGGCGCGCAGGTGACCGCGAAGGACGCCGGCTACAACGGGTCGATCCCCACCGGCGGGACGGCGTCGTTCGGCTTCAACGGCTCGTGGAACGACTCCGCCAACCCCGTGCCCGCGAGCTTCACGCTCAACGGCACCACCTGCACCGGCGGGGTCACGAGCAGCCCCAGCGCGAGTCCCAGCGCGAGTCCCAGCGCGTCACCCAGCCCCAGCGCCTCGCCCAGCGCCAGCCCGACGCGGTCGCCCAGCGCGTCGCCCAGCCCCTCCCCGAGCCCGTCGGCGAGCCCCACGACCATCCCGGCCGGGGCGCGGCAGATGGAGAACCTCAACCGCGGCCTGATCAGCGTGCGGTCCGGCAGCGGCAACCTGGTCTCCTGGCGGCTGCTCGGCACCGAGAACGTCGGCACGGGGTTCAACGTCTACCGGGGATCGACCAGGCTGAACTCCTCGCCGATCACCAACTCCACGAACTACCTCGACTCCGGAGCAGCCGCCGACGCGTCGTACACGGTGCGGGCCGTGGTGAACGGCGCCGAGCAGGCGTCGTCGGAGACGTCGCTGCGCTTCACCGGCGGCGACCACCTCGACGTGCCCATCCAGCCGCCGTCCGGCGGCACGACGCCCGACGGGGTCTCCTACACCTACAGCGCCAACGACGCGAGCGTGGGCGACCTCGACGGCGACGGCCAGTACGAGATCGTGCTGAAGTGGGACCCGTCCAACGCCAAGGACAACTCCCAGTCCGGGTACACCGGCAACGTCTTCGTCGACGCGTACCGGCTCAGCGGCTCCCGCCTGTGGCGGATCGACCTCGGCCGCAACATCCGCGCGGGCGCGCACTACACGCAGTTCCAGGTGTACGACTACGACGGCGACGGCAGGGCCGAGGTGGCGATGAAGACCGCCGACGGCACCAAGGACGGCACCGGGAGGGTCATCGGCAGTTCCTCGGCCGACTACCGCAACTCCTCCGGCTACGTCCTGTCCGGGCCGGAGTACCTGACGATGTTCAACGGCCAGACCGGCGCCGCCCTGTCCACCGTGAACTACGACCCGCCACGCGGGACGGTCTCCTCCTGGGGCGACTCCTACGGCAACCGGGTGGACCGCTTCCTCGCCGCCACCGCCTACCTCGACGGCGCCCGCCCGTCGCTGATCATGTCGCGCGGCTACTACACCCGTACGGTCATCGCGGCGTGGGACTTCCGCAACGGCTCCCTGACCAAGCGGTGGACGTTCGACTCCAACTCCAGCGGCAGCCAGTACACCGGCCAGGGCAACCACAACCTGGCGGTGGCCGACGTGGACGGCGACGGCAGGGACGAGATCGTCTTCGGCGCGATGGCGGTCAACGACAACGGCGCGCCGCTGTGGAACACGGGCAACGGGCACGGCGACGCGCTGCACGTCGGCGACCTCGACCCGTCGCGGGCCGGGCTGGAGGTGTTCAAGGTCGACGAGGACACCAGCAAGCCCGCGGCGTGGATGGCCGACGCCCGCACCGGATCGATCATCTGGACCAACGGCTCCTGCGGCTGCGACAACGGGCGCGGCGTCTCCGGCGACATCTGGTCCGGCAGCCCGGGCGCCGAGTCGTGGTCGTCCGCCGTCTCCGGCGTCTACAACACCAGGGGACAGAACGTCG
Source organism: Microbispora triticiradicis (assembly GCA_003260025.2). Taxonomy (GTDB): domain Bacteria; phylum Actinomycetota; class Actinomycetes; order Streptosporangiales; family Streptosporangiaceae; genus Microbispora; species Microbispora triticiradicis. The sequence goes on along the minus strand of QFZU02000003.1, from coordinate 31,685 downwards.
GCCGCAAGCCCGGCTCGACGAACTTCCTCGTGTGGTGGGACGCCGACCCGGTGCGCGAGCTGCTCGACGCCACCCACATCGACAAGTACGGCACCGGTGGCGACACCCGGCTGCTGACGGCGAGCGGGGTCCACTCCAACAACGGCACCAAGTCGACCCCGTCGCTGTCGGCCGACCTGTTCGGCGACTGGCGCGAGGAGGTCGTCTGGCCGACGAGCGACAACACCGCCCTGCGGATCTACAGCACGACCACCGCGACCACCCGGCAGATCCACACCCTCATGCACGACCCGACGTACCGGCTGGCGATCGCCTGGCAGAACACCGCCTACAACCAGCCGCCCCACCCGGGCTTCTTCCTCGGCGACGGCATGGCGACCCCCGCCAGGCCGAACATCTATCTGAGGTGATCCACCGGCGGCGGCCGCGGACCCGCCCGACGAGGTCCGCGGCCGGCGCCGCGCCGAGCGCGCCGGCGCTCAGCCCGGGACCGCCAGGCACAGACCGAGCTGGGCGTACAGCTCCAACTGGTCGAAATACTCCCGATGGCTCTTGATCTTGCCGTCCTCGACGAAGGACGCGCAGGTGCCGCGGAAGGTGACCGGGCGACCGGTCCCCTGCAGTTCGCACCCGTTCGGCAGCAGGATAGGCCCGAGGTGCGTGCCCGTGGCCGTCCACTCCACTATCAGGGGCGCCTCGCAGGTGACGGCTTCGTACCACGCGAAGAGGTGGAAGTCGGGGAAGCTCTTGAAGATCTGCTCGTACATCCACCCGATCTGCTCGAGTCCCTCCGCCACACCGAAGGGCGAGACGAGGACGGCGTCCGGGCTGAAGATCTCGAGCACGCCCTCCAGATCATGTTCGTTGAGCGCGACGGTTAGCTGGCGCTTCACAGCCCATGGGTCGGACATGACGACTGTCCTTCGACGGTCGGTACGCAACGTTGGCCACCAACTTTAGCCAGCGGCCGGTCAAGCGCCGCTTTCGATTAGGTCGGCGGAGCACCACGAGCGGGTTCTGATTCCCACACGGTTCGCGCGATATACGCACAGCGGTCCCCGCGGCGTCCCGCTGACCGTGCGTCGCAGCCTCCAGGCCCCCCGCAACCGCGTGACCTGTGCCTTTGTGGGTAGGCCCTGTCACAGGGACGAGGGGAGGCAGGATGCGATCGTCGATCAGTCTCGGCCGCATCGGCGGAGTCCCGGTCGGGCTCAACGTCAGCGTTCTCGTTATCGTCGTGATCCTTGTCGTCGGGCTGGCCTTCGGGCGGTTCCCGATCGCCTTCCCCGGCCTGCCGACCGCGGCGTACGTGCTGGCCGCACTGGTGTCGGCCGTGCTCTTCCTGGCCTCGCTGCTCGCGCACGAGCTCGCCCACGCCATCGTCGCGCGCCGGCACGACGTGGAGGTCACCGGCATCACGCTCTGGCTGCTCGGTGGTGTGGCCCAGCTCCGCGGCGAGCCCCGCTCCCCCGGCGCGGACCTCAGGATCGCCGGGGTCGGCCCGCTCACCAGCGTCGTGCTCGGCGGCCTCTTCGCCCTCGTGACGTGGGGGGTCTCCGCCGTTGGCGGGCCCGCGCTGGTCAGCGGGATGTTCGGCTACCTGGCCGCGGTGAACGTGCTGCTGGCGGTGTTCAACCTGATCCCCGCCGCGCCGCTGGACGGCGGCCGGGTGCTCCGCGCCTTCCTGTGGGCGCGCTGGGGCGACCGCCTCCGGGCCGCCGTCGCCGCCGCCCGGGCGGGCCGGGTGTTTGGCTACACGCTGATCGTCCTGGGGTTCCTCAACCTCGTCTCCGGGCTCGGCTTCCAGGGGCTCTGGCTGGCCCTCATCGGCCTCTTCCTGGTCAACGCCGCCAGCGCGGAGGAGCAGCAGACGCAGATCGACGCCGCGCTGCACGGGATCAAGGTGGCGGAGGTCATGTCCCGGCACCCCATCACGGCCCATCCGGGCGAGACGGTAGCCGGGCTGATCGACCGGCTCGTGCTCCGCCACCACCTGTCCACCTATCCGCTCGTCGACGACGACGGCCGGTTCGCGGGGCTGGTGACGCTGGGCCGCGTCCGGGCCGTCGATCCCGGCCGCAGGGAGGTCACGCCGCTCCGGGAGATCGCCTGCCCGCCGCCGGACGTGCCGTCGGCCCGGCCGGACGACCTCCTCACCGAACTGCTCCAGCGGATGAGCGGCTCCGCCGACGGCCGGGCGGTGGTGCTGGACGACGGCCGGATCGTCGGCCTGGTGACGCCCAGCGACATCAGCCGGACCATCCAGACCGTGGACCTGCGGGCGCGTGAGCCGTACCGGACCCCGCGCGGCGCCGACCTCGCCCCGCACGCTCCCGGCGGCCCGCCCGCGGGCGGTCCCACCTCCGGTGGCCCGTCCTCCAGCGGCACGATCCGGTCCGCCGGCCGCCGCGACGCGGCCTGAGAACCGGCCGCCAGGGGTTCTTCTCCGGCCGCCCTGCCCGACCGCGTCGAGGCGTGGGTCAGGGCGGCTCCCCGGCGCCAACCGGAAAGCCGGTGGCAAGCCGTGTTGAAACAGAGACCAGGGGTAGGCGACCCGTGCGACCGGACCGGACAAAGCGGTCGTAACTATGAGGCAGTCCCTCAAGGAGGTGGGGAAATGACGATCGTCGACGACACGGCGGTCGAACGGCGGCGGCTGCGGTTCGAGCGGGACGCGCTGCCGTACATCGGCCAGATCTACGCCGGGGCCCTACGGCTCGCCCGCAACCCCACCGACGCCGAGGACCTCGTGCAGGACGTCTACATGCGGGCGTTCAGCAACTTCCACCAGTTCCGCGAGGGCACGAACCTCCGGGCCTGGCTGTACCGCATCCTGACGAACACCTACATCAACACCTACCGGCGCCAGCAGCGCCAGCCGCAGCGGGCCGTGACGGAGGACGTGGAGGACTGGCAGCTCGCCGAGGCGGCCTCGCACACCTCGACCGGGCTGAAATCCGCCGAGGTGGAGGCGCTGGAGAGCCTGCCCGACTCCCGGGTGAAGCAGGCGCTCCAGGAACTGCAGGAGGACTTCCGGATGGCCGTCTACCTCGCCGACGTGGAGGGCTTCGCCTACAAGGAGATCGCGGAGATCATGGACGTCCCCATCGGCACGGTGATGTCGCGCCTGCACCGGGGACGCCGCCAGCTGCGGGCGAAGCTGGAGGACTACGCCGCCGAGCTCGGGTTCGTCCGCTCCGCGAGGACCACCTGAGAACCACCTGGGACTCGCCGGGTGGGCACGTCCGCCTCCGGCTGCCGCGCGCGAGGCCGTCCCTTCTTGTCGACGGTGGTCATGGTCGCGTACACGATGTCGCCGATGTAGGCGTCGAACCGGCTGTTGATCTCGGCGAACGATGTCACGTGTGTGGCCAACGCTCGTTCCTTCCTCTCGGTGGCCCTTGCTCAGACGGTGGCTGCGGCCTCGGCTGGTGCCGGTTGGGCTGGACCATTGGGCGTGGCGGGGGCGCGGAGGCCGAAGGCGATGACGATGGCGCCGAGTGCGGCCGCCGTCACGGGGACGATCAGCGCTGTGCGCAGGGCGTCCAGGCCCGTGCCGGCGGCGACGCTGACGGCGGTGACGGCCGACAGTCCGAGCGCCGTTCCGAACTGGATGGAGGTGTAGAGCAGGCCGCCCGCCAAGCCGTGCTCGTCCTCGGCGACGCCGTCGGTGGCGGCCATGGTGAGCGGGCCGTACGCCAGGGAGAAGGCCGAACCGAGCAGGAGCAGCGCCGGAAGCATGGCGGCATAGGTCCAGTCCATCCTGACGGGCAGGAACAGCGCGTACGCGGCCGCCGCGAGGACGAGGCCGCCGAACAGCACGCGGGTGTTGCCGAAACGGTTCACCAGGCGCGGCGTCAGGACGGGCGCGAGGACGGTGTCGATGCCGATCACCAGCATGGCCAGACCGGTCTGCATCGTGCTCCAGCCGCGCAGTTCCTGGAGGTACAAGGTGGCCAGGAACTGGAAGCCCGCGAACGCGGCCAGGAACAACAGCGCGGCCACGTTGACGCGCACCAGCGGCGCCGAGTGCAGAATCCCCAGCCGCACCAGCGGGGACGAAGAGCGCCGCTCGACTGCGGTGAACAGCCCCAGCAGCGTCAGGCCCGCGACGAACACGCCGACGGTCAGGCCGGGGCCGTCACCGGGATGCTCCAACCGGACCACCCCGTAGGACATCAGCAGCATCGCTGCGGTGATGGCGAAGGCCCCCGCCAGGTCGAAGCCGCCCGAGGGCCGCTCGCCGCCGGTGCCGCGGACGAGGGCCAGGGCCGCCACCAGGATCAGCGCTGACAGGCCGACCGGCGCGAAGAACACCCATCGCCAGCCGACCGAGGCGAGCGCGCCGCCCGCGACCACGCCGAGCGAGAACCCGCCCGCCGCCGTCCCCGCGTACACGCCGAGCGCTTTGGTGCGCGCGGGCCCCTCCGGAAAGTTGGACGTGACCAGCGCCAGCCCGGCGGGGGCCATGAACGCGGCCGCGACCCCTGTGACGAACCGGGCGACCAGCAGCATCCAGCCCTCGGTGGCGAACCCGCCAAGCCCGGAGAAGACCAGGAACACCGCCAGCCACGACACGAACATCCGGCGGTGGCCCAGCAGGTCGGCGGCGCGTCCGCCCAGCAACATGAACCCGCCGTAGCCCAGCACGTAGGCGCTGACGACCCCGCTGAGCATCCCGGTGGACAGGCCCAGATCGGCGCGGATCGCCGGCAGCGCCACGTTCAGCATCGCCACGTCGATCCCCTCCAGGAAGATCGCGCCGCACAGCACCAGCAGCACGCCCCACGCGCGCCCCGACATGCGGGCGGGCCCATCAGCGGATCTGGTGACGGAATTGGACATCGGTTCCCGACTTCCTCTCGATCGGGAACCGGTCCCGGGTGGTTCCCCGAGTGCCTGCCGGTTCCCTCTTGTAATCGACAGCATCGTTAGGCACCATCGGTGACCATGGAGGACGGCACTTTCGAGTCCCTCGGTTACTGCGCGGATACCGTCGTCGACGACGACGTTCTCCAATGGGACCAGCGCGCCGACTGCGAGGTGCGGCAGATCCTCGACCGCATCGCCGACAAGTGGTCGCTCCTGGTGATCGCGCTGCTCGACAAGCGCAGCCTGCGCTTCACCGAGCTGCGCCGCGCGATCGACGGGGTCAGCCAGCGGATGCTGACCCGCACCCTGCGGCACCTGGAACGCGACGGGCTGGTGAGCCGAACGGTGCACCCGACCGTCCCGCCACGCGTGGACTACGAACTGACGCAGATGGGCGCGACCCTGCACAGCACCATCCGCGCCCTGGTCCACTGGACCGAGGAACACCAGAACGCCATCGCCGCGGCCCGCGCCGCCTACGACAGGCGCACCGCCGCCGAACACGAGGCCGCCGAACACGAAGCGGCCAAACGTGACGTCATCGCCCGCGCCGCCCTGCCAACCAGGGACTGACCTGCCCTAGCCGGGCAGGTTTCTCGTCGGGGTGCCTTTGAGCAGGAGCCCAGCGGCGCGCACCGCTGACCTCCAAGGCCCGCACACCTGCGGCCCCTTTCTGGCGTATTCCGGCTGACCCCCACGTGGAGGGCAGGCTAGGCGTCCTCCCGGCCGGGGTTCTCCAGGCGGAAGAAGTTGCTCGGGCTGCCGTCCTTGCGATGTTCCTGGTAGACGAAGTCGAGCCGGCGCTCCTCGAACGTCCTGAACCACTCGTCCCAGGAGATGTGCTGCAGGTCCTCGCCGCCGTAGCCCGGGAAGTCGAAGCGGAGAACCTCCGGACGGCCCTCGTGCTCGGTGCCGGGGACGGTGGCGGGAGTGGCGTCCCGGTCCCCCGCCCATCGCCTGATCACCTCGTGGTCGGTGGTGACCAGGCTGCGTCCCGGCCGCTCCTCGTGCTCGTCCGCCGAGGTGATCTCCTGCTCGTACTTGTGCTCGCCGGTGACCGGATGCCGCCGCCCGGCCTCCCCGCTTCCACTGGGACCGCTCATGGCCGCACCTCCCCTACCCGGCGACTACCCCGCGCCGTCCCCCTTACCCGGCAGGCGCACCCAGGCCGCGGACTCCTCCCCCGGCGCGTACGCCGAGTCGAGCCGTTTGCCCACCACGCCCGGCAGGCCCTGCTCGGCCGCCGCCCGCCGTACCGCGTGGACCTCCCCGGGCCAGGACGGCGTGGTCTGCCAGCGCGGCCCGTTCACCGCGAGCGCCTCCAGGCGCGTACGGCGGCGCTCGAACGGCTCGTCCAGCAGCGACCGCCCGTCGTCGTAGAGCAGGTCGTAGCAGACGTAGACGAGGGTCGCCCCGAGGGCCGCCACCTCGCCGTCGAGGATCACGGCCCGGCTGCCGAGCGACTCGGCCAGCGGGCGCAGCCAGCGGTGCTCCGCGGTGACGTCGGCGCCGTCCGCGTCGCGCAGGGTGAGCCTGCCGCCCTCGACATGGGCCAGCGCCCGCCGCCCGCCCCACCAGAACTCCCAGGCGTACCGTTCGGGGTCGCGGGGGACGCGGGTCCGGCTCACCGGGGTCATAGGCGCCGGTCGCGCCGGCGGAGGCTCCCACCCGCCGTCCGGCGGGTCCATCCGGTGGATCATCCAGTTGCGGCCGCGGGTCCGGAAGAGCACGTAGCGCCCGGCCACCCGGGAACCGCTCAGCACGACCTTCACCTCGCGGTCGCTCCACTTCTCGGTCGCGTAGTGGCCGCGGTCCCAGATCGTCATCGTGCCGCCGCCGTACTCGCCCCTGGGGATCTCCCCCTCGAAGCGGGCATACTCCATGGGGTGGTCCTCGGTGTGGACGGCGAGATGGTTGGTCGCGGGGTCGGGCGGCAGGCCCTTGGGGATCGCCCACGAGACCAGCACGCCGCCCCGCTCCAGGCGCAGGTCCCAGTGCAGGGACCGGGCGTGGTGCTCCTGGATCACGAACGTGTCGTCCTCACCCCGCGGCGACGGGCCGTCGGCGGGCATGGGCTCGCCGGTGCGCGCAGGGTCGCGTTTCGCCCGGTACGTCTCGAGTTTGTCGGCCACCTCATCGGTCCTACCCCGGCCTCAGTGAGAAGCGTGTCACCTTGTAGCGACATGTCCGGTTAAGAACTTCGTGACCACTTGGTAATTGCGTGACACTATCGTCACCCACCATGAGTTCAGCGATCAGGCTGACCGCGGGCGCCACCACCGTGGCCCTCGGTCTCCTCCTGCCCGGCGCCGCCGCCTCGGCGGCACCCGCCAAGACGGTGAAGATCACCGTCATGGCCAGTTCCGACATCCACGGAAACGCGCTCAACTGGGACTACTACAAGAACGCGGAGTACGACGACAGCGCGCACAACGACGTGGGCCTGGCCAAGATCTCGACGATGGTCTCGCAGATCAGGGCCGACCGCGGCGCCGGCCACACCCTGCTCTTCGACTCCGGCGACACCCTCCAGGGCACACCGCTGGACTACTACTACGCCAAGATCGAGCCGATCACCTCGACCGGCGAGACCCACCCCATGGCGAAGGCCATGAACGCCATCGGGTACGACGCCGTGACGCTCGGCAACCACGAGTTCAACTACGGCCTGCCGCTGCTCGGCGCGTGGGTGAAGCAGATGAAGGCGCCGGTCCTCGGCGCGAACGCCGTCTCCGCCGGAACCGGCCTTCCGGCCTACCAGCCGTTCGTCATCAAGACGATGAACGTCAAGGGCGAGAAGCCGATCAAGGTCGGGGTGCTCGGCCTCACCAACCCCGGCGTCGCGATCTGGGACAAGGCGAACGTCGACGGGAAGCTGAAGTTCCTCGACCTCGTCGCGACCGCCAAGAAGTGGGTGCCGGTCATCCGCGGCCTCGGCGCCGACGTCGTCCTGGTCACCGCCCACGCGGGCGACAACGGCCTGTCGTCGTACGGCTCGGACCTGCCGGTGGAGAACGCCGCCGCCATGGTCGCCGAGGAGGTGCCCGGCGTCGACGCCGTGCTGTTCGGGCACGCCCACAACGACGTGCCGCAGCGGTTCGTCACCAACAAGGCCACCGGGCGGCAGGTGCTGCTCACCGAGCCCGGCAGGTGGGGCCAGCGCCTCAGCGTCGTCGACTTCACCCTCGCCAAGGAGCGCGGGAAGTGGACCGTCACCGGCAAGTCGTCCACCACGCTGAACACCAACGGCGTGGCCGAGGACCCGAAGATCGTCGCGCTGATGAAGAAGCAGCACGACAAGACCGTCGGCTACGTCAACCAGGTGGTCGCGCAGTCGAAGGAGCAGCTGTCCGCGGCCGAGTCGCCGTACAAGGACACGCCGATCCTCGACTACATCCAGAAGGTGCAGACCGAGCTCGTGAGCAAGGGCGTCGCGGGCACCGCCGACGCCTCGCTGCCCGTGCTGTCCATCGCCGCGCCGTTCAGCCGCACCGCCGTGTTCCCGGCCGGCCCGGTCAGCGTGCGTGACATGGCCGGGCTGTACGTCTACGACAACACCCTGCTCGGCATCAAGATGACGGGCGCCCAGATCAAGGACTTCCTGGAGTATTCGGCGAAGTACTTCGCCCAGGTCGCCCCGGGCGCGCCGATCGACCTCGCCACGCTCACCAACGCCGGCGGCACGCCCGACTACAACTACGACCAGCTGTCCGGCGTGACGTACGACATCGACATCGCCAAGCCGGTCGGCCAGCGCATCGCCGGCCTGTCCTACCAGGGCAGTCCCGTCGCCGCCGACCAGCAGTTCATCGTGGCGATCAACAACTACCGCCAGTCGGGCGGCGGCGGGTTCCCGCACGTCAGCACGGCTCCCGTGGTGTACAACGCCCAGGTGGAGATCCGCCAGGCGCTGATCGAGTACGCCGCGGGGACCGGCACCATCGACCCGGCGACCTTCGCCGAGGCGAACTGGAAGCTCGTCCGCGACGGGGTCCCGGTCTTCTGACCCTTCCTTCCCGTCAGGGGTGGCCCGCGTCCTCGCGGGTCACCCCTTCCTCACTGAGCGGTCCTACTCAGACGATCCGGGTGATCATGCTCATGCCCGGGCCGCGGTCCGGCGGCGACACTGGTGCCCGGAACACCTGAGGGAAGGGCCGTCGTGAGCAGAAGCGGAATCGTCTTTCTGACGATCATTTCGACGATCGCCGGGATCGTCCTGGTCTACGTGGTGGACGTCCCGCTGCCGGTGGTCGTCTCCCTCGGATTCGGGGCGCTGTGCCTGATCTGGCTGATCGTGCTCCTGACCCTTCCGTGGAACGTGTACTTCCAGGCGCACGCGCTGATCCACGAGATCCGGGTCAGCCGCGAGCGCGGGATGACGGTCCCACCGGAACGGGAGGCCGAGGCCCGCCGCATCGCGGTCCGCATGCGCCGGGCCGCCGTCGCCGCTCATCTGGTGTCGGCCGCCCTCCTCGCGGTGATCACGTACTTCTCCGGTGAGACGGTCGGCTACTACTTCGCGGTCTTCTACCTGCTCGCCACGTTCCTCCGGCCGGCGGGCGCCTGGTTCGCCCACCTGCGCGGCCGGATGACCACGATGCTGGAGGAGGTCCGCTACCCCCGCGAGGACGCCGTCGCGCTGGCCGAGCGCGTCGCGGCGCTGGAGGCCCGGGCCACCGAACTGGCCGAGCGCCTCGACGCCCTCGTCCCGGAGACGCGCGCCGGGTTGCACGCGGCCACGGCCCGCGCCGACGACCTCGATCGCCGCCTCGACGCGGTGGGCAGGAAGTTCGAGGACTCCCTCAGCCGTCTCACCGACAACCAGGAGGTCCTTTCGGGCATCAAGGCGTTCCTCCGCCTGATCAGGTCCGAGACCGCCTGATCCGCCGTACCGGCCTCGGCCTTTATCAGGAAATTCCGGATCTCATGCACGACCCTGCCGCCGCCGGATAACCTCTGCCGGGTCAAGATTGTCGGATCTTCAACCAAGCAGGTGGGGACGGCGTGATGGCGCGGTCGTGGAACGATCTTCCCGTCGGCCGGGTCGTGCACGTCGGCGAGGACGCCGGGGCGGTCGCCCTCGCGCTGGAGCCCCTCCCCGACGACGCGCCCGCGCTGGTCGCCTACGCTCCCCGCCCCGCCCGGACCCCCGCGGACCTCGTCGCCGACGTGCTGGGCGAGCTGGAGACCGCGGCGGTGGCGATGTTCCCCGCCTGGCTGCCGGACGCGGACGGCATCACCGGGGCCGGTGGCGCGGCCGTCCCCGCCGTACGGGCGCTCGCCCTGCGCACGGCCTCGACCACCCGGCACTTCGCCCACTTCCTCGCCCACCTCGCCGAGCGGGCCCTGCGTGAGCAGGCCGGTGCGAACGGGGTCACGGCCGGTGACCGTACGGTGGGCCGTACCGGGCCGTTCCCGCCCGAGGTCCGCGCCGCGGGGCTGGCCCGGGTGCTCCGCGACGGCTACCGGCGTCCGGAGGCGGCGATCCTCGTACGGCCGTCCTCCGGGCTCTCCCCCGCCGCGGAGGAGGTGCTGGTGACGGGGTGCGAATGGCTCGCCCAGCACGGCCGGTTCGGCGTCTGGCTCACCGGGCCGCCCCTGCGGGCGGTCGATCGCGTCGAGAGCATGACCGCCCCGATCCCCGACGAGGTGGCGGCCCTCGCCCGTGAACTGGCCAGCCCCGGTCCCGCGGCCGGCGGCGGCGAAGACCCGGGCAGCCCCGTACGGCCGGCTGGGCGGCGGCCGGCGCCGGTCCTCACCTATCCCCCGCTCGCCGGGCTGCCCCACCCCGCGAGCGAGGCGGAGAGGCGCCTGGAGAAGGCGCTGTCGTCATGCACGTGGGCGGCGGGCCGGGCCTGGAACCAGACCCACAGGTCGGGCCCGCTCACCACTCCCATCAGGGTCGACCTGCTGTTCCGCGCGGAACGTTGCGTCGTCGAGATCGACGGCCCCGAGCACCGCGAGGCGCTCAGGCTCGCCGCCGACCGGCAGCGCGACCGGCGCCTGCGCGAGGACGGCTACGCCGTACGCCGCTTCACCAACGACCAGGTCCTCGGCCACGTCGGCACCGTCCTGGCCGAGATCGAGCACTTCCTCCACACCCGCCGCAATGGAACGTTCGAAGGGTCACCCCATGCCTGACAAACCCTTGTCCTTCTCCGCGACCTGCGCCCTCCTGGTCCTGATGGCCGAGGATTGGGAGCTCTCCAATCCCGAGCTCAAGGAGAAGTACGGCGTCACCATCACCGGCAAGGAGCGGACCGCCCTCAACGCCGGCGGATACGTGGACAGCCGGAAGCAGGGGCGCTCCTACAGCCACGTGCTGACCGACAAGGGCTGGCACCACGCGTCGGAGTTATTCCGGGACGGCGTCGGCGCCCCGGCCACCGGTTTCGCCGCCGCTGCGGTCAGGGCGCTCGTGGCGGGCATCCAGCGGCACGTCAGCCGCAGCGAGAGCAGCCTCGCCGACGTCTTCGGCCGGCAGGACTCCGCAACGACGCCCCCCACTGGAGTCGAGGAGACGATCACTGCCCAGGAGAAGACGGTTTCGAGGGCCTCGGACGCGAGCGTGGCCACCTTCCTCTCTGATGACGTCGAGACGTCGATCCGGAAGGCGTACGCGCAGCTCGCCGATGGGCCGAACGCCTGGGTGAGCCTGACCCGGCTGCGCCCGCTGCTGGGCGAGGCCCCGCGAGAACTGGTCGACGCCGCCCTCCGCCGGATGATCACCCAGCCCGACGTGCACATCGTCCCCTGGGAGAGCCAGAAGAACCTGTCGCAGGAGGACCGCGACGCGGCGGTGATCATCGGCGACCAGCCCAAGCACCGCATTCTGATCGGAGCATGATGACCGGCAGGGAACTGGACGCCCTGGCGGCGCTGAGGTTCAACTACGCCAAGGTCCCCGACGACGTGTGGCGACCGCTGCCGTTCCACGTCGGGGCTCTCCACCAGCAGACCGCCAAGGCGATCCTCAACGGCTTCATCGAGGCCGAGGAGAGCGCCGACGCGAGCCCCATCGGCCTCGTGATACAAGGCCAGAGAGGCGCGGGCAAGACGCACCTACTCGGTTGGGCCCGGCAGGCGGTGCACGAGGAGGACGGCTACTTCTTCCTGGTCAGCCTGCTGGACGCCAGGAGTTTCTGGGAGAGCGTGCTGCTCTCCATGCTGGACAGCCTCTCGCGGCCCATGCCAGGGGCGGGGACCCAGCTCAAGGAACTCCTGTGGCGGCTCTGCCTGCTGACCGAGGTGCCGTCCGACGCCCGGCAGTCCATGATCGGCGAGGCGTCGCTCTCCCGGCAGGACCTGGACGTCTTCGTGCACGCTCTTCGCCGGTACGACCGGCACGTCGGCCGTGACGCCCAGGACGTCGCGAGGGCGCTCGTCCTGCGCGCGTCCATCGACCTGTCCGCGCAGGACGTCGGCGACGCCTACCTCGCGTGCGCAGCGGAAGGAGAACCGGGTGAGCGGGCAGGCTGGGGCTTCACCACGATCGGAAAGTCCCCGCAGGAGATTGTCAGCGACCTGTCCCACCTGGTGGCGTTAACTGGGCCGTCCATCATCGCGATCGACCAGATTGACATCCTGCTGGCGCAGTCGTCCATCTCCCTCGCGGACAACGACCTCAAGGAGTCGTGGCAGCAGGCACTTATCCTCGAACGCGTCGCGGGCGGCTTGATGACACTCCGCGAGGTGACTCGCCGCGCACTGACCGTGCTCTCGTGCCTGCCCGCTACGTGGAATCTGATCCAGACCAAGGCCACTGACACGGTACAGGACCGCTTCCGGGAGACGACCCCCCTCAAGACGATCCCGGACGCGGAGACCGGGCGGACGCTCATCGAGAAGCGTTTCTGGGCACAGTACGAGCGTGCGGGTTTCACGCCGCCGTACCCGACGTGGCCGGTGAGGCCGGAGGCGTTCGAGGAAGCACACCAGTACACCCCTCGCCAGTTGCTCATCCGGATAGACACGCACGTGCGGGCATGCCTGGCGAGCGGGCGGGTCACGGAACTCGCGCGCCTCAGCGAGCAGTCGCGGGCAATCACCAAGCGGATCATCGACCCGCCGGACGACCTCACGGCGCTCGACAGGCGGTTCGCGGAGTTGCGGGAGCGGGCGGACGTGGCGGGGGCGCTGGACCCGGTCACGGAGGACGCCGTGATGCCCGGGCTGCTGTCGGCCGGACTGCAGGCGTGGATCGCCGAGCAGGGTGAGACGGGACGTGTGTTCAGCCAGGACCCGTCGCCGAGTTCCAAGCCGCCCCTGCACGCCCGCCTGCGGCGGACACTGGATGAGGCGACCGAGAACGAGGCGCACTGGTGCTTCCGCGCTATTGGAGCGTCCAATCACACCTCCGCGCTCAACCGGCTGCGTTCCGCGTCCACCGCAGCCGGGCTCGACGGGCGGACACCCACGCGCAGACTGTTCATCCTCAGGAACCACGGCTGGGCGAAGGGACCGGTCACGCAGGAGGCGCTGACCGCTTTCGAGCAGGCAGGCGGCCGGTTCCTCCAGATCGTGGAGGACGACCTCAGGATCTTTGCCGCTCTCCGGAACCTTCTCGCCGCCAACCCGCCCGATCTCCAGGCGTGGCTCGTCTCCCGCAGACCGACGAGCGAGGTCAAGCTGTTCGCCGAGGCGTTGAGCGACGCCGCCGTTCCGCGGGTGTCCGACCCAGGTGCCAGGACGTCCTCGCGGGCGACCCGGTCGCCGGACCAGTCCCGGCGCACCGCCAATCCCGATCGGCGAGTGCTGCAGCCGGCCATCGTGCCGCAGCCGGTTCTACAGCCGGTGGCGCAGCCCGCGCCATCGCCGAAGGCAGACGCGCCGTCCCCGGTCTCCGGCGCTGCGCCCTCATCGCCCCCTACCGATGATGTGCTGCCCAGCGACGTGGGCAACGGCCCGGCTGCTTCCGATCAGCGGTTCGGGCCTCCGCCGTCCTTTGCCGAGGCACCACCGGCCGAGGTGCCGACTGCGGAGCTGACTCCTGCGGAGGAACCGGTGGTTCCTCGCCCGCGCAGGCCACTGTCGCCGATTGATGCACTGACGACTCCGTACCTGACGATCGGAGCGGCGAGCTCGGACGACCGGCCGGTGCGGATCGCACTGGACGCCCTGCGGAAGCATGTGGCGATCTTCGCCGGTTCGGGGTCGGGGAAGACCGTCCTGATCCGGCGGCTGGTGGAGGAGTGCGCTCTGCAGGGGGTCTCTTCGGTCGTCCTCGATCCGAACAACGACCTGGCGCGGCTCGGCGACGCATGGCCCGAGCCGCCCGGCGCGTGGGGCGAGGACGACGCGGCCAGGGCCGCCGACTATCTGGCGAACACCGATGTGGTCGTCTGGACGCCCCGCAAGGAGCAGGGACGCCCGTTGAGCTTCCAACCGCTGCCGGACTTCGCCAGCGTGCTCGACGACCCCGACGAGTTCGGGGAGGCGGTGGACGCCGCCCTCGCGGCGCTCGTGCCCCGGGCCAAGGTCGACGGGAGGACGGCGAGGGCGCACCTGGGCCGGGCGGTGCTGCGCGAGGCGGTCGTCCACTACGGACGGCAGGGTGGCACGGCGCTCAACGGGCTCGTCGCCCTGCTCGACGACCTGCCGGACGGCGTGAGCCGCCTCGAGGGCGCAGCCAGGCTCGCGACCGAGATGGCCCAGCACCTGCGGGCCGAGATGATCAGCGATCCCCTATTCGCGGGGAAGGGGGTTCCGGTCGACCCTGGCCTCCTGCTGACCCCGGCGGAGGGGAAGCGAGCCCGCGTCTCGGTGATCAGCCTCACCGGCCTGACCTCCGACGCCCAGCGGCAGAGCTTCGTCAACCAGCTGCAGATGGCGCTGTTCTCCTGGATCAAGCGGCACCCTGCCGGAGACCGGCCGCTCGGCGGGTTGTTCGTGATGGACGAGGCGCAGACCTTCGCGCCGTCCGGGGCGGCCACCGCCTGCACCCAGAGCACGCTCGCCCTCGCCGCCCAGGCGCGCAAGTACGGCCTCGGGCTGGTGTTCGCCACCCAGGCGCCGAAGGGGCTGCACAACCAGATCACGGGCAACGCGGCCACGCAGTTCTTCGGCCTGCTCAACGCACCGGCGCAGATCACGGCGGCGCGCGAGCTGGCCAAGGCCAAGGGCGGCGACGTCCCGGACGTGTCCCGGCTGCGGTCCGGCCAGTTCTACGCGGCGGTCGAGGGCGGGTCGTTCACCAAGGTGCGTACGCCACTGTGCCTGAGCCACCACCCCAGCAGCCCGCTCACGGGCGAGGAGGTCGTCACCCGGGCCCGCAGGGCCTGAGGCCGGCCCTCAGGTCTGCACCGGAGCCGGCGCCGCCTTCCCGGGCGGCGCCGGCGCGCACCGATCGGACTCGGCTCGGAGTGGTCACCCCGCCGGGTGCTCCACCAGTGGGGTGACCGGCCGGCCGTAGAGGATCGACGTCCAGGCGTTGGTGAGGACGTCGACGAGCACCTCCTCGTCGTCGAACGGGGAAACCCCGGCCGCGGCGAGGTAGTAGAGCCGTTCGCCCATCCAGGTGAGCGACGCGGCGACGGCGCGCACGTCCAGGCCACCGAGCCGCCCGCGAACCTGCGGGTCGGACTCGATACGGGCCGCGGCGGCGTCGGTGAACAGGTTCATCTGCTCCAGCCAGAGGGCTCGCAGGCCCTCGTCCGAGCCCTGGTTCTCCACGATGGCCATGAGGACGCCGGCGTTGTCGCGCCACAGCCGGGCGCCGTCCCGTACCCCCGCGCGCATGGCGGCGACGGGGTCCTGCAGCCCCTCGACCCAGGGGCGCGCGGCCTGCTGCCCCTGCGCCACGGCGTCGCGCACCAGTTCGCCGAGCACCGCCTGCCTGCTCGGGAAGTAGAAGTAGAAACTCGCCCGGGAGACCTCCGCGGCGGTGAGGATGTCGGCGACGCTGAGGGTGTCGAACCGGCGCTCCCGGAGCAGTTCGCGGGTCGCGGACAGGATGCGCTCCCGCAGCCCGGTGGACGCCGGCTCCGCGACCGATCTGCGGGCCGACTGCGCGCCGCGCTTCGAAGGCATGCCCCTCAGAATACGACGAGCTCTAGGGACTCCACGGCGCTCAGGCCGGTGCGGGTGAGACGGTTCCCGCCGGCCCCGGCCCGTCGTGATAGCTGTGGACGAGAGGGAGGAAGATCTCGTCGACGATCGACGTCACGCGTGCGGGCTTCAGGGACCTGAGGTCCATGAGCAGGTCGTGGCGCACCAGGTCGAACGGCATGGCGAGCACCGCGGGAGGGATCCGTTCCAGGTCGATCTCGCCGCGGTCGTGGGCGCGCTGGTAGATGACCCGGACGCGCGAGAGCGGCTGGTCGCCCAGGATCCGTTCGCGTACCTGTGCGGGGGTGAGCCCGGTATCGGCCAGCAGCCCCGAGAAGGCCGCGGCCGCGGCGATGGCGGAGAAGGCGGCGCGGGCCTCGCCCATGCCGGTGAGTGCGGCGAGGAGGTCGCCGCGCAGGGTGCCGGTGTCGGGGAGATCGACCGGGTGGCTGTTCCGGTAGTGCTCCAGCGCGGCGAGCACGAGCTGGTTCTTGTTGGCCCAGCGGCGGTACAGCACGGCGACGCCGGTGCCGGCGCGGGAGGCCACGGACTCCATGGTCAGCTTCGCGAAGCCGGCCTCGAGCAGCTCGTCCCAGGCCGCGTCCAGCAGCGCGGCCTCAAGCTCGGGCCCGCGCCGGCGCTGACGAGAGGGCGCGGCGGCAGATGTCACGACTCCATCATAAGAGAGGTTTACATTTCTTAGCAACGCGTCCTAGTCTCTTAAGAGATGGATTCCACTCTTATCTCAGGGACGACACGATGACGGAGACCACCGAGGCGAAGCTGTCGCCACAGGTGAAGAACGCGCTGATCGCGCTGATCGTGGGCGGGATCGCGGCGATCCTCGACTCGACGATGGTGACGCTGGCGATCCACACGCTGGTCGTGAAGCTGCACTCGACCACCGGCACGATCCAGTGGGTCACCACCGGCTTCCTGCTGGCGATGGCCGTCGCGATCCCGGTCACCGGGTGGGCGGAGCGCCGCTGGGGCGGCAGGCGGGTCTGGATGGCCGCGCTGGTGCTGTTCGCACTCGCCTCGGTGCTGTGCGCGGTGGCGTGGAACGACGCCGCCCTGATCGGCTTCCGGGTGCTGCAGGGCCTCGCCGCCGGGCTGATCTTCCCGCTGATGCAGACGCTCGCGGTGAGAGCCGCGGGCGGGCGGGTCAGCAGCCGGCTGATGGCGGCCGTCAGCCTGCCGGTCGCGCTCGGCCCGATCCTCGGCCCGGTGATCGGCGGCGTGATCCTCAACTGGCTGAGCTGGCGCTGGCTGTTCCTCGTCAACGTGCCGGTGATCGCCGCCGGGCTGCTGCTGGCGTGGCGCTTCCTGCCCGCCGGCCGCCCCGGCCCCTCGGATGGGCGCGGGCGCCTGGACTGGATCGGCCTGGTGCTGCTCGCGCCGGCGCTGGCGGGAATTTTGCTCGGCCTCTCGCAACTGTCCGAGAACGGCGCGATCGCCCACTCCGGAGTGCTGGTGCCGCTGCCGGCCGGGCTCGTCCTGCTGGCCGCGTTCGTCGCCTGGGCGTCGCGGCCCGGCGAGCGGGAACCGATCGTCGACGTACGGCTGCTGCGCGTACGCTCGCTCGGCAGCGCCTCCACGGCCCTGTTCGCCGCGGGCGCGGCGATGTACGCCGGAATGTTCCTGCTTCCGCTCTACTACCAGCAGCTACGCGGTGACAGCGTGCTGGACGCCGGACTGCTGATGATCCCGCAGGGTGCCGGGGCGCTCGTCTCGCGCTTCGTGATCGGCAGGCTGGTCGGCCGGTTCGGGGCGCGCGCCGTGACGATCGCCGCCTTCCTGCTCGCCGCCGTCGCCACCGTCCCGTTCGCGCTCGCCGGACCGGACACGAGCCTGTGGTGGCTGGGAGCCGTGCTGCTGGTTCGCGGTCTGGGGATCGGGGCGGTGCTGATCCCGCCGATGTCCGTCGCCTACCGGGACATCCAACCGGCGGGCATCCCGCACGCCACCATGAACACCCGCATCGTCCAGCAGGTGGGCGCCTCGTTCGGCACCGCGATCGTGGCCGTCGCGCTGCAGTCGCTCCTCGGCCACGGCGCCACCGGCGCCTTCCAGGGCGCGTTCTGGTGGGCGATCGGCATCACCGCCGCCGCGGTCGTCCCCGCCGTCGCTCTCCCGGCCGACAGGCCGGCGAGCCACGAAGCGGCCGCGAAGCCGGTGCAGGACCACGGGACGCCGAGCGACCGGACGGCAAATGGCGTCGGCACGCCGTGAGCGGCCATCGGGGGCAGACACGTTGTCCATACAACGTGTATTGTCTTGCCCATGACACAGTTATCCGGTCAGCCGCTCGATCCGTGCGGGCCCCGCTGGGCACTGGACCAGGACGTCCGGGGATCGGCCACGGCATGAGATACCGCACCCTGGGCGCGAGCGGCCTGCGCGTGTCCGATCTGATCCTCGGCGCGATGACCTTCGGCGAGCAGGGCGGGGTCGGCGCGCCTCCACAGGAGTGCCGCCGGATACTCGACCTGTACGCCGAGGCGGGCGGCAACACGATTGACACCGCCGTCAACTACCGCGACGGAGCCAGCGAGGAGATCCTCGGCGAGCTGCTCGAAGGCCGACGCGAGTCGTTCGTCCTCGGCACGAAGTACACCGTCTCGCGGGACCGTGCCGA
Source organism: Microbispora triticiradicis (assembly GCA_003260025.2). Lineage (GTDB taxonomy): Bacteria > Actinomycetota > Actinomycetes > Streptosporangiales > Streptosporangiaceae > Microbispora > Microbispora triticiradicis. Next base: position 13,129 of record QFZU02000003.1, on the reverse strand, counting down.
CCCGAACGCCGCGGGGAACCACCGCAAGAACCTGAGGGCCTCGCTGGAGACCAGCCTGCGCCGGTTGCGTACGGACTACCTCGATCTCTACTGGGTGCACATGTGGGACCGCGACACCCCGATCGAGGAGACGATGCGCGCCCTGGACGACGCCGTCCAGGCCGGCAAGGTGCTGTACGTGGGGATCTCCGACGCCCCCGCCTGGGTCGTGGCCCGTGCCAACACCCTCGCCGAGTGGCGCGGGTGGAGTCCCTTCATCGGCCTGCAGGTGCCGTACAGCCTGCTGCAGCGCGACATCGAGAGAGAACTGCTGCCCATGGCCGAGTCTCTCGGGCTCGGCGTCACGGCGTGGAGCCCGCTCGGGGGCGGGGTGCTGTCCGGCAAGTACACCGGTGCGGACGGGCCCGCGCCCGCCGGACGGCTGGCCGCACAGTCCCTTTCGGACCGCGACCACGCCGTGGCCCGGGCCGTGCGGGATGCCGCCGGCGAACTCGGGGCGACCCCGTCCCAGGTGGCGATCGCGTGGACGATGAGCCGCTCCCCCGCCGTCCACCCGATCGTCGGGGCGCGTTCCGCCGATCAGCTCCGGGACAATCTCGCCTCCGCCGATCTCACCCTCCCTCCCGAGATCCGCGAGCGGCTGGAACAGGCCACCGCGTTCACGCTCGGGTTCCCCGGGGACTTCATCGCCCAGACCTCGTCATGGGTGTTCGGCGCCGCGCTCGCCGATCCCTCTCCCGGCGCGGCCCGGCGCTGACGGCGTACGGCTACCGCACCCGGAACGCGGCCGCCGCGGCGGCGGCGATCGCCACGCACAGGACCACGACGACCGTGAGCGACCCCAGAGGGTCGCGGCGCCGTACGGGCGTCGCGGCATGCCTGGCCGGCACCCGGTGGACGGGGGACGCCGACGGCGTGGCGACGGGCCGCGGGGTCGCATGGGGACGAGTCGCATGAGGACGGGGTGACGGCGCCACGACGACCGGCGGCCGGGGCACGGCCGGACGCGGGAAGGGGCGCGGCGCCTTCGGCGGGGCCGGCCTGGGCTTCGCCGGCGCCGGCGCCGCCGAAGGCGGTGGCGGTGGCGGTGGCGGAGGTTGCGGGCTGGGAGGCGTGGGTTGCGGGGCAGGCGGAGGCGGCGGCACGGGTGTCGGCGGCGTGCAGCGGGCCGGGCCTCCGACGCCCACCTCCACGTGCAGGCCGACGATCACGTCCACGTCGACGCAGAGGCCGATCCGCGCCCCCGGCCGGTGCGGGTCGGCGGCCGTGCGGGACGCACCCGCCACGCCGCCCACGACTCCGGGCGCGATTCCGGGGTCGACGGCCGTCGCCGTGATCTCCGCCGCCCGCACCGCCCCTCCGGTCTCCGGCCGACCCGCTGCCGCCGTCCCGGCCGCGGCGAGCGTGTGGCGCTCGGCCCGCGCCTGCCAGGGGAACGCGGCTGACAGCGCGGCGCAGGCGGAGACGGCCGCGACGGCCATGCGCAGGCCCGCCGTCCGGCCCATGTCAGCGGCCCTCGGGGATCCGCTGGAACTCGTGCAGGGCGCTCACGAAGGCGTCCGGCTTGACCGCCAGGCCCCCGCTGAAGGGATGTGCGATGTTCCAGGCCAGGTAGACGCCCACGCCGAGCAGGATCGCCATGGCCGTGACCGGGATGAGCGCGAAGCCCCGGGGTCTCGCCCCGGCCAGGAACGGGAAGACGACGACGAGGACGCCCGTGACGACCGTCAGCAGGAGGACTCCCGGCGGCGGCGCCGTCCCCGCGTCCGCCGCGCGCTGCCGCCGGGCGGCGAACAGGTCCGCCATCCGGTCCAGCACCGCGCTCTTCGCGTCGCGGGCCTCGTCCGTCGTCACCGGCAGTCCCGCCACGTAGGCGCGCAGGGACTCCAGCCGGTCCGTCCCCTCCGGGCCGAGCCGCCCGGCGGCCATCAGCGGCCACTCGTCGTCGACGACGTACCGCGCGTACTCCCGCAGCCCTTCGCGTAACTGGCCGGCGTCGGGGACGGGCAGGGGCGCGGCGGCCCAGTAGGTCTCGACGAGGGCCTGCGTCTCCAGATAGGTGTTCTGCCGCGCCGCGTCGGCCGAGGTCCACGGCACGACGATCGCGATGGCGAACACGAGCAGGAACAGCGAGGAGAGCATCGACCCGGCGTGGCCGGCGGAGGTGCCGCCCGGATCGCGGTCGTCGGTGCCCCGGCCCAGTGTGCGGAAGAGGATGACGGACAGGGCCACCAGGCCGACGGCCGCCACGGCGGCGAGTACGCCCGCGAGCATGACACCTCCAGCAGTTTGACGATTACTTTAGGTAACATGACTAGCACATGAAGTAACCCCAGACCAGCGGTTGCGGATAGAGTTCCGGCTATCGGCACGGCAGTTACCAATGAGGCGCGCGTGCCAAAACCCTAAATTTGGCACTAATGCGTCTCATTACGGAAAAATCCCGAAATCGGAGAGTTGGAGCTCCTTGACGAAGTTCCTACACCGACGAAGACTTCCTTCGACCTGCGTGCCCCGGTCCGGCCGACCCCCCTGCCTGAAGGGGCACGCCAGATGGAGGAAAACCCGATGAGGAGCTCCCCCCGCCGAACGCGGCGTTACGCGGCTGTGCTCGCGCTCCCCCTGGCGCTCGCCCTGAACGCCCTCCCGGTGCTCGCCGATCCCTCACCCCAGCCGGTGCCGCCCGACCGGGTGTCCGGCACCGCGCAGGACGGCGTCGCGCTGATGCGGGTCGTCGTCGCCGACCAGGCGGCGGTGGACAGGCTGGTCTCCCTGGGCGTCGACCTGGCCGAGTACACCAAGCCGGTCGACGGCGGCGTCGAGGTGCACGCCGTGCTCAGCCCCGGCGAGGCGCAGGGCCTGCGCGACCAGGGCTTCGACGTCCGCGACGCGATATCCGACCAGGGCGACTACGCCGCGAACCTCGCCGAGCGGCGGCAGGCCCTCGCCTCCGCCGCCGCCGACGCCGCGGAGACCGACACGCTCACCCCGCTGCGCGCCGAGTGGTTCACCAGCCTGGACGGCCAGAGCTTCCTGTCGGCCGAGGTGAAGTCGAGCGCGACCGACGCGCAGACCGTGCTGACCGCCACCTGGGACAGCGGTCCCGGCACGGCCCCCGGCTCCGGCGGCACGACGACCATGTCCCGCTTCACCGACGCCGGGCAGTACATGTACCACCGGTTCAGCGCGCCCGTCCCCGTGGCGCAGGCCCCCACGAAGGTCACGGTGACCAGCAGCCGGGGCGGCTCGGTCACGGTGCCGGTGACGAAGTGGCTCGGCGAGAGGCGCAAGCCCCCGGGCAAGCACTACGTGTCGGACTTCGTCGACCACTACATGGACCCGACCGAGGTCACCGGCCGCATCACCGGGCTCGCCGAGCAGTTCCCGAAGATCGCGGAGATCGTCGACCTGCCGTACCGGACGAACGGCTACCGGCGGGCGGCCCAGGCGCAGTTCGGCAGCGGGACCGGCGCCGCCGCCGCGAGCACCTTCTACGTGAGTTCCAAGGCGTACGGCAGCGAGGGCGGCAACGACGTGAGCGTCGCGCTGGTGAGGCCGGCCACCACCGGAACCCCGCTGTCGGTCGCGGTCACCGGCGGGAACGTGGCGGTCACCCTCGCCACCGACGCCTCCGGGGCGATCGGCAGCACGGCCGCGCAGGTGGTGGCCGCCCTCAACGGTGACGCCGCCGCCTCCGCGCTGCTCACCGCCGCCACCTACCGGGGCAACGCCGGGAACGGCCTGGTGGCGGAGGCCCCCGCGACCCGGCTGACCGACGGCCTGCTGGCTCCGGCGACGGTCTCGCGCCGGCCGTTCCAGATGAAGGCCCTGCGGATCGGCAGGCACCGGGACGGCTCGAAGGTCGGGGTCTTCCTCTACTGCCAGGAGCACGCCCGCGAGTGGGTGACCCCCGTGACCTGCGTGGAGACCGCCGAGCGGCTGCTGCGCAACTACAACGAGGACCCGGCCACCCGCAGGCTCGTCGACGACCTCGACATCTTCGTGATGCCGACGGCCAACCCCGACGGCGGCCACTACTCGATGTACGACTTCAACATGCAGCGGCGCAACATGACCGACCACTGCCCGGTCGCCAACGGAGACCCGGGGCGCCGCAACTCCTGGGGTGTCGACCTCAACCGCAACTTCACCGTCGGCTCGGTGTTCGACGGGTTCAACGGCGCCTCCACGACCTGCACCAGCGACACGTTCGGCGGGCTGTCGGAGCTCTCGGAGCCCGAGACGCGCAACCAGGTGTGGCTCGTCGACACGTTCCCGAACATCAGGTTCGCCATGAACACCCACTCCTACGGCGGTTACTTCATGTGGCCTCCGGGGGCGTACAAGACCGCCGGGCGTGAGACGCTGCCGCGGGCCGACTTCGGCACCGAGAGCTTCTTCTGGAACGCGTCCGGTCACATCCTGTCGGCCGTGCAGGACTGGCGAGGAACGGCGATCTGGCCGGGGCGCACCGGCCCGGTGGTCGACGTGCTCTACTCGGCGGCGGGCAACAGCGCCGACGAGCACTGGTACAACCGCGGCATCATCGGCTGGGACTTCGAGGTCGGCGCGGACGTCTACGACCAGGCCACCAAGCAGTACCGCGCGGTCGGCTTCCAGCCGCCCTTCGAGGAGGGCCACGAGGAGGCGATGGAGTTCGCGGGCGGCCAGATCGCCATCCTGGAGGTGGCGCGGGAGTACGGGGAGGACCACCACCGGCCGGACTCCCGGCTCAAGGAGCTCGCGAAGGACGGCACCTCGGTGACGTTCACGTTCACGACCGACGAGCCGGCGAACGTCTACTACACGCTCGACGGCGGCCGCCCGACGCTGAACTCGCCCAAGCTGGCCGCGGCCGGCATGCGCGAGGGCGCGCAGAGGATCACGGTGAACCAGACCACGGAGGTCCACTGGTTCGCCGTCGACATCGCCGGCAACGTCGAGAAGAACTACAAGCCGGACGGCGCCGGCGACAACTACAACAAGGAGACCGTCAAGGTCAGGGGCAGGCGCTGACCGGTTCGTGAAGGTGGCCGCCGGCGCCGGGACTTTCCCGGGCCGGCGGGCCGTCGCCGTACAGGGGGAGGTTTCCGCGCGGAGTCCGCGACCCGCGCGTTCAGGGCGTTGTCACTCAGGGTTAGGAAATCCTGACGTAACGGGTTGTTGACCGGGCGGTCAATCAGACGGAGTGTCGGAGCACAGCCAATCTCTCCCGTACGGAGGCACGGATGGATCTCACGAGATCGTTGTCCGACGTCGTCGCCCTCCTCGCCGGACTGGTCGCGGTGGTCGCGCCGTTCTTCTGGGCCGACGCCCAGGCCGCGACGCAACCCCTGCTCGTCCTCGGCGCGCTCCTCGTCGTCTCCGCCCTATGGTCCATCCTGGGCGCGGGCGGCGCGAGCTCCTGGGTGACCGCGGCGTTCGGCGCCCTGCTGTTCGTCTCGCCCTGGGCGTTCGGTTTCGACGGTGACGCCGCCTCGGCGTGGACCGCCTGGATCACCGGCGCCGTCACCGTCGTCGTCGGCCTGCTGACCGTCCTCCAGGTCCGCGGCCGGACGACCGTCGCCGCCTGAGCCCCTGCCCACCCTCTGTACGGCCCCGTTGCCGCCCTCCCCCCGGCGGACGGCAGCGGGGCCCTTCGTCCGCGGCCCGGCGGCCCGCACGCTGAGAGGCATGCTGGGAGCATGGACCTGTCCGTACGCTTCTCGCCTGATCTGTGGCTCTTCCTCGCGCCGCGCAACCGGCGGCCCGAGGTGTGCCTGCCCTACGACGGGACCTCCTCGCTCGGGCACGTGATCGAGTCGGCCGGGGTGCCGCTGACCGAGGTCGGCGGGCTGACCGCGGCGGAGCGCCCGGTCGGCCCGTCGTACCGGCCGCGCCCGGGTGAGGTCGTGGACGTCCGGCCGGTACGCAGGCCGCAGGTGATCCCGGGGATCCGGTTCCTCCTCGACGTCCATCTCGGCACGCTGGCCCGCCGTCTCCGCCTGGTCGGCCTGGACACCGCCTACCACAACGACATGGACGACGACGCCCTCATCGAGCAGGCGGGCGCCGAGGAACGGGTGCTGCTCACGCAGGACCGCGGCATCCTGCGCCGCCGGTCGCTGCGGCACGGCGCGTACGTGCGCGGCGCCCGGCCGGACGACCAGTTCCTCGACGTGCTCGACCGGTTCCGGCCGCCGCTGGCGCCGTGGACCCGCTGCACCGCCTGCAACGGAACGCTCGCGACGGTCGGCAAGGCAGAGGTGGAGGACTCGCTGGAGCCCGGCACCCGGCGCACCTACGACGCGTTCGCCCGCTGCCTCGCCTGCGGCCGCGTCTACTGGCACGGCGCCCACGGCGACACGCTGTCCGCCATCGTGCGTACCGCCGCCGACGCCGTCTCCCGGCCGTGAAGGCGGTCCGGGAGCGGCGGGCGGCGGTCAGCGCCGGCAGGTGCGGAGCATGTTGAGCAGGGCCGTCCTCTCCTTCCCGGTCACGGAGAGCCGGTGGTGATGCTTGACGGCGATCCACGCCGTGGCGTAGCGGCACCAGTGGCTCCGGCGCGGCGGACGCCAGCTCTGCGGGCCCCGGCCTCCCTTGGCCATGTTCACCGAATGGCTCACCACGACCAGCTCGGGCCGGGTGAGGTCGTTGGCGAAAGCCCGGCGACGCGCCTGGCTCCATCGGGCGGCGCCGGAGCGCCAGGCGTACGCCAGGGGCACCAGGTGGTCGACGTCGACCTGCTTGACGCTCTTCAGCACCCTGCCGTCGTACGGGCTGTACCAGGCGCCCTTTACGGGGCGGCAGTGCGCGTCCCTGCGCACCCCCCGCCCCTGCCGGGCGAGGACCACCTCCCGCGCGTCGCACGCTCCCTTGTGGTGCGCCCACCGGGGCTGGAACCGCCGATGACTGTATCCGCGGAGCGGCAGCGGCCTGGCGACCTTCAGCTGGGCCAGGAGGCGGCGGGCCGACGCCGCCGCGTGGGAGCTGCCCCCGGCTTCGGCCGTCGCCTGGGGAGCGGCGGCGACCGTGGTGATCGGGACGACCAGAAGGGTGAGTACGGCGGTGTTGAGCGCCCTCGCGGGAAAGATCATGCCTACAGCCTTACCAAACCCACGGGCGCGCCGAAACCCGAAGCGAGCCCGCACCCCTCGGGTCCGTACGCTCTGACGGCGGTCGCGCGATCGCACTCCAGGCGCTTCCACCTCGGCGGTCCCGGCCTTCGGCGCTTGTTCTCAGATCTGCACCACTAACGAATTTGGCGCACCCGGAATTCGGTATGCGACGTCGGTATGCCGGAGATTGCGCAATTACGTCTTGACGATTTCTGTAAACTTGATGCCGATTTGTGTGCGTCGGGGGGTGCGGATGCAAGTTCTGGAGTGGAACACCAGGGACCTGGCCGCTCGGGACCGTTTTCCTTTCTGGCATCAGACGTTGTCGCAGACACTCGTGAGCACATGGCCGGCCTCGGACAGCCCCGCCGACTTCAACGCGTCGGCGCGGCTGTTCGACTTCGGCGCGGTCACGTTGTCGACGATGAGCCACAGCAGGCTGCAGGTGAGCCGGCCCGCGAAGCTCATCCGGCAGACGGATCCGGAGGTCTTCCAGCTCCACCTCGTTCTCGCCGGCGACGGTGCGATGACGCAGGCGGGCCGGGAGGCGCGCTTCGCGGTGAATCACCTTCTTCTCATCGACTCGTCCCAGCCGTGGCAGGGATGGCGAGGGGCCGGCCGTGGGCCGGCGGAATCTCTGATCGTCCAGTTCCCGAGATCCTCGCTGGGCCTTCGGTCCGACATGGTCGGGCGGCTCGTCGCGGCGCCGTTTCCCGCGCGGGCCGGGATCACCGGTGTCCTGGCCGCGCACCTGAGGCAGCTGACGGAGAACGCCGGCGACCTCACCCGCCAGGACGCGGAGGCGCTGGGCGCCGTCACCCTCGACCTGGTCGCGGCGGCCTGCGCGCACCGGTGCGAGGCCACCCGCGCGCTGGCGCCCGAGTCGCGGCACCAGGCTCTGCTGTCGCTGATCCACCATTTCATCCGGCAGCGGCTCGGTGATCCGGACCTGAACGCGGAGATGATCGCCGCGGCGCACGGGATCTCCGTACGGCACCTGTACAAGATCTTCCAGGAGCAGGGGCTGAGCGTGGCGGGCTGGATTCGCCGGTGCCGCCTTGAGGGGTGCCACCGCGATCTCGCCGACCCCCTGCTGCGAGCACGGCCCATCCAGACCATCGCCGCCCGCTGGGGTTTCAGCGACGCCGCGACCTTCAGCCGCAACTTCCGCGCCGCCTTCGGCATGTCCCCCCGTGATCACCGGCACCAGGCGGCGGACGACGCGTGGCGGGAGGGAACGGGCCTGGACTGAGGCCCCCGCTGGGGCGGGGGCCCGGGACGACGGCGATCAGGAGGCGACGGAGTACGGGGAGTTCAGCTCCTTCTCGAACCAGTCGATCGTGCGGCGCAGGCCGGTGACGGGGTCGACGCGGGGACGCCACCCGAGCCGCTCCTCGGCGAGCGAGGTGTCGGGGCGGCGTACGGCCGGGTCGTCCACCGGCCGGTCGATGAACCGGACCGGCGAGGAGGAGCCCGCGAGGTCCCGGATCGTCTCCGCCAGGTCCGACATCGACATCTCCGCCGGGTTGCCGATGTTCACCGGCCCGGCGAAGTCGCTCTCGGCGAGCGCGAGCACGCCGTCGACCGTGTCGTCCACGTAGCAGATCGACCTCGTCTGGCTGCCGTCGCCGGTCACGGTGATCGGCTCGCCCAGCAGCGCCTGCCGGATGAAGGTGGGAATCGCCCGGCCGTCGTGCGGCCGCATCCGGGGGCCGTAGGTGTTGAAGATCCGCGCGATGGCGGTGTCGACGCCCCGCGAGTCGTGATAGGCCGTGGTCAGCGCCTCGGCGAAGCGTTTGGCCTCGTCGTACACGCTGCGCGGCCCGACCGGGTTGACATTGCCCCAGTACGTCTCCTTCTGCGGGTGCTCCAGCGGGTCGCCGTACACCTCGCTCGTGGACGCGAGGACCAGCCGGGCGCTCTTCTCGGCGGCGAGCCCGAGCGCGTGCAGCGTGCCCATGCTGCCGACCTTCAGCGTCTCGATCGGATGACGCAGGTAGTCGGCGGGCGACGCCGCCGACGCGAAGTGGAGCACCAGGTCCACCTGGCCGGGCACGTGGACGAACCCGGTGAGGTCGCACTCCACCAGCCGGAACGCCGGGCGGCCGATCAGGTGCTCGACGTTGCGCGGAGACCCGGTGAGGAAGTTGTCCAGGCAGACGACCGCCGCGCCCTTCTCGATCAGGCGTTCGCACAGGTAGGAGCCGAGGAACCCGGCTCCTCCGGTGACCACGACACGGGATCCCTTCACCGCACCTCCACTCCTCGTAACCTTCTGACCGCGTCCAGCACCTCGGCCACTCCGATCTCCAGCAGGCCTTCCGACGGCGTGTCGCCGTGCGGGTCTCCCCGGCGTCCCGCCCACAGCGCGATGTGCGGGCGGCCCGGCGGCGGCCCCCACAGCGCGGGCGGGACCGGACCGTACAGGATGACCGAGGGCGTGCCGACGGCGGTGGCCAGGTGTGACATGCCGGTGTCGCCGCACACCACCAGCGCCGCGTGCGCCGTGAGCGCGGCGAGCTCGGGCAGGTTCGTACGGCCGGCCAGCACCGACTCCTCCGGCAGCCCGGCGAGGGCCGCGACGTGCCGGGCGAGCGCGATCTCGGTCACCCCGCCCGTGACGACGACCCGGTGGCCCGTCCGGACGAGCTCGGCGGCCACCTGGGCGAAGCGGTCCGGCGGCCACTGCCGGGCCCGGAACGCCGCGCCCGGATGGATGACCACCTCGCCGCCGGGCAGCGGCCCCGGCCCCGGGTCGCCGAGCGCGAGGTCGTCGGGGTCGGCCGCGATGCCGTACCACTCCAGCAGTGAGCACCACCGCTGACGCTCGTGCGTCTCCGCGTTCCACTCCGGGCCGTCCGAGCCGGGGACGGCGGGGTGCGTGTGGGTGAGCAGGCGGCCCGGCCGCGTGCGGCGCAGCGCCTGGATGCTCTCCGGGCCGCTGCCGTGGAGGTTCACCGCGACGTCCGGCGACGCGTACGGCACCGGTCCCGGCCCGGACACGTCGATCAGTTCGTCGACGCCGCCGATCAGCGGGAGCAGCCCGCCGAGGTAGGCGGGGGTGGCGAGCACGAAGTGATGCCCGGGATGCGCCCGCCGCAGCGCCCGCAGCGCGGGCACCGATGCCAGCAGGTCGCCGAGCCCCAGCCCGCGCAGGGCGAGCAGGACCGGTCTTCCGGGTTCCTCTAGGGCCATGACGTCTCCGTCGAGGCCGCCACGACCAGCTCCCTGACCTCGCAGCCCCGCGGCTGGCCGAGGGCGAACAGGATCGCCGACGCGACGTCCTCCGGCTGGTTCAGCCGGGCGTCTGGGCCGGGCTTGTACTGCTCGGGCCGGTCGTCGAAGAAGCGGGTGTGCATGCCGCCGGGGATCAGCAGGGTCACCCCGACCTGCCCGGCCAGCTCGGCCGCCAGGGCCCGGGTGAAGCCCACCACGCCGAACTTCGAGGCGCAGTAGGCCGTGGCGTCGCTGAGCGCCCGCACGCCGAGCGTGGAGGCGACGGTGACGACTCTGCCCCCGGACTCGCGCAGGAACGGCAGTGCCGCCCGGACCACCGCGGCGGTGCCGAGGAGGTTGACCCCGATCACCCGCTCCCACCTGTCGGCGGCCACGTCCTCCAGCCGTCCGCAGGCGTCGACGCCCGCCGCCGTGACCACGGCGTCGAGTCCGCCCGCCCGCTCGGCGAGTTCGCGTACGGCCCGCTCGGCCTGCTCCCGGTCGGCGAGGTCGGCGCGCACGTGGTCGAACCCGCCGTCCGGCTCGTTGAGGTCGACGACCAGCGGCCGGCCGCCCGCCTTGGCGACCGCCGCCGCGGTGGCCCGGCCGAGGCCGGACGCGCCACCGGTGATCAGTACGTTTCCCACCATTGGGTTTCCCTTTCGACTGGAGGACCGCTACCCGCGACGGAGGTCACGATGCGGCCCGGGCGGCGGCGATCAGGCCCGTGGTGGAATATCCGGGCACGGTCGGCAGGATGACGACCTCCCCACCGGCCCGGCGCACGGCCTCGGCCTCGGGCATCGACCGCTCGTCGTAGTCGCCCCCCTTCACCCACACGTCCGGGCACAGCCGCTCGATGACCTGGGACGGCGTGTCCTCGCCGAAGACCGTCACGGCGTCCACGCAGCCCAGCGCGCGCAGCACCTCGACGCGGTCGCGCTCGCTCACCAGCGGCCTGCTCGGACCCTTGAGCCGCCGGATCGAGTCGTCGGAGTTGACGCAGACCACGAGGGCGTCGCCGAGCGCCCTGGCCCGCCGCAGCAGGCTCACGTGCCCGGCGTGCAGCAGGTCGAAGCATCCGCCGGTCGCGATGAGCCGGCCTCCGGAGGCCCGTACGGCGGCGGCCACCTCGAAGGCGGAGGCGCCGGGCGGGAACGGCACGGGCGCCTCGGCGGCCGGACGCGGCAGGCGGAGGGCGGCGGCCCCGCCGTCCGCCACGAACCTGGTGGCCTCGCCGACCGCGCGGGCGACGGCGTCCTCGGTGGACGCGCCGTCGGCCAGGGCGAGGGCCGCCGCCGCGGCGAAGCGGTCGCCGGCGCCGCAGGCGTCCTCGCCGACGGCGACGTGCGGGGCGGGGACCGGCCCGAACCTGCCGCCGCGACGGGCCAGCATCGCGCCACGCTCTCCGAGCGTGATCGCGACGGCCTCGGCGTCGAGATCGCGCACGAGCCTGCGGGCCGTGCGCTCCGGCGAGACGTACGGCTCGCCGCACATGCCCCGGGCCTCCGCCTCGCTGGGCGTGACGAGCGCGCAGCCCGGCACGGGCAGCGACCCGCGCGGGTGGGGGTCCCAGACGACCGGCACGTCGAGGCCGCGCAGCAACTCCCGGAGCAGGTCGGCCACGCCGCGCCCGTAGTCGGCCACCAGCACCGCGCCCGCCGAGGCGAGGGCGTCCGCGGCGCGGGCGAAGGCCGAGGCGGAGGCCACCTGGCCCGGCCGCCCCATGGCCCGGCCGTCTCCGGTGTCGATCCTGACCAGCGTCTGCCCCCGGGCCCGGACCCGGGTCTTGCGCACGGTCGTGCCGCGCAGCGGGAGCCGTACGATCTCGACCGTGGGCGACAGCAGGTCCTCCAGGCAGCGGCCCGAGGGGTCGTCGCCGACGGCGGTGACCAGCGTCACCGGTGTGCCGTCGCGGGCGGCGAGCAGCGCCGCGAGGCCGGCGCCGCCCGGCCGGTGGTGCTCCGCCTGCCCCTCGACCACGGGGACGGGCGCGTCGGGACACAGCCGGTCGGCCGTGCCCTCGACGTCGACGTCGAGCAGGGAGTCTCCGACGATGACGAGTGGTGCGCTCACGCGACGGCCTTCTCAATCACGTCACACAGCATGTGGATCACCGTGAGATGCACCTCCTGGATGGTCGCGGTGTCGTCGGCGGGCACCGTCAGGGCCTCGTCGCACAGGTCGGCCAGCGGGTTCGGCCCAGGACCGGTCAGCGCCCAGGTGGTCAGGCCGCACTCGCGGCCGGCCTCGGCCGCCTCGGTCACGTTGGCGCTCGTCCCGCTGGTGGACAGGCAGATCAGCACGTCGCCGGGGCGGCCGTGCGCCCGCACCTGCCGCGCGTACAGCTCCTTCAGGCCGAAGTCGTTGCAGATGGCGGTCAGCGACGAGGTGTCGCCGTGCAGCGGGATCGCGGCGTACGGCCTCCGGTCGGCGCGGTAGCGCCCGACCAGCTCGGCGGTCAGGTGCTGCGCCTCGGCGGCCGAGCCGCCGTTGCCGCACGCGAGCAGCCGTCCGCCGCCGCTTAGCACGGCGGCGAGCTTGTAACCCCAGGCGTGGATCTTGGGTGTCTCCGGGTCGACCGCCGTCAGTGCGGTGCTCAGCCGGGCCAGGTGAGGATGCATCGCTCAGCCTCCCGCGGCGGCGAGGGCGCCGAGACGCCCGCCGGCCAGGTTTCGGTACACGGACTCGGTCTGCTCGGCGATCCTCCGCCAGCCGTAGCGGGCGCGCGCCCGCCGGGCCCCCGCGGCCGACAGCGCCGACCGCAGCTCGGGCCGGGCGAGCAGGTCGCCGAGCGCGCGGGACAGCGCGCGGGG
>QFZU02000029.1 GCA_003260025.2 Microbispora triticiradicis | reverse complement strand
GCTGCGCGACACGCTGGCGGCCGTCGCCGCCGCCCCGGCCGCGCGCCGGGTGCTGGCCCTGCTCGGCGAGCCCGGCCCCTGGCTGCCCGCCGGTTACGACGTGGTCCCGCAGCGGGGGAACGGCCTCGCGGAGCGGCTGGCACACGCCTTCGAGGACGCCTTGGCGGCCTGCCCGGCGCCGGCGGTGCTGATCGGCATGGACACCCCGCAGGTCACCCCGGGCCTGCTGAGCGAGGCGGGACGGCTGCTGGGCGAGCACGACGTCGTGGTCGGCCCGGCCGCCGACGGCGGGTTCTGGCTGCTCGGGCAGCGCGGGCCCGATCCCGCCCTGCGCTCCGGGCTGCTCGCCGGGGTGCCGATGTCGCGGTCCGACACCGGGGCGCTGCTGCTGCGCCGGATCCGTGAGGCGGGCCTGCGGGCCGCCCTGCTGCCCGAACTGACCGATGTGGACACCGCCGCCGACGCCCGCGCGGTGGCCGCGCGGGCCCCCTCCTCGCGGTTCGCGGCGGCGCTGGCGGCCCTCGGCGCGGACGTCCCGGCGTGATCGGCCCCCTCTACGCCGAGTCGCTGGACGGCGCGCGGGTCGACGTCGAGGCGGCCGACGGCAGGACGTGGCCGCTGGAGTCGTGGCGCTGGCTCGACGGCGCCGAAGGGGACGAGGCGATGCTGGCCCGCTGCGGCGACCCCACCCTCGACGTCGGCTCCGGACCCGGGCGGCTCACGGTGGCGCTGACCAGGCGCGGGGTGCGGGCCCTCGGCATCGACGTCACGCCCCGGGCCGTCCGCCTCACCCGCCTGGCCGGGGGCCGGGCCCTGTGCCGGGACGTGTTCGGCCACGTGCCGGGCGGCGGGCGCTGGGCGACGGTGCTGCTGGCCGACGGCAACATCGGCATCGGCGGGGACCCCGAGGCACTGCTGCGGCGGGCCCGCGAACTGCTGCGGCCCGGTGGCGAGGTGGTCGCCGAACTCGGCCCTCCCGGCACCGCCACCCGGTCGGAGCGGGTCAGGCTGCGGCGGGACGACACGGTCACCGGCTGGTTCGCGTGGGCCCGCGTCGGGGCGGACGGCATCGGCCCGCTCGCCCGGCGTACGGGCTTCCGCCGCGCGGAGGTGTGGACCGAGGCGGGACGCTGGTTCGGCGTCCTCGGCTGAGTCCGGCGGCAGGCCGAACCTTTGACCACAGCTTTGACCACGCGTTGCGGGAAACGCGGACCGGCTCTGCCCGCCCCTGGGGCGCGCCTCGATAGCCTCCCGGAGGAATGTCGGGGAGCGCATGGCCGTCGCCCGCGGCGCGGCGCCGGGACCTCGCCGCCGTCGCGGCCCTCACCGCCGCGGCGGCGGTCGCCTACGCGATCCACTCCTGCGTGCGGCTGTCGCGTTTCCGGGCGGGCGCGTACGACCTGGTGATATTCGACCAGGCGGTCCGCGCGTACTCCCGCTTCGAGGCGCCCGTTTCGATGGTGAAGGGCGTCCACAACGGGTTCGGGCCGGGGTTCTGCGTGCTCGGCGACCACTGGTCTCCGGCGCTGGCGCTGCTGGCGCCGCTCTACTGGATCCACGACGGGCCCGCGACGCTGCTCGTCGCGCAGGCCGTCCTGCTCGCCCTGTCCATTCCGTTCGTGTGGGCGTACGCCTTCCGGGCCGCCTCCCGGTATGGGGCCGGAGGCGGCCGCGTCGCCCATCCCGTCGCGGCCGCCTACGCGCTGTCGTGGCCGATCGCCGAGACCGTCGCCTTCGACTTCCACGAGGCGGCGTTCGCGCCGCTGCTCACGGCGGTGGCGCTGGAGCGGTACCAGGCCGGGCGCGGGCGGGCCGCGCTTCTCACCGCGCTCGCCCTGCTCCTGGTAAAGGAGGACATGGGCCTGCTGCTGGCCGGATTCGGGCTGTTCCTGCTCACCCGGCGGCGTGACCGGTGGCCCGGCGCGCTGCTCGTCGCCGGCGGCGTCGCGGCGACCCTGGTGGCGACGTCGGTCCTCGTCCCCCGCTTCGGCGGCAGGACCGGCTACTACTGGGCCTACTGGACGCTGGGCCCCGACCTCCCGCGGGCCGCGCTCCACGCCGTCACCCGGCCCGGCGACGTCCTCGCGCTGCTCGCCGACCCGCCGCTGAAGCTGCGTACGGCGGCGCTGACGCTGGCGCCCGTGCTGTTCACCGCGCTGCTCTCCCCGGCGGCGCTCGCCCTGATCCCGCCGCTGCTGGAACGCCTGCTCGCCAGCACCTATCCGAACTGGTGGACGCCGAGGTACCACTACACCGCATTCGTCGTCGCGCCGGTCTTCGCCGCCGGGGTCGACGGCGCGCTGCGCGCCGCCACCCTCATGACCAGGCGGGCCGGCACCAGGGCCGGCACTGGGCGGGCGGCACGGCTCGTCCGCGGGTGGGCGGTGCTGGTGCTCGCGACCGCGCTCGCCCTCGTGCCGTTCTTCTCGTTCGGCGCGTCGCTCACGCCCGCCTTCTACGCGGAGACCACGCGGACCCGCGCGGCGCAGCGCGCCGTCGCCGCCGTCCCCGACGGCGCCCTGGTCGAGGCGGCCGACTCCCTGGCCCCCGCCCTGTCCCCGCGTACGCGCACGCTGCTGTGGGACAGGACGCCCCGCTGGGCGCCGTGGGTCGTCGCCGACGTGGGCGTCCGGACGTTCCCCTTCGCCGGCCTCCGGCAGCAGGTCGAACGCGTGGCGCGGCTGCGCGGGCACGGCTACCGCGTGGTGTTCGAGCAGGCCGGCTACGTGGTGCTCACCACGACGCCGGCGCCCGTGGCCGCGAGGAGCAGGATGTCGATCCCGGCGGCGGCGACCGCGGCGGCGAAGGGCGCCTTGGGCAGGCGGCGGCCGAGCGACAGGCCGGCCACCGCGCACAGGGCCACTCCCGCGAGGGCGAGCCACTCCGCCGGGCCGGGCGGGCCCGGCGGAGCCACGGCGAGCAGCAGGGACGCCGCAAGCGGCGGCGCCGGCATCAGGGCCCTGACCCGGGCGGCGCCGAGCCGCTGGGGCCAGCCCCGCACGCCGGTCGCCAGGTCCGTCTCGATGTCGGGCAGCACGTTGCCGAGGTGCGCGCCGCAGCCGAGCAGCGCCGCCGCCACCACGGCCCACCACGCGGGCAGCGGCGGGCCCTCGTGCTGAGCCGGCATGCCCGCCGCGACGAACACCGGCACGGCGCCGAACCCGATCGCGTACGGCGCCCACGACGCGGCAGTGCCCTTCAGCCACAGGTTGTAGGCCCAGGCCGCGGCGACGGCGAGCAGGTGCGCCGCGGCCGGCAGCGGCCCGCAGGCCAGCGAGAGCGGCACGCACGCCGCCAGCGCCGTGAAGGCCGCGGCGCGCACCGTGCCCGCGGTCACCAGGCCCGCGACGACGGGCTTGCCGATCCGCCCGGCCGCGGCGTCCCTGGCGGCGTCCACGGCGTCGTTGCACCAGCCCACCGAGAGCTGGCCGGCCAGCACGGCGAGCGCCACCGGCACCGCCCCGGGGAGGCCGCGCCCGGCGAGCGCCACGAGCGCCGTGACCAGGACCGTCACCGCGACGGCCGGGCCCGGATGGCACGCGCGCGCCAGCCCGGCCAGCTGCCGCGGCATGTCGCCGGGGAGTGCTCTGGAGCAGGTCATCGTCACGAGCGTAACCGGATGATCCGGGTTGGTAGGTATGTGAGCCGCCTGGACGGGCAAGAGTGCAAGTAGCTTCCTCCGCCAGCCAGTGGGATGTGAGATGACCCGGATCGCGGCCGTCCATGGTGTCCTTCCTCCCCATCGCCACTCGCAGAAGGAGATCACGGACACGCTGGCGAGGGTCTGCCTCCCTCCGGGCGCCGACCGCCGGCTCCTCGACAGGCTGCACGCGAGCGCGCGGGTGGAGCACCGCAACCTCGTGCAGCCGCTCGACCGGTACGGCAAGCTCGACGGCTTCGGCATGGCCAACGACCTGTTCATCGAGGCCGCCCTCGACCTGGGCGCGGAGGCCGTGACCGGCGCGCTCGACGCCGCCGGCCTCACTCCGGCGGACGTGGACATGATCATGTGTACGTCGGTCACCGGCGTCGCCGCGCCGTCCCTGGACGCCCGGCTGGCCAACCGGATCGGGCTGCGTCCCGACGTGAAGCGGGTGCCGGTGTTCGGCCTCGGCTGCGTGGCGGGGGCGGCGGGCATCGCCCGGCTGCACGACTACCTGCGCGGGTGGCCGGGCCACGTCGCGGTGCTGCTCTCGGTCGAGCTGTGCTCCCTCACCCTGCAGCGCGACGACTCCTCCACGGCCAACCTCGTGGCGGGCGCGCTGTTCGGGGACGGCGCCGCCGCCGTGGTCGCGTACGGCGACGACCGTGAGATCCCAGACCGTGAGATCCCCGGGGGGCGGCCGGGCCCGGCCGTCGTCGCGACCCGCAGCCGCCTCTACCCCGGCTCGGAGCGGGTGATGGGGTGGGACGTGCGCGACAGCGGGTTCCGGGTCGTCCTGGACGCCGGGGTGCCCGACGTGGTGCGCACCCACCTCGCCGGGGACGTGGGCGGGTTCCTCGGCGACCACGGCCTGGACATCGGCGACATCACCGCGTGGGTCTGTCATCCCGGCGGCCCGAAGGTGCTGGAGGCGGTCGCGGAGACGCTCGCGCTGCCGGAGGGCGCGCTCGACCTCACCTGGCGCTCGCTGGCCGCCATCGGCAACCTGTCGTCCGCGTCCGTGCTGCACGTGCTGCGGGACACCCTGGCCCTGCGGCCACCGCCGCCGGGCACCCCGGGGGTGCTCCTCGCGATGGGCCCGGGATTCTGCTCCGAGCTCGTCCTGCTGCGCTGGTGAAGGGGGGCCGGCGGGAGCCGGCCGGGAGGGATGGAGGAGACCGATGTCGCCCTGGTACGCGGTGCTCGTCGCGCTCGTCGGTGTGGAACGCCTCGCGGAGCTGTTCGTCGCGCGCCGCAACGCCCGCTGGAGCATGGGCCGCGGCGGGGTGCTGTACGGCGCCGGGCACTACCCCTGGATGGTCGCCCTGCACACCGGCCTGCTCGCCGGGTGCCTGCTGGAAGCGGCGCTGGCGGACCGGCCGTTCGTCCCGGCCCTGGGCTGGCCGATGCTGGCGCTCGTCGTGGCCGCCCAGGCGCTGCGCTGGTGGTGTGTCGCGAGCCTCGGCCCCCAGTGGAACACCCAGGTCATCGTCGTGCCGGGCCTGCCGCTCGTGACGCGGGGGCCGTACCGGTTCGGGTGGCTGCGTCACCCCAACTACGTCGCCGTGGCGGTGGAGGGCGCGGCCCTGCCGCTCGTGCACTCCGCGTGGCTGACCGCGCTGGCCTTCACCCTGCTCAACGTGCCGCTCATGGTCGTCCGCCTGCGGTGCGAGAACGCCGCCCTCGCGACCGCCGCCCCCGCCGCGCCCGGTTCCCTGCGGCCCGCCCGGTGATCGACGTGCTGGTGGCCGGGGGCGGGCCCGCGGGGCTGGCCACGGCCATCCACGCGGCGCTGGCCGGCCTGGAGACGGTCGTGGTCGAACCGAGGGCCGTCCCGGTCGACAAGGCGTGCGGGGAGGGACTGATGCCCACCGGCGTCGCCGCCCTCGCCGGCCTGGGCATCGACCCGGGGATCGCGCTGCCGGAGAGCAGGCCGTTCCTGGGCATCCGCTACGTCGACGGACGGCACCGGGTGCAGGCGGAGTTCCGGGACGGCGCCGGGCTCGGCGTGCGGCGCACCGCGCTGCACGCGGCCCTGGCCCGGCGCGCGCGGGAGGCCGGAGTCCAGGTGGTCTCCGGGCGGGTCGCCGGAGTGCGCGCCGGCGACGCCGACGTGCACGCGCGGGTGCTGCCCTCCGTCGGGGTCCCGGACGGCTCCGGTCTGCGGGCGCGCTGGCTGGTCGCGGCGGACGGCCTGCACTCGCCGATCAGGGCGTCCCTCGGGCTGGACCTGCCCGATGGCGGCCCCCGCCGGTACGGCCTGCGCCGCCACTACCGGGTGGCGCCGTGGACCGACTTCGTGGAGGTGCACTGGGCGCCCGGCGGCGAGGCGTACGTCACGCCGGTGGGCGACGACCTCGTCGGCGTGGCCGTGCTGAGCGGCGAGCGGCGGGGATACCACGAGCACCTGGCGGCGTTCCCGGACCTGCTCGCCCGGCTGGACGGGCCGCCCGCCACCCCGGTGCGCGGAGCCGGGCCGCTGCGCCAGCGGGTCCGCCGGCGTGTGGCCGGGCGGGTCCTGCTCGTGGGCGACGCGGCGGGCTACGTGGACGCGCTCACCGGCGAGGGCCTCTCGCTCGCGCTGCTGTCGGCCCGCGCGCTGGTCGGCTGCCTGCGCGCGGGCCGCCCCGAGGATTACGAGGCCGCCTGGCGGCGCCTGTCACGGCGGTCGCGGCTGCTCACCGCCACCCTGCTGGAGGCCCGGCGGCACCCCCCGGCGGCGCGGATGATCGTGCCGGCCGCCCGGCGGCTGCCCGTGCTGTTCCGCGCGGCGGTCCGATCGCTCGCCTGAGAGGCCCGTAAAAGTAGCCCAGGGGATGAACCGGACATGAACTGATTTATCCATGGCCGGAATTCACAGTTCGCGAACGCCCGTTTTTAGGGGCCGCTGCACAGCGTTATATCCCCCGACGTTAGAACTTACTTCGAGATGAACGAAGTGGCCATCTTTTGTGACAGGTATGCAAGGATATAGCGCATGTACCGAAAGGCGAGGCCGATGTTACGGCGAGGATGACTGGAGGGTCGTCACTTGCCTGACTTCGCGATACTCGCCCTGCTCACGCTGCTCGGCGCGCTCCCCCTCGCCGCGCTGGCGGTCCTGGCCCTCCGGCTGCGCCGGCTGCGCGCCATGCAGGCCGAGGCCGTCCGCCAGGCCGCGGCCGAGGCCCGGGAGCAGTTCGGCCGGGACGTGCACGACCTCGTGAGCAGCCGGCTGTGGCTGGCCACACTGCGCAGCGAACTCGCCTACCGCCTCGCCGAGGACGACAACCCGCTGCGCCCCGCCCTCGCCGACGTGGTGCAGGCGATCCGCCAGGCCGCCGCGGACATCCGCAACGTGACCCGCTCGTTCCAGGACGTCTCACTGCCGTCGGAGCTGGCCAACGCGCGTGCCGTGCTCCGCGCGTACGGGACCGACTGCAAGATCGAGACCACCGACGCGGAGCTCTCGGACCAGATCAGCGCCACCCTCGCCATCATGGTGCGGGAGGCCGTGACCAACGTCGTGCGGCACAGCAGGGCGACCCTGTGCGTCATCGAGATCGCCCTGCGCGCCGGCACGGTGACGCTGACCGTGGCCAACGACGGCGTCGACCCCTCCGCTCCGTCCGGCACCGGCAGCGGCCTGGACAACCTCCGCACCCGCGCGGCCGCGCTCGACGGCGTCGTGGGAACGGTCCTCGACCCGGACGGCTGGTTCCGCCTGGTCGCCGAGATCCCGAGCAGGGGCAAAGACCGCCGCTGACCGGCCGCCGACCGGACGGACCGCTCCAAAACACTCCAGATCATGTCCGAGCACTTGACCTGCCGGTTGACAGAGAACCTCACTGGCGGCCTCACCAAGGCCTCCGAGCGACCGTGAAGAGCGTCACCCCATGACCCGTGACCGCGTCATGGTTTGTTATGTGCAGATTTCACATGTCGCAGTTGACGGGCGTAACTTGGCCCATCCCCGCAATTCCGGAATTCTTACTTGTGACCGGCCTAAGGGGACATCTGGTGATTAGTAAGTACGAGATTTACTGCCTCGCAGATCCCTTGTTCTACGACACGCTCGACAGCAAGCGCGCGGAGCACCCGGATTTCTCCGTGGCCGCGCGGCCCACCCCCGAGGAATGGGCGCATCTCGCGACCGGAACGTGGCTGCACTACGCGCCGGCCGGCGCCACGTTGCCCACCCAGGGATGGAAGATCCACATCTCCTCCTCCGTGCGGGAGGCGGAGCGGGTGATCGCGGCGGCGTGGGACTACTGCGTGCCCCGCGGGCTGGCCTTCAAGTTCCTGCGCGGCCGGCGCGTGATGACCATGCAGAACTCCAAGTACGCCTTCCGCGGGTCGAGCGGCAAGCTGGTCACCATCTACCCGGTCGACGAGGCCGAGCTCGAACTGACGCTCAAGGAGCTGGCCGAGGTCCTCGACGGCGTCGAGGGCCCGTACATCCTCAGCGACCTGCGCTACGGCGACGGACCGCTCTACGTCCGGTACGGCGGGTTCGCCGAGCGTCACTGTCTCGACGAGAGCGGCGAGCAGGTCCTCGCGATCGAGAACGCCGACGGCGAGCTCGTCCCCGACGTGCGTGGCCCGGGGTTCTCCCTGCCCTCCTGGGTGCCCCTGCCGGCGTTCCTCGAACCCCACCTCGCCGCCCGCAACGCCGTGACCATGGAAGGCGTGCCGTACCAGGTCGACAGCGTGCTGCACTTCTCCAACGGCGGCGGCGTCTACCTCGCGCACGACACGCGCACCGGCGAGAAGGTGGTGCTGAAGGAGGCGCGTCCGCACGCCGGGCTCGACGTGGAGGGACGCGACGCGGTCACCCGCCTGCGGCACGAGGCCGAGATCATGGAGCGCCTCGCCGGGCTGGACTGCGTCCCCCGCCTGCACGGCCACTTCACGGTGGGCGAGCACCACTTCCTCGCGCAGGAGTACGTCGACGGCACCTCGCTCAGCCAGCTCATCGCGCAGAAGCACCCCCTCACGCGGGCCGACCGCACACCGGAGATGAACACGGACTACGCGGAGTGGGCCGTCACGATGCTCGCCAAGGTGCGGGCGGCGGTCTCGGCCCTGCACGAGCGCGGCGTGGTGTTCGGCGACCTGCACCCCTTCAACATCCTCGTCGAGGACGACCGGGTGGTGCTGATCGACTTCGAGGTCTCCTCGCCGGTCGAGGAGCGCAGGCGGCCCACACTGGCCAACCCCGGCTTTGTCCCGCCGAGCGGCCTGGCCGGCGTCGAGGCCGACGAGTATGCCCTGGCCTGCCTGCACCTCGGGATATTCGCCCCGATGACCACCATGCTGCTGCAGCTCCACCGGCCCAAGGCCGCCCAGCTCGGCAGGCTGGTGAAGGAGACGTTCCCGGTGCCGCCCGAGCTGATCGACGGCGCGGTGGCGACGCTCCTCGGCCTCGAGACCGGCGTACGACCGGCCGAGCCGGAGCCGAGCCGGCTCTCCGAGGGCTGGCCCGCACTCCGGGACGCCCTGGCGACGGCGATCCTCGCCTCGGCGACACCGGGGCGCGACGACCGGCTGTTCCCCGGCGACATCGTCCAGTTCGAGCCCGGCGGCGGCGTGAGCCTCGCGAACGGCGCGGCCGGCGTGCTCTACACGCTGGCCGCGACGGGGGCCGGGCGCTTCCCCGAGCACGAGGAGTGGCTGGTCAGGCGGGCGGCGGAGCCGGGCATCGGAATCGGCTTCTACAACGGGCTGCACGGCGTGGCGTACGCGCTGGAGGAGCTGGGGCGGCGCGCGGAGGCGCTCGGCGTGGCCGAGCGGTGCCTGCGGGAGCCCTGGGAAGGGCTCGACCTCAGCCTCTACCGCGGCCTGTCCGGCGTCGCCCTCGCCCTGATGCACCTGCACGACGCGACCGGCGAGCCCGAGTTCCGCGAGCGGGCCGCGCGCGTCGTCGCCGCGGTGGCCGACCGGCTCGGCGGCCCGGACGACGTCCCCGAGATCAGTGGAGGCAGGTATCCGCACGCGGGGCTGATGTACGGCTCGTCGGGGCCCGCCCTGATGTTCCTGCACGCGTACGAGCGCACCGGCGACCCCGGTCTGCTCGACCTCGCGGCCACCGCACTGCGCCAGGACCTGCGCCGGTGCGTCGGCCGCGAGGACGGTCAGCTCCAGGTGCAGCAGGGCTGGCGGACCAACCCCTACCTGGACGAGGGGTCGGCCGGCATCGGCCTGGTGCTCGACCGCTACCTCGCGCACCGTGACGACGACGACTTCGCCGGGTCGCTGGCCGCCATCCGGTCGGTGCTGACCCTTCCGTACTACGTCCAGTCGGGGCTGTTCGCCGGCCGGGCGGGCATGATCGCCTGCCTGTCGTCCGGCTCGCGCCCCGACCCCGGGGCCGCCGAGGCGCAGATCGCCCGGCTGGCCTGGCAGGAGCTTCCGTACCAGGGCGGGCTGGCCTTCCCCGGCGCGCAGTTGCTCCGCCTGTCCATGGACTTCGCCACAGGGAGCGCCGGCGTGCTGTTCGCGCTCGGCACCGCGCTGCACGACGAGCCGGTCCGCCTCCCGTTCCTCGAGCCCCCCGGACGGTCACAGGCGCAGGCCCCCCTGCGCACCGCCGCCGGGTCGCATGTCCCGACCAGCACCGGAAGGAGGTGAATCGCAATGGCGCTCCTCGACCTTCAGACCCTCGAGACCCCCGGTGGTCACGGTGGCGGCGGCGGCAGCAACCTGAGCCTGCTCGCCTGCACCCCGCACGAGAACAGCAGCCTCAGCCTCATCTGCGGCTGACGGCTCCTCGCTCAACCCCACTTCCGGCACCGTGTTCCGGCACCGTGCCGGGTGAACCATCCAAAAAAGGGAGATGATCCACATGGCGCTTCTCGACCTGCAGACCCTCGAGGCCCCCACCGGTGGCGGCGGCGGTGGCACCCAGGGCAGCAACCTGAGCCTGCTGGGCTGCACCCCGCACGAGAACAGCAGCCTGAGCATCATCTGCGGCTGATAGCCGCGGCTGCTGGCGCATGAAGCGAAGGTCTGGGCGGTCGTCGCGGCCGCCCAGGCTTCCGCGTTTCGGGACTGGAGGACCCCTGGTGAGTTCTCGTTCGGCGGACCTGCTGATCGCGCGGGCCGTACGGCGCGGCGGGCCCTGGCTCGCGGTGCTGACGGCGACGGCGCTGACGGGCGCCGCCGCCGACCTGCTCGTCCCGGCGGCGCTCGGCCGAGCGCTCGACGCCGTCGTGCGGACCTCCCCCGACCTCCCGGAGACGGTCGCCGTCGCCGCGCTGCTGGCCGGGCTCGTCGTCGTGTGCGACGCGCTGGGCGTCCTCGCCGCGGGGGTGAGCGGCGCGCGGGCCGCCCAGTGGCTGCGCACCCGGGTCGTGACCCACACACTGTCGGCCGGGACCGGGATGACCCGGCATCTCGCCCCCGGGGAGATCGTCACCCGCGCCGGCGTGAACGTCGAGGAGGCGGGCCGGACCCCGGAGGCCGTCGTCACGGCCGCCACCCTGGTCATTCCGTCGGCCGGCAGCGTCGTCGCCCTCGCGCTGATCGACCCGTGGCTCGCGGTCACGCTGGTGGCCGGCCTGCTGCTGATCGTGGCCGTGCTGCGCGCGTTCATGCGGAAGACCACCGCGGCCTCCGGCGGTTACCAGGAGGCGCAGGGCCAGATCGCGGGCATGCTCGTCGGAGCGCTCGCCGGTGCCCGCACCATCAGCGCGGCCGGCACCGAGGACCGCGAGGCCGCACGGGTGCTGGCCCCGCTCCCCCGGCTGCGCGCCCAGGGCCTCGCGCTGTGGCGGCTGCAGGCGCGCGCCGGTGTGCAGGCCGCCGTCGTCGTCCCGCTCCTGGAGATCGCGGTGCTCGCCGTCGGCGGGCTCCGCCTGTCGGCGGGCGATCTCACCGTGGGCGAACTGCTCGCCGCCGCGCGCTACGTCGTGCTCGGCGCGGGCCTCGGATCGGCGCTGGGCTACGCCGCGCGCATCGCCCGCGCCCGGTCGGCCGCGCAGCGCCTGGAGCAGCTTTTCGCCGTGCCGCCCCCGGCGTACGGCTCCCGCCCGCTGCCGCCGGGCCCGGGCACCCTGGAACTACGTGACGTGACCGTACGGGCCGACGGGGTCCGGCTGCTGAGCGGGATCAGCTTCGTCGTGCCGGGAGGCACCTGCACGGCGGTGGTCGGCCGCTCCGGCTCGGGCAAGTCGTCGCTGGCCGCCGTCGCCGGACGGCTCGCCGACCCCGAGCAGGGCGTCGTGCTGCTGGACGGCGTGCCGCTCCGGGAGATCGGCAGGGAGCCGCTGCGGCGTGCGGTCGGGTACGCGTTCGAGCGCCCGGCCCTGTTCGGCCGCACCCTGGGCGAGGCCGTCGGCTTCGGGCTCCCCGCTCATGACGAGAACAATGACGAGAACACCGTGCCGCCGGATACGGTGCGGGCCGCCGCCGTCGCGGCCTGCGCCGACCCCTTCGTCCGCAGGCTGCCTCTCGGGTACGCCACCCCGGTCGAGGAGGCGCCGATGTCCGGGGGCGAGGTCCAGCGGATCGGCCTCGCCCGCGCGTTCGCCCAGGCCGGGCGGGTGCTGATCCTCGACGACGCCATGTCGAGCCTCGACACGGTCACCGAGCGGCAGGTCGGGCGCGCGCTCACGGGCAGCCTGGCCGACCGCACCCGCCTGGTGGTGGCCCATCGGGTGACGACGGCCGCGCAGGCCGACCAGGTCGTGTGGCTGGAGGACGGGCGGGTCCGCGCGATCGGCACACACGAACGGCTGTGGGCCGATCCCGGCTACCGGGCCGTCTTCCAGGCACCCGTCTTCCAGGAACAGGAGGCGTCGTGAGGCGGCGGGTCCTCCTGGACGCGCTGTGGCGCGAGCCGTCCCGGCTGCTGTGGCTGGCCTGCTGGTCGGTGGCCGAGGCCCTGCCCTCGCTCACCGGGGGATACGCAGTCGCGCGCGCGGTGGACGACGGGTTCGCGGCCGGCCGGCCCAGCGTCGGGTTCGCCTGGTTGGGGGTCCTGGCCGCCGCGTGGGCGGTGGCCGCGGTGTCCGCCCGGCAGGTGCTGCTGCTGATCGCCGGGATCGTCGAGCCGTTCCGCGACGACCTGCTGAGGCGGGTGGTGACCGGGGCGCTGCGGGCCGGGCGGGGCGGCGACAGCGCGGCCGTCGCCCGGATGAACCACCAGGTCGAGCTGGCCAGGGACGCCTTCGGCGCCATCATCACGGTGGTCAGGTCGTTCGTGTTCACGCTGGTCAGCGTGGCGGTGGGGCTGTCGACCCTGGCGCCCGCCGTGGTGCCGCTCGTGCTGCCCCCGGTGGCCCTCGGGCTGGGCCTGTTCCTCGTCTCCCTGCCCTCGCTCGCGCGGCGGCAGCGGGAGTTCATCGTGGCCGACGAGCATACGGCGGCCGCCGTGGCCGCGATGGCGAGCGGACTGCGGGACGTGACCGCCTGCGGCGGGGAGGAGCGGGTCGCGGCCGAGGTCGGGCAGGCGGTGACCCGGCAGGCCGCGTCCGCGCGGGCGCTCGCCCGGGTGACCGCGACGCGGACGCTGTCGCTGGCCGTGGGAGCGTGGCTGCCGGTCGTGCTGCTGCTCGCGGGCGCGCCCTGGCTCGTCCGCCAGGGGATCACCGGCGGGGTGATCCTCGGCACGCTGACCTACGTCATGCAGTCACTCGCCCCCGCGCTGGGCGGCCTGGTGCAGGGCCTCGGCGTCAGCGGCGTACGCCTCGCCGTCACGCTGGAGCGCATCCTGCACGTGCCCGGCCCGCCGGTGGCGCACGGTGACACAGAGCCGGACAGTGCCCGCCTGGTGCTCCGGGGCGTCCGGTTCGCGTACGGCACCGCCGATCAGAAGGCCCCCGAGCCGGTGATCGACGGCCTGGACCTCGACGTGCCGGAGGGCGACCATCTGGCCGTCGTCGGCCCGAGCGGGATCGGCAAGTCCACGCTGGCCGCGCTGGTCGCCGGCCTGCTCACGCCGGACGAGGGCGAGGTCCTCGTCGGCGGCGTCCCGGCCGCGCGGGTGCTCCCGGCAGCCCGCGCGCTGATCCCCCAGGAGGCGTACGTCTTCCCCGGCACCCTGGCCGAGAACCTGACCTATCTCGCACCCGGCGCGACACCGGAGCGGGTGGACGAGGCGGTCGCGGCGTTCGGGCTCGCGGACCTCGCGCAGCGCTGCGCGGGCGGCCCGCTCGACCCGGCCGAGCTGTCGGCGGGCGAACGGCAGCTCATCGCGCTGGCCAGGACCTACCTGTCCCCCGCCCGGCTGGTCGTGCTCGACGAGTCGACCTGTCACCTCGACCCGGCGGCGGAGGCGCGGGCGGAGGCCGCGTTCGCGGCGCGCGGCGGGACGCTGGTCGTGGTGGCCCACCGCATCTCGTCGGCCCTGCGCGCCAAGCGGGTGCTCGTCATGGACGGCACCCGGGTCAGGCTCGGCTCCCACGAGGAGATGGTGGCCGCGTCACCGCTGTACGCCGACCTCGTGGGGCACTGGACCGGCCTACCGGCGGGAGCGGTAGCGGAGGATGCCGATGTCGCGTCCGGCCGACGGCCAGAGCCAGCCGCACTCGGAGGCGATCTGAATCGCCTCGACGCGTGAGCGGGCCCCCACCTTGCCGAGGATGCGGGACAGGTAGTTGCGTACCGTGCCCTGTGACAGGGACAGGCGGTCGGCGATCTCGCAGACGGTGGCCCCCGCGGCGGCGGTCTCCAGGACGTCCAGCTCGCGGGCGGTCAGCGGGTTGGCGTCGGCGTCGAGCGCCGCGACGGCCAGCTCGGGGTCGATGACCCGCTCGCCCGCGGCCACCCGGCGGATGCAGTCGACGAGGTGGGCCGGAGAGGCGTCCTTCACGACGTAGCCGCGCACGTTGGCGTCCAGCGCCTTGCGCAGGGCCGTGGGCGTGCCGAGCCCGGTGAGCACGACGGTCTTGCAGGAGGGTAATCGGCGGTGCAGCTCGGCCGCCGCGGTGAGGCCGTCGACGCCGGGCATGCCGATGTCGAGCACGGCGACGTCGGGGCGCCGCAGACAGCCCAGCCGCACGATGTCCTCGCCCTTGTCCGCCTCGGCCACGACCTCCAGGTCGTCCTCGCTCGACAGCAGTGCGACCAGCGCCTTGCGGATGAGGTGCATGTCCTCGGCGAGCATCAGTCGGATCAACCCAGACTCCCTACCACGCGACGCGAGCGGGTGCTCGCCCTGTGTGACCGCGATCTCACCACTATGACCGCCGGACGTGAGCACAGGGACCTCTCTACCCGAACTGTCATCGTTAATCTGCGGATGAGTCAGGAAAAAGCCGGACGCCTGGCCTCCTAGGGGGGCCAGGCGTCCGTGAACTGCTGATATGTTCGTTTTCTGGGGTGTTACTTAGTGGTGCCGGATCACCTTGACGTAGTCGGTGGCCTCGGAACCCTTGAGACGGCGGGTGCCGTCGAAGCGCACGCCCCAGGTGCCCGACTGGTAGGCCCGCACCCGGGTGGCGAAGTCGCCGTCGCCGTCGGTCCTGATGGTGTCCACGTACCGCCACTTGCGGGAGCCCGCGGGCAGGAAGTAGACGCCGACCTCCTGGGAGCCCAGCCAGTGCCAGTCGTGCCAGTAGTCACGGCTGTCGTAGCAGTCGTCGTGCCCGCCGCGACGGCCGGTGTAGCCGTTCCAGCCGAAGTACCAGTCGGAGTAGCACTGCGCGACCTGCAGCTCACCCTTGAGGGTCAGCGCACGGCCCTTGCGGACCGGCTCGGGCGTGGCGTCGAAGCCGACGATGCGGGTCGCCTTGGGGCCGGACGGACGCGGCGCGTGCCACTCCTTGCGCTTGACCCTGAAGGAGCGCTCCGCGGTGAGCGTCCGGCCGTCGAGGCCCTCGGCCTCGATCCGCACCCTGTAGACGCCCTCCCGGTCGTGCCTGTCGAAGCTCCACGACTGGGAGAAGGTGTCGAAGGACGGGCCGTCGTGCGGGCCGCCGCTCTTACGCTTGCCCCACCACGGGCCGTCGTGGCCACCGTGGCCGCCGCCGTGCCCGCGGGACCCGGACAGGGTGAAGGTGACCTTCCTGACGTCCTTGGTCCTGACCGAGGCGGAGACCGTGGCGGAGCCACGCCCGCCCACGACGACCACGTCCGGGTTGACGCCGAACCACAGGATTCGCGCTTCGGGCACGTACGGGCGCCGGCCGTCCGCGGTCGGGGTGGGTGTGGGGGTCGGCGTCGGTGTGGCCGACGGTGTGGGCGTCGGCGTGGATGTGACCGGGTCCGCGTGAGCGGGCGCGGTCGCGAGCGCCGTGGCGCCCATGGCGATCACTGCCAGGGCGGTAGCAGCTCGTTTCACCATGAGGGTGTGTCCTCTCCCCGTGTTCAAACGCGCCCCCGGGTTGGGGCGCGCCAACGTCATAGACGCTAAAAGGAAAAGGAAAGTTGCCAGGTTTCTCAGGGTAAACTGTAACGAGTCTGTAACTGTCCCTTATATGCCACTTCTGTGCTTTCTATGGCATTAAAGGGTGTTTTATGCCTAGCGCTCGGAGCTGACATCGGCGGCGTAGCGGGGCGATCCCGCGTACTCGGCGCGCCAGGCGCCCTGGCCGTCCTCCCGCGTCCGGGCGCTGAACCAGCCGTCCCTCCGGGTGACCGCCTCGCCCACGGGCCGCCACTCCGACGACCCGGCGGGCCTGAAGGAGATCCTCACCCGCTGTCCGGGGAAGGGCCGGTAGTCGACCCGCCCGCCCGGGTCGACGCGCAGCAGCGTCCCCGTGACCCGGGTGTCGTCCCCGCCCCGGCCACGGGCGACCTTGAGCCCCTCGATCTCGGTCGCGCGCCGCAGATGGAACACCGCCCGCGCGACGGCCGTCCCGCCCCGGGCGTCCACGGCGGTCGCGGTGACCGTCCAGGGCCCGCTCGGGTACCACCGCGACAGGGGCCGGTCGGGCAGGAAGCGCCACGTCTCCCATCCCCCGGTCGCGCTGTCTCCTCCGGCCGCGCTGTCTCCTCCGGCCGGGACCGGCCCGGCGGCCCGCCCGTGCCTGGCCGCGCCGACGATGCCGGGCACCGCGGTGGCCAGGCCGCTCAGCCCCGGCATCGGCACGGCGTCACCGAACGGCGGTGGGGGGCCGTCGCCCGGATCGTCCTCCCCTCCGGGCTCTCCTTTACCAGGCCCCCCTGCACCGGGCTCTTCTCCACCCGGCCCCTCCCCGCCTGCGCCCTCCCCTCCCGGTTCCTCCCCAGGGGCGGAGGGGGCGCGGCCGGGTTCGAGGACGACCGAGACGCGGTTCGCGCCGCGCGCCACCACGTCGACGACCAGCCGTACCGATCCGGCCGGCCCGACGACGGGGTCGGACGGCCGCACCACGACCGAGCGGATCGCCGTCCCACCGGCGGCGGGCACGGGAGCGGGCACCGTGGCCGGAGATGACGCGACGAGAGATGACCCGGCGAGGGAGGACGCGACGAGTGCGGGCACGAGAAGAGGCGTCGTCATGCCCCGAGACCGTACGCACGCCCGGCACGCGTCCCGCCCCCGACACTCTCCCGGGCCGGTAAAACTTCCCCAGGCTCAGCCGGCCGCGTACAGTTCCTCGATCACGTCGGCGTACCTGGCGTGCACGACGCGGCGCTTGAGCTTGAGGCTCGGGGTGAGCTCCTCGGTCTCGGCCGTCCACTCGACCGGCAGCAGCCGCCACCGCTTGACCTGCTGCACCCGGGCGAGCTTGCGGTTGGCGGCCTCCACCGCAGCCTCGATCTCCTTGAGCAGGTCCGGATGCCCGGCCAGGGCGGCCAGCGACTCGAAGGCGATGCCGCGGGCCCGCGCCCACTCGGGCGCGACCTCCGCGTCGAGCGTGAGGATCGCCACGGGGTACGGCCGCCCGTCGCCGTACGCGAGGGCCTGCCCGATGAGCGGGTGCTCCTTCAGGTGGCCCTCGATGACGGCCGGGGACACGTTCTCCCCTCCGGAGGTGATGAACAGTTCCTTCTTGCGGTCGACGATGCGGACGAACCCGTCCTCGTCGATCGATCCGACGTCGCCCGTGTGCAGCCAGCCGTCGGCGTCCAGCAGTTCGGCGGTCGCCTCGGGCAGGCCCAGGTAGCCCCGGGTGTTGAGCGGGCTGCGGGTGAGAATCTCGCCGTCCGCCGCCACCCGCACCTCGACGCCGGGCTCGGCCCGTCCGACCGTGCCGAGCCGGAAGACCTCCGGACTGTTGACCGTGAAGGCGCCCGTCGTCTCGGTCATGCCGTAGACGTCGATGACCTTCAGTCCCAGGCCGGCGAAGAAGCGCTGCACCTCGGGCGGCATCGGCGCGGCGGCGGTGGCGCACCAGAGGGCCCGGTCGAGCCCGATCAGGCCGCGGATCACCGACAGCAGTGCGGCGTCCGCCCGCTCGTACGCCTCCCGCACCTCCGGCGAGACCGTGTGGCCGTACTGCTGCCCCTCGATGTAGGCGAGCCCGGCGGCCATCGCGGCGCGGACGTTCTCCTGCTGGTCGGCGGGCTGCGCGGCCAGGAGCGCCTGCAGCCGGGCGGCCATCTTCTCCCAGACGCGGGGCACGCCGAAGAACAGCACCGGGCGCACCTGGCCCAGCGCCGTGGCGAGGGCGGCCAGGTCAGTGCAGAAGTACACGTGGTTGAGCTTGAACAGCGGCAGGTACAGGCTGAGCGCCCGCTCGGCGATGTGGGCATAGGTGAGATAGGAGATCTGCGTCCCCCGCTCGGGCAGGTCGATCATCCGCTGCGTCGCCGCGATCTCGAAGAGCACGTTCGCGTGCGTGAGCGGGACACCCTTGGGCATGCCGGTCGTGCCGGAGGTGTACAGCACGCTGAGGACGTCGTCCGGGGTCACCTCCCGCCAGCGCCGCTCGGCCGCCTCCGGGTCGGCGGCGTACGCCCGCGCGCCGAGCACCAGGAAGTCCTCCCAGCTCAGGAAACGCTCGTCGCCTTCGGGGGCGCCCTCCAGCATGATGATCCTGGTCAGTTCGGGCAGCTCCCCGAGCACGGGCTCCCAGCGGGCCAGGTCGCCGGGGCCGCCGAGCACCGCTACCCGGGCCCCGACGTCACGGGCGACGTACGCGACCTGCTCGGGGGCGAAGGTCGCGTAGATGGAGCAGGAGACGGCGCCCGCGTGGACGGCGCCGAGGTCGGCCAGCACATGCTCGCTCCGGTTGACCAGCATCAGCGCGACCGCCTCCCCCGGCCGCAGGCCGAGCACGGCATAGCCGGCGGCGATCTCCAGCACGCGCCGCCGTGCCTCGGCGTACGTCAGCGTGCGCCAGCCTCCGGCGCCGTCGGGATCGGAGTAGGCGGGCGCGTCCGGGTTCTCCTCCGCGGCCCATCTGAACTGTTCGCAGAGGGTCCTGCCCGCGATCTCGTGCTCGATCGCGGCCCGCTCCTCGAGAACGCCGGCCATCGTGCCTCCCAACGGGTATGTCGCACGCGTGGCCTGCATCGCACCACAGGGGATCACCGAGGACAAGACTCCGTGGGCGGGGAGCACAAGAATGCGTCATCTCAAACGGACAAACAGGACATAAGTGCATATAAAGTACTGAGATGATGCGTGATCGGGGGGTACGCATGGCATCCGGACGACCTGGGCCGCCTGCCGGGGAGCGACCGTTCTTCGGCCACCCGCGGGGGCTGGCCACGCTGTTCGGCACGGAGATGTGGGAGCGCTTCAGCTACTACGGCATGCGCGCCGTGCTCGTGCTGTTCCTGACGGCGCCCGCCACCCGCGGCGGCATGGGCCTGCCGGAGACGACCGCCGTGGGCGTCTACGGCGTGTACGTCGCCTCGGTGTACCTGCTGGCCGTCGTGGGCGGCTGGCTGGCCGACCGGCTGCTCGGGGCGCGCAGGACCGTCCTGGTCGGCGCGTCGGTGATCATGGGTGGCCACCTGAGCATGGCGATGCCCATGGGCGGCGGCTTCGTCTGGCTCGGCCTCGTGCTCATCGCGCTGGGCAGCGGCCTGCTCAAGCCGAACATGGCGGCGCTGGTGGGTGAGTTGTACCGGCACGAGGACGACGCCCGGCGCGACTCCGGCTACACGATCTTCTACATGGGCGTGAACCTGGGCGCGTTCCTCGGCATCATGATCGTGCCCTGGCTGCAGACCGGCGGCCGCTGGCACCTCGCCTTCGGCGCGGCGGCGATCGGCATGCTCTTCGGCCTCGTGCAGTACGTGCGGGGCAGGGCGACCCTGTGCGGCGCCGGCGAGGAGCCCGACCACCGGCTCACGCCCGCCGAGGAACACCGTTTCAAGGTCGTCGCCGGGCTCTGCCTCGCCGTCGCCGCGGGCGGGCTCGCCCTGTGGGCGGTCAGCGGGACGCTCACCGTCGACCGCTTCGCCCTCGTGCTCACGGTCGTGACGGCCGCCGTGCCGATCGCGTACTTCGCCTTCCTGTTCTCGTCCCACGAGGTCACCGCGGAGGAGCGCAGAGGGCTGTTCGCGTACGTGTGGCTGTTCCTCGCCGCGGCGATCTTCTGGCTCGTCTACGACCAGGCCGGAAGCTCGCTGCTGCTGTTCGCCAAGAAGGACACGAACCTCGACGTGTTCGGCTTCACGATCCCCCCGGGCTGGGTGGGGAACATCAACTCCCTCGCGATCATCGTGCTCGCCCCGCTGTTCGCCGAGATGTTCCTCAAGGCCGGCACCCGGATCAGCACGCCGCTCAAGTTCGCGATCGGCCTGGTGATCGTCGGGCTGAGCTTCGTCGTGATGTCCGTCGCGGCGGGCGTCGCCTCGGACGGGGTGAAGGTCTCGATCATGTGGCTGTTGTCGGTCTACCTCATCCAGACCATCGCTGAGCTGTTCCTCAGCCCGGCCGGGCTGTCGGCCACCAACAAGCTCGCCCCCCGGGCCTTCGAGAACCAGCTCATGGGCGTGTGGTACCTGGCGATGGCGCTCGGCGACTCCGTCGGCGGCCAGACCTACCGGCTGACCACGGTCGTGCCCATGCCCGTGTACTACCTGGTCCTCGCGCTCGCCGCGGTCGCCGCAGGCCTCCTCATGCTGCTGTTCGTCCGCAGGCTCCGCCTCCTCATGGCCGAGCACCACCTGCCACCCGTGCCCGCCTCGTCCTGACGCCGCCCCAGCCCCTCACATCACGATGAGCGCAAGCCCTCGCGCGCCTACACCCGCAGTCGGGCAGTGCGGGGGTTGCGGTAGGTGAAGGCCCAGCGGTCGGCTCCGATCTTGCGGCGGGTGTAGCGGGTGGGGTGGCGGTAGCGGTCGCGGTTGTGGAACTGGCACGCCGGCCCGAGCAGCTTGAGGTCGGTCAGCCCGCCGCTGCTCCAGTCGTCGGCGTGGTCGATCTGGCACATCGTCTGCACGCCGGCAACAGGCAGCAGATGCCCGGTCGCCAGGATCAACCCCGGCAACCCCCGCAACCACACCCCCGGCGGCGGACTGTTCACCCCCACCCCCGCCCAGGCACCGCCACCCGTCCACGGCGGAGCAGCAGACTCCGCTTCCGGAGGGCCGTCGCACTCCCCACGCGGCGGGGTGCTGTGTTCCGCTCCCAGCCAGGCATCGGGTCCCGCTTCCGGCGGAGCGTCGGCTCCCGCCCCCGGCATCCAGCGCGGCGTCTCATCCGGCTTAGAGGCATGCCAGTCGTCCTCCGCTGGGCAGTCACCGGCGGGGCGGCCCTCAGCGTTGTCATGGGCGTCGGCGTCCTCAGGCGGCGGATCAGAGGCGGAGTCGGCGGCACAGGGCTCGCCGGTGGCGCCGGTCGCGCCGATACAGGTCGCCTCTGCGCAGTTCGCGCCCGCACAGGTCGCATCGGTGCGGGTCGCACAGGCCCCGGAGCCGCAGTCCGCAGCGGCGCAGGCATCAGGGCCGGGAACGGGGTCGTCGCCTGAGCCGGCCTCAGGGCCGGGGTCGGTGCCTGAAGGGTTGGGATCAGGACCAGGGCCTGGGTAGGTGCCGGAGTCGGGACCAGGGCTGTCGCTCGGGTCGGTGTCTACCGGGTCGCTGGTCGGGTGGTCGGCAGAAGGGTCGGCTGTGGGATCACCTGAGGGGGTGGTGCCTGCTGGCTCGCGTGAGGGTTCGCCGGCTGAGGGGTCGTCGGGCGCCGTCGGGGTCCAGCACCGCCCGCAGATACCGCCCCGCCTTGGCCACCTCCGCCGCCCCCGCCGAACCTGCCAACTCCAGCAGAATCCCCTCGGCGGTGATCGCCTGCTCATCGGTCAACCCCGCGGTGGCCGTGCAGATCGCCTCCACGATCCCCTCCGCCAGGCTGCCCTCGGCGAACCGCTCACGCACCCGCGACAGACGACCCAACTCCATGCCCATCGTCACCAACCGGCCCGCGCCGGGGATGGTCATTCCGCCAGCGGATCGCAGCCACAACCTGGTGGAGGCATGCCCATGGTTCTTCGCCTCCCCGGACCGATGCACCCGGCCCACCCGGGCGGCAAGCGCGCTGGTGATGCGATCGCGGGCCGCCAGCAACTCCTCGGCCTCGGCCAGGCACACCTCCGCCGACTCAGGCGCCGGCACCAACGCCACCACCCGGGCCGCCTCACCAACAGCAGCCACCGCCACCCACGACGACGACCCCGCACCACCAGAAGCACCGGCATCCCGGTCAGGGCCCGCATCACCTTGGCCCGCATCACCTTGGCCAGCACCAGGGGCACCGTCAGACGCACCAGCGGGATCACCGCCGCCGGCAGACCCGATGCCGTCAGGAGAAGCACCGTCTGGGGAGACACCACGCGCGTTCTCATCGTGGGTGGATTCGGTACCAGACGTGGCACCCCCACGAGTCGTGAATGGACGAGCGGGCCCGGGCGATTCCGCCGAGTCGTCGAACCGACTTGCATGCTTCCGCGCCACAGGGTCGACAATCGGCACATATTCGCGGGCGAGTGAATCCTCGGTGGACCACAGGGGCGAGCGGGCGGTGAGCTGCTCCCACCAGTCGTCGGCACCGGTATCGTTCGAACGAGAGGGGCGCTCAGGATCAGTGTCGAACAGATCCATCACACTCACCCCCGAGAGATTCGAAATCCTGTATGAATTCTTCCACATCAGCCGGTCATGAACACCCCCGCACCGGGAATTGCTGGAGCCACAGGCGAATTCCCAATTGTCTAACATGTGACCCCTGCCCGGCTTCTTTGCAATTGGCGGCGAAATAGCCAGCCAGACGGTGGTCAC
This sequence comes from Microbispora triticiradicis, assembly GCA_003260025.2. GTDB lineage: Bacteria > Actinomycetota > Actinomycetes > Streptosporangiales > Streptosporangiaceae > Microbispora > Microbispora triticiradicis. The sequence continues at coordinate 5,861 of QFZU02000029.1, read as the reverse complement.
AGGGTCGGCGTGAGCGGCTCCCGGGATGGGCGGCCGGCCGGAGGGCCCCCAAGGAAGGCCATGCCGGAGACGACGTGCGAGGCGCCCGGGGAAGTGGCCGGGGAGGAGGCGAGACGGCGTACCGCATCCTCAAGCACGGCCGGGGGCTGGGTGAACGTCAGCCGCACGTACCGCTCCAGCGTGCCGTCCACCCCGAACCACGGCCCCGGGGACAGCCGTACCCCCCGGGCGGCGGCGGCCTCCGCGACCGCGCTCGCCGACGGGGTGTCGAGCCGCACCCACAGCGACCCGCCGCCGGGCGGCGGGGTGAAGGCCCAGCCCGGCAGCCGCTCGCGCAGGACCCCGGTGAGCGCGGCGAGCGAGGCGCCGAGCGCGCGGCGGCGCTCGGCCCGCGCCTCCTCGATGCGCTCGAACAGGAAAGCCACGACAAGCTGGTCGAAGACGGCGCTCGCGATGTCCACGGCGGCGCGCAGCAGGGCCAGGCGCCGCACCATCGCCGCGGTCGTCCGGATCCAGCCGACCCGCAGGCCGCCCCACCACAGTTTCGACGCCGATCCCACGCTGATCACCCGCCCGTCGGTGTCGAACGCGGCCAGCGGCGTCGCGCGTACGGAGGCGTCCAGCGCCATCTCGGCCCAGACCTCGTCGGCGATGAGCGTCGTGCCATGACGCCGCGCGGCCCCGACCAGCGCGGCGCGGCCGGCGTCGTCCATGAGGTGACCCGTGGGGTTCTGGAAGTCGGGGATGACGTAGGCGAGGCGGGCCGCCGACTGGCGCATCGCGCCGCTCACCAGGTCGAGGTGCCAGCCGTCCTCCTGGACGCCCACCGGCACCAGGCGGGCCGACCGCAGCCGGGCCGCGTCGATCGCGTGCGGGTACGTCGGCGACTCGACCAGCACCGGGTCCCCCGGCCCCGCGAGCAGGGACATGATCAGATGGACGGCCTGCTGCGCCCCGCCCGTCACGAGGATCTGCTCGGGCCGGGTGGGCAGCCCCCGCTCGCCGTATCGGCGGGCGATCGCCTCCCGCAGCGGCGCGAGCCCGAGCGGGTGGTAGCCCGAGCCCAGCGCGTACCGGTGGTAGGCCCGGCCCGCCTCCTCCACAGCCTCGCCGAGGAGGGAGATCGCGGGCGGGGCGGCGGCGTGCAGCGGCAGCAGCCCGTCCTCGTCGGAGGCGAGCCACGGGTTGTCCACGCCCAGTGCGCCGGGGTCCGGCAGGGCGGTGCGGCTCCCCGACCCCTGCCTGCTCTCCAGGTAGCCCTGCTCGCGCAGCCGGTCGTACGCGGTGGTCACGGTGGTGCGGCTGACGCCGAGCAACTCGGCCAGGTGCCGTTCCGGCGGCACGCGCACCCCCACGGCGAGTCTCCCGTCGAGGATCAGACCGCGTACGGCGTCCGCGAGCGCCCGGTAATACGGGCGGGAGCTCGGCGGGACCCGGACGAGCCGGGCGAGCTGGGGAGCGCTGAGATACCGGTCCATGCGGACCAATTTCGTCGATTGGCCCTTTTATGGCAAGCCATTGGCCTGCACCATTGAGCCCACTATGACCGAACTCTCCCTTTCGCGCCCCAGCTCGCTTCCGTTCCGGCTCGTCCGTCTCTACGTCGGCCTGGCGCTCTACGGCGGCGGGATCGCGCTGCTCGTCGAGTCCGGCCTGGGCCTCGACCCCTGGGAGGTCTTCCACCAGGGCCTCTCGGTGCGTACCGGCTGGTCGATCGGCATGTGCATCAACCTGGTGGGCGCGCTGGTGCTGCTGCTGTGGATCCCGCTGCGGCAGCGGCCCGGCCTCGGCACGATCAGCAACGTCCTGGTGGTGGGCACGAGCGCCGACGCCGTGATGTGGCTGGTGCCCACGCCCGCCGTGTGGCCGGTCCAGTGGATCTTCCTGCTGAGTGGGATCGTGGCCATCGCCGCCGCCTCCGGGCTCTACATCCACGCGGGCTTCGGCCCGGGGCCGCGCGACGGCCTGATGACCGGCCTGCACCGGATGGGCCTGTCGATCCGGCTCGCCCGCACGATCGTCGAGCTCACCGTGCTCGCCGCCGGATGGCTGCTCGGCGGCACCGCCGGGATCGGCACCATCGTGTTCGCCCTGACGATCGGCCCGCTGACGCAGGTCTTCATGAAGCTGTGGGCCCCGGCCGGGGTCACCACCCGGTCACCGGGTACGCAGCCGTCATGACGCGCCGCGCGGGGAGGTGAGCGAATGCGGATCGAGGACTACGCCCTCGTCGGGGACACCCAGTCGGCCGCCCTCGTCGGCCGGAACGGCTCGGTCGACTGGCTGTGCCTGCCGCGTTTCGACTCCCCCTCGTGCTTCGCACGCCTGCTCGGCGACGAGTCCAACGGCTTCTGGCGACTGGCCGCCGCGGGGCGGGACACGGCCGCCAGGCGGGCGTACGTCGGGGACTCCCTGGTGCTCGCGACCGACTGGGAGACCTCCACCGGTACGGCCAGGGTCCTCGACTTCATGCCGGTCCGGTCGGGCAACCCGGACCTGGTACGGATCGTGGAGGGCCTGTCGGGCACGGTCGACATGACGACCGAGATCCGCATCCGCTTCGACTACGGCCGCATCGTGCCCTGGGTCCGCCGTACGGGCGGCCACCTCCACGCCGTCGGCGGCCCCGACTCGGTCTGGATCCACTCCCCCGTCCACCTCCAGGGCGGCTACTACCGGCACCAGGCCGCCTTCACCGTCTCCGCCGGGGAGCGGGTGCCCTTCGTGTTCACCTGGCATCCCTCCCACCAGCCGCGGCCGAAGGCCATCGACCCTCTCGCCGAACTCGGCCTGACCATCCGGCTGTGGCAGGACTGGGCCGCGCGCTGCGGCTATCGCGGCCCGTGGCGTGACGCCGTGGTCCGCTCGCTGATCACGCTCAAGGCCCTCACCTACAGCCCGACCGGCGGCATCGTCGCCGCGCCGACCACCTCGCTGCCGGAGCACCTCGGCGGGGTGCGCAACTGGGACTACCGCTACTGCTGGCTGCGCGACGCCGCCATGACGCTCGACGCGCTCCTGCGGGCCGGATACGTCGAGGAGGCCGACGCCTGGCGGGTGTGGCTGCTGCGCGCCATCGCCGGCCGCCCCGAGGACCACCAGATCATGTACGGCGTGGCCGGTGAACGCCGCCTGCCGGAGACGACGCTCGACTGGCTGCCCGGCTACGAGGGCGCCCGGCCCGTCCGCATCGGCAACGGCGCCGCCGGCCAGTTCCAGCTCGACGTCTACGGCCAGGTGGTCAACGCGCTCTACCGGGCCCGCAAGCAGGGCATGGCGCCCGACGACTACACCTGGGCGCTGCTGGTGAAAGGGGCCGAGTTCCTCGAACGCAACTGGGACCGGCCGGACGAGGGGCTGTGGGAGGTGCGCGGGCCGCGCCGCCACTTCGTCCACTCGAAGGTCATGGCCTGGCTCGCCATGAGCCGCATGACCCGAGGGGCGGCCGAACTGGGGCGTACGGGGCCGTTCGAGCGGTGGGGCGCCCTGCGTGACCGAATCCACGCGGAGGTCTGTGAGAAGGGTTACCTCGCCGAGGAATACGACCCCCGCACCCACCGCCAACTCGGCAACTTCCCCCAAGCCTTCAGCCACATCCACCTGATCCGTACCGCCCAGGCGCTGAGCGGCGCGGCCGCGCGCCCGCTGTACGGCACTCCGCCGCCCACCACAGCCGGACGTCCCGAGACGGGCTGACGGTCAGGCGCCCTATACCGAAGTGATAGGGGGAAAGTGGCCTGTCCCCGCGGGGCTTCGCCGCGCGTACGTTGACGGCAGCCCCACCCGAGGCGTGCCTCGCGGTGGCAACCCCCGATCGAGGAGATCTCGATGCGCCTGTCACGGTTCCTCCGCGCCCTCCCGGCCCTGGTCCTGGGCCTCGTCCTGCTGTCGCCCCTGCCGTCCGCCCACGCCGGGGTGAGCGGGGTGAGCGGGGTGAGCACAGTGAGCGCGGTGCGCGTGCTCCGCTACGACGCGAGCCGGGCCGCCGAGTTCCGCACAGTGGTCGACCAGGCGGCCCAGGTGTGGAACGCGAGCGTCACCAACGTCCGGCTCGTGGCCGGCACACCGGCCGACTTCACCGTGCTCGCCGACAACGGCTGGCCGCGCACGAGCCGCACCAGCCTCGGCCGGGGCACCATCTGGATGGGCAGGGAGGCGACGAGCGAGGGCTACTACCCGCTGCGCATCGCCACCCATGAGATCGGCCACATCCTCGGCCTGCCCGACCGGCGGACCGGCCTGTGCTCCGACCTGATGTCCGGTTCCAGCGCCCCGGTGAGCTGCACCAACGCCAACCCCAGCGCGGCGGAGCGCAGCGCGGTCAACGCCAACTTCGCCGGTTCGGCCCTGCTCGGCGGATCCGGCGCGCTCTTCGTCGACCGGCCGGACGCCGCGAGCCTCGCTCCGGCGGCGTAGGGGCGGCGTAGGTACCGCCTCCCGGGTAGCGTGGCGGGCATGCGGATCGAGGACTACGCCCTCGTGGGCGACATGCAGTCGGCCGCCCTCGTCGGCCGGAACGGCTCGGTCGACTGGCTGTGCCTGCCGCGTTTCGACTCCCCCTCGTGCTTCGCCCGGCTGCTCGGCGACGAGTCCAACGGCTTCTGGCGCCTGGCCCCGACGGGCCACGAGGAGGCGACCCGCCGGGCGTACGCCGGGGACACGCTCGTCCTGGAGACCGTCTGGGAGACGCCCACCGGCGCGGTCAAGGTGATCGACTTCATGCCGCCCCGCTCGGCCAACCCCGATCTCGTACGGATCGTGGAGGGCCTGTCGGGCACGGTCGAGATGAGCACCGAGATCCGCATCCGCTTCGACTACGGCCGCATCGTGCCCTGGGTCCGCCGTACGGGCGGCCACCTGCACGCCGTCGGCGGGCCCGATTCGGTCTGGATCCACTCTCCCGTCCATCTCCAGGGCGGTGACTACCGGCACGAGGCGACCTTCAGCGTGTCCGCCGGGGAGCGGGTGCCGTTCATGTTCACCTGGCACCCCTCCCACCACCCGGAGCCCGAACGGATCGATCCCCTGGAGCAGCTCCGCGAGACCGTGGCCATGTGGGAGGCCTGGTCGTCCCGATGCGGATACCGGGGCCCGTGGCGTGACGCCGTGGTCCGCTCGCTGATCACGCTCAAGGCCCTCACCTACAGCCCGACCGGCGGCATCGTCGCCGCGCCGACCACCTCGCTGCCGGAGCACCTCGGCGGGGTGCGCAACTGGGACTACCGCTACTGCTGGCTCCGCGACGCCGCCATGACGCTCGACGCGCTGACCGGCTCGGGGTACGTCGAGGAGGCCGACGCCTGGCGCTCCTGGCTGCTGCGCGCCATCGCTGGCCGCCCGGAGGACATCCAGGTCCTGTACGGCGTGGCGGGCGAGCGCCGGCTGCCGGAAACGACGCTCGACTGGCTGTCCGGGTACGAGGGGTCCCGGCCGGTGCGGATCGGCAACGGCGCGGCCACGCAACTCCAGCTCGACATCTACGGGGAGGTCGTGAGCGCCCTGTACGAGGCGCGCAAGCAGGGCATGCCGCCCGACGACCACGCCTGGGCGATGATCACCGCGGTGATGAGGTTCTTCGAGCACAACTGGGACCAGCCCGACGAGGGTCTGTGGGAGGTGCGCGGGCCGCGCCGCCACTTCGTCCACTCGAAGGTCATGGCCTGGGTCGCGGCCGACCGCATGGTCCGGGTGATCGAGGAACTGGGCCGGAAGGGCGACGTGGAGAGGTGGCGGGCGCTGCGTGACCGCATTCACATGGAGGTCTGTGAGAAGGGTTATGACCCGGTCCGCAACACCTTCACCCAGTCCTACGGCTCACAGGAGCTCGACGCCGCCCTCCTGCAGATCCCCATCGTCGGCTT
>QFZU02000028.1 GCA_003260025.2 Microbispora triticiradicis | reverse complement strand
CCCCGGCCCTGACGCGTGTGCGGGGCCGCGCGGGGGCCGGGCACGCCCCCGCGCCCGGCCCGTCCTGTCTCCCGCTCCGCCCCCGGGGCGCGCCCTTCCGGCTCGCTCGTGGCATCCGCCGGGCGGATCCCGCCTCCGTGGAGATCACGGCGGCGGAGCGTCGAACGGTTCGAGCACCACGACCGGGATGCGGCGCCGGGTCATCTCCACATACCTGAGGTAGACGGGGTGGCGCCGGCTCATCATCCGCCAGAGGCGGTCGTACTCCTCGCCGACGGCCTCGCTCGCGCGCACCTTGACCACGCTGAGCCCGCCGGGGCCGCCCACCTCCAGCTCGGCCACGGGGTCGTCGCGGAGGTTGAGCCACCAGGCGGGAGTCGCGTCGTCGCCGCCGTTCGAGGCGATCACGACGAACCGGCGGCCGTCCCTGCCGTACCCGACCGGCCGCGTGCGGAGCAGGCCGGTTCTGCGGCCCCGGGTCGTGAGGAGCAGGACGGGGATGCCGCGCATCGTGGCGGGCCTGCGCCCGCCGGTCCGGCGGTAGGTGCGCACCTGCCAGTCGCAGATGCCCCGGATGACCCTGTTGAACAGGCGGGATCGCCTGGCCATCGCGCTCAGCTCCCGAAGACGAGCCGCTGACGGCGCCGTTGGCCGGGGCGCACCAGGATCAGCAGCAGACTGAGGACCGGCCCGGCGAGCCGGCGGATGTGCGCCATCTCGTCAGGGGTCGCGTACCGGTCGGCCCAGGCGAGCTCGAAACGCGGGTCGCCACCCCTGAGCGACTTCTCCATCGCCTTCCAGTCGGCCGCCGCGACGTACTTCTCGATCACCGGGAAGATCCTCCGCTCCTCCTCCTCGATGTGCTCGTCGACGAGGTCGGAGAGCGTCCGGAGCGCGGCCGCCAGCTCGGCGGTGCCCCCGGCGCCCCCGGTGCCGGCGAAGGCCCGCGCCGCCACGCGGACCCGTTCGAGCAGCGGGTCGAGCTCGGAGTGGTCGTCGGACAGGTCGGCGAGGTCCACGGCGGCGCCCGCCGACCGTTCGATGACCGGCCAGACGATCTCGTCCTCCCTGCTGTGGTGATGGTGGATCGCCGCGCAGACGTCCTCCGCGTAGCGGGCGAGGGCCGTGGCGCGGGCGGCGTCCGCCCGCCGGCGTCCCGCGTCGAGGTCCTCGGCCATGGTGCGGAGCCGGTGCAGGTCGCCGCGCATGGCGCGGTGGATGATGCGGATCCCGGTGAGATCGGGGGTGTCCAAGGTGAGCCTCCGTGATGTCCGAATCTGTCTCGGAACCACGGTGGCCCCGGCCGCTAAACGGTGGTTTGGCGGCCACTTGGCGGGTTCGGCCTCAGCGTGCCGAGCGCCCGCAGCGCCTCCTCGCGCCAGTGCGGCGACCCCAGTCGTTCCGCGACCCCGGCGGCCGTGGCGTAATGCTCGGCCGCCTCGGCGGGGTCGCCCAGGAACTCCGCCAGCCGCCCGAGCACGAGCCCGCAGGGGCCGAGTGTGATCGCCACGGTGTTCAGGCCGATCATCTCCTCCCGGAACGGGAGGAGAAGGCGGTGGCACTCCCCGGCCACCTCCCGGGCGCCGAGGGCGATCGCGGTGCCGGCGCGGAGCGCCACGTTGATCGTGTGATAGACCCAGCGGGTGGGCGGCCGGTCCACCGGCCAGGCGGCCCGGGCCTCCTCCAGGCGCCCGGCGGCCAGCAGCGCGCTGACGTAGAACTCGTCGACCTCTCCGGGAATCTGGTCGCGGGCGGCGGCGAGCTCGGCCACCGACTCGTGCGCCCGGCCGCAGGCGAGGCGTACGGCGAAGCGGGCCAGGCTGCCGAAGACGGCCGCGTTGGCTCCCCCCGCCTCGCCCATCCGGTCGGACAGGATCGTGTAGGCCGACTCGGCCTGCTCGAACTCCCCCTTGACCAGCAGGCGGAGGGCGTCGAGGAACGCGATGGTGGCCAGGACCAGGCCCAGCTGGCCGCTGGTGGAGTACTCCACCGCCCGCCCGGTGTGCCACTCGGCCGTGGCCCAGTCGTTGCGCCCGAGCGCGACCATGCACAGCGCGTGGTGGCCGACCGTCTGGTAGCCGAGCAGCCCGGCGCGGGCGGAGACCTTCAGCAACTCGTGCCCGAGCGGCTCCAGCTCGTCGCGGCGCCCCGGCACGAAGAGCGACCAGTAGCGAGCGCCGAGCGCCAGGCACAGCAGGCGGGGGTCGCCGATGCCGCGGGCGATCTCGACGGCCTCGGCGCTCGCCCTGTCGACGACCTCCTCGTCGTGGCCGCCCATCTCCTGCGCCAGGGCCGCGAGCAGCCGGCACCGCAGCTCACCCGTCGCGGTGGGCAGGCAGGCGTGGATCGCCTCCACGACGTCGGCGTCGAGCACCGGGTCGTTCTGCCAGATCATGGGAGCGTCGAGCGCGGTCGCCGCGCGGGCGAGGGCCCCGAGGTCGCCGAGCCGCCTGGCCACCGCCAGGGCGCGTCCGCGGGTGGCCGTCGCCCGGATGACGTCGCCCGCGCTCGCCTGGGCGGAGACGAGGCGGCACAGCAGGTCGAGCCGGACGTCGTCCGCGGGCTCGGCCGCCCCGCCCCGGGCGAGGTCCAGGGCGTCGAGGGCGCCCTCCAGCAGGGTGGCGGCCTCCCTGTGGGCGTACACGGCGGACGCCTGCTCGGCCGCTCGGCGCGCGTACCGCGCCGCCTCGCGGGCGGTGGCCGCCGTGGCGGCGGCCAGCGCGTGGTACCCGAGCGCGCCGACGTCACCGGGGCGCAGCCGCTCCAGCGCGGCGAGGACCCTCGCGTGCAGCCGCGTACGGCGCAGCCGGGGGATGTCCTCGTACAGCGTCTCGCGGACGAGGACGTGCGTGAAGCGGACCGTGCCGGGACCCGGCTCGGTGAGCAGCCCGGCGAGCACCCCCGCCTCGAGGCCGTCGAGCACGGTCTCCTCGTCGGCGTCCTGGACGGCGACCAGCACGTCGACGTCCGCGTCCCGGCCCATCAGGGCGGCGTTGCGCAGGGCCGTGCGGGCCGTCGCGGGGAGGCGGGCGACCCGCCTGCGGATGAGGTCGCGCACCCCGGGCGGCAGCGACCGGGCCGCCGACGCCCCCTCGGTCGCGAGCAGCCGGGCGGTCTCGGCCACGAACAGCGGATTGCCGCCGGTCCGTTCGGCGACCGTGCGGGCGACCGCGGCGTCCACCTCCACACCCGAGCGGTCCGCCAGCAGCCGCCGGACGTCGTCCTCGCCGAGCCCCTGGAGGGTCACGTTCTCGGCCGTCCGCACGGCCAGGGCGGCCCGCGCCGCGACCAGGTCGTCGCCCGCCTCGGCGGGGCGGAGCGTCAGGACCACCAGGATCGGGGTCCGCGCCAGCCTGGCCGCCAGGTGCCGCAGGATCTCCAGCGTCGCGTCGTCGGCGCGATGCACGTCCTCCAGCACGAGCAGCAGCGGCCCCGGCACGCTCTCCAGATAGTCGCCCACGGCCTGCGCCAGCCAGAACTGGCCGGGGCCGGGGGAGCCCTCCCGCAGCAGCGGAGCGAGCCGCGCCTCGACGCCGGGGGCCGGGGGATGCGCGGCGAACAGGCCGCGCAGGATCTCGCTCCAGGCCCACGCGGGCGGCACGCCGCCGAGCGTCTCGGGGCACCGGCCGACCGCGGTGCGCAGGCCCTCGTCGCCCGCGTGGCGGAGCAGGGCGTCGGCCAGCGTGCTCTTGCCCGCGCCGGGATCGCCGCCGAGCCAGGCCACCCGGAACCCGCGCGCGGCCTGTTCCGCGGCGGAGACCAGCCGGGCGAGCTCCGCCGTACGGCCGATCATCCGGGCGGGTGGTGGAGCGGCAGGGGCGGGCGGCGCGCCGGCCGCCGCGCGGGCGGGAACGACGAGCGCGGCGGCGGCCACTGACGCGCCGAGGGTGTCGCTGTGCGCGAGGATGTCCGCTTCGAGCGTCTTCAGGGCCGGGCCCGGGTCGACGCCCAGCTCCTCGGCGAGCAGGTTCCGGGTGCGGCGCAACGCCGCCAGCGCGTCGGCCTGCCGCCCCGAGCGGTAGTAGGCGAGGGCCAGCAGCCGCACCGCGTTCTCCCGCAACGGGTTGGCGACGACGTGGCGCTCCAGCTCGGGCGCGATCTCCGCGTGCCTGCCGAGCGCCAGCCCCGCCTCCGCGCGGTACTCCACGGCCGTGATCCTCAGCTCCTCCAGCCGCGACGCCTCGGGGACCGCCCAGTCCTGGTCGGCGAACTCGGCGAAGGCGGGCCCCTTCCACAGGGACAGGGCCTCGTCGGTCGCGCGCAGCGCCTCGCCGGGCTCGCCCCGGCCGAGCAGGTCCGCCGCCGCGTCGACCAGCGCCGGGAACCGCCACGCGTCGACGGCGCCGGCGTCGAGTTGCAGCAGGTAGCCGGGCGGGGCGGTCACCAGGACGCCCGCCGGGGTGCGCGGCGCCCGGCCCGGTTCGAGGAGCCGGCGGAGGTTGGAGACGTACACCTGCAACGCCCCCAGAGCCTTCGGCGGGGGCTGGCCCTGCCACAGGTCCTCGATGAACCGGTCCGTCGACACCACGTGCCCGCCGGCGCAGACCAGCCTCGCGATCACCGCTCGCTGGAGCGGCGGCCCCAGATCGACCGGACGTCCTTCGACCTCGGCCCGGAACCGGCCGAGCACCCATAAGCGCACCATCGTCAGGAGAGCATAGGACCGTTCCCACGCCCGGCCCAGTCTCCGCCGGCGCCGGTTCGGGTCCGGCGGACACCCGTCAGCCGTACACCTGGGACATCCGGCGCTCGTAGGCACGGCGCCAGGAGAGGCGGTAGAGGATCCGCATGACGGCCGGAGCGGTGGTGAGGATGTGGTCGCGGTCGGCGGGCGTCGCCGTGTCGAGAAGCCAGGCGGCGAGCATCGGCAGGTCGCGGCCGTGGCTCTTGATGACCTTCTTGGCGGACTCCTCCCACCAGGCCGCGCTGACGTGTTCCCTGATCAGCGGCACGGCCTCGGCCTCCTCCAGGTCGAGGTGGGTGTTCAGGAGCCGGTCCAGCGCGCGCAGGTCGGTGGTGACCTCGCGGGCCGGCCGTCCGCCGGCCGACAGGCGTCCGATCACGGCGTCCATCTCCTGGTGGTCGGCCTCCAGCCGGTCGAGCACGGGCGCGGCCTCCGGGACCAGGCCCCGCAGGAGCGGCCAGATCGCCTCGTCCTCCTCGGTGTGGTGGTGGTGCAGGACGCGCAGCAGCAGCGCGAGGTGCTCGTCGGCGACTGCGCGGCGCCGCTCGTCGCGGGGGTCGCAGCGGTCGAGGGCATCGGCCAGCCTGGCGAACTCGCGCCGCAGCCCGGCATGGAAGAGGAGGAAGGCGACGAGGTCGGGGGCCGGCTCACCCTGGCGGCGCCGGGTCTGCGTCGGTGTCTTCGGTGTTGTCATGACCCCACCATGCGCGAGGCGTCTTTATCGCGGCTCAACGTCCACTTGTGGCCCGCTTCTCGGCAGTCACCCTGGTACGGCGTCGCGCTCGCTGGTGATCTTGGCGGCCCACCAGCTCAGCCCGCCCGCCGCGCAGCGCTCCGCGGCGGTCTCCAGGTGTGCCCGCGCGGCCTCCGGGCCGGCCGCCTGGCCGAGGTGGGCGAGCCGCCCCAGAAAGTAGCCGACCGGCCCGGCGCAGAACGTCCCCGCACCGAAGGCGATCCTGTCCTCGTACGGCAGGAGCCTGCGGTAGGTGTGCGCGCACGCGTCGTGGTCGCCCGCCACGATCTGGGCCTCGCCCAGTAGGCACAGGCCGGGCAGTTCGCCGAAGTCGCGCGGCAGCGGGCGCCAGCCCTGCTTGCGAGCCGCCAGGGCCGGCCCGCGGTCGCCCCGCCAGCCGCCGACGAGCACGCCGGCGATCTGCCGGTGCGCGGGGAAGGGAGAGTACTGCTCCATCAGTTCCTCGGCGCCGTCGAGGTCCCGCATCGTGAGGTGCCGGATGAACAGCGCGGTGGAGAGCGCGGTGGCGGTGTGCCACAGGTTGAGCCGTTCACCGGCCTCGGCCGCCGCGGCGTACGTGTTCGCCGCGCCCTCGAAGTCGCCGTCGAGCAGACGCCGGGTGCCGGTCCAGATGAGGTGCTGGAACCGGGGCCAGGGGAGATCGAGCCGCTCCACCAGCACGCTCGCCCGCTCGGCTGCCCGGTCGGCGCCCGCCACGTCGAACAGCTCCATCCGGGTCCGCTCCCTGATCATGTGGCCGAGCAACTCGAACCCGGGCAGCCCGAGCCCGGTGAGCTCCTCGCCGATCGCGTCGAGCTCCGGCATGTGCTCGGGGAGCTGGACGCCCAGATACCGGGCGTTCAGGGTGATGGCGAGCAGCCCCGCGCCGGCCTTCCCCGAGGCGGTCAGACGGCGGGCCATCGCCAGCGCCTCGGCTGTGGCGGTGTCGCACCGGGGGTCGGCGGAGCCGTCGTAACGTTCCATTCCCAGGCAGCCGAGCAGACGGCAGCGCAGCTCGGAGTCCTCCTCCGGCAGCGCGGTGAGGGCCTCCTCGATCCGCCGTACCGTGTGCAGCTCGACGTCGCCGTAGGTGTAGAACTTCCACAGCCCGGGGGCGTCCAGGCTGGTCAGCGCTCGTGCGGCGAGCAGCGGGCCACCCGACCTGTCGGCCGCGAGCACCGCCTCCGCCCGGGTCTGCCGGGCCGCGAAGCCGTCACCGGCGGCGAGCTGCGCCCGGACCAGCTCCAGCAGCAGTTCGACGTGCTCGCGCGGGTCGGCGCCGGGAAGCGTCCCGTGCGCCTCGACCGCCCGGCGCCACCACTGCGCTGCGTCCTCGTAGGCGTACCGGCCGGCCGCCTGCCGCGCGGTGGCCGACGCCCAGCGCACCGCGTCCGCCGAGGCCTCCGGACCCGCCGCCAGCGCGTGCCGGGCCAGCAGCGCGAGATCCGGCCCCGGCCGCCGCTCCAGCGCCCGCAGCGCGGCCAGATGCAGAGCGGCCCGCGCGCGGAGCGGGATGTCGGCGTAGACCGTCTCCCTGACCAGGTCGTGGGTGAACCGCAGGTCCTCGCCGAGGATGCGCATGGCGGTCGCGGCGTCGAGCGCCTCGTCGACCTCCGTCCCGGCGCTCATCCCGGCGACCTCGGCGAGCAGCGACCGGTCCGCGCCCGCGCCGAGCACCGCCGCGGCGTCGACGGCGGGACGGAACGGGGCGGGCAGGTTCAGCAGGCGGCGGCGCAGCACGTCGGCCAGCCCTTCGGGCACTCCGGTGAGCGCCCGTTCGAGGCCCTGGTCCTCGGCCAGGCGGAGGGTCTCGCGGACGAACAGCGGGTTGCCCCGGGTGCGCTCGGCGAGCGCCGCGACGCTCGCCGGGTCGCGCAGGCCCGACAGCTCCGCCACGGCGGCGGGGTCGAGCCCCGCCAGCGGGAGGCGGAGGGCGTCGTGCCGCCCGAGGAGGCCGAGCGTGTCGTGCACGGCGGGGGAGCCCTCGCCGGAGCGCACGGTGACCACGATCGCGATCGCGCCGCGCAGCAGCGGCGCGAGGTCCGACAGCAGGCCCAGTGAGGCCGCGTCGGCCCACTGGAGGTCCTCGATCACGACGAGGAGCGGGCGGTCGGCGGCGACGGTCTCCAGGTACGCCGCCGTGGCCTGGTGCAGCAGGAACCGGGCCTCGCCCGCCTCGGCGGGGGGACCGTCCGGTGCGGCGGAGCCGCCCACAGGGCCGCCGGGGGAGCCGCCGAGAGGGCCGCCGAGCAGCACCCGCAGGGAGGTGGCCCACGCCGCCGCCGGCGGCACCCGCTCGCCGAGGTCCCGGACGACCTGCTGCCAGGGCCACAGGGCGGGGGCGCCCGACGTCTCGTGGCACCGGCCCCAGGTGACCTGCCAGCCGTCGGCGGCCAGCCGGTCCGCGAACGCCTCCGCGAGCCACGTCTTGCCGATCCCCGCCTCGCCTGAGATCACCGCGAGTGCCGGCCCCCGGGTCACCCCCCGGGCCACGTCGTGCGCCAGGCCGGTCAGCCGGTCGAGCTGGCTCGCCCGGCCGACATGCCGCCGCTCCGGCGAAGACCCCTCCGCGCGCCCGCCGCCGGGGACCGAATCGGCCCGTACGGCGGCGGGTCGTACCAGAGTCCGGGTAGGGATCGCGGCCCGGTCCAGGGCGGGGTCCTGGGTGAGGATCGCCTCCTCCAGCCGCCGCAGCGCGGGGCCGGGATCGAGGCCGAGTTCCCCGGCCAGCCGGGCGCGGGCGGAACGCAGCGCCTCCAGCGCGTCCGCCTGCCGTCCGAGCGCGTAGAGCGTGCGGGCGAGCAGCTCCCACAGCCCTTCCCGGAGGGGATGCTCGGCCACCAGGGCCTCCAGCTCGCCCACCACGTGCGGGTCGCCGACCCGCCCTCCCAGCAGCCGCTCCCGGGTCACCAGGCGGGCCTCCGCCAGCCGCTCGATCTCCGGCCGGAGCCAGGGAACGTCGCCGAACTCCTCGTACGGCGCGCCGCGCCAGAGGGCGAGCGCGCGTTCGGGCTCGCCGGCCCTGGCCAGCCGCAGGAACTCCTCGGCGTCCACCTCGTGCGGGCCGAGGGCGTACCCGGGCGGGCGGCTGATCAGGACCGACGACGGGGTGCGGGGCGCGCGCCCCGGTTCCAGCACCCGGCGCAGGACGGAGACGTAACTGTGCAGGGTGCTCAGGGCGCGCGGCGGAGGGGCGCCGTCGTACAGGTCGTCGAGGATCGCGTCCACCGACACCGTGGCGCCCCCGGCGATCAGCAGGCGCGCCATCAGCAGCCGGGGCCGCGGCCCGCCGAGGTCGACGGGAACGCCGTCGACGTACGCCTCGACCGGGCCGAGCACCCGAAACATGACTGGCATGCCGGGATTGTGCCACGATCACAGCGCCCTGATCGTGGCGTCCCGGTGGCCCCGCGGGTCCTGCCCGGACTGCCGGAGCCGGTCGCGCGCCGGTGCCGGCCCACTGGACCACCAGGCCGCCGTTGCCGGGGGTTCCGCACGCCCCGGCAACGGCCCGCCGGTCGGGTTCTAGTTGTTGGCCACCAGTCGCCACCGGTTGTCGGCGGTTCCGTTGTCGGAGTCCTGGACGGCCTGGGCGCCGTTGGCGGTGGAGTTGTTCTGGATGGCGAGCAGCTTGCCGCTGTTCACGTTGCGGATCTTGTAGGTTCCGTCGCCGTTGTCGACCAGAGTCCACCGGTGGTCGGCGGTGCCGTTGTCGGACCACTGCAGGACGCGGGCGCCGTCAGTGGTGGACATGTTCTCCACGCCCAGCACCTTGCCGCTGTTGACGTTGCGGAACCGCACGGCGTTGCCGTCGGTCACCATCACCCAGTTGTGGTCCGCGGTGCCGTTGTCGGTCCACTGCAGCGCGAGACCGCCGTCCGCCGTGGACATGTTCTGGATGCCGAGGACCAGGCCGCTGGCCGCGTTGACCAGCCGGTAGCTTCCCGTCCCGCCGTTGCCCTGCCCGCTGGTGTTCCAGTAGACCGTGTAGTTGTAGCCGTGCGCGTCGTAGAACGGGCCCAGATTGACCGTCGAGCCGTTGGCCGTCGCGGTGAAGGCGAGCGCCGTGGTGCTGGTCCGGGTGATCGACCCGGTGTTCAGCGAGGGCAGCGCCGTCAGCGAGGTGTTGCCGTAGTTGCCGGACAGCACGACAGGACCGTACGTGACCGCCGCGACGTTCGAGTTGTCGTTGGCGGCCTTCATGACCACGCGCATGGGCAGGCGCACCGTGACGGTGTCGCCGGACGTCCACGACCGGGTGACGACGGCGTACGTGCCGGGCGTGGTGTCCACGCTCTGCTGCGTGCCGTTCACGCTGATCGTGGCGCCCGACGTCCAGGCGGGGATGCGGATCCGCATCGACCACGAGCCGCTCATGCTGCCGGTGACCTGCAACGTCGTGGTGTCGCTCGCGGGGTACGACGTCGTCTGGGTGACCGTGATGCCGCGCTGGGTCCAGCTCAGCGTTGACGGCATGAACATGTTCACCGTCAGCGTGGTGCCGTTGTAGAAGTAGATGGAGTCCATCAGCCTCGTGTTGACCTCCACCCCCGTCCCCTGGCAGCACCAGAACGAGTTGTAGTCGGTGCTCCACGTGCCGCCGCCCCACGCCGGGCCCACCCCGCGGCGGCCGCCCGGCTTGAGCGGGGTGAAGTAGGTGACGTGCCCGTGGCTGTCGCCCGGGTTCTGCGCGCCGATGACGTGGTTGAGCAGCGCCTGCTCGTAGAAGTCCGCGTACGCGACCCGGTCGGGGTTGAGCAGCCACAGCTCGCGGGTCAGGTTGAGCATGTTGACGCTGTTGCAGTGCTCGCAGGTGTCGTTGGTGAGATAACCGGCGATCGCGTTGGGCGCCCGGAAGTGCTCGGCCTGGCTGTTGCCGCCGATCGCGTAGGTGTGCGCGCCGACGGTGATGTTCCAGGCGTTGACGGCGATGTCGCGGTAGCGGGTCGTGCCGGTGGCCTTGTACTCCCGGGCCGCGCCGATCCACTTGGGCACCTGGGTGTTGGCGTGCAGGCCGTTCAGCTGGTCCTGGTTCGAGGCCAGGGGGTTGAACACGGCGGCGTGGTCGAACCGCTGCGCGACGGTGAGCCACCGCGCGTCGCCCGTCTGCTGGTAGATGTCGGTCAGCACCGCGTTCATGCCGCCGAACTCGGTGCCCAGCATGTTCTGCATCTGGCTGCTGCTCAGCCTGCTCGTCCGCCAGTCGACCCAGCCGGCGAACGCCAGCAGCACGTCGCGCGCCTGCGTGCTGCCGATGAGGCGCCACACGTCGAGCAGGCCGGTCAGCGTCTTGTGGACGCAGTAGTACGGGACGTTGCCGTTGCTCAGCGTGCGGGCTTCCAGGGCGGTGAAGTCCGACTCGGGGAAGCCGGACAGGTATCCGGCGTTGAACCCGGCGGCGCCGTTGTTCGCCTGGCACTTGGCCAGTTCGGCGACCATGGTGGTGGCCTTGTCCCGGCAGGTGGTGTCGCCGAGCACGGCGTACGCCTGGGCCCACGCGGTGAGGAAGTGGCCCTGCACGTGGGTGCGGAACGGGAACGACGGGGCGTCCCACCCGCCGTTCGAGGCGGCGCCGTTGGTGGACAGCCTGTGGTTGGCCCGGAAGTTGTACAGCAGCCGGTTGACGTCGACGAACTTGAGATAGGAGAGCGTGCGGTTCTGGTTGTCCAGCCAGCGGCTCGTCGTCAGCCGCACCTGGCCCAGCTCGAAGGGGTACGCCGAGACGCCGATGTCGGGCCGGGCCGGCGCGACCGCGGCGGCCGCCGCCGAGGCGCCGGCGACCCCGCCGGCGGTGGACGCGACTACGGCGACACCGGCCGCCTGCAGCAGTTGCCGGCGGCTGAGCGACGGGGACGGCATGAGGCCTCCTGGAGGTCACGAGAGGGGGCGGCCGGCGATTCTCGGTGAGCGACGACATCCACCGCCGCGATCGATCACAAAGGTCTGCGGAGGAAGGTGTTAGCGCTAACACAAAGGCCCGGACAGCCCCTCTGTCGGGTTCTGGTGGTGGTGGCTGGGAGCCAACATGACGCCGTGAGGATCTGTCAATCCCGGGACCAGGCGCGGACGGGTGTGGAGCGCCTGCCGGGCGTCTCCGCCTCGTCGCGCCGGGGCGGCGCTGAAAGTTTCACGGTTTGGCCCAGGCCCGGTGGGCAACCCTTTTCCCAACCGGGTGCGGCCCGGCCGGCTTCGAGATGTCCTGCCAGGTGCCCCGGCCCCGTCACCGCCGGGCGACGCTGAAAGTTTCACGAGCGGTCGTTCGGCGGGCAATCCTTTTCCGCGCCCGGGCGGCCCGGCGGCCCGGCCGCTGATTGTGCGGGCCGAAACGAATCGCGGCCGGCATTTCCCCGCGTGCTTTTCACCGGCATTTCGGCGGCGTGATTTCCGGTTCCTCGCCGGGCACCTGCGGAATTTCCCGGCCGGGCGCGGATCACCCTGGAACGGCCGCGTCTCCGGCTGATCGGGCCGCAAACCGTCTTACGGCGGCTGAACGGCGTGTTACCGGCAGATGCCGCGTTCCCGGTTCATCGGCCCGGATTTCCGGCGCGACTTCGGCGACATTGTAAGACCGGTCACGGCGGCACACACTCCAGGCAACAATTCCTCTCCCAATCTCTGGAGCCGCAGTGGACCGAGCCGTAATCCGAATTCCTGGACGCGGAAAAACGACGTTCCGGCGTTTCACGTCGATCGTGCTCGCGGCGCTCGCCGTGGTGTTCCTCAGCGTGCCGCACGCCGGCGCCGCCACGCTGCCGACGCCGAAGAGCCTGACCGCCTACCTCGACCTCGAGTGCTACCGGACCAGCGCCTACCAGCCGCCGGGCGTCCAGCTCACGGTGCGGCACCTCAATCCCGTGCTCATGAACCTGCCGGTCGAGACCGTCACCCTGGGCCAGCGTGAGCAACTGTGCGTACCGGTCGCGAAGAACACGCAGGAGCCGCCGTCGCCCGCGATCGACTTCATCAAGTACATCGACCTGTCCTGCTACAAGATCTCCGGCATCACGGTGAACACGGGTCTCGTGCTCAGCCACCTCAATCCGCTGTTCCAGAATCTGCCGCGCACGCAGATCTCCATGAACACGCCGCAGCAGTTGTGCGTGCCGGTCGTGAAGAACAACGTGATCCCGCCCGCCGACGTGCTGCAGCTCGTCCGTTACATCGACCTCAAGTGCTACGGGATCACCCCCAACACCGCGCTGAACCAGACGGTGTCCCTGCGTCAGCTCAATCCCGTCCTCACGTCGCAGATTCCCACGCACAAAGCGCAGATCCTCTACGCCCGGCAGCTGTGCGTCCCCGTGCAGAAGGCCGGTGACAGCATCCCGAGCGCGGTGCTCGACATCGTGCGGTGGATCGACCTGGAGAAGTTCGACGCGATCACCCCGGCGCTGCCCACCTCGGTCTCGCTGAGCCTGCGGCACATCGACCCCGTCCTCGCCGGTCTCCCGGCCGAGCAGGCCACTCTCCTCGGTGCCGACCAGGTGGCCCTGCCGGTCGCCAAGAACGGCAACCTCCCACCCGGCTGATCCTCCGGCCCGGAGCCCCTCCGCACGCCCCGGCGGAGGGGCTCCGGTGCTCACAGCAGGCCGGGCACGGCGCGGCGCAGGTGGGCGAGGCTCTCGGCCGCGGCCTCCCGGGCCCGCGCGACCGGCCCCGTGAGCACTCCGTCGTGCTTGACGAGCACGCCGTCGCACACCACCGTACGGACCAGCCCGGGATGGGCGGCGAGCACGACGGAGGCGAGGGGATCGAGCACCGGGGCCATGGCGGGGGTGCCGGTGTCGACCACCACGAGGTCGGCCCGCCTGCCGGGGGTGAGGCTGCCGGTGACCGCCCCGAGACCGGCCACCGCCGCGCCGTCGGCGGTGGCCATCCGCAGCAGGCGGCCCGCGGTCAGCGGCGCGCCGTCCTCGGTGAAGCGGTGGTGGGCCAGCGCGGCCCGCATCTGCGTGAACATGTCCCCCGAGGTGGCGATCTCGGTGTCGGCGCCGAGCCCGGTGACGACGCCCGCCCGCAGGAGGCGTCCGGTGGCGGGCGAGCCGAGCCCGGGCATGGTCGTCTCGATGAACGGCGCCACGCTCGCGGTGGCGCCCGCGTCGGCGGCGAGCTTCAGCTCGTCGTCGCCGACGGCGCTCGCGTGGACCAGGGTGACCGTCTCGTCGAGCAGGCCCTCCTCGTTCAGGTGCCCGACGCTGCCCGCCCTGCCGACGTGCATGGTGACCCGCAGGCCGAGCTCCCGCGCGAGCAGCAGGTCGCGCCGGGTGGCGGTGGGGGCCGACATCTCGGGCCCGCGCGCCGCCAGGGCCATCGTCACGCGGGCGGCGTCGTCGTGGAGCACGTCCCTGATCCGGCGGACGTCGGCGGGCAGCTCCGCGTCGCTGTGCTCGCCCACCCAGCTCAGCGCGTCCGTCTGCGGCCAGCCGTACGCGAACACGCCCCGGATCCCGCTGTCGCGCAGCGCGGCGACGGCGGCGTCGCCGTGCTCGGGGGTGTTCTGGATGTGGGACCAGTCGACCAGGGTGGTGATCCCGGACTCCAGCGCGCCGAGCGCGCCGATCAGGGTGCCCGCGTAGACGTCCTCGGGCCGGAAGTTCGGGCCGAGCCCGAGGAACGCCGCGCCGAGGTAGTCGGTCAGGCTCCAGTCCAGGCCGATGTGGCGCAGCGCCGACTGCCAGGTGTGACGGTGGGTGTCGATCAGCCCCGGCAGCACGACGCAGCCGGTGGCGTCCACGACGCGGGCCCGCGGGGAGGTCTCCGCGGCGGGCCCGACCGAGACGATCACGCCGTCCCGGACGACGACGTCGGCGGGCCCGTCCGGCACGGCCGGGTCCATGCTGAGCACGTGCCCGCCGGTGACCACCAGGTCGGTGTTGAGAGGCATCCTCGTCTCCTTGCTGTTCGCGGTGATGCCTCTTTGTCCCACCGCGTGCTTGTGGCCGGCTTCACGCGGGCGAGCCGCCGCGTCAAGCCGGCCACAAGCCGTACGCGAACGGTCAGGACGCGGGCGCGGTGGTCTCCAGTTCGTGGACGCGCGGGTCGCCCTTGTCGGCGAAGTAGTCCTCCGGCCGGGTCCCGTCGGGGCCGTCGGCGCTCCTGAGCGCGCGGGCCACGAGGGTCCCGAGCACGGCGACCACCAGGTTGACGATCAGCGCGAGGAGCCCGGCGTAGACCGTGATCTTGGTGTCGAACCCGAGCTTCTCCAGGGGGAAGGCAGAGCCTCCGAAGTGCTCGTGCTTGGTGGCGGGGTTGGCGATGTTGTAGAGCAGCAGCATTCCGGCCGTCATGCCCGCGGCCAAGCCGGCGATCAGGCCGCCGCGGTGGAACCACCGGGTGTAGAGGCCGAGACCCACCGACGGCAGCGTCTGCAGGATGATCACGCTGCCGATCAGCTGGAGGTCGATGGAGAACTGCGGGTCGATGCCCAGGATGACCAGCACCGCGCCGACCTTCACGACCAACGACGCGATCTTGCTGACCCTGGCCTCCTGGGCCGGGGTGGCGTCCCGGTTGAGGTACTCACGGTAGATGTTGCGGGCGAACAGGTTGGCCGCCGCGATCGACATGATGGCGGCGGGCACGAGTGCGCCGATGCCGATGGCCGCGAACGCCACCCCCGCGAACCAGTCGGGGAAGAGCTTGTCGAACAGCTGCGGCGTGATCGTGTTGCCGTCCTTGCCGATCGGCGTGACCCCGGCCGCGATCGCCATGTAGCCGAGCAGCGCGATCAGGCCGAGCAGCAGGCTGTAGGCCGGCAGGGCCGACATGTTCCGCTTGATCACGTTCCGGTCGCGCGTGGCGAGGATCCCGGTGACGCTGTGGGGATAGAGGAACAGCGCCAGCGCCGAGCCGAGCGCCAGCGTGACGTACTGAAGCTGGTTGTTCGCGTTGAGAGTGATGCCGTCGCCGGGCGCGGGGGTCGCGTCGAACTTAGCCTTGGCGGCGTCGAAGATCGACGCCCAGCCGCCGAGCTTGGCCGGGATGTAGACGATCGCGACCAGGATCACCAGGTAGATCAGCGAGTCCTTGACGAACGCGATCAGCGCGGGGGCCCGCAGCCCGGACTGGTAGGTGTAGGCCGCGAGGATCGCGAACGCGATGATCAGCGGCAGGTCGCCGGTCACGCCCATCGTCTTCAGCACCGCCTCGATGCCGATGAGCTGCAGCGCGATGTACGGCATCGTCGCGACGATGCCGGTGATCGCGACCAGCAGGGCCAGCGTGGGGGAGCCGAAGCGGAGCCGGACGAAGTCGGCCGGGGTGACCAGGTTGTGCACGTGCGAGACCGACCACAGCCGCACCAGCACGAGCATGACCATGGGATAGACGACCACGGTGTACGGCACGGCGTAGAACCCCATGGCGCCCGCGCCGAAGATCAGGGCGGGCACGGCCACGAACGTGTAGGCCGTGTAGAGGTCGCCGCCGACCAGGAACCAGGTGATCCAGCCGCCGAAGCCGCGCCCGCCGAGGCCCCACTCGTTCAGGGTGGCGAGGTCGCCCGGACGGCGCCAGCGGGCGGCCACGAAACCCAGGCCGCTGACGAGCAGGAACAGCAGCGCGAAGATGACGATCTCGGTGGTCTTCACCGGTTCCTCCTCCTCGTCGCGCGGTAGACGAGGGTGGTCGTGGTGACGCCGAGCACGATGAAGGCGAGTTGCAGCCAGTAGAACAGCGGGATCCCGAACAGGCGCGGTTCCACGGCGTTGAACAGGGGTGGGAGGAGCGGGATCGCGATGGGGAGCGGCAACAGCCAGTTCAGCGGGCTGCGGTCGTCGCTGCGGCCATCGCTGCGATCAGGAGTCGTCAAGACGTTCTCCAATCGGACACGGACCAGGCGTGCCCGGCAGATCCGCGCGACGGCCGGTCACGGGATCAGCGGGACGGTTACTCGGCCGCAGATTAGGGACGCGGGAGTAACAGGAGGATCACCGATCGGTGAACGGTCGTGTCGGCGCGCCCAGCGACAACCGGTCAAGCGCGTCGTCAGGCGGTCAGGCGGGGGCGACGGCGGGGAGGATCACCGCGGAGGGATGGGCGGGATCGTGCAGCACCTCCTGGTCGGAGGCGACCATCGGGCTGCCCGCCGTGAGAGGCGCCCCGGTGCCGGGGTTGCGGGCGATGCGCGGATAGGCCCCGCTCGCCACCTGCACCCGGATCCGGTGCCCGCGGCGGAACCGGTGGCCCATCGGCCACAGGTCGATCTCCACCCGCCGCACGCCGTCCTCGTCGCCGCGGTCGGCGGGGGTCAGGCGGCGCACCCCCTCGCAGACGTTCATCGACGCGCCGCCGGGATGGACGTCGCACACCCGCACGACGAAGTCCGTGTGCTCCCTGCCGGTGCGGACGAACAGCTCGGCGCGTACCGGGCCGATCATCTCGGTGTCCCGGCCGAGCGGGGCGGAGGTGTAGACGAGCACGTCCCGCCGGGCCTCCAGCCGCCGGTTGTCCCTGGGCTCGGAGTTGCCGATCAGCACCGGGCCGCCGATCACCGGCGTGGGGTGCGCCGGGTCGTAGCGGTAGCGGTCCGGCTCGCCGCCCGCCGGGTTCGCGGTGGACAGGGCGGAACCCGGCTGCAGGTGCCAGCGCTCGGGCCGCATGCCCGGCGGCGGCCAGTCCGGCTCGTCCCGCCACTCGCCGGCGCCGGTGACGAACAGCCGGACGGGGGACGGGCGCAGCCCCGACGAGTCGCCGAGCAGGTGGGCGCGGAACCAGGCGAGGGCGTCGGCGTTGGCCGCCCGGCCGTGCCGGATGTCGGCGTGGTACCACGGCCCGATCGTCAGGTGCGGCCGCCGCCCGGCCGCCCGCAGCGCCGCGTAGTCCTTGAGCTGCCAGGGCAGGAACACGTCGTACCAGCCGCCGGTCATCGTGATCTCCGCGCCGACCTGGCCCACCGACGCCGAGAAGTCCCTCTTCTCCCAGTAGGCGCAGAGGGCCTCGCCGTGATGGGCCAGCAGGTCGCGGAAGAACGGCAGCGGGCGGCCCGCCGACAGCAGGTCGAGCTCCGGCAGCGAGTGGCCCGCCAGGCCCGACAGCACGGCCCGCCGCGTGCGCCGGGGCGCGATGAGCGCGGCCGCGCCTCCCAGCCTGCCCTCCAGGTGGGCGGTGAGGGTCGTCCAGATCAGGGTGGACTCCAGGGCGAACGACCCCCCGACGTACGCCGCGTCGCGGAAGCACGAGGCGGTCACCTGGACGGACATCGCCCGCAGGTCCGGCGTCTCGGCGGCGATGGCCCACTGCGTGTACCCGAGGTAGGAGGGCCCGTGCATGGCGAACGAGCCGCCGTACCACGACTGCGCCCGCATCCACTCGACCGTCGCCAGCCCGTCCGCCTGCTCGTGGACGAGGGGGTCGAGCACGCCGCCGGAGCCGAAGCCGCCCCGGCAGCTCTGCAGCAGGACCTGGAAGCCGTGCCGGGCGAAGGTCCAGCCGTACATCCAGCCGACCACCCCGGCCCGCCCGTACGGCGTGCGGATCAGGATCGTCGGCGGCCGGGCCGCGCCCACCGGGGCGTAGTGGTCGGCCAGGAGGGTCACGCCGTCCGGCATCGGCACGGGCACGTCGCGGCGGACCCGGACCCGCAGACCGGGCGGCCCGTACGGGCCTGCGGGAGCGCGACGGCCCACCGGTATCCGCACCGGCACCCGGACCATGCCGACCTCCCTTCCCGGCGGAGCCGAGAGCGGGTTTCCTGCTCAGTAACAGAATATCTATCCGGTGGCCGTGCTTCCAGCCATGTCGCGTTGCATGATCGCGGCCCTCGCCGCTACGCTTTTCCCATGCGAACTCCTGCACCCTCCCAGTGGTGGCGCCGCTAGCTGGCGGCGTTTTCGCATTCTTCGCATCGAGGAGACCGGCCGCCCCGTGAGTGGCGGCCTTCTGTATGTCCGCCCCGGGGCATACGAAAAAAGGGGCGTGGACAGTGGAGATCAGCGGATATACCACCGCGGGCGGCATCGCGGTCGAGCGGGCCGTGCGCGAGGTGCCCGAGGAGGCGCTGGAGGAGATCGTCACGTCGCTCGCCGAGCGGCGCGGCGGAGCCTTCTCCTCCGGCATGGACTACCCCGGGCGCTACAGCCGATGGGCCTTCGGCTACGTCGACCCCTGCCTGGAGATCGTCGCGCGGGGGCGCCGGATCTCCGCGCGGGCGCTCAACGAGCGCGGCCAGGTCGTGCTGCCCGTCGTCGCCTCCTGCCTGCTGGCGGCGGGCAAGCCGGTGTCGGAGCCGACGCCCGGCTTCGTCGAGGTGCACGTCGCCGAGTCCGAGGACCTGTTCCCGGAGGAGATGCGCAGCCGCCGGCCCACCGTCTTCACCGCCATCCGCGAGGTCATCGCCGCCTTCCGCGGCGACGACCCGCACCTCGGCCTGTACGGCGCCTTCGGCTACGACCTCGCGTTCCAGTTCGAGCCCATCCGCTACCGCCTGACCCGCCCCGGCGACCAGCGCGACCTGGTGCTCCACCTCCCGGACCGGCTCGTCGTGATCGACCGGGTCCGCGAGACCAGCACGGAGTACCGCTACGAGTTCACCGTGGACGGCGCCTCCACCCACGGCATGGAGCGCTCCGGCGAGACGACGCCCCTCGTCACGCCCGGCGCGGTCCCGCCCGACCCGGTCAGGGGCACCTACTCCCGCGTCGTCGCCGAGGCCAAGGAGAAGTTCCAGCGCGGCGACCTGTTCGAGGTCGTCCCCGGCCAGGTCTTCCACTCGGTCTGCACCGACCCCGCCGCCTTCTACCGTTCCCTGCGCGCCGCCAACCCCGCGCCGTACGAGTTCCTGCTGAACCTCGGCGACGGTGAGCACCTCGTCGGCGCCTCGCCCGAGATGTACGTGCGGGTGACCGGCGACCGGATCGAGACCTGCCCGATCTCCGGCACCATCGCCCGCGGTGCCGACCCGGTCGAGGACGCCGAGGCGATCCGCACCCTCCTGTCCAGCGTGAAGGAGGAGTCGGAGCTGACCATGTGCACGGACGTGGACCGCAACGACAAGTCGCGCATCTGCGTCCCCGGCAGCGTCCGGGTGATCGGCCGGCGGCAGATCGAGATGTACTCCCGGCTGATCCACACCGTCGACCACATCGAGGGCCGCCTCCGCCCTGAGTTCGACGCGCTCGACGCGTTCCTCACCCACATGTGGGCGGTCACCGTCACCGGCGCCCCCAAGACGTGGGCCATGCAGTTCATCGAGGACCACGAGGAGACCACCCGGCGCTGGTACGGCGGCGCCGTCGGCTTCATCGGCTTCGACGGCTCGATGAACACCGGCCTGACCCTGCGCACCGCGCAGATCCGCGACGGCGTGGCCACCGTGCGCGCCGGGGCCACGCTGCTCTACGACTCCGACCCCGAGGCCGAGGAGCGGGAGACCGAGCTCAAGGCCAGCGCCCTGCTCGGCGCGCTCGCCGCGGCCACCCGCCCGCGGGAGGACGCCCCGGCGGCGCCCCCCGCGGACCTGCCGGGGGAGGGTCACCGGGTGCTGCTCGTCGACCACGAGGACTCCTTCGTCAACACCCTCGCCGACTACTTCCGGCAGCAGGGCGCGTCGGTGGTCACGCTGCGGCACGGCTTCCCGATGGAGAAGCTCGACGAGATCGCGCCCACGCTCGTGGTGCTGTCGCCCGGCCCCGGCTGGCCGTCCGACTTCGGCTGCGCCGCCCTGCTGGAGGCGCTGTACGCCCGGAGGCTGCCGGTCTTCGGGGTGTGCCTCGGCCTGCAGGCGATGGTCGAGCAGGCCGGCGGCACGCTGGAACTGCTGCCGTACCCGGAGCACGGCAAGCGCGGGCGCGTCCGCCGTGAGGGTGACAGCGCGCTGCTCGACGGCCTGCCCGGCGAGTTCGTCGCGGCCCGCTACCACTCCCTGCACGCCAAGGAGCAGGGCGTCACCGGCTTCCGGGTCACGGCGTTCACGCCGGACGGCGCGGCGATGGCCGTCGAGGACACCGAGAACCTGCGCTTCGGCGTGCAGTTCCACCCCGAGTCGATCCTGACCACCGAGGGCCGCGCGGGGGCGAGGATCATCGCCAACGTGCTGCGTCTCTGCGCCCGGTAGACGGCGGGTAAAGAGCCGTCCTTGCGCGGCGCCGGCGCGGCGGGGGAGCCGTAGAGTCCTCTGCCGTGCCGGAGACGCGACCCGATGCCCCGCCGCTTCCCGCGGACCCGTTGCCCGTGCCCGTCCCCGACGCGGTGCGCGCGGCCCTGCTCGCGCCGATGGTCGACCAGCACTGCCACGGGGTGCGGCGCGACGACCCGCCGCGTTCGGGGTTCGAGCAGCTGGTCGCCGAGGGCGGCGCGCCCGCGCCACCCGGCACCACCCACTTCGACACCCCGGCGGGCGCGGCCATCCGGCGCTGGTGCGCGCCGGTCCTCGGGCTGGAACCGCACGCCTCGGCCGCGGTGTACCTGTCCCGCCGCGCCGAGCTCGGCGCCGCCGAGGTGAACCGGCGGCTGCTGCGCGGCTCCGGCGTCTCGGCCTTCCTGGTGGACGCCGGCCCGGAGTCGCCCGGCCTGCTCGGGCCCGCCGAGATGGGGCGGCTCGGCGGCGCCGTGGCCGACGAGATCGTCCGGCTGGAGGAGGTCGAGCGGGACGTCGCCGAGGCGGGCCTGCCCGCCGTCGGCTACGCGGGCGCGCTGCGGGACGAGCTCGCGGCCCGCGCGGCCCGCGCCGCCGGGCTGAAGACGGTCGCCGCGCACCGCCGCTGGCCCGGCTCCGACCTCTCCCGGCCCTCCCGCGGCAGCGTGATCGCCGCGGCCGGCCGCAGGCTCGCCGACCCCAAGGCCCGCCTCGCCGACCCGGTCCTCGTCCGGCACCTGCTGTGGGCCGCCGCCGACGTGGCGAGGGAGCGGAGCCTGCCGATCCAGATCCACTGCGCCTTCTCGGAGGACGCTCACGGGGACGGCGCCTCCGGAGACGCCGCTTTCGGTGACGCGGATCCGGCGCGGCTCACGGGGTTCGTCCGCGCCCTCGCCCCGCTCGGGGTGCCGGTCGTGCTGGTGCACTGCTATCCCCACCACCGCCAGGCGGCGTACCTCGCGAGCGTCTTCCCGCACGTCTACGTGGACGCCGGGCTCGCCGTGGCGCTCACCGGGGCGGGTTCGGCTCACATCCTGCGCGAACTGCTGGAGCTGGTGCCGTTCCACAAGCAGATGTACGGCTCCGGCTGCCACGGCGCAGCCGAGCTGTGCTATCTGGCCGCCCTCTATCACCGCCGCGGGCTGGCCCGGCTGCTGGCCGGCCGGATCGCCGAGGGAGAGTGGAGCGTCTCCGACGCGGCCCGGATCGCCCACATGATCGGCTCGGCCAACGCCCGCCGCGTCTACCGCCTCTGAACCGAATCTACAACGTAAAGGCGACGCCCTCGCGCCCCACCCCCGAGTCGCGATCGTGGGGCCTGAGCTGGTTTGCTTGGACCCGTCACAACCGGCACCGACTCAACGGGGATCTGAATGCGCAGCGTCGAGCCCGAGGTTTTCCTCGTCGCCAAGCCGTCCGTCGACTACGACGAGCTGGCCCGCTACCTGCGGGAGGTCGGCGGGGAGAGCTGGCTGGAGCGGCTGGAGCGCGGCGACTTCGACGCGCAGGACCTCGCCGAGTTCGCCGGGCGGCTGTGCTACCGCTCCTTCGAGCCGGGGCTCAACCCCAACGTGGTGCGGGTCCGCGCCGACCAGGAGGCGTACCTGCGCAACATCCTGGCCAGCGCGCACGGCAGCGTCCTGGAGCACGCCAGCTTCAGCTTCGTGCTGCACAACGTCTCGCGCGTGATGACCCACGAGCTCGTGCGGCACCGGCCGGGGGTGGCGATCTCGCAGGAGTCGCTGCGGTTCGTCCGGCTGAACGACCTGCCGTTCTGGTTCCCCGAGTGGGCGCGCGAGGACGCCGAGCTGATGAAGCGGGCGACCGAGATGCTCGACCGGATGGAGGAGTTCCAGAACTGGATGTCCGCCCACTTCGGGCTGGACGCCGACGGCGTGCCGTTCTCGGAGAAGAAGCACCGCACCTCGTTCATGCGGCGCTTCGCCCCCGAGGGCGTCGCGACGGGCCTGGTCTGGACGGCCAACGTGCGCACCCTCCGCCACACGATCGAGTCCCGTACGGCCGCCGGGGCGGAGGAGGAGATCCGCCTCGTGTTCAACCGCATCGGGGAGATCATGCGGGCGGAGGCCCCGGCGCTGTTCGGCGACTACACGGTCGAGGACGGCGCCTGGATCCCCGGCTACCGCAAGGTCTGAGCAGTCGCCCCTAGGCGGCTTCTACAGCACGGCGGCCCGCACGCACAGGACGTCGGGCAGGTGGCGGGCGATCAGCGTCCAGGTCTCGCCCGCGTCGGCGGAGCCGTACACCTCGCCGTCCCGGGTGCCGAAGAACACCCCGGCGGGACCGGCGGTCATGGCGTCCCTGAGGACGGAGGCGTGCGCCGGGCCCTCGGGCAGACCCTCCGAGAAGCCCTGCCAGGTGGCCCCGGCGTCGTCGCTGCGGAACACCCGGCACCGGTGACCGACGGGCGTGCGGTCGACGTCGCCGTGCAGCGGGAAGACGTACAGCCGGTCGGGGTCGTCCGGATGCACCGCGATCGGGAACCCGAAGTCGGAGGGTAGCCCGGAACCGATCTCCGTCCAGGAGCCGCCGAAGTCGTCAGACCGGTAGACGCCGAAGTGGTGCTGGAGATAGAGCCGCTCGGGGCGCGCGGGATGCTGCGCCACCTTGTGCACGCACTGCCCGAACTCGGGATACTGCGCTCCCTCGGGCAGGAAGGGCGCGCGGATGTCGGTGTTGGACGGCCGCCAGGTGGCCCCGGCGTCGTCGCTGCGGAAGAAGCCGACGGCGGAGGCGGCGACGCCGAGCCGCCCGGGGTCGGTGGGGTGCGGGATCACGGTGTGCAGGCACAGCCCGCCGCCCCCGGGCTGCCACCGGGGCCGGGTGGGGTGATCCCACAGGCCCTCGACCAGGGTGTAGGTGGCCCCGCCGTCCTCCGAGCGGAACAGCGCGGCCGGCTCGGCGCCCGCCCACACCACCCCCGGCTCGGCCGGCGACGGCTGGAGCTGCCACACCCGGGCCAGCGCGGCCCCGGTGCGCTCGGGAAAGGCGACCGGCGGGGTGGCCGCCTCCTGCCACGTCTCGCCGAGGTCGTCCGACCACAGGACGGACGGCCCGAAGTGGCCGTACTCGATCCCGGCCAGGATCCGGGGCGCCGGCCCGCGCGTGTCGACGGCGACGGAGGGGACGCCGATGGTGGAGAAGCGCACGGGGTCGACCTCGAACGGCCCGCCGTTCGAGGAGTGTGCCAGGAACAATCCTTTTCGGGTGCCGATCGCGAGTAGTGCGGGCATGCGTCCTCCCTGTCCGGATATCGATCATGTTTTCGATTCGAATCCTGCCAGGAATCGGTCCGGCGTGCCCGCTGTTTCGGTCGGGTCGCTCCGATCGCGGTCACGCTCCGGATCGGCGTCGCGGTGGATCCGGGCGAGCGGCACCCCCGAGCGCCGCAGGCGCCGTACGGTCGCGTCCACCATGGGGGGCGGGCCGCAGACGTACACCTCGTGCCCGGTCCAGGAGGGGAACGCGTCCACGACGTCGGGGAGCCGGCCGCGCAGCCCCTGGTAGGCGGGGTCGTCGGAGACCACCGGCAGCACCCGCAGCCAGGGGAAGCCCGCCGCCAGCCGCGTCAGGTCCGGCATGTCGTACAGGTCGCCCGCGTGCCGCACCCCGAACAGCAGGTGGATGTTGGGGCGGCGGCCGGAGGCGATGACGTGCTCCATGACGGCCTTGATCGGCGCGAGCCCGGTGCCGCCGGCGACGCACAGGAGGTCCCGGTCCGACTCGGGCGGCGCCATCGTGCCCGCGGGCGGGCCGAGCAGCAGCTGGTCGCCGGGACGCGTGTGGCGGACCAGGGCCGAGCTCACCCAGCCGCCGGGCACGGCCCGCACGTGCAGGCGCAGCGTGCCGTCCGCGCGGGGGGCGTTGGCGATGGAGAAGCGCCGCCACACCCGCGGCCACCTGGCCGTCTGCACCGGGACGTGCTGCCCGGGGACGAAGTCCATCCGCTGCGACGGGCGGAGCGTGAGGACCGCGATGTCGCGGCAGCGCGCCTCGTGGCCCGTCACCTCCGCCAGCCACCAGGGGGGAGTGGTCTCCGCCGCGGCCGCGTCGATCATGATCCGCGAGGCCATGGCGTACGCCTCGCTCCAGGCCGCCTCGGTCTCCTCGGTCCAGATCCGCGCGGCGAAGCGCCTCATCGTCGCGAGCAGGGCGGCGCCGGCGGCCGTGTGGTGTTCAGGGGAGAAGCCGTACCTGCGCTGGTCGCGGCCCAGCCCGGCGAGATAGGACGTCAGTCCCTCGGGGCTGTCGAGCTCCCTGACGACCCTCCTGAGGACGTCGAAGAGCCGGCCGCGCGGCGCCGCCATGTCCGGCGGGAACATCCCGCGCAGGCTGGGGCGGTGCGCGAACAGCAGTCCGTAGAAGTACGCGGAGGCCCGCCCCGCGACGGGTTCGACGAGCGCGAAGCTTTCCTTGATCAGGCGCGCGTTCAACGACATCGGTTGTGTCCCACCCTAGGGACCGGAGGTGTGCTCCGGTCTGTCGATCCACCTCCCTGACGGCTCCGGGTGACGAGCGCCGGAGGCCCCGGCCCGACCGGTCGCTCACTGCGGAGTGTTCCACTCACTTCGGTGCGTCACAACCGATTCATGGCAAGGCAACCAGCTGTGAAGGCTTCGTTATTTTTCGTGATCCTTGCCTTGTGACTGGTGTGACTGGTGGGGTTACTGATCCAAAAGTCGACAAAAAGGAAAGAAGCTGCGCCATGATGGGCCCTGCCCCGCCCATGAACCATCAGGAGTCGCCATGGCGCGTCCGATCGTCGGCATCACCACCTACCTCGAGGCCGCGCGCTGGGGGACGTGGGTCCGTGAGGCCGCGGTGTCGCCGCACGCGTACGCGCGCGCGGTCGAGAAGGCGGGCGGCGCGCCCGTCCTGCTGCCGCCGCTGAGCCCGGTGTCCGCCGGCGATCACGTGCGCCGCCTGGACGCCGTCATCCTCGCCGGCGGCGTCGACGTCGATCCCGCGCTGTACGGCGAGGCCTCCGCCGCGGAGCCGGACGACGGCGACGGGCTCGCCGCGCCGCAGCCGCACCGCGACCGCTTCGAGGTGGCGCTCGCCCAGGCGGCGGTGGAGGCGGACTTGCCGCTGCTCGGGATCTCGCGCGGCCTGCATGTGCTCAACGTGGCGCAGGGCGGCACGCTGATCACCTCCCTGCCCGCGGCCGTGGGCCACGACCGGCACGAGACCGCGAAGCACGTCGTGACCATCAGCGTGACCAGCCGGCTGGGCAAGGCGGTGGGCGACCACGCCGAGGTGACCGGCGCGCACCGCCGGGCCGTACGGCGTCTCGGCACCGGCCTGCTCGCCGTGGCCTGGGCGGACGACCAGATCGTCGAGGGCGTCGAGCTCCAGGGGCACCGTTTCGCCGTCGGCGTCCAGTGGCACCCCGAGCGCGGTGCGGACAACCGCCTCATCGAGGCACTGGTGGACGCCGCCCGCCCCTGATTACCCTGCGGGCATGGCATTGCATCCCCAGGCCGCGGCCTACCTCACGCTGTTCCCGTCGGACCTCGGCGCCGATCTCGCCTCCCTCACCCGCGAGCAGATCGCCGAGATGCGGACGATGGACGGGCTGGCCGAGCAGCGCGGGCCGAGGATCGACCTGCCGGTGGTCAGGGACGAGACGGTGGCCGGGGTCCCGGTCCGGATCTACCGCCCGGAGCCCGGGGAGCGCCCGCTGCCGGTGCTCGTCTACTTCCACGGCGGTGGCTGGGTCTTCGGCAGCGTCGAGCGCAACGACCCTCTCGCGCGGGATCTCGCCGCGCGTACCGGCGCCGTCGTGGTCTCGGTGGACTACCGTCTCGCGCCCGAGGATCCGTTCCCGGCGGCGGCCGACGACGCCTTCGCGGTGGTCCGCGACGTACACGCCCGGCCCGGCTTCTACGGCGGCGACGCCGGCAGGGTCGCGGTCGTCGGCGACAGCGCCGGCGGCAACCTCGCGGCCGTGGCCGCGTGGCTCGCCAGGGACGCGGGCCTCCATCTCTGCCACCAGGTGCTGATCTACCCGGTCGTCGACGTCGCGTGCGACACGCCCAGCTACCGGGCGAACGCGAAGGGGTTCGGGCTGGAGGCGGCGGAGATGAGGTGGTTCGTCGAGCAGTACGCGAGCGGCGCCGATCCGCGGGACCCCCGTCTGGCGCCGCTCCACCTGCCGGACAAGTCGGGTCTCGCGCCCGCGACGGTGATCACGGCCGAGTACGACCCGCTGTGCGACGAGGGCGCGGCCTACGCGCGGGCGCTCGCGGAGGCCGGGGTGCCGGTGGAGCACCGGTCCTTCGAGGGCGCGTTGCACGGCTTCCTCGGCCTCCCCGGGTTCTTCGACCAGGCGGTCGAGGGCCGCGAGTTCCTCTCGGCGCGCCTCAAGGAGGCGTTCGCCTGACCCGCGCGCGAGCGCTCAGAAGCTTCTCGGCAGGCCGAGAACCTGGGTGGCCAGGTGGTTCAGCAGCAGTTCCTCGGTGACCGGGGCGATCCTGCCGATCCTGGCGTCGGCGAGCAGCCGGGCCACGGGATACTCCAGCGAGTAGGCCATGCCGCCGTGGGTCTGGAACGCGGCGTCCGCCGCGTCCCACGCGGCCCGCGAGGCGGCCAGCTTGGCGATGTTGGCCTCGGTGCCGCAGGGCAGTCCGTTGTCGAAGGACCAGGCCGCCTTGTACAGCATCAGCCTGGCCAGCTCGATCTCGGCCTTGACCCGCGCCAGCGGGAACGCGACGGCCTGGTTCGCGCCGATGGGCCGGCCGAAGACCTCCCGCTGCTTCGCGTAGTCCACGCCCACCCGCAGGGCCACCTCGGCCGCGCCGAGCGCGCTCGCGGCCAGCAGGATGCGCTCGGGGTTCAGCACGTCCCACAGCACGGCGACGCCCCGGTCCACCTCGCCGAGCACGCTGGACGCGGGCAGCCGCAGGTCGTCGATGAAGACCATGTTGGACGGCGTGGTGTTCGCGCCCATTTTGGGGATGGGCCGGTAGGTCAGGCTGCCCGCCCGCACCGCCTCGGGCACGTCGACCAGGAACACCGTCAGCCCGTCGGTGCGGGGCCGGGCCCGCTCCGCCGGGATCGTCCGGGTGACCAGCAGCATCCGGGCGGCCCGCTGCACCCCGGTGATCCATACCTTCTGGCCGTTCACCACGAAGTCCGAGCCGTCGCGGCGGGCGAAGGTCGAGATCGCCAGCGAGTTGGATCCGGCGTCGGGCTCGGTCAGCGCGAAGCAGGTCTCCATCTCGCCCGTCGCCAGCTTCGGCAGCAGGGCGGCTCTCTGCTCGGCCGAGCCGTGCCTGGCCAGCGTCAGCGCCCCGAACCCCGGCGTCAGCACGTACATGAACGCCGAGCCCCCGGCCGAGCCCGAGGCCGACAGGGTCTCGGTGGCCACCGCGAGTTCGAGCAGGCCCTGGCCCGCCCCGCCGTACTCCTCCGGGACGGCCAGGCCGAGCCAGCCGCCCTTGGCGAGCTCCGCCCACACCTCCTCCGGCCAGCGCTTCTCCGCCTCGCAGCGCTGCCAGTAGTCCATGTCGTACCGCGCGCAGACGTCCGCGACGCCGCGCCGCACGGCCTGCGCGCTCTCCGGCAGGGTGAAGTCCATGCCGTCACTGTAGAGCCGTCACCGGAGAACGGCGCTCGCCCGGGGGCGGCGGGCGTGGTAGACGAAGGCGGGCGGCAGGTTGCGCCACACGGTGCGGCCCGCCACCACCTCCTCGAATGAGGCCGTCAGCGAGCGGCGGAAGCGCAGCGCCGCGGGCAGCGCGCGGGCGTGGACGTAGGAGAAGGTCGTGAACGCGCCGCCCGGAGCGAGTGCGCTGACCGCCGCGCGCAGCAGCCCGGCCTGGTGGCCCGGGGAGAACGCCGCCCAGGGCAGCCCGCTGACGATCACGTCGGCCGCGGCCATTCCCCGCTCGGCGAGCAGGGCGGGCAGGTCCGCGGCGCTGCCGACGACCAGGTCGACTCCCGGGTGACGGGCCGAGAGCCGCCCGGCCAGGAGCGGGTTGATCTCGACGGCCAGATGCCGTCCCCGGCCCGCGAGCCGCCGCTGGATCTCGGCGGTGAAGGGCCCGGTGCCCGGTCCGAGTTCCACCACGACGGGCTCGCCCCCCTCGGGCACCGGTGCGCACACCGCCCGCGACAACCGCCGCGAGCTGGGCGCGACCGCTCCCGTGGCGGCCGGGGAGCGCAGGAACTGACCGAGGAGAACCGCTGACTCACTGTTCATGCCGGTCACGCTAGGGCGCGCCACCGCCCCCGCCCGCCCGCAGTACGGGCCGACCTGGCGGCCGGTCGGCGCACGAAGGGCGGCCAGAAGGAGGAGGCGCGGTCCTCCGGCCGGAGGACCGCCACCGCCCCGGGAGTTCGGTAGCGTTCCCCCATGCGGCGGCCCTTTTCGCGTGGCCCGGTCCTCGACGTGTTCCTCGCGGTGAGCGGGACCGGCCTCGACGTGCTGGTCAGCGCGGGAACCTGGACGGGCCGGAGCGGTCCGGCCCCGGTGTGGGTGGGGCTGGGACTCGCGCTGCTGGCCGGGCTGCCGATGGGGCTGGTGCGCCGATGGCCCGGTCCGGTGGCCGTCTACCTGGCCGTGCTGCTGGTGGGCTGCGACCAGGTCGGCGCGTTCACCGTCAACACCGTCCAGATCCTGCTGCCCATCGCGGTGGGCGTACTGGCCCGGGGGCGCGGGTGGGGCTGGACGGCGCCGGCGGCCGTGCTCGCCTGCGTCGCGACGGCCGTGAACCTCGCCGACCCCGGCATCGCGCTCACCGCGAACACGTGGTTCTACTCGGCCGGCCTGATCGCCGCCCCGGTGCTGATCGGCGGTTATCTGCGCACGCAGGAGGGGCGGCGCAGGGAGGACCCGGCCCCGCTGCTCGACCTTCTCCTCGCCGGCGGCGGGGTGGCGCTGGCGGTGCTCACCACCTGGCCGTACTGGCACAGCGGGGTGCCGCCGGTGTGGGCGGTCGCGCTGGGGGTGATGCTCGCGGGGCTCGCGCTGGGCGTCGTGCGGCACCTGCCCGGCGCGGTCCTGCTGCTGGAGAGCCTCACGCTGGTCGTCGCCGACCAGTACGTCCCGAGGACCGGCAACAGCCTGCAACTGCTCGCCCTGGTGGCCCTCGGCGTGTTCGCGACCCGCGCCGCCTGGCCGTGGCTCGCCGCGGCGTACGCGCTGACCTGCTCGGTCTCCGCCGTCGTGACCGTGGACGACCCGGCCGACGTCACCCCGTTCCGGGTGGTGGCGCTGATGACGATGGTGACCGCCCCGGTGGCGATCGGCCGCTACGTCGGCGCGCGGCAGGCGCAGGCCAGGCACGCGGCCGAGCTGGCCGCCGAGCGGGCCAGGGCCGGGCGGCTGGCCGAGCGGGAGCGGATCGCCCGCGAGGTCCACGACATCGTGGCCCACCATGTGGGGGCGATGGTCCTGCGGGCGAGCGCGGCCCAGTACGCCGGGGCGGACGGCCCGGCCGCCGAGGCGCTGGACGACATCCGGGAGACCGGGCACCGCGTCCTGGAGGACCTGCGCGGCCTGCTCACCGTGCTGCGCGATCCCGCCGAGGCGCTGCGCGACGACCTCCCGCTCGCGGACATGCTCGCCGACCCCGGCGACGTGCTGCGGGACGCCGTGGCGCGGATGTCGGCGGCCGGCCTGCACGTCGACCTGCGGCAGTCGCCCGAGGCGTGCCTGGCCCCGCTGGTGCTGCGCGCGGCGGCGGCCAGAATCGTCCAGGAGGGGCTCACCAACGTGCTGAAACACGTGGGGCCCGGCGCCTGGGCCGAGGTCGGCGTGCGGACGCGCGAGGGCGCGCTGGAGGTGGAAGTGCGCAACGGCCCGGGCCCGGCCCGCCCGCCGGAGGCGCTGCCGTCCAACGGCCAGGGCATCGCGGGCATGCGGGAGCGGGCCCGCGCCTTCGGGGGGCGCGTCACCGCGGGCCCGGCGGGGGACGGCGGGTGGCGGCTGACCGCCTCGCTGCCCATCCCGCCCCAGGGCGCGTGTGAGAGCCCGCCCGACCGCTGCGTGAGAGGGAGGTTCGCGTGATCCGCGTCGTCGTCGCCGACGACCAGGCCCTCGTACGGGCCGGCGTCCGCATGATGCTGGAGGCGGCCGGGGACATGGAGGTGTGCGGCGAGGCCGCCG
The DNA here is from genome assembly GCA_003260025.2 of Microbispora triticiradicis. GTDB lineage: Bacteria > Actinomycetota > Actinomycetes > Streptosporangiales > Streptosporangiaceae > Microbispora > Microbispora triticiradicis. The sequence continues at coordinate 69,827 of QFZU02000028.1, read as the reverse complement.
ACGGAGCCGAGGCCGTGCGGCTGGCCGAGCGGCACCACCCCGACGTCGTGCTGATGGACCTGCGCATGCCGCGCGTCGACGGGCTGGAGGCCACCCGCAGGATCCTCGCCGCCCGGCCGTCCGCGCGGATCGTCGTGCTCACCACGTTCTCCGAGGACGAGGACCTCTACGCCGCGCTGGGCGCGGGCGCGCTCGGTTTCCTGGTCAAGGACGACCCGCCCGCCCACATGGTCGAGGCCGTGCGGCGGGCCGCGGTGGGAGAGCCCCCGCTCGCGCCGTCGGTGCTGCGGCGGGTCGTCGAGCGGGCCCTGGCCGCCGAGCGGCAGGCGCTGCCGCCGCCGGCGGCCCTGACCGAGCGCGAGTCGCAGGTGCTGACGCTGATCGGCGTGGGCCTGTCCAACGCCGAGATCGCCGGGCGGCTGCACGTGGGCGTCACGACCGTGAAGAGCCACGTCGCCGCCATCACCGAGAAGCTGGGCCTGCGCAACCGCACGCAGGCGGCGGTGATGGCGCACCGGTTCGGGCTGGTGGACGCCGCCTTCACCCCCGTGGCTCATCCGCGGAACGCCCGGGACACCGGTCTGTAGGTGTCCCCGCGGTCCCTGCCGGTGATCGACCACAAGCGACCGTTTAGCCGTTCCCAAGGTCGTGCGAAGCGGGTGTCGAGAAGGCCCTCCTAACGTCTGTGTCCGGCGCCCGAGCGGGTGCCGTCACATCGGAGAACGCGCCGTCCCCGGGCGGCGGGAGGGATCACAATGTCCAAGATCAGAATTGACGACATCGCGGCGGCCGGGCCGGAGCTCGACGAGGGAGACCTCCGCCTCGTCAACGGCGGCCGGAAGTTCGAGTGGTCGAGCCAGGTCATGACCCCGGACGGCACCGTCGACGCCAAGGACCTCGACTTCTGAGCGACCGCTTCCGCTTGACCGCGCGGGGCGTCCTTCCGGCGCCCCGCGCCCGATCGGGAAGCCAGACCAGGAAGAGCGAGAGATGTCCGGCGAAATACTCATCCTCACGATCGACGGAGACTCCCATGCCGAGCACGTGGCCCGTTTGCTGGCCGCGCGAGGGGCGGAAGCGGTCGTCTTCGACCCGGCCGGCTATCCGGTCCACGCGGTGCTCGACGCGGTCTACCACCGTGACGGGCGGGTGCGGCGGCGGCTGCGCACGGAGAAGGCGGACGTTGATCTCGACCGTCTGACGGCGTTGTGGTTCCGCCGTCCTCAGGCTCCCGTCGCGCATCCCGAGATCACCGACCCGGTGGCACGTGCCCACATGGAGCAGGAGTGCGCGGTGTTCGCCGGGGACCTGTGGGAGCAGCTCGACTGCCGCATGGTCCCCGCGCCCAGGGAACGGGTGAGGCTGGCCCAGCGCAAGTCGTCACAGCTGGCCCTGGCCGGTCGTCTCGGATTCGAGCTGCCGGACACGCTGATCACCAACGACCCCGACGAGTTCCTGGACTTCTACAACCGGCACCAGGGCCGCGTCATCAACAAGCCCCTGGGCGTTCCCGCCGGCTCCCGCGCCGACGGGGAGGGCGTGGCCCGGATGTCGGAACCGGTGTCCACCCGGGATGTGACGTACGCGGACGCGATCAGGTTCGGCCCGGTGGTCGTCCAGGAGTACGTGCCCAAGCGGGTCGAACTGCGGGTGACCGTCGTGGGGCGGGCCGTCTTCGCGGCGGAGATCCACTCGCAGGAGAGCAATCACACGAGGCTCGACTGGCGCCGCTACGACCCGGGCGGCACCCGCCACGAGGTGCACGAGCTGCCGCCGGAGGTGGCCGAGCGCTGCCTGCGGATCGTGCGGCGGCTCGGCCTGCGCTACGGAGCGATCGATCTCATCCTCACCCCCGACGGGCGTTACGTCTTCCTCGAAGTCAACCCCAGTGGCCAGTGGCTCTGGATCGAGAAGGCCACGGGCCTGCCGATCGGCGCGGCGCTGTGTGATCTGTTGATGTACGGCACGGTCGGAGAGGAGACCGCGCATGTTGCCGGACGCCCTTGAAACCCTCCGCGGCCTGGACGGCCTCGACCCGTCCGAGGCCCAGGAACGCCTGGGTGAGCTGCGGGAGCGCCATCCCGGCGTGCGCTTCCGGCTGCTGTGGCAGCGGGAGGACTACGACGACTCACTCCACTACGACCTTCTGATCAAACGGCCGGGGGAGGGGACGGTGTCGCTGTCCTGGAGCCCCGACCGCGCCCTGCCCTGGCCCCTGCGGGGCGTGCAGCGGGCCGGCGAGATGCTGCTGCTGCGGATCGACGGAGTCGGGGTCAAGGTGGTCGACGCGGTCGCCTGGCTCGACTTCCTGTGGGACGAGGCCCGGCTGGTGGACCGGATCGTCGCCGCCGCCCTCGTCCAGGCGGAGCTGGAGGAGGCGCCGGTGGAGCTCTCCGACCACGAGATCCAGGAGGCGGTGGACGCGTTCCGGCGCGCCCGGGGACTGCTCACCGCGGAACGGACGCGCGAGTGGATGGACCGCCGCTCCCTCACCGTGGTGGACCTCCAGGAGCTGGTCGCGGGGGAGGTGGCCGCCGCCCGCGTCCGCGAGCGGGTGACGGCCGGACGGGTCGAGCCCTACTTCGAGGAGCACCGGGAGGAGTTCGGCACGGCCCGGGTCGCCCGCCTCACCTTTCCCGGCTCCGAGGCGGCCCGGCGGGCGGCGGCTGAGATCGACGCCGGAGCCGGCTTCTTCGCGCTGGCGGAGCGGACGCGCGGCGCCCGGCTGGTCGTCGAGGACGTGCCCGCGGCCGAAATAGGCACCGCCCGCCCCGGCGACGTCGTCTCGCCCGCCCCGGACGTCCTGCTCAAGGTGATCTCCGTGGCCGGCGCCGAGCTCGACGCGGACACGCGCCGCCGCGTCGAACGGCGGGTCTTCGACCGGTGGATCGACGAACGCCGCCGGGCCGCGAAGATCGAATGGTTCTGGGGAACCACGGCGCGGACCGGCACGCGGTGAACGGACGGATCTTCCGCGCCGAGGCGCTGCGCCGCCATTCCGCCCCGCCGTCCGCCCCGGCCGCCGTCAAGGAGGTCGGCGGCCGTGCGCTCGTCCTGCTCTGGTGCGCGGTCGCGGTGCTCACCTCGGGGCTGGCCGTTCTCACCGCTCTGGTCCTGAGGGGTGGCGGGTGAGACGGGTCCCGGTCTTCCTGCAGAACTCGGCGACCGAGTGCGGCGCGGCCTGTCTGGCCGTGATCCTGTCCTTCCACGGCCACCGCACCACCGTGCAGGAGGTCACCGACCACCTCCAGGTGGGCAGGGACGGCCTGAGCGCGCTGGCCGTCGTCCGCGCCGCACGGGAGTTCGGCCTCAAGGCCAGGGCGTTCTCGCTGGAGCCGGCCGACCTCGGGCGGGTGCCCATGCCCGCGATCGTCCACTGGGACTTCCAGCACTTCGTGGTGGTGGAGCGGTGGACCCCCGATCACGTGGACATCGTGGACCCCGCCCAGGGACGCAGGCGGCTCACGCCCGCCGAGTTCGACGCCGGGTTCACCGGCGTGCTGCTGGCGTTCGAGCCGGAGCCGGGGTTCCGCCGCGTGCGGTCCGGCGCGGCGCGGGCGTGGCGGCGCGACTTCCTGCGCGCCCTGGTGTTCCGCAGGAAGGGCCTGCTCACCCAGGTGCTCGCGGCCTCGGTGCTGCTCCAGGTGCTCGGCCTGGGGCTCGCGACGGCGTTCCAGGTCGTCGTCGACCGGATCCTCCCGCGCGGGGACTCCGGGCTTCTCGCCCTCCTCGGCGTGGCCGTGCTGGCCGCCGTGGTCACCCAGTTCGCGGTGGGCTACCTGCGTTCGGTGCTGCTCGTCGCGCTCCGCTCGCGCACCGACGGCGAGGTGACGCGGAATCTGGTGTCGCACCTTGTCGCACTGCCGTACCGGTACTTCGCGGTGCGCGGCAAGGGAGACCTGGTGAACCGGTCGAACAGCGTCATCGCCCTGCGCGAGACGCTGACCGGGCAGATTCTCTCGTCGTTGCTCGACGGGCCGCTGGCTCTGGTCTACCTGCTGCTCGTCTTCGCCCGGGACCCGGCCTTCGGCGCCTTCCTCGCGTTGCTCGCGGCAGGGCAGGCCGCCCTCCTGCTCGGCACCGCCCGCCGGGTGGGCGAGCTGACCAGACGCGAGCTGGGCGCTCTCGCCGTCACGCAGGGCCGGCTGATGGAGGCCCTCGGGGGCATCGAGACGCTCAAGGCGTCCGGAGCCGAGCCGCGGGCGATGCAGCGCTGGTCGGACCTGTTCGCCCGGCAGCTCGACGCCGACGTGCGGGGAGGGCTCGTCCGAGGGCTCGTCGAGGCGGCGCTCGGGGCGGTGCGCCATCTCGCGCCGCTGGGGCTGCTGTGGGTGGGCGCGTGGCGGGTGCTCGACGGGTCGATGAGCCTCGGGACGCTGCTCGCGCTGAACGCCCTGGCCACCGCCGCGCTCACCCCGATCGGTTCGCTGATGACCAGCCTGCGCAGCCTTCAGCAGGCCGGGGCGCACTTCGACCGGCTGTCGGACATCCTCGCCTCCGAGCCCGAGCCGTCCACGGGGATCGAGGTGCTGCGGCTACGCGGCGGCATCGAGCTGCGCGGGGTGTGCTTCCGGCACGACCCGCGCGGCCCGTGGACGCTGCGCGACGTCTCACTGGTCGTGCGGCCGGGGCAGAAGGTCGCGCTGGTCGGTCCGTCGGGGTCGGGCAAGAGCACGCTCGCCCGCCTCCTGCTCGCCCTGTACCAGCCGACGGCCGGGGAGATCCGGTACGACGGCGTCCCCGCGGCCGAGCTCAACCCGCGATCGCTGCGCCGCCAGTTCGGCGTGGTCACCCAGGACCCGTCGCTGTTCACCGGGACGATCCGGGAGAACATCGCGCTCAACCTCCCCGAGGCCGGCCTGGACCGGATCGCCGACGCGGCCCGGATCGCGGGCCTGCACGACGAGATCATGGCGATGCCGATGGGCTACGAGACGATCCTGGTCGAGGGCGGCGGCCTGTCGGGTGGACAGCGCCAGCGCCTCGCCCTGGCCCGCGCGCTGCTGCCCCGCCCCAGGGTGCTGCTGCTGGACGAGGCGACCAGCAACCTCGACAGCGCGACCGAGGCCGGCATCGAGGCGCGGCTGTCCCGCCTGACGCAGACCCGCATCGTGATCGCGCACCGGCTGAGCACGGTGCGGGACGCCGACCTGATCCTGGTCGTCGAGCGGGGCACTGTGGTGGAGCGGGGCACCCACGAGGAGCTGCTGGCCCTGGGCGGGCGCTACACCCGGCTCGTCGCCGCGCAGACGGCCTCCGCCGTGGCCGCCGCTCCGCGGAACGGCCGGGATCCCGGCATGTAGGGTCTGGGGCGTGAACGCTGCCGAGGACCGGATCTGGACGGTTCCCAACCTGCTGAGCGCCCTGCGGCTGCTCGGCGTCCCCGTCTTCCTCTGGCTCGTGCTGGGGCCCCGGGCCGACGGATGGGCCGTCGCGCTGCTGATGCTCGCAGGCTTCAGCGACTGGCTCGACGGCAAACTCGCCCGCGCGTGGAACCAGATCAGCAGGCTCGGCCGCCTCATCGACCCGCTCGCGGACCGGCTCTACATCCTCGCCACGCTGGTCGGCCTGGTCATCCGGGGCGTCATCCCCTGGTGGCTGGCGCTCGCGGTGCCGCTGCGCGACATCCTGCTGCTGTGGATGCCGCCCGTCCTGCGGCGGCACGGATACGGCCCCGCCCTGCCCGTCCACTTCCTCGGCAAGGCCGGCACCGCCGCCCTCATGTACGCGTTCCCGCTGCTGTTCCTCGCCTCCCACGAGGGCTGGTACGCCGAGATTAGCGCGATCTTCGGATGGGCCTTCGCCATCTGGGGAACTGGTCTGTATTGGTGGGCGGGGGTGTTGTATGTCGTACAGGTGCGCCAGCTAACGAAGGGGTGACCCGTGAAGGCCGTCGTCATGGCGGGCGGGGAGGGGACACGGCTGCGGCCGATGACCGCCAACCAGCCCAAGCCCCTGCTGCCCATCATCAACCGGCCGATCATGGAGCACGTGCTGCGGCTGCTCAGGCGGCACGGGTACACCGAGGTCGTGGTGACCGTGCAGTTCCTGGCCGCGCTCATCCGCAACTACTTCGGTGACGGCGACGAGCTCGGCGTGACCCTCCACTACGCCACGGAGGACGTCCCCCTCGGCACGGCGGGCAGCGTGAAGAACGCCGCCGACAAGCTCCGCGAGGACCGGTTCCTGGTCATCTCGGGCGACGCGCTCACCGACATCGACCTGACCGACATGCTCCGCTTCCACCGGGAGAACCGGGCGCTGGTCACGATCGGGCTCAAGCGCGTGCCCAACCCGCTGGAGTTCGGGATCATCATCGTCGACGAGAACGGCCGCATCCAGCGCTTCCTGGAGAAGCCGACCTGGGGGCAGGTGTTCTCCGACACGGTCAACACCGGCGTCTACATCATGGAGCCGTCGGTCCTCGACGAGATCGCCCCGGGCCAGCCGGTCGACTGGTCGTCCGACATCTTCCCCCGCCTGCTGGAGCGGGGCTGCCGGCTGTTCGGCTACGTCGCCGAGGGCTACTGGGAGGACGTCGGCACCCACGAGAGCTACCTCAAGGCGCAGGCCGACGTGCTGGAGGGCAAGGTCAAGGTCGACTTCGACGCCTTCGAGCTGGCCCCGGGCGTGTGGGCCGCCGAGGGCGCCTCCGTCGACCCCGAGGCGGTGCTCAAGGGGCCCCTCTACATCGGCGACTACGCCAAGGTCGAGGCCGGGGCCGAGCTGCGGGAGTACACCGTGCTCGGCAGCAACGCGGTGGTCAAGGAGGGCGCCTTCCTGCACCGCGCGGTGGTCAGCGACAACGTGTACGTCGGCCCCGCCGCGCACCTGCGCGGCTGCGTGATCGGCAAGAACACCGACGTCATGACCGGCGCCCGGATCGAGGAGAACGCCGTCGTCGGCGACGAGTGCGTCATCGAGGCCGAGGCGTACGTCTCCTCGGGGGTGAAGATCTACCCGTTCAAGACGATCGAGGCGGGCACGGTCGTCAACACCAGCGTGATCTGGGAGTCGCGCGGCCAGCGCAGCCTGTTCGGCCCCCGGGGCGTCTCCGGCCTGGTCAACGTGGAGATCACCCCTGAGTTGTGCGTACGGCTGGCCAGCGCGTACGCCACGACCCTGAAGAAGGGCGACACGGTGGTCACCGCCCGCGACGCCTCACGCGCGGCGCGGGCGCTGAAGCGCGCGGTGATCAGCGCGCTGAACTCCAGCGCGATCAACGTCGTCGACCTGGAGGCCGCCGCCCTGCCGGTGGCCCGGTTCAACACCTCCCGGGAGAACGTCAGGGGCGGCATCTTCCTGCGCACGACCGCGGGCGACCCGCAGAGCGTGGACATCGTGTTCATGGACGAGACGGGCTCGGACCTGTCGCAGGCGGCGCAGCGCAAGCTGGAGCGGGTCTTCACCCGGCAGGAGTACCGCCGGGCCTTCCCCGGCGAGATCGCCGAGCTGACGTTCCCGGCCAGGGCCGTCGACACCTACGCCAGGGAACTGCTGGCCTGCGTCGACATGTACGGCGTGAAGGACGCCGAGATGAAGGTCGTGGTCGACTGCGCCGGGGGCACGTCCTCGCTCGTGCTGCCCAGCCTGCTCGGCCGGGCCGGGGTCGACGTGCTGACCGTGAACAACCGCCTCGACGACGCCTCGCCCACCGAGACCCTCGCCGAGCGCCGCCGCGACCTGCAGCGCCTGGCGGACCTGGTCGCCTCCGCGCGGGCCGCCTTCGGCGTACGGTTCGACCCGGTGGGGGAGCGGGTCTCGCTGGTGGACGAGATGGGTCAGCTCATCAGCGAGGAGCGGGCGCTGCTCGTCGTGCTCGACCTGGTCGCGGCCGAGCGCCGCGGCGGCCGGGTGGCGCTGCCGGTGACCACGACCAGGGTGGCGGAGATGGTGTGCCGCTTCCACGGTGTGCAGGTCGACTGGACGGCCACCAGCCTCGACACGCTGACCCGGGCGGCCCGGCACCCTGACACGATCTTCGCGGGCGACGGGCGGGGCGGCTTCATCGTCCCGGAGTTCGGGCCGACCCTGGACGGCCTGGCCGTCTTCCTACGTCTGCTCGGCCTGGTCGCGCGCACCCGGCTGTCGCTCAGCCAGATCGACGCCCGCATCCCCGAGGCCCGGCTGCTGAAGCGGACCGTGCCGACGCCGTGGGCGCACAAGGGGGCCGTGATGCGCTCGGTCGTCGAGGCCGCCGAGGGCCACCGCCTGGACACCACCGACGGCGTCCGCGTCGTGGAGGAGGACGGAAGCTGGGCGCTCGTGCTGCCCGACCCCGCCGAGGCCGTCACCCACCTGTGGGCCGAGGGGCACGACGTGGACGGCGCGCAGGCCCTCCTGGAACGCTGGGCCCACGTGGTCGAGCAGGCCGCCGGCTCCTGCTGACCCTCGTCTCCCTCTTTCGTGATCAGGATGGGATGCTGGGGATGCATGTGTCGGGATGGACCTTGAACCTCCGTGGGCTGTAGCGTTGGTCAGTCCACGCCCGGCCGCGCTTCTTGACCTTTGTGCCTGATCAGCGTAAGTTGCGGCATTCGCAGTTCGAGCCGGACCCGAGCAGTTGAGCAGTCCCCAGCAGTGAGCCAGTCCCGAGCAAGTCGTGAGAGTCGTGAGAGAGGCCGAGCCGTTCGATGCCCAGCGTCTACTGCACGCAGTGCGGTCATGCCAACCCCGAGGATGCCCGTTTCTGTTCACGATGCGGTTCGCCGCTGAGCGCTCCGGCGCCCGTCGCAGCCGATACCACCTCGACGATCTCCCTGGAGGCGCTGGAGGCGGAGACGGGCCAGACGCTGCTGCCGGATCGGTCGGCGATCGAGCAGATGCCGCCCGGCACGGCTCTCCTGGTGGTCATGCGCGGCCCGAACGCGGGCAGCCGTTTTCTGCTCGACAGCGATCTCACTACGGCGGGTCGCCACCCGGAAAGCGACATTTTCCTGGACGATGTAACCGTGTCCAGGAGGCATGTCGAGTTCTACCGCCGCGGCGGCCAGTTCACGGTCCGCGACGTGGGCAGCCTGAACGGCACCTACGTCAACCGGGAACGCATCGAGGAGTCTCCCTTGCAGGGCGGCGACGAGGTGCAGATCGGCAAGTTCCGGCTGGTGTTCCTCACGCGTGGTCCTGGAGGGCTGTGATCGGTGAGGAGGAGCAGTCATGAGCGCACAGGCCGTACGGGCGTTCATGAGCATCGGGGAGGTCCTCGGCCTGCTGCAGGCCGAGTTCCCCGACGTGACCGTCTCCAAGATCCGTTTCCTGGAGGGTGAGGGGCTGATCGAGCCCCAGCGGAGCCCTTCGGGCTACCGCAAGTTCACCTACAACGACGTGGAGCGCCTGCGGTACATCCTGCGGGCCCAGCGTGACCAGTACCTGCCGCTCCGGGTGATCAAGGATCAGCTGGACGGGCAGGCCGCGCGCCCGCAGAGCGTCTCGGACGGCCCGCCGGCGGTGCGTCTCAGCAGGGAGGAGCTCATCGAGGCCGCGGGCATCGACGAGGAGACCCTGGCCGAGATGGAGAGCTTCGGCCTGGTCGCGGCGGTCGCGCGCCGCTACGACGGCGAGGCGCTGGAGATCGCGCGCAGCGTGGGGGCCCTGTCGCGGTTCGGCCTGCGAGCGCGGCACCTCAGGGCGGTGCGGGCGCTGGTGGAGCGGGAGACCGGCCTGATCGAGCAGGCGGTGGCGCCCGTGCTGCGCCGGAAGGCGCCGGGGGCGATCGCGGAGGCCGACGAGACCGCTCGCGAGATGTCCGGTCTTCTCCAGGAACTGCACAATGCGTTGCTGCGTGGCAGTGTTCGCGGCGTTCTGGGACGGTAATGGGGTGCTGATGGGGCGGTGACCGGCACATCCGCTCCCTGGTGGGTGTTACGTTGAATGCCTGGTGATATGCCGCGACGCTTGAGACGGAGCCGCCCGTGTTGCAGATGGAGGTCGTGGGGGTTCGCGTTGAGATGCCCACAAACCAGCCGATCGTGCTCCTGAAGGAGGCGAGCGGTGATCGGTACCTGCCGATCTGGATAGGCATGACCGAGGCGACCGCCATCGCGCTGGCTCAGGCGGAGGAACCCCCGCCGAGGCCGCTCACCCACGACTTGTTCCGCGATGTGCTTGAGGCGTTGGGGGTGCGGTTGCGCACCGTCAACATCGTCGCGCTCCGCGATGGGATCTTCTTCGCCGACCTGGTGTTCTCGAACGGCGTGGAGGTGAGCGCCCGCCCTTCGGACTCGATCGCGCTGGCGTTGCGCACGGGGGCGACGATCTACGCGAGTGAGGACGTGATCCAGGAGGCGGGTGTGAGCATGCCCGACGACCAGGAAGACGAAGTGGAGAAGTTCCGCGAGTTCCTGGACAAAATCACACCGGAAGACTTCGGGCGAGCGGGCTGACGTGCCGCACCATTTCGGGAAATTACGCTTCACGACGCGCCGGACGGGGTCGTTGACTGACGATGGCCCCGGTCCTACGGTGCAAGGGAAACCACGGTTGTAATTCACGAACCCCCAGATCAGACCGTGGGATGAGAGAAAGCCGGAGGTCCGCAGTGGCGGTCAGCAGCGGCGAGGGTAGGTCGGCCGGCCAGCACGACCCGGTTCGGCGGGAGGCGCGCGAGCGCGCCGGCGAACAAGGCCTGCTGTTCGACGAGCAGCCGACGGCGCTGCCCGAGAACATCGGTTACCGTGGCCCGACGGCGTGCGCGGCGGCCGGGATCACCTACCGGCAGCTCGACTACTGGGCCCGGACCGAACTGGTGCTCCCGACCATAAGAGCAGCTCAGGGGTCCGGGTCGCAGCGACTCTACAGCTTCCGCGACATCCTCGTCCTGAAGGTCGTCAAACGTCTCCTCGACACGGGGGTCTCGCTCCAGCAGATCCGCACCGCCGTACGGCACCTGCGCGACCGGGGCGTCAACGACCTGGCCCAGATCACCCTGATGAGCGATGGCGTGAGCGTCTACGAGTGCACCAGCGCCGACGAGGTGATCGACCTGCTGCAGGGCGGCCAGGGCGTGTTCGGCATCGCGCTCGGGCGGGTCTGGCGCGAGGTGGAGGGGTCCCTGGCGGAACTGCCCGGTGAGCGCGCGGAGTCCGCTCCGGATGCGGAGGGGGATCATCCGGCCGACGAGCTGGCCCGCCGCAGGAAGGCCCGTAAGATCGGCTGAGAAACGGGTACAGAGGAAGTAACCGGGTAGAGTGGACACGGCCGACGACCTCGTGCGGGAGAGACCCCTGAAGTTGCAGGGGCGCCGAAGGAGCAAACCTCCCCGGAAACTCTCAGGCATCCGTACCGCACGGACGAGGCGACTCTGAAAAGCAGGCCCGCCCGCCAGGCGGCGCCTCACCGAAGGGGAAAGCCGGGCCGGGCGGCCCGGTGAAGCTCTCAGGTCCGATGACAGAGGGGGAGACCGCATCACGGCCGGTCGCGCTCACGGGCGCGAGGCGGCCGCCGCAGGTCTCGACCCGCCCAGGAGGCCCCTGTCATGACCGACCGCTCGACGCTTCAGGATCTTTCCGCCCCGCCCTTCGCGACCCGTCACATCGGTCCTTCGGACGCCGGCCGTGCCCGCATGCTGGAGGTCGTCGGCTACGAGTCGACGGCCGACCTGCTCGCCGTGGCCGTTCCCGAGGCGATCCGCACGCGGGGCCCGCTGAACCTGCCGGAGGCGGCGGGGGAGGCCGAGGCGCTGGCCGAACTCCGCGCGCTCGCGGCCCGCAACCGGGTGCTGACCCCGATGATCGGCCTGGGGTACCACGACACGATCACTCCGGGGGTCGTCCTCCGCAACGTGCTGGAGAACCCGGGCTGGTACACCGCGTACACGCCGTACCAGCCGGAGATCTCACAGGGGCGGCTGGAGGCCCTGCTGAACTTCCAGACGGTCGTGTCGGACCTCACCGGCCTCGACGTCGCCGGCGCGTCCCTGCTGGACGAGGCGACCGCCGCGGCCGAGGCGATGACGCTGGCCCGGCGCGCGAGCAAGGTCAAGGCGGACGTCTTCGTGGTCGACGCGGACGCGCTGCCGCAGACCAAGGCCGTGCTGGCGACCCGCGCCGAGCCGCTCGGCATCACGCTGGTGGAGTCGGACCTCGCGGGCGACCTGCCCGAGTGCTTCGGGGTCCTCGTCCAGTATCCGGGCGCGAGCGGCCGGGTGGCGTCCTTCCGGGCGCTGGCCGAGCGGGCGCACGCCGCCGGCGCGCTGCTCGTCGCGTCGGCCGACCTGCTGGCGCTGACCCTGCTGGAGCCCCCCGGCGAGCAGGGCGCCGACATCGCCGTCGGCTCCTCCCAGCGCTTCGGCGTCCCGCTGGGCTACGGCGGCCCCCACGCGGCGTACATGGCGGTCCGTGAGGGCCTGCAGCGGCAGATGCCGGGCCGCCTGGTCGGCGTCTCGGTGGACGCCGACGGCCGTACGGCATACCGGCTGGCCCTGCAGACCCGCGAGCAGCACATCCGGCGGGAGAAGGCCACCAGCAACATCTGCACCGCGCAGGTCCTGCTCGCGGTCATGGCCTCGATGTACGCCGTCTACCACGGCCCCGACGGCCTCCGGCGGATCGCCCAGCGGGCGCACCGCCACGCGGCCGTCCTCGCCGCCGGGCTGCGCGAGGGGGGCGTGGAGATCGTCCACGACGAGTTCTTCGACACCGTGCTCGCCCGCGTGCCGGGCCGGGCGGAGCACGTCGTGGCCGCCGCCGCCGAGCGGGGCGTCAACCTCCGCCTGGCGGACGCCGACCACGTCGGCGTGGCCTGCGACGAGAAGACCGTCGTCGGCCACCTACGGGCTGTCTGGGAGGCCTTCGGCGTGCCGGGGGTCGTGGTCGAGGACCTCGACCGGGCGACCTCCGACGCGATCCCCGCGCACCTGCAGCGGACATCCGGCTTCCTCACCCACCCGGTCTTCCACTCCCACCGGTCCGAGACGGCCATGCTGCGTTACCTGCGGCGGCTGCAGGACAAGGACGTCGCGCTCGACCGCTCGATGATCCCGCTGGGCTCCTGCACGATGAAGCTCAACGCGACCACCGAGATGGAGCCGGTCACCTGGCCGGAGTTCGCCGCGATCCACCCGTTCGCGCCGGCGGAGCAGGCCGAGGGGTACGCCGAGCTGATCGCGACGCTGGAGGGCTGGCTGGCCGAGGTCACCGGCTACGACCGGGTGTCGATCCAGCCGAACGCCGGCTCGCAGGGCGAGTTCGCCGGGCTGCTGGCGATCAGGTCCTACCACCGCTCCCGGGGCGAGGCTGGCCGCGACGTCTGCCTCATCCCGTCGTCCGCCCACGGCACCAACGCCGCCAGCGCCGTCATGGCCGGCATGCGGGTGGTCGTGGTGGCCTGCGACGAGAGTGGCAACGTCGACCTGGGCGACCTCGCCGCGAAGATCGACAAGCACCGCGACGCGCTCGCCGCGATCATGGTGACGTACCCGTCCACCCACGGCGTGTACGAGGAGACGATCGTCGAGATCTGCGAGCGGGTCCACGAGGCCGGCGGGCAGGTCTACGTGGACGGGGCCAACCTCAACGCGCTGGTCGGCCTGGCCCGGCTGGGCGAGTTCGGCGCGGACGTCTCGCACCTGAACCTGCACAAGACCTTCTGCATCCCGCACGGCGGCGGCGGGCCCGGCGTCGGCCCGGTCGCGGTCAAGGCCCACCTCGCGGAGCACCTGCCCGCGCACGTATCGGCCGCGCCGTACGGCTCGGCGGGCATCCTGCCGATCTCCTGGGCGTACGTCCGCATGATGGGCGGCGACGGCCTACGGCAGGCCACCGAGCAGGCGATCCTGTCGGCCAACTACCTGGCCCGGCGCCTCGCGCCGCACTACCCGGTCCTCTACACCGGCCGGGACGGCCTGGTCGCGCACGAGTGCATCGTCGACCTGCGCCAGATCACCAAGGAGACCGGCGTCACGGTGGACGACGTGGCCAAGCGGCTGATCGACTACGGCTTCCACGCGCCCACGATGTCGTTCCCCGTCGCCGGGACCCTCATGATCGAGCCGACCGAGAGCGAGGACCTGGCCGAACTCGACCGCTTCGCCGACGCGATGATCGCCATCCGGGACGAGATCGCCAAGGTGGCGTCGGGCGAGTACGACAAGGCCGACAACCCGCTGCGCAACGCGCCGCACACTGCCGAGTGCCTCACCGCCGACGAGTGGGCCCACCCCTACTCGCGGGCCGTCGCCGCCTACCCGGTACCGGGCCTGCGCGACGACAAGTACTGGCCGCCGGTGCGCCGCATCGACCAGGCGTACGGCGACCGCAACCTCGTCTGCTCCTGCCCGCCCATGGAGGCGTACGAGGACTGACCGGTTGCGTATGTCGGCCCCGCCCGGAGGCCGGGCTCGTTAAGATCGCGGATGCACGCTCCTGTCCCTGCGACCTCTGCGAGGCCACCTCATGACGGCCATCGACCCCGGGCGGCCCGACCGGCTCGACCAGGCGCACCGGCTCTCCGAGACGGGCGACCTCGACGCCGCGGCGTCGATCTTCGCGGAAGTCGCCGCGGACGAGGAGGCACCCGACCGCGCCGAGGCCGCGGCGGGCCTGTCGGCCGTCGTGGAGCACATGGCGGAGCGGCTGCTCGCCGAGGGAGAGCCGGAACGGGCGGCGGACGTGCTGCTGGAGGCGCTGTCGGTGCCCGCCGTGGCCGACCGGGCGCGCCTGCGCGTGCTGCTCGGCATCGCGCACCTGGAGATGGCCTGCGCCCAGTTCGCCGGCGCGGTGGAGGAGGGCCGCGGGGAGGGCCCGGACGCCGAGACCGGCGCGCTGGCGATCGAGCTGCTGGCCCGGACGCTGCCCCTGCGGGGGCGCGACGCCGACGCCGGGACCGTGTGGCGCTACGGCCTCGACCACCCCGACCGGGCGCTCGCCGAGCAGGTGCGGCTGCGCCTCGGCCGGGACGTCCGCCCGGTCATGGAGAGCGTCGAGGCCTGATCGGGGACCGAACGGCCGGCGGTCCGCCGGCCGGCCCCCGTCGGTCAGCGTTGGGTGCGGCGGCTCAGCGCGTACGCCAGGTTGACGGCGACGATCCCGCCCCAGGCGAGCAGGAGCCCCGGCCCGCCTGAGGTGCCCGCCGCGATCCCGGTCAGCGGGATGCCGATGCCGAGCGAGCCCAGGGCCACGCCCACCGCGCTGTCCTTCGGGCGCCTCCCGGGAAGCGGCTGGTGCCCGATGTGCGCGGCGACCTCGTTCCGCACCCGCGCGGCGATCTCCACGTCGAGCTTGTCGAGGAACGAGTCGACGAGCGCGTCCTCGTACTCCGGGCCGAGGTCCCGGCGGGCCGCGATGACGGCGCGCAGGTCCTCCCGGGTCGTCTGCGTCCCCGCCTGCGGCGGCGGCCTATAGCCCTGCCCGGCGGCGGGCGGTTGCGATGCGATCTCCGGCACCATGACATTCTGGCCCATACTCGCGAGCCCTGCCATCCTCCGAACGGAGGGTCCGCACCTCCTGCCGGGGACGGAGCCGATACGGTCACCGGCATGGGAGTCGCGCTGGAGATCGAGACCCCGCACGGCCCCGCGCTGGCCGAGGTGGAGGAGGCCCCCGGCGCCCGGCTGCTGCTGGTGCTCACGCACGGGTCCGGCGGCGGGGTGGACGCCCCCGACCTGCTCGCCGTACGGGACGCCGTGCTGCCGGCGGGGGTGACGGTCGCACGGGTGGTCCAGCCGTTCCGGCTGCGCGGCGCCCGGGCGCCGGGATCGGCCGTGAAACAGGACGAGGCGTGGCTGGCCGTCGTCGCCGCGCTGCGGGCCCGTCACCCGGGCCTGCCGCTCGTCCAGGGCGGACGGAGCAACGGCGCACGGGTCGCCTGCCGTACGGCACACGAGGCGGGGGCCGGGGCGGTGGTGGCGCTCGCCTTCCCGCTGCACCCGCCGGGGAAACCTGATCGGTCGCGGGCGGACGAGCTGCGGCAGGCCGGGACCCCCGTGCTCGTGGTCAGCGGGGATCGGGATCCGTTCGGCGTGCCGGACGCGAAGGACGCCGCACGTCTCGTGGTCCTCCCGGGGGAGGGGCACGAGTTCAGGAAGAACCCCGCCCGGGTGGGCGAGGAGGTGGCGCGGTGGCTGCTGCCGTGGCTGCTGGAGCAGGAGGCCTAGGCCGCGCTGATGGCCATGTCGGTGGGGCGGTGCGGAGCGATGACGCCGCCGTCCGGCAACAGCTCGCCGGTGTCCTCGAACAGCACGACACCGTTGCAGAGCAGGCTCCAGCCCTGCTCGGGGTGGCAGGCTACCGTTCGGGCGGCTTCTCGGTCCTTCGCGTCCGCGGTGGGACAGGCCGGTTCATGAGGGCACATCGCCGGGGCTCCCCGTGTTCTTTATCGTTCGTCTTACGTTCGTGTGTTCCGCCGGGCGTCCGCCGCGCCGTATGACGTACGACACATCGGACTACTCCAGTCTGCGGTTCGGCCCCATCCGCATGACATAGTCCGTTCGGGGCATTTCCGCCGGTCGGGCTGGGGACCCGACCACACCCCCCGAGCGGCCTCACACACACTGATGTGACCTAGTACACAAGAATGCCCCATTCGAGATAACGCTCCAACCTCGACACGCCGACCATCGGGTAACCGGGAGGCCACAGCTCCGGTGTCAGCCCCCGTGCCGGACGCCGAGACCGCTGATCAGCGCGTCGAGGCCGTGCTCGAAGTCGCGCTCGCCCTCGGCGGTGCGCGCGTCGCGCACGGTCGCGTCCGGGTCGGCCCACCCCGACCGCTGGACCTCCACCGCGACGCTGCCGAACACGTACGCCCGCAGCGCCCGCACCGCCGCCTCCGGGTCGTGCGCGCCCGCCTCGCCCAGTTGCTCGGTCTGCTCCCTGATCGCGATCAGGGCCGAGCCCTTCGGCGGCTTGGTGAGGGCCAGCGACAGCACGCCGGGGTGTTCGAGCAGCGCGGCGCGGCTCGCCCGGGCCCAGGCGCGGGCCCTGTCCGGCCAGCCCGGCGCCTCGGCCGGGTCGACGCGTACGGTCGTCACGTGCTCGGCGAGCGCGTCCATCAGCGCCTCCTTGCCCCGGGGCAGGTGGTGGTAGATGGCCATCGCCTCCACCTGGAGGGCGTCGCCGAGCCGGCGCATGGTCAGCCGGCGCAGGCCCTGGCCGTCGGCGATGTGCAGGGCGGCGTCGATGATCCGTTCCCGGGACAGCGGCACGGGTGGTCGCTTGGCAGGCATGGCGATCATGCTGCCACAGCTCTCCTTACTTCGTAAAGGGCGGCGCACCCTGCGGTACGAGGCCTCGCGCGGACCGCGTACGCTACCGAGTGCATGACTTGACTGCACACGTTGGATACCTAAGGGGTCGACGATGGCGTTTTTCCGTCCGCGGGTGAGCCGGGAGGCGGAGGTCCGCTACCACGCGGATCTGGAGATCCGGCGGAACTTCGGCGACGTGCTGGAGAAGATCCGGGTGGCGCAGCGGCGGTTCCAGGAGGCGAAGGCGGCCGGGGCGCCGCTGCCCGTGCTCCGCGAGGCGGCCCTGGGCCTGGACACCGCGCTGACCGAGGCGCTGCGCGCCGCCGAGGCGGGGCAGCGCGCCACCTTCGGGGTGAAGTCCTACGACAGCAGGATCGCGCGGCGCAAGGGACGGGCGACGCCCGACGGCGCGCTCTGGACCGACGAGGTGAACCGCCTGCGCACGATGCGCGAGGCGCACCGGCTCAGCGGCATCCCCCGGGTGCCCCGCGCCGGCCGGACGGGCGACCCCGCCCGCCTGACCCCGCGGGACGTGCGCGGGGGCCTCGCCTCCGCCCGCGGCTGACCGCCCGCTCCTGAGAAAGCCGTACGGCCCGCACCCCCGAGGGGCGCGGGCCGTACGAGTAACCTGATCAGCTGGCCCAGTCGAGCAGGGGCCGGGTGTTGCTCGGGTGGCGCAGCTTGGACAGCGACTCCTTCTCCAGCTGGCGGATCCGCTCCCGGGTCAGGCCCAGGTGCTTGCCGATCTCGTCCAGCGTGTGGGGCTTGCCGTCGGCCAGGCCGAACCGCAGGCTCATGATCTTGGCCTCACGCGGCGACAGGTTGCCGAGCACGCCCTTGAGCTGCTCGGCCAGCAGCTGCCGGTCGACCACCTCGGACGCCTCGGGCGAGTCGACGTCCTCGATCAGGTCGCCGATGCGGGTCTCGCCGTCCTCGCCGATGGTCGAGTCGAGGCTGATCGGCTGCCGGCTGGTGCGCAGCAGCTCCTCGATCTGGTCGGGCGTCTTGTCCAGCTCGGCGGCGAGCTCCTCCGGGGTGGGCTCCCGGCCGAGCCGCTGGTGCATGTCACGCTCCACGCGGGACAGCTTCGACAGCATCTCCAGCACGTGGACGGGCAGCCGGATGGTGCGGGCCGAGTCGGCGAAGCCGCGCTGGATGGCCTGCCGGATCCACCACATGGCGTACGTGGAGAACTTGTAGCCCTTGGTGTAGTCGAACTTCTCGACCGCCCGGATCAGGCCGAGGTTGCCCTCCTGCACCACGTCGAGCAGGGCCATGCCCCGGTCGGTGTACTTCTTGGCCACCGAGACCACCAGCCGGAGGTTGGCCTCCAGCATGTGGTCCTTGGCCCTGCGGCCGTCCTCGATGGCCCACTCCAGGTCCTCGCGGACGTGCGCGGGCAGGTGGTCGCCGCTCTCCAGGGCCGTCTCCAGCTTGTACTCGGCGTACAGCCCGGCCTCGATGCGCTTGGCCAGCTCCACCTCCTGGGCGGCGGTGAGCAGCGTGCGGCGGCCGATCGACTTCAGGTAGGTGTGCACCGAGTCGCCCATGACCGAGGAGGTGTCGTCGAGGTCGAGCGGCTCGTTGTCCGCCGCCTCGGCCTCCGCCTCGGCGCCGGTGACCTCCTCGTCGAAGGGCTCCTCGGCGGCGGTGCCGGCCGTGGTGTCGGCCGCGCTCGCCTTGGCCGTCCGCTTCTTCGCGGCGCCGCCGCGGGCGGGTGCGTCCCCGGCGGCCTGCGCCGCGGCCTGGGCGGCCCGGCGCGACTTCCTGGCGGGCGCCCTGCCCGGCGCCTCTCCGGAGGTCTGCGTGGACGTCCGCGCGCCGGCGGTGAGACCCGGCTCGTTCTCGGCGGCCAGGTTCACGCCCGCCTCGGTGAGCTCGCGGAGAATGGAGCGGCCCTCCACGGGGCTCACGCCGGCCTCTGCGAAGGCCTCGCGCAGCTCCGACAGGGAAAGGCGGCCCTGTGCACGGCCGCGCTCCAGGAGCCGGTCGAGCGTCGTCGGGGTCACCTCGCGCTCGTGCGAGTTCGCCACGGCGGTCCGGGGCATGAAGACACCTCCTCCTTGCGGAGTTCATCGTCGATTCGGGGTTTCAAATGCTTGTGATCGGGGCGCGGCGTCCGGCGGCTCAGCGCACCAGTATCAATAACGCTCTCGTGCCCGGTTTGTTCCCAGACCCCGTAGGGCAGGTCTTCCGATTCGGCGTGCGGGCCGTTTCCTCAGTCGTTGGGCGTGACGATGTTGATGCTGAGCTCGGGCACCGGCATCGGGCTCGCGTCCTCCAGACGCTCCGGCGTCCAGTAGCCACCGACCTGTTCCGGGTCGTCGGTGAGGACCCTGGACACCACGGAGGGGTCCTGGGGATCTTCGGTGGGGGCGGGGCCGAGCTTGGCGGCGGGGGCGTTCTGCGCGACCTTGTCCAGCCGGGCGGCGAACGCGGCGGCGGTCACGGAGGCTCCGCCCAGGATGACGAGGCTCACGAGGACGGCGGAGGCCATCATCTTGTGGGCCGGTGTGAGCCGGATCGGTCCCATGCGGCGTCCCCCTTCCCCTGCTCTCGGTCGACGCCCCTGCTTGTATGACGCACAAAGGTCAGTCGCGGTTCCGGTTCCTGAGAGCGACCATATCCGGTTTGCCGTTCGGCAGCAGGGGAATCCGGGGCACCAGCTCGACCGCGCGTGGCGCGGCGTAGGCGGGCAGCCGCTCCTTGGCGA
Source organism: Microbispora triticiradicis (assembly GCA_003260025.2). Classification (GTDB taxonomy): domain Bacteria; phylum Actinomycetota; class Actinomycetes; order Streptosporangiales; family Streptosporangiaceae; genus Microbispora; species Microbispora triticiradicis. Next base: position 49,932 of record QFZU02000028.1, on the reverse strand, counting down.
AGGCCCGCAGGTCGTCCAGCCCGACCTTCAGCCCGGTCCTCCCGGTCACGACCGCCACCACGATCTCGCCCCATTCGGGGTCGGGCCTGCCCACCACGACCACGTCCCGTACGGCCGGGTGCCCGGAGAGGACCTCCGCGACCGCGCCGGCCACGACCTTCCGGCCACCGGTGTTGATCACATCGTCGGCACGGCCCAGCACCGTGAGCCGCCCGTCCTCGACGGAGCCGAGGTCGGAGGTGACGAACCAGCCGCCGTCGAGATGCGGCTCGTCGCGGAGACGGTAGCCCGACAGCAGCACCGGGCCCGCGATCCGCACCCGCCCGTCGCCGCCGATCGCGACGTGCACGCCGTCCAGCGGCACGCCGTCGTACACGCACCCGCCGCTCGTCTCGCTCATGCCGTACGTCGTGACGATCCGGGCGCCGGCGGCGCGGGCCTCGGCCAGCAGGCCGGAGGGGGCGGCGGCCCCGCCGAGCAGGATCGTGCGGAAGGCCGCGACGTCCGCCCCGGAGTCGAGCATCCGCCGCAGTTGCGTGGGGACGAGGGAGACGTGGTCAGCGCCGCTCGCGGCCACCGCGGCGGGGGAGAAGCGCGGGTGGACGATCGGCTCGGCGCCGCACAGCAGCGACCGGACGAGCACCTGCGCCCCCGAGATGTGCGAGGGCGGCAGGCAGCACAGCCAGCGGTCGCCCTCCCCGGCCCCGAGCCGGGCCAGCGAGGCGCGGGCCGACGCGAACAGCGCGTCCGCCGTCAGCTCGACGCCCTTGGGCGCGCCGGTGGAGCCGGACGTCGCGATGATCAGCGCCGCGTCCGACGGCACGCCGTCCGGCTCACGCCGTACGCCGTCGGGGGTCACCACGTGGGTGGGGCGCATCGCGGCGAGCGCCGCCTCCAGCGCGGGCCGCGGCAGGTCGGGGGAGAGCGGCAGCACGGCCGGCCCGTCGCCGGTCAGGGCCCGCCGCACCGCGTCGTACAGGGCGGGACCGGCCGGCAGGACGAGGGCGTGAACCGGGCGATGTCCTGGACGGCTGAGCACGGTCGTAAGGTTAGTCCCGGCGCGGTGGCGGGAGGCGACCGCCTGCTGGTGACGACGTACCGGTGACGACGAAGGAGCGGGTGTGACGAGCGGGGTCGACTGGAAGCGGTCGGGCGAGTACGAGGACATCTTCTACGAGACCGCGGAGGGGATGGCGAAGATCACTATCAACCGCCCCGAGCGGCGCAACGCCTTCCGGCCGACGACTCTGTTCGAGCTCCGCGACGCCTTCAACCGGGCGCAGGAGGACACCGAGGTCGGTGTGATCATCTTCACCGGCGCCGGCGACCAGGCGTTCTGCTCGGGCGGCGACCAGAAGATCCGCGGCGACGACGGCTACGTGGACGACAAGACCCACGGCGTCGGGCGGCTCAACGTCCTGGACCTGCAGGTGCAGATCCGGCGCTGCCCCAAGCCGGTCATCGCGATGGTGGCGGGCTACGCCATCGGCGGCGGCCACGTCCTGCACGTGTGCTGCGACCTGACGATCGCCGCCGACAACGCGAGGTTCGGCCAGACCGGCCCGAAGGTCGGCTCGTTCGACGGCGGGTACGGCTCCTGGCTGCTGGCCGAGACCGTGGGCCTGAAGCGGGCCCGCGAGATCTGGTACCTGTGCCGGCAGTACGACGCCGAGACCGCCCTCCAGTGGGGCCTGGTCAACGCCGTCGTCCCCCTGGAGCGGCTGGAGGAGGAGACCGTCCAGTGGGCCCGCGAGCTGCTGGAGAAGTCTCCCCTCGCGCTGCGCATGCTGAAGGGCGCGCTCAACGCGGTGACCGACGGCGCGGCCGGCATGCAGCAGTTCGCCGGCGACGCCACGCTCCTCTACTACATGAGCGAGGAGGCCCAGGAGGGCCGCGACGCGTTCAAGGAGAAGCGCAAGCCTGACTTCGGGAAGTTCCCCCGCCGGCCATAGGGCGTGGTGTGACGGGGTTTGCCCCGTTGTGTCGTACGCTGACGGCTTCGGGAACGGGAGGAGACGGGCGGTTGGACACGAACCGGGCCGGCCGGGGCGTTCGGGAGGCGCGGCGGTGAACCCGGCGACCGCCCTCGCGACCGTGCTGATCGACGAACTGGTGCGCTGCGGGGTCACCGACGTGGTGCTCGCCCCCGGCTCCCGGTCCGCGCCGCTGGCGCTCGCCGCGCACGCCGACTCGCGGGTGCGGCTGCACGTGCGCGTCGACGAGCGCTCGGCCTCCTTCGTCGCGCTCGGCCTGGCCAAGCGGTCCGAGCGGCCGGTGGCGCTGGTCTGCACCTCGGGCACGGCGGCGGCGAACTTCCACCCCGCCGTCATCGAGGCGTCCGAGTCAGGCGTGCCGCTGCTCGTGCTGACCGCAGACCGCCCGCCCGAACTGCGCGGCACCGGCGCGAACCAGACGATCGACCAGATCAAGCTGTACGGATCGGCGGTGCGCTGGTTCGCCGAGGTCGGCGTCCCCGAGGACCGCCCCGGCCAGGTGGCCTACTGGCGGTCGCTGGTGTGCCGGGCCTGCCAGCGGGCCGCCGGGCCGCCCGACCCCGGGCCGGTCCACCTCAACGTGGCCTTCCGCGAGCCGCTGATCCCCGACGGCGACGCGTCGTGGTGCGAGTCCCTCGACGGGGACGCCTCCGGCTCGTGGTTCCGGGCGCGGGTCGCGCCTCCGTCCGCCGCCCTGCACATCCCGCCGACCCGGCGCGGGGTGCTGGTCGTCGGCGACGGCGCGGCCAACGTGCGGCGCTACGTCGCCGCCGCGGGCATGGCGGGCTGGCCGGTGCTGTCGGAGCCCAACGGCGGCGGCCGGTACGGCGACCACGCCGTCTCGGCCTACCACTTCCTGCTGGGCGACCAGGAGTTCGCCGACGCCCACCGGCCGGACGTGGTGGTCACCCTCGGCCGCCCTGGGCTGTCGCGCCCGCTGCTGTCGTGGCTGCGGCGGGCCGAGGAGCACATCGTGGTGGCCCCCGACCTCACCCGCTGGCCCGACCCGACCCGGTCGGCCACCCAGGTCGCGCAGGCCGTGGAGATCCCGATCGCCGCGGGCGGCGACGCCTGGCTGCGCTCCTGGCGGCACGCCGACCACGTGGCCCGCGAGGCGATCGACGCCGTGCTCGACTCCTCCGGGCTGACCGAGCCGCGGCTGGCCAGGGACCTCGCCGAGGTGCTGCCCAACGGGTCGCTGCTGTTCTGCGGGTCGTCCATGCCGATCAGGGACCTCGACCAGGCCATGCGGCCCCGCAGGGGACTGCGGCTGATGGCCAACCGGGGAGCCTCGGGCATCGACGGCCTGGTCTCCACCGCCGTCGGGGCCGCGCTCGCGCACAACGGCCCGGCGTACGCGCTGATCGGCGACCTCACGCTGCTGCACGACCAGAACGGACTGATCCTCGGCCCGCGCGAACCCCGGCCCGACCTGTGCCTGGTGGTGGTGAACAACGACGGCGGCGGGATCTTCTCGCTGCTGCCGCAGGCCGCGCTGGAGGATCCGTTCGAACGGGTCTTCGGCACGCCGCACGGGGTGGACCTCGGCTACCTGGCCGCCGCGAGCGGCCTGCCGTACACGGTGGTGCAGGAGACGGAGGAGCTGTCCAAGGCCCTCAAGGGGGACGGCCTGCGCCTGGTGGAGGCGCGGACCGACCGGGCGCGCAACGCCGCCGTCCACGTCGCGATGCGCGAGGCCGTACGCGCGGCGATGCGCGACTGATCATCCTCCGGTCGCACACGACACGGTCTTCTCTGGTCCTCACGGCGGATGCCGCATCGCCGGGGCGGCGGCAGAATGGGGGAAGCTTTCCGCACTGAGGAGTGAGATGCACGTCGACGAGTGGCTGCAGACCATACCGTCCGTCTGGGTCTATGTGCTCGTGGGCGCCATCATCGGGCTGGAGAGCCTGGGCATTCCGCTGCCCGGGGAGATCGTGCTGGTCAGCGCCGCGCTGCTGTCGTCGCGAGGGGTCGTCGACCCGGTGGTCCTCGGGTTGTGCGCGAGCGGCGGGGCCATCGTGGGCGACTCCATCGGCTACGTGATCGGCCGCAAGGGCGGGCGGCCGCTGTTCGACCGGCTGGGGCGGCGCTTCCCCAAGCACTTCGGCCCGGCGCACATCGCCAAGGCCGAGGAGGTCTTCAACCGCCACGGCATGTGGGCGGTGTTCTTCGGCCGGTTCGTCGCGCTGCTGCGCATCCTCGCCGGGCCACTGGCCGGCGCCCTGCACATGCCGTACTGGCGCTTCCTCGTCGCCAACGTCCTCGGCGGCGTCGCGTGGGCCGGCGGCACCACGGCCGCGATCTACTACCTGGGCGTGGTGGCCGACAAGTGGCTGAAGGGCTTCTCCTGGGTGGGGCTGGTGATCGCCCTGCTGTTCGGGCTGGGCAGCACGGTGTGGCTGAAGCGTAAGGCCGCCAAGGCGGCCCGCGAGGAGGAGCCCGTGCCGGAGACCGCCACCGCCGCCTGAGGGAGGCCGTCCCGGCTCTTCCACCTTCCGGCTCTTTCACTCACCTTCCGGCTCTTTCACGTTCCGGCGCGGGCGTGACCTTCACGGGGTTCTTGACCTTGCAGCGGGGGAGCGGACACTCTGCACCCGGCGCCGGCCCCGGAGCGTCTCCGGGTCCCGCCGCCTGCCGTCCGCTCCGAGGCAGAGGGTGAGCCTTGCCCCCCAGGTCATCCGCGGTCACCCGCGCCCCGGCGCCCCCGCGTGCCTCCGGGCCGCGTGCGCCGCCTCCGTCGCCGTCGTACCCCCGTCCGTGAAACGTTCAGCGCCGGCCCCCCGGCGCCCGGCGGGCCCGACGGGCCCGGGCGCCTTCGCGCCGGCATGGAGAAGGGAAGACCGTGCGACGCACTCAGGTACACGCGGCACTGGCCGCGCTGGCGGTGACCGCCACCTTGCTGCCCGCGGCGGCCCATGCGGCCACCTCTGCGACCACCTCTGCGGCCTCGCCCCCGGCCGGTCCGGAGACGGCGGGGCGGCGGCCGGGGCAGGCCGCTACGGGCGCCCTGGCGACGGCGCACACCGCCGGCCGGGTCGAGGCCGCCGGACGCTCCGTGCGGTACAGCTGGCCGGGCGTCTACTTCGAGGGCCGCTTCCGCGGCACCGGCGTGGGGATCGTGCTCGACGACGCCGTCAACGACTACGACGTCCAGATCGACGGCGCCACCGTCGCCACCCTGGTCACCCCCGGCCGTACCACCCACTGGGTGAGGAACCTCCGCAACGGCGTGCATACCGTACGGCTCGTCAAGCGCAGCGAGAGCCCGTGGGCGGTGGGCGAGTTCGGCGGGTTCGTCGCCGCGCCAGGCGGCGCGATCCTGCCCAGGCCCGCCGACCGCCGCCGGCAGATCGAGTTCATCGGCGACTCCTACACCGCCGGCTACGGCAACATGTCCGGCACCCGCGACTGCCCCGCACCGGGGCAGATCGACAGGACCACCAACGCCGACGTCAGCTTCGGCGCTCTCACCGCACGAGGGCTCGGCGCCGACTACCAGATCAACGCCTTCTCCGGGCGCGGCGTGGTGCGCAATTACAACGGGATCGAGCCGGGCACCGACTACCGCACCTACTACGACCGGGCCCTGATCGGCGTGCCGGGCGACGTCTGGAAGAACCCGGGCACCTGGCATCCGCAGCTGATCGTGATCGGCCTCGGCATCAACGACTTCTCCACCGCGATCAACCCCGGCGAGCCGTGGACGCCGGAGACCCTGGTCGCCGCGTACAAGAGCGCCTACCACGGCTTCATCGACAAGCTCCGGTCCCGGTACGGTAAGCAGGCGATGATCGTGGTCAGCGCCACGTACATGTCCAACACGACGGCGTTCGCCGACGCGGCGCGGCAGATCGTCCAGGACCGCAACAGGCGGGGCGACGACCGGGTCCGCTACTGGTACTACGACAACACGGACCTGGACTACGGCGGCTGCGACTGGCACCCCTCGGCCCACGACCACAAGATCATCTCTCAGCGGCTCGGCGACTTCATCGCCACCCTCCCGCTGCGCTGGTGACAACCCCCGGCACGCCGGGTGGCGGAGCGGTCCGCCACCCGGCGCCGGCGTTGCCGGACCCTCCGCGGGGCGCGGGCCAGCGGATGTGCTGCACTACCGGTCATGACGATCGTCCGTTCCCTGGTGTTGTTCGTCCTCGCGGCCGTCTTCGAGATCGGCGGAGCATGGCTGGTGTGGCAGGGCTGGCGTGAGCATCGGGGAGTCGCCTGGGTCGCCGCCGGGATCCTCGCCCTGGCCGCCTACGGATTCGCCGCCACGTTCCAGCCGGACGCGCACTTCGGTCGCATCCTCGCCGCGTACGGCGGGGTGTTCGTCGCCGGATCGCTGCTGTGGGGCGTCGTGATGGACGGCTTCCGTCCCGACCGGTGGGACCTTGCCGGTGCGGCCATCTGCATGGTCGGAGTCGCGGTCATCATGTACGCCCCGCGCGGCTGAGTGTCTCTTCCGTAGCCGTACGACCCTGCGACGGCGGCAGGGAGGCCCGCGTGGGGGCGCCGCGTTCTCGCCTGCTGTGACTCCAGGTAATTACTTGGTCGGCTTGTTCTGTACGGAGAGTGATGAAAGGATTAGGTCAGGTGTTCGAAGTGTAGGTGTCGCGGGAGGAGGGGCAGATGGAGTCTCCGACGATCGACGTGCCATCGCCTCGTCCTCCGGCTGATCCCTGGTGGGCCAGGATCATCGACGGCCCGCCCTTCGGGTCCCCTGATGGCCCTCTCGCCTCCAAGCCCGGTGCTGAAGAATCACCCCGTCGTCCCCCTGCCGTCCCGCCGGAGCACCCCGTTGTCCCGGCCGACCGCCGTGCCGTCCCGCCGGGGCCCCCTGGCGTTCCGCAGGGCCGCCCTGGCGTCGTGTCCGAGTGCTCTGCCGTCCCGCCGGGCCGCGCTGGCGTCGTGTCCGAGTGCTCTGCCGTCCCGCCGGGCCGCGCTGTTGGTGGTGACCGCTGCAAGGACAGCGTCGGAGGGCGCCTCGCCACCGCAGGCGGCGGCACTCCCACCCCAAGGACCACCGACGAGGCCCCGGCGAACCCAGCCGATGTCCTCGGCGGTGGTGCTGAGGGTGTTCGGGGTGCGGGTTCGTCGTCGTGGGTGGCGGTGGCGGCGGTTGGTGAGGCGGCGCGGGTGGTGGCGCTGGTGCCGGTGCCTGAGTCGGCGGAGGTGTGTCTGGCCGAGGCGGAGGAGTTGCTGGCGGCCCGCGATCGCATCACTTCGGCGTTGGCCGCCCGGGTGGGCCGGGTGCATCGGTCCGGGGAGGCGAAGAACCATGGGCATGCCTCCACCAGGTTGTGGTTGCGATCCGCTGGCGGGATGACGATCCCGGGTGCGGGCCGGTTGGTGACGATGGGCGTGGAGTTGGGTCGTCTGTCGCGGGTGCGTGAGCGGTTCGCCGAGGGCAGCCTGGCGGAGGGGATCGTGGAGGCGATCTGCACGGCCACCTCCGGGTTGACCGATGAGCAGGCGATCACCGCTGAGGGGATTTTGCTGGAGTTGGCGGGTTCGGCGGGGGCGGCGGAGGTGGCCAAGGCGGGGCGGTATCTGCGGGCGGTGCTGGACCCCGACGGCCACGAAAGCGATGAGCAGGCCGATTTCGACCGCCGGTTCTTCCGGGTGCGGCGGCGCAGGAACGGCGGGCTGGAGGGAGAGTTCTACCTCCCGGTCGAGGCCGCCGCGCGGTTGCAGCACCTGCTGGACGTCTACGCCAAGCCCAAGGCCGAGGGCGACGACCGCACCCCGAGTGTGCGGAACGCGGATGCGTTCATCGCGTTCCTGGAGAACAAGATCGCGACCGAGCTTCTGGTGCTGGTCAACGCCGAATCCCTGCCCGACGACCCCCCAGCCGACGAACCCTCACGCGAGCCCGCAGGCACCGACCCCTCTGCCGATCACGCCACCAGCGACCCCTCGCGCACCGACCCGAGCGACGGCCCTGGTCCCGGCCCGTCAGGCACCCATCCCTCAGAGGCCGACCAGTCAGACGTCAGCCCGTCGGGCGCCCATGCCTCAGGGACCGGCTACTCAGACGCCGACTCCTTGGACACGGAATCCTCAAACACGGGCTCCGGTGACGACCCTGGCCCTGAGCCTGGCTCAGGCGACGACCCCGTTTCCGGCCCTGACGCCTGCGCCGCTGCGGACTTCGGCTTCGACGCCTGTGCGACCCGCTCCGGTGCGACCTTTGCCGGCGCGGCCAGCGCCACCGGCGAGCCCAGCGCCGCCGACTCCGCCTCTGATCCGCCGCCCGAGGACGCCGACGCCCGGGGCAACGCCGAGGACCGCCCCGGCGGGGACTGCCCTGCTCCCTGCTGCCCTGCTCACGATTGCCTCGGTGAGGGCCACCCTTCCGGTGACTGCCCGGCGGGGGACTACGGGCATGCTTCTACGCCGGGTGAGGCGCCGCACGGGATGCCGGGGGTGGGCTCCGGTGCGCCGCCCGGGTCGGGAGGCCGGGCGTGGGCGGAAGGCAGCGCCCGGCTGGGAGGTAGCGCCTGGCCGGGAGGAGACGCCCGGGTGGGACGTGAGGCCTGGCCAGGGGGAAATGCCCGGGTGGGACGCGAGTCCTGGTCAGGGGGCGGTGCCTGGGCGGGGGTGGAGGGCAGTGCGCCGCCGGGGGTGTGGTTGCGGGGGTTGCCGGGGTTGATCCTGGCGACCGGGCATCTGCTGCCCGTTGCCACCGCGACCGCTACCGCCACCCGAACCGCTACACCCGCCGCAAGATCGGAGCCGACCGCTGGGCCTTCACCTACCGCAACCCCCACACCACCCGGAGACGCGAATGAGACACCAACGCGAATGAGACACCGAGCGGACTACTACCGGGCTCACGGCTGGGTCTGGGTGAGCAGGAAGATCGGTGTTGGACACCCACGTATAACCACCCGCGTATAACCGCTCACGTATATACCTGAGTCGACGCTTACGACTTCAGCTGAAAGGCTGCCCGGAGTGCTTCGATCTCCGTGGGGTTGGGCCGGGGCGACGCAGATGCCCAGGCCACATAGCCATCCGGTCGAAGGAGCAGGGCGGTGGGTGCGGTGCTGCGAGAGCGCGCCGTGACGATATCGACCTGGTCGTGCCGCAGGGCGAGGGTCTCTGCTAGCGATGCCTCTTCGGTCAGGTCGAGCAGCAGAGGGCGTGCGTTTCTGGTGAGCTCGGCCAGCCGGACCGCTCCGGTCGAGGTGTGCAGGTCCATGTCCGGGACGAACCGGCCGGTCAGCGGGTGTGCCTCGTGTTCGCCCATGTCGTAGCGGACGTCTGCGCCGGCGAGGAGCCTGGCGAGGCGCTGTACGGTGCTTTGGTCGCGGAGCAGCTCGGTGAACACCTCGCGCAGTCCGGTGACATCGCTGCCGGGGGCTATCAGGGCCGCTTGCGCCTGCGCGTTCAGCACCATGCGCTGGGCGGCCGATCGTCGCTCTGTCTCGTAGCTGTCCAGCAGCCCGGGCGGGGCGCTTCCCCGGATCTCGGCGGCGAGTTTCCAGCCGAGATTGACCGCGTCCTGCAGGCCGAGGTTGAGCCCTGGACCGCCTCCCGTGGCGGCGTACACATGCGCGGCGTCACCGATCAGGAACACCCGGCCGTCGGCGAACCGTTCGGCGATGCGGGTGTTGCCGCCGGTCAGTCGGCGCAGCACGTGCGGCCCCGGGCCATCGGGCGGATCGAGCGGCACGTCGACGCCGAGCACGCGGCGGATGCTCACCCGCAGCTCCTCCAGGCTCATGGGAGCGTCGGTCGCGGGCCTGTCCCATTCAGTGGTGCTGATCAGCGGTGGGTGGCCAGGCATCGGCGCGTAGGAGAACCCGCCGTGTTCGGTGCGGTGGGGCAGGAACGGCAGAATGTCGCCGTAGCCGGGCACGTTCAGCGCGCCGGTCGCGGGATCGACCCATTCCGCCGGGACCGTAGCGTGCGCTGAGCAGACGGTCATCCGGTCGTAGGTGATGCCGGGGAACGCGATGCCGGAGAGCTTGCGCGTGGTGCTGTGAGCTCCATCCGCGCCGACGAGGTACCGGGCCCGCAATTGGCCGGCCTCGCCCAGGCTCGCGAAGTCGATGGTCACCGCGTCGTCGTCCTGCGACAGGCCGACGACCTCGTGTCCCCGGCGGATCTCCACGCCCAGTTCGATGGCGCGCTCCTCCAGGACCTGTACGAGGCGTCGCTGCGGCACCGGCAGGGCATAGACCGGGCTGTCCTGAAGCAGGCTCAGGTCCAGGCCCAACGCGCCGAACATGAAGTATCCGGAGTTCGGCTGCGGAGGTTGTGGGCTACCAGAAAGACGTTCATGCAGCCCTCGATGGTCGAGCATTTTCACGACTTGGCCGAGCAATCCGTTCGCTTTCGGTTCTTCGCTGGGCTCGATCAGCCGCTCCAGCACGACCGGCCGGGCCCCTGCCAGGCTCAGTTCGCAGGCCAGCATCAGCCCGTTCGGGCCACCACCGACGATGACGACATCTATGATCACGTGTTCTCCTCGGTTCGTACGGAAAGGGCGGGACGGGTGGTCGACGCCGCCGAAGCGCTCGCGGACCAGTCGCACGGCGGTGCCGAGGAATTCATTGACACAAGTGCTGACCTCGCCGATCTGCTCCCGCACGCGATCTGGCCGGCTCGGCGACGCGACCTGCTCGTCGGTGCTGTCACCGGGTAGGAATCCAGGATTCATCAGACTCGGCTCGGCGCCGACGACGAGCACCACCGCGGCTCCCGCCGCCTCAGCCGCTCCGCGCGTTCGGCGCAGTCCGCGAACAACGACACCATCTCCTCGGCGGTCAGTTCCAGGGGGTAGGGGGAGAACCAGACCGCCAGGCCCGGATCGGCGGCGTGCGCCGCCGCCGGCTCAATCCGTTCCGGGTCGCCGCCCAGACGCGGACCGCGGTGCAGTGCAGGTCATCGCGGATGATGCGCATCTCGCGCCCGACCACGTCCGGGTCGAAGCGTTTGCGGGAGATCGCTCCGTTCTCGACGAAGCCGGTGTCGTAGCTGATGCCCTTGCCCCTCATCGTGCTGGTTCCCTCCGGGCGGGTGAGGAGGCCAGGCTAGAGAGAAATCTGCGCGCACGCAAATTTGCGTCCGCGCATATAGACTATGCTGAGCCCGTGACGACGAGACGGACGGGGTTGCGCGAGCAGAAGAAGCAGGCCACCCGAGAGGCATTGCGCGCGGCGGCCCTGCGGCTGGCTCTTGAGCGTGGACCGGACAACGTGCGCGTCGATGACATCGCCGAGGCCGCCGGCGTTTCGCCGAGGACGTACAACAACTACTTCTCCAGCCGAGAACAGGCGATCGTCGCCGCCGTCACCAGCGAACGAGAGGCACGAGTCGCGGCGGCGGTGGCCGCCCGGCCCGGCGGCGTCGGCCTCGCCGACGCCGTCGTCGAGGCCATCGTGGATCAGTACACCGCCTCGGACGCGCCCGGCCAGGACGCGCTGCTGCTGATCACCACCCGCCCCGCGCTGCGCGACGCATTCATCGACACCACCACCGCGATCGAACATCCCCTCACCGAAGCCATCGCCGAGCGTCTCGGCGATGGCGACCCGAGCATCGCACGGGTGCTCGCGGCGAGCGTGGCCGCCGCAGTCCGCGTGGCGCTCGAGCAGTGGCTGCAGACGGCTTTCTCGTCCTCCACGGCCAGCGGGCTCGTCGTGCCGTCCGGCTCGCTGCCGGACTTCCTGCGCGCCACGCTCGCACCCCTCAGACCGGCACTCGACGCCGCAGAGCAACGAGCACTCCGCCACCGGCAACGGTGAACTCCCGCCCCACGTGAAGCGTTCTCACCTTACTTTGTAAAGGGGCGCGCTCAATAGACTGACCATGTGACAACGCCGTACCGGACGATCGGAAACGTCGTCGAGCATGAGACCGAGATCCGCCGTTCGCGCTTCATCTGTGCCCTGGCTCCGGCGGCCACGGAGGAGGCGGCACGGGAGTTCGTCGCCGAGCGCAGGAGGCTGTACGCCGACGCCAGCCACAACTGCACGGCGTACGTCATCGCAGGAGGCGGAAGCGGAGGCGGGGACGGTGGCGTGCGCCGGGCGGACGACGACGGCGAGCCGGGCGGAACGGCGGGCACGCCGATGCTGGAGATGCTCACCCGGCGTGGATTCGCGGACGTGGTGGCCGTCGTCACCCGCTACTTCGGCGGGGTGCTGCTGGGCGCCGGCGGCCTCGCCCGCGCGTACGGCGGCGCCGTGGGGGAGACCCTCGACCGGGCGGAGGTCGTCGAGATGGTTCCCGCGGCGGTGGTGACCGTGTCGGTCGGCCACGCCCAGGCCGGCAGGCTGGAAAGTGATCTGCGCGCCTCGCCGTACCCGGTGCGCGGTGTCGACTACAGCGTCGGCCACGGCGCGCGGGTGGCCTTCGAGGTCGCCGTCGCCGAGGACCGGCTGCCCGCCTTCGAGGAGTGGGTCGCGGCGGTCACCGCCGGGCGGGCCGAGACCGAGCTCGGCGAGATCGTCCACCTGGCCCGCTGAAACCCTGGCCCTGAACCCCGGCCTGCTGAAGGCCCGTGTGTCACCCCTCCAGGGCGTACTGCATGACGCGGAGCTTGGCCTGCGCCTCGGCGAGTTCCTTGGCCGGGTCAGAGCCGGCCATGATGCCGCAGCCGGCGAACAGCCGGGCGTGCCTGCCGGAGATGTACGCGCAGCGCAGGGCGATGCCCCACTCGCCGTCGCCGTGCGCGTCGATCCAGCCGACCGGGCCGGAGTAGCCGCCGCGGTCCATGCCCTCCAGTTCGCGGATGAGGCCGAGCGCGGTGCCGGTGGGCGTCCCGCCGACGGCGGCCGTGGGGTGCATGGCGGCCACCACGTCGAGCACCGACGCCCCGTCGGACAGCCGCCCGGTGACCCGGCTCGCCAGGTGCTGCACGTTGGGCAGCACGAGCAGTTCCGGCTCCTCGGGCACGTGCAGCGTCGAACACAGGGGAGCCAGGGCCTCCCGGACCGAGGCGACCGCGCAGGCGTGCTCGTGCCGGTCCTTCTTCGACGCGTACAGGGCGGCGGCGCGGGCGGCGTCGTCGGCCGGCCCCGACCCGCGCGGAGTGGTGCCGGCGAGGACCAGGGACTCCACCGCCTGGCCGGTGTGCCGGACCAGCAGTTCGGGCGTCGCGCCGACCAGGCCGTCCACGGAGAACGTGTAGCACTCGGGGTAGCTCCGGGCCAGCCGCCCGAGCAGCACGCGGATGTCGATGTCCCGGTCGGCGACGGCCGTGAGGTCGCGGGCGAGTACCACCTTGTCGAGGCCGCCGTCCCTGATGCGGCTTACCGCTCGCGCGACCCGGTGCTCCCACTGGGGCGCCGTCAGCGTGCCGTCGCCGTACCGGATGCGGCCGGGTTCCACCGGGGGGCGGGCCAGTTCGAACGCGTTGTCGCCGATCGTGGTGAGCCAGGCGCGGCCGTCCCGCCGGGCGAGCACCACGCGGGGGACGACCAGGACGGTCCCCGGGGCGTCGGCGTCGAAGGTAAAGGAGCCGAAGGCCACCGGCCCCGAGCCCGGCATGCCGACCTCGTCCCGGATGAGCGCCCCGGCGAAGAGCGAGGAGAGCCAGCCGCGGGCCCAGTCGAAACGGCCCGGACCCGGCGGCACCATGGCGCGTGCCGCCTCCCCCCAGCCCACGAGTCCCTCGCCGTTCCTGATCCACGCGTACGGCGCGGCGCCGGGCAGGCGCGCCAGGAGATCGTCGGGGTCGCTCACCGCGACCGTGCGAACCACCAGGGGCTGGATAAGGGCGACACTCACCCGAATCACTCTACGCACGATCTGAACATGTTCGACAAGAGGCCCCCGCATGCCGCTGGAGCCCACTCTGTCAAGCCGCGATAGGAAATCGGTCACGGAAGGCCTGCCTTCCCTGAAGGCGATAGAACGCACCTCCAAGAAATCCCTACCGTTGATCTTCCGGAGGTGTTCATGCTCAAGAAGATCGCGCCTGTCCTGGCCGCGTCCGTCCTGTTCGTGCCTGCGGCCGCCCACGCCGGCACGTCACCCACCGTGATGGCCGCGCTCGGCGACTCGATCAGCGCGGGGTTCAACGCCTGCGGCTGGTACGTCGCCTGCAGGTCACGCTCCTGGTCGTCGGGCGACAACGCCGGTGTGCACAGCCACTACCTGCGCCTGCTCGCCTCGGACCATGCGATCAAGGGGCACAATCTCAACTTCGCGGTCCCCGGCTCGACCAGCGCCGCCCTGCCGGGGCAGGCCCGGCATGCCGTGCGCGAGAAGGCCGACTACGTCACCGTCCTCATCGGCGCGCAGGACGCCTGCGTCGGCTCCGAGAAGGAGATGACGCCGGTTCCGGTGTTCCGGCAGCACATCGACGAGGCCTTCGCCGTGCTCCGGCCGACCGGCGCGCGGGTCTTCGTGGCGAGCATCCCCGACATCGAGCGCCTGTGGCGCATCGGCAAGGGCAACGGGTGGGCCAGGGCCTTCTGGGCGGTCGGCCACATCTGCCAGGCGATGCTGGCCAATCCCCGGTCGACGGCGAAGAAGGACCAGGCCAGGCGCGACCGGGTGCGCGAGCGGGTGATGGACTACAACGAGCAGCTCAGGGAGGCGTGCGGCCTGTACGGCCCGGCCTGCCGTTACGACGGGGGAGCGGTCTTCTCCTACCCGTTCACGCTCAAGGAGGTCAGCGGCTGGGACTACTTCCATCCCAACGCCGACGGGCAGCGGGCCCTCGCGAAGGTCACCTATGACGCCGGCTTCTTCCGGAACACCGACGCCTGACAGCCGTCACCCTGGCGGTACGTCGCGGGAGCGGTGTGCGCGCACCTTGTGCCGGTTGCCGCACCGCTCCATCGAGCACCAGCGACGGCTGCCGGGGCGGGAGGTGTCGACGAAGAGGAGGGGGCAGCCGTCCGCGGCGCACTCGCGGACCCGGCCGGCAAAGGGCCCGGTGAACAGGTCGATCGCGTCCCGCGCGACGGCCGCCACCACCTGGCGGCCGGTGGCGGGGGAAGCCCAGGATCTCCGCCCGTCCGCGGTCATGACGGGCACCGGCGGGGCCGCCGCGGCCGCCTCGTTCACCGCGTCGACGTCGGACTGCCGTGGCGTACGGCCGTGCGCCTGGTCGGCGGCGAGCCCCCACAGGGCGGCGCGCAGGAGTTTCGCCCGGTCCAGGTCGTCCTCGGTCGTGTCCACCCGTTCCAGGCCGAGCCGGGACACGGCGGTCCAGCGGGCGAGGTCGGCCGGCTCGTGCAGCGACTCGTAGCAGGCGTAGACCCCGACGCCTCCGCTCATGAGGAACTCCAGGCAGAGCGCGCCCGGATCGAACCGGAAGGTCGCCCCGTCGCGGGCGCGTAGCGTCAGGCTCATGTAACCATTATCACTGGTTACCGCTCCGGGCTACAGCCAGCCGTTGTGGCGGGCCAGGCGGGCCGCCTCGATCCGGTTCCTGGTCCCGGTCTTGCCGATCGACGAGGACAGGTAGTTGCGCACGGTGCTCTCCGACAGGTGGAGCCGCGCGGCGATGTCGGCGATCGTCGAGCCGTCCGCCGCCGCCGCGAGGACGTCGCGTTCGCGGTCGGTCAGCGGGCTCGGGCCGGTGCTGAGCGCGGCGGCCGCGAGGGCGGGGTCGATGACCAGATCGCCCCGCAGCACCCGGCGGACGGCGTCGGCGAGCTCCTCGACCGGCCCGTCCTTCACCAGGAACCCCCGTGCCCCGGCTTCCATCGCCCGGCGCAGGTATCCCGGCCGCCCGAAGGTGGTGAGGATGAGCACGGCGCAGCCGGGCAGGCGTTCACGCAGGTCGGCGGCGGTCTCCAGGCCACTGCGGCCCGGCATCTCGATGTCGAGCAGGGCCACGTCGGGCCGGGCGCGCAGGGCGGTGTCCACCACCTCGTCGCCGCGGCCCACCTGGGCGACCACCTCGATGTCGGCCTCCAGGCCGAGGAGCAGGGCCAGCGCGCCGCGCATCATGCCCTGGTCCTCGGCCAGCAGCACCCTGATCACGCCTGCTCCTCCTTGTCGTACAGCACAGCCTTGGCGTACGGCACGGACACCCCGAGCAGGAAGCCCCCGTCCGTCGGCGTGGCGATCTCCAGGCTGCCACCCACGGCCCGCACCCGTTCGCGCAGCCCGGTCAGCCCGTTGCCGTGCCCGGGGGCCTTTCCCCGGGCCGGGCCGTCGTCGCGGATCTCCAGCAGCAGGCGGCCGTCCCCCTCGACCGGATCGATCTCACGCAGGGTGATGTCACAGGCCGCTGCGCCGCTGTGCCTGACGACGTTGGTGACGCCCTCGCGTACGGCCCAGCCGAGCAGCGCGTCGATCTCGGGGGCCGCCCGCACCGGGCAGGTGCGGACCACGGCGCCGATGCCGGCGTCGGCGAGGACGGTCCGGGCGGCGTCGAGCTCGGCCGCCAGGCCCCTGCCGCGATAGCCGGTGACCGCCGCCCGCACCTCCGCCAGCGCCTGCCGCCCGATCCGCTCGATGTCGGCGGCCTGCGTGCCGGCCGCCTCCGCGTCCACCCGCGTCAGCCGGCGTACGGCCTCGGCCTTGACGACCATCACCGAGAGGGTGTGGCCGAGCAGGTCGTGCAGGTCGCGGGAGAACCGCAGCCGTTCCTCGGTCACGGCGGTGCGCGCCAGCTCCTCCCGGGTGGCCTTGAGCTCGTCGATGGCCGCCCACAGCGCGACGATCATCGCCGGGATGAGGCCGGCGGTGAACGTGCCCCAGACCAGCGGGGCCGCGTCGGTGAGGCCGGCTCCGCCTCGTACGGCCAGCAGCAGGGCGGCGGCGCACTCCGCGAACAGCAGCAACGGCAGGATCCGGCCCCTCACGGCGATCCCGGTGGCGGTGGCCAGCATGATGACCAGATACAGCCAGTTGTCGCCGAACCCGGTGGCCGCCGTGAGGACGACGGCCGCCAGCAGTCCCAGCGACGGCAGGGCCCGGCGCCGGTCGGCGAAGGCGTAGTGGGTGGTGAGGAGGTACAGCCCGGCCGCGGCCGCCGCCGCCGGCCACGCCAGCCAGAGTGGGTGGGACCGGCCGTGCGCGATGTCCCACACCGGTCCCGCCGTCAGGAGCACCCAGATGAACATCCCCTTCGCGTCGGGGCCGCGCTCGCCCCCGCGCAGCGGGTCGAGCCAGGTGTCGCGTTCGGTCGTCATGGGAAACGTCGGTATGGGTGTCAGGCCCGGCGCCCGGCGCGGCGGTAGCCGTACACCGCGTAGACCGCGAAGGCGAGCAGCCACGCCACAAGAGTCGCGGCCTGACGGAGGGTGGGGGCGTCGCCGAACGCGATCCGCCAGGACAGGCCCGCGTAGCTGTTCGACGGCGTCCACTCGGCGATCGCGTGCAGCCAGGAGGGGAACGTCTCGGCCGGTATCCACAGGCCGCCGACGATGGACAGGGTCAGCATGGTCGCGACGTTGGCCACCGCCGCCGTCTGGCCGGACAGGCGGTAGCCGTTGCCGAGGCCGAGCAGGGAGAACGGCACGGTCCCGGCCCACAGGAGCACGACGATCGCCAGCCACCGCTGCGGCGGGAGCGCGACGTGGTTGACCAGCACACCGGCCAGCAGCACGGCGGCGATGCTCGGCACGACGCCGACGACCCCGGTCAGCACCTTCCCCGTGACGACCTGCGCGGGGGTCAGCGGAGTGAGGCGTAACTGACGCAGCCATCCGGTCGCGCGGTCCTCGGCGATGCCGCTGCCGTTGTTGAACGCGCCGCCGAGCGCGCCGTAGGCCGCCATGCCGACCATTGTGTAGATCGCCGCGTCGTGCCGGTCACCGGGGGCCAGACCGAGGTTGGTGAAGATGAGGTACATGACGACCGGCATCACGACAGCGAAGATCACATAGCCGCCGTCGCGGAAGGTCCTGGTCAGTTCGAGCCGGACGTATCCCCACATCACGCGTTCTCCTTGCTTGCCGGGGCTGTGCTCGTCAGGGCGACGAAAGCGTCCTCCAGGTCGGCCGGGACGACCTCCAGGTCGCGTACGGCTCCCGCCTGGGCGAGCGCCATGACGGTGGCGTCGGAGTCGCCGCTGCGCAGGTGGGCCCGGCCGGCCCGGATCTCCATGTGGCGCACACCGGGCAGGGTGGCGAGCCAGGCGGCGTCGCCGTCGACGGTCACGCGGACGGTGGTCAGCGCCGCCGCGCGTTTGATCTCCGCACTGGTGCCGTCGGCGATCACCCGGCCGCGGCCGAGCACCACGATCCGGTCGGCCTGCTCGTCGGCCTCTTCCAGGTAGTGCGTGGAGAACAGGATGGTCTTGCCCCGGTCGGCGAGCCCGCGCAGGCCGGCCCAGAACTCCCGCCGGGCCTCGACGTCGAGGGCGGCGGTGGGCTCGTCGAGGACGACGAGGTCCGGATCGCCGCACACCGCCATGGCGAACCGCACACGCTGGCCCTGGCCGCCGGACAGCCGGTCGACCCGGCGGCCGAGCAGGTCGCCGATCCGCGCGAGGGCGACCACCTCGTCGAGGGGGAGGGGAGCGGGGTAGGTGCCGGACACGAAGGACAGCAGTTCGCGGACCGTGACCCGCTGGACCAGGCCTCCCTCCTGCGTCATCGCGCCCACGCGGCCCCGCCGTACGGCCCGCTCGGGGTCCAGGCCGAACAGCGCGGCGCGTCCGGCGTCGGGCGGGATCAGGCCGAGCAGGAGCGCGATGGCCGTCGACTTGCCGGCGCCGTTGGGGCCGAGGAGGGCCAGCGTCTGGCCGCGGGGCACGGTGAGCGTGAGCCCGTCCACGGCCCTTACCGGGCCGAAGCTCTTCGTCGCAGTGGTCAGGGACACTGCGGGATCGGGGATGTCGGTGTCCACGAGGAGAACGCTAGAAGCGCGGAGCCTGCCGCGACCAGAGCGATCGATCCGGCCTCGGGCAGGACAAAAGTCCTGAAGAAATCTACTTTGTAAAGGCGAGCTCTAGGTGCACTAGGCAAATGAGACGAATCCCCAGTCGGCGGCTGCCGGGACCCCTGCAGCCGCCGACGTCGCTGACTATATCTCGCAGTTGATCTCAGTCTCGGCGGTGCAGGTGTCGATGCCGGCGGCGCCGTTGGCGGTGTCGATGCCGCCGTTGCCTCTCAGGATGTCGTCTCCGGAGCCGCCGTTGAGAGCATCGCGGCCAGGGCCACCGGTCAGGCGGTCGACGCCACTGCCACCGAGTATCGACGATTGCAAAGAGGTCTGATTGTTCACCGAGTCATCGCCACCGATGGTGCTGGCCTCGATGAACAGGATCCCGCTACCGGTCCCGGTACAGTCGACCACGAGGGGGCCTTTCTTGACGCATCCCGCGCCGGCCGTCACCGACGCATCGGCGCCCACGCTGACCTTGCCGGCGAGGCTGGTGATGTTGATGACGTCCTTGCCGGGAGTTCCCACGATGAACACTGTGCTGCCGCTGACGTGGACGGTGATCACGTCCGCGGACGCATGGGCGGGGGAGGTGAAAGCGGCGGTGACCAGGCCGGCCACCAGGGCCGCGCCGGCGACCCGGGTGGTCAGCCAGGAGCGCGGGTGAAGCGAAACGGTCGTCATTACCGTGTCCCTTTCTCTTTCTGGTTCTCTGTCTTATGCAGGCCGGTTGGCCTCAGGGCGTACTCGCTGCCGTCTCGGAAGCGGGATTTCCGCTGCCGCCGCCGTTCAGGTGCGGAACAGGGGCTGCTTTGTATAGGTGACGGGGACGGAGGAGACGGGTTCGTCGAGTGCGGTGTCCGATCGGCGCCGGGCGACCGCGCGCACATACCCGAGGTGGCGTCCGCGATCGGCGTTGAGGACGTTGATTTCCGCCTCGTTCTCCGGTGCGATCGCCTGTTGCCATGCCAGCCAGTACTTCCAGCCGTCCGTCATGGTGTCCGCGAGGTCCATAGAGGCGATGCCGCTGCGTTCCCAGTGCCGGTGCCACCAGTGGGCCGAGTGCAGACAGGCCATGCTCGGCTCCCACCAGCCCCGCAGATGCTCGGGGACCGGCCCGTCGATCTCCTGGGTCAGTCCCGCGCCGGCGATGCCGATCTGGCCGCCTGGCCGGACGAACCGGGCCAGATAGTTGAGGTACAGGTCGTCGGTGCCGTAGTAGACGAAGGAGTCGATGCTGACGACGGCATCGAAGAAGCCCGCCGCAAACGGCAGGGATCGGGCGTCGGCGTGGATCGGGAACACCGCGTGGTCGGCGCCGGCGTCGCGGATGCGGTGCAGCCGCTCGTCCGCACCGAACCACAGGTCCGTTGCCCAGACCTGGACGTCGAACTCGCGGTGCAGGAAGATCGATGACGCGCCACGGCCGCAGCCCAGGTCCAGCACCCGCATCCCGGGCTGTAACGTCATCGCCTGGGTGAGCCATTCGGTCAGCCAGAGCGAGTTCGCTCCGCCGCTGACGCTGGAGCGGATCCAGTCGGGGTGGTAGCGCGAGGTTCGCGGGAACAGCGGGGTCGCCAGGGGGTCTTGGGGCACGAGTGTCTTCTCCTCATGGTCAGGATGGATGGTTGCGCCGTGCCCACGCTGATCGCACCGCTGCGGAGCGGCTCCGCAGGTGGACGGGGCGAGCATCCGGGACGACAGGTCACCCCCGCCGCCCTCCACGCCACCCGCTCCCGGCCGTCCAGCGTGGTCGACCGGTCTCGCTTGCGGTCGTGGTCACAACGTCGGCAGGAACTCGAACAGCTGATTGCGGGCCCCGCCCTTGCAGGAGAACTGGATGATATTCACACTGTTCGCGGTACTGGCGCTCGGCACGTCGAGGCACATGTTGAAGACGTGCCGCGGATGAATGTTGTTCAGCGATGACCCGCCGTTGGTGAGCTCGAACCGCTGGTTCGGAGCGCCGGAGCAGTCGTACTGGATTACTCGCGCTCCCGGGGCCTCGCTACCGCCTTGGATGTCGAGGCACTTTCCGTCGACGTGTGTTGGGCGTATCTCGAACTCATCGCCGCTCACGCGGACCAGGCGGAATCTCTGGTTCGTGGCGCCAGTGCAGTCGTACTGAATCAGATTGGCGCTGTTGGCAGTGCTACCAGCTTGAATGTCCAGACACTTGCCGATGGCGTGGAGCGGCCTGATCTTGACGATCTGGTCGGCGGCGGCTCCGGCTGAAGCCGGCGCGGCTGCACCGGTGAAGCCGGTGATGGCCGAGATGAGGAGTGTGGTGGTGGTCGCAAACGTGCGCACGTAGGTGCCCTTGCCTTCCTTGACCGGTTGCGATGTTCGGGATGGACCCGCAGTCGACGACGAGCAGCCGGGCGTTCGGGCGAATTGCCTCGCGGATGGTCGCCAGGATGCGGCTGGCGTCGCGGCCGCCCCAGCCGTCGTGTGTTGTCGTCATGCCCTCCAGGGTCGCCGGGGCACGGCCGACTACGCGTCCGTGCCGGCTACTGATGTTCGTGGGGCGCGTACGTACGCAACTGGGTCCGGTCCGCCGCGCCGGTCTTGGCCAGAAGCCGACTGACGTGGGTTTCCACCGTGCGTACGGACAGGTGCAGCCGTGCTGCGATCTGCGGGTTACCCAGCCCCTCGGCCACCAGGGCGAGCACCTCGGCCTCCCGGGCGGTGACCCCGGCCGCGCGCAGTCGAGGCGGCACGCTCGCGCCCCTGTTGCGGCGGGACGGCGCACCGGCCTTCCGCAGGAGGTCTCGGCACTGCCGCGCCAGCGCCTCGTCGCCGTTGAGCTCGTGGCAGGCCAGGTCGGCGCGCAGTCCAGGTATGGGATCGCCCCAGCCCTCGGTCACCGCGGCAGTCCACACCGGCAGCCGCAGCAGTCGATGCCACCACGGATGCGCCTTGAGAGCCCCATCCCCGCGGGCCAGCGCCTGCGCCGCCTCCTTCGCCCTGCCATCGCGGCCCGCGGCGACGGCGTCGGCATAGAGCAGCGCACCCCGGTTGACCCGTCGGCGGCCCACCCGGGCGTGCTGGAACACCGCACGGGCCTCCTGCGGCTCGTGGCCGGTCACTTCGCGCACCAGCAACCACAGCCCCCACCAGTGGGTGGGGGCGGCCGAGGCGTGACCGGCCAGGATCGCGGCGCCGTCATCGGCCTGCGTGGCCGCGCCCGGCAGGTCCCCGGTCACCACCGAGCAGATAGCGCGTACCAGGTCAAGACCGGCCCGCACCTCCCACGGCGCGTTCGGCCGGGCTCCGGCCCGTCGCAGCCATCGCTCCACGCCATCGCGATCTCCGGCACCTGCGCGGGCGGCCGCGACGAAGAGCTCGGCGACCGCCTGGACGCTCGTCAGCCGCAGCCGTGCTGACAGCTCGGCACAGCTGCGGGCCACCGGCTCACCCACGCGGGGACCATGCGCCACCAACGCCAGGTCGGCTACCAGCAAGTCGATCGACGCCAGCTGCCCCAGCAGCCCGGCGGACTCGGCGATCTCGCGGGCCTCGACCAGCGCGGGCGGGTCGGGCTGCCCACGCTGGACGGCGGCCAGGTGGAACAGGGCCGCCACGCGCAGCGGGGTCAGGCCACGCATGGCGGCCACCTGCACCGCCCGCCCGAACGCCGCGCGCGCCGCAGCGGCATCACGTTGGGCCAGGCAGCGCCCCTGCACCAGCAGCGCACCCGCCAGAGACTCGCCATCGCCGGAGCGTTCGGCCTCCCGGACCGCGTCGGCGGCGAGGGCGCCGGCGCGTTGCGGATCCCCCTCGCCGTAGGCGGCGTCGGCCCGTACGATGGCAAAACGCGGATCGTGCGGCCGGTCGGCTCGCTCGGCATACTCGATCGCCGCCGCCCGGCGTCCGCCCACCACACAGCTACGGGCCAGCTGCAGACACAACTCGACGTACTCGTCCCCGGTCGCGGTGTCGATGACCTGTTCCCCAGTACGCAATGCCGCTTCCACCTCGCCGGCAAGTGTCAGCAGCCGGACCTGCTCAATGGCCCACGCGACGCGGATCGCACCGGCGGCCTCCACCCGGGCCAGCAGCGCCCGCGCGCTGCGTAACGCCCCTCGTGCGAGATCGTGGCGGGCCAGCCGGAGCAGGATCCCGCCGGCCCGATCATGCTCTCCCACCGCGGCCAGCAGTTCGGCGGCCCGTACATCAGCCTCACCAACGCCACCACCGTCGAGCAGTTCCGCAGCACGCCGTGCCATCGCGGCCCGCTCCGGCGGCAGCAATCCCGCCAGCACCGCCTCCCGGGTGAGCGAGTGCCGCCAGGTCAGCTCATCGGCCTCGATGCGCAGCAGATGCACCCGGGTGGCGGCGCGCAGACCCGCCAGCAGCACCGACTCGTCCGCCTGTGCCACCGAGGCCACCACGTCCCAGCCCAGGTCAACCCCAACCACCGCCGCCACATGCAGCAACCGGCGGTGCTCCTCAGCCATGGCCGCCATCCGCTCACCGACGAGCGCCCGCAACGTCGGAGGCACTGCGATGTCGTTCAACGCCTCCCGTGGGGCGGTTGGATCCACGCCCGTCTCACGCAGTCCCGCCGTCAGCTCCTCCACCAGCAGCGGCAGCCCGTCGCAGCGCTCCACCACAAACGAGGCGGTCGCCGGCGCGAGCGGCATCCCGGCCCGATCGCGGGCCAACTCGGTCACCTGGGCCGCGTCCAGCCGGGCGGGCCGCAGCATCCGCACAGTCGGCCGTCGGCCGATCCGCTCGATCTGATCGGCGGTAGGCGGCTCCTCACGCGCCGTCCCACAGATCATGATTTGCTGGTCGACTACCTGATCGACCAGGTATTCCAGGACCGCCAGCGTGTCCGGGTCGGCCCAATGCAGGTCGTCCAGCACGAGCAAGCATCCGCGTCCGGCGCCGACCACGCGCAGCAGCCGCAGCACGCCCTCCCCCACCATCACGGCGGGATCCACCATCGTGTCGGCACTGTCGGCATAGCCGTTCGACACGAAATCGGGAATGATCCGCCCCAGCGCCGCCCGATACGGCCGCAGCTCGGCGTCCCCCGCGAGCACGGCATCCCGCAACCGCCCGACCAACGCGGTGGCCAGCGCCCGGTATGTGCCGCCCCCCGGCACCGCCCGGCCCGCCAGCACCTCCATGCCCGCCGCCGATGCCCGTGCCGACGCCTCCGCCAGCAACCGCGACTTGCCGATGCCCGCCTCGCCGACGATCATTACGGCCGCACCATGCCCAGCGGCCGAAGCCTCAATGAGCTCCTGGATCGCCGCCAGCTCCTCGGCCCGGCCCACGATTGTGGCTTCTGAGGCCGAGGAGGGCCGGTGTCCGGCCTCGGGGGACGGTGAGCGTGAGCTCGTCCACGGCCCGTGCGGGGCGAAGCTTTTCGTCGCAGTGGTCAGGGACACTGCGGGGGAGGTGTCAGGGTCGGGGATATCGGTGTCCACGCGGAAAACGGTAGAAGCGCGGGGCCGTCCCGGGTAGAGCGATCGATCCGGCCTCGGGCGGGCAAATGGCCCATATGTTCGTGAACGTGCCGATGGCCGCCTGCGCGCTGGCACTGGCCTGGTGAGCCGTCGCGCCCGGCCCGCCGTGGCTCCCGGCGGTCGTCCGGACGTCCTCGGCGCCGTCCTGGCCACGGCGGGCACATCACTGCTGGTCTTCGGGATCGTCCGTGACCGCAACGGGGCCGGCCTGGTTCGGCCCCGTGCCTTCGGATCGGTTAGGGGCCGGGTCGCGACAGGACTGACGACGCCGGGAGGTCCGGCTCCTCGGCCGGCCCCTGGGACGGTTCGGCGGGCCCGCCCGCGTCGAGGGCGCGCCTGCGTTCGACGAGACCGGAGAGCAGGTTCTCCCACCGGGCGCCGATGACGTCGAGGTCGTAGCGGGCGGCGGTCGCCAGCGCGTTGGCGCCCATCTCGCGGCGCAGGTCCTCGTCCTCGATGAGGGTGCAGATGGCGTCGGCCAGCGCGTGGATCTTCTGCGGCTTCACCAGCAGCCCGTCACGGCCGTGGCTGACCATCTCCTTCGGCCCGGTGGGGCAGTCGTAGCTGACGACCGGCAGACCCTTGCTCATCGCCTCCAGGATGACCATCGGCATGCCCTCGTGGCGGGAGCTCAGCACGAACATCGAGGCGTCCGCGAGGACCGCGCCGACGTTGTCGGCCGGGCCTTCGAGGAACACCCGCTCCGTCAGTCCGCGCCTGTCGATGGACGCCTGGAGCTTCTCCAGCCGGGGACCGCCGCCGTGGATCCGCAGCGTCCAGTCCGGGTGCCGCCCGGCGACGTGCGCCCACGCGCGGATGAGCAGGTCGTAGCCCTTGCCCCAGGTCAGGCGGCCCACGCTGACGACGGTCTTGGCGGTGAGGGGCGAGAGGCCGCCGTCCAGGCGGGGTGTCGCGTTGGGCACCTGGGCCAGCACGGCCGGGCGCTCCCTGCGGGCCTTGTCGAAGGACCGCTCGTAGGTGCGCAGATCGGCCTGCGTGAGGGTGACGACCGCGTCGTGCCTGCTGTACCGGCGGACGATCTGCTTGCGCACCAGGGGCTGGTGTGAGGACAGGTTCCCGTGCTCCTGGGCGACGGTGATGATCTCCGGGGGTGCGAAGCGCGCGGCGATCAGGTTCAGGCCCGGCCGCGTGCCGATCACGATGCCGCGCCGGCGGGACCGGATGTAGCGGACCAGCTTGAGGTCGGTGCGCAGAGTGAACCAGTGGTAGGCCGCCTCGTCCTTCGGCACGAGCCTGCTGGGGAAGCGGGACAGCAGGCCCTTACGGCGCGGCAGGCGGTCGTCGAGGTAGCGAACGCGTACCCCGGGCGGGACGGGGAAGGAGGGCTCCGCACGTTCCCGCACGACGCTGACGATCTCGACGTCGTGCGTGCGGGCGAGGTGTCCGGCCAGGTTGAAGACCGTGCGGACCGTGCCGCCCACGCCGTTGGCGTGCAGCAGCAGGATGCGGATCTCCTTGCCGTCGGGCGGCGGCGCCGACCTCGCGCGGCGCCGGTCGCGGGCCTCCAGGCCCCTGACCACCAGCCTGGCCCCGATTCTGCGTAGAGAAACCACAATCTCGCCCCGTCCGTGTCGGTGAAGATCCCCTTCCCTTTGACGTCACCGGCAGTTCACATGTTGCTGTGATGTGGGTCACGTCCCACTTTACTGGCCGGAAAGCCGATATATCGTCGTCCGCTTCCTGGGCGCGTCCTCCAGGAGGGTGGGCACCTCGTGCACGGCCACCGGCTCGAACACGCCCTCCGGCAGGTAGGAGCAGGCCCGGTCGGGCACGCCGGTGAGGACCTCGCCCGCGGCCCTGGCCAGGAACGGGGCGACCCGCAGGGCCAGGGGCCTTTCGTAGAAGACGTCTCCGGCGAGCACGACCTCCTGGGGCGGCGCGCCGTCGAGCAGATCGCCGCCGAGGACCCGTACGGCGACGCCGTTGGCGGCGGCGTTGAGCCGCACGGCCGCCAGCGCGTACGGGTCGACGTCGTTGGCCACGACCAAGGCGGCTCCGGCCAGCGCGGCGGCCACGGCGACCAGCCCGGACCCGGTGGCGAGGTCGAGCACCGTCCGGCCGCGCACGGTCTCGGGGTGATCGAGCATGTGGCGCGCGAGCGCCTGCCCGCCGGCCCAGGGGTACGCCCAGAAGGGCAGCCCTCCGGCCCGTTCCCAGATCTCGTACAGCTCGCCGTGTGTCTCGTCGTGTTCCTCACCGGCATGGGCCAGACACAGACGGATCTCCGGCACGTACGGCACGGCCGCCGGCCTGGTGTGCGCGCGGACGAACGCCTCGGCGTGCAGGTCGTGCCCCATGCCGGGCGATCGTAGCGTCATCCGGACGAAACGCCGCCGGGCCGCGGGCACCCCCGAACCCCTAAAGGCAACTCATCGTAAATCGCGGTCCTGGAAACGGCTAACGATCTTCATCGTTGGGGACAACGTCGGCACATACCTTGCGTTCTGGGAGTGTTGCGCGATGGCCTGGTCGCAGGACGAAGAGCGGATGCTGGCGATGATCGAGCGGCACCTCACGGACGAGGACCCGAAGCTGGCAGCCAGGCTCGAGTCGTTCAACCACCGTGCCGGACATCGCGCCGGCCACCGGGCCGGCCAGCGCGCGGGGCGGGGCGCCGCACGGCGCCGGCCGGGCCGCTCCACCTTGATCATCGCGGTGAGCTGGCTGCTCATCGCCACGCTGATCGCGACTCTGCTGGTCATGGCCCTGCGGCATGACGCCGCCGCGTTCCCCGTGTAGCAGGCACCGTGTAGTCGTCCCCGTGTAGTCGTCCCCGTGTAGTCACAGGGCCTTGAGGAAGCGTGCGGCGACCGGGGCGGCCACGTCGCCGCCCATGCCGCCGGCCTCCACGACGACGGCGAAGGCCAGGTCGCCGCGGTATCCCATGAACCAGGCGTGCGAGTCGAGCTTGGGCCCGGTGCCGAACTCGGCGGTCCCCGTCTTGCCCGCCGTGCCCGAGGGAAGCCCCGCCTTGCGGGCGGTGCCCTTGGTGACCACCGCCCGCATCATCGAGCGCAGGCCCTTCACCACCCCGCCGGGCAGCTCCCGGGGAGCCTCCGCCTGCTTGCGGGAGGGCACCAGCGTGGGCGGGCGCCAGGAGCCGTCCGCGACCGCCGCGGCCACCGTCGCCATGACCAGCGGGCTCGCGGTGATCCTGCCCTGGCCGAACGACTCGGCGGCCAGTTCGGCGTCGCTGGTGGCCTTCGGCATGCTGCCGGGCGTCGCCGGGACGCCGATGCGCAGCGGCTGGTTGAACCCCAGCTCCGTCGCCAGGTCGTACAGTTTCTGGGCGCCCAGCTTCTCGGCGGCGAGCGGGGCGAAGGTGGTGTTGCACGAGTGGGCGTAGGAGTCCAGGAACGACAGCGATCCGAAGGCCTCGTGGTCGGAGTTCCGGATCTTCATGCCGCCGACGACCGCCTCCTCCGGGCAGGTCACCCGGCTCGACGGGGTCAGGCCCTCGGCCAGCAGCCCGGCCGCCGTGATCGTCTTGAAGGTGGAGCCGGGGGCGTACTTGCCGTCCAGCGCGCGGTTGAACCCGCCCCTGTTGTTGACGACCGCGAGGATCTCGCCGGTGGAGGGCCGTACGGCGACCAGCGACGCGGGCTTGGGCAGGTCGCGCACCGCGTCGGCGGCGGCCCGCTGCACCTTGAGATCGAGGCTGGTCGCCAGGTCGCGGCCGGGGGAGCCCTTGACCGCGTACAGGGTCTTGCGGCCCGCGCCCACCGCCTGGATCTCGGTGGTGGGGGTCCCGGCGAGCTGCTTCTGGAAGGTCTCCTGGAGGCCGGCGCGCCCCACGGGGTCGTTCTTCTTGTACGCGCTGCCCAGCTTGCCGAGGTCGTCGTCGCCGGCCTTGTCCAGGTAGCCGACGAGCTGCTGCACCGAGCCGCCCACGTCGCCGCCGTCGATGCGGTCGCCGTTGGCGTCGGTGATCGGGGCCCGCTGCGGCCACGACGTCTTCAGCGCCAGGTGGGTGGTCCCGTCGAGGGCGGGGTGGACCGCGGCCGGTGACCAGTCCACCTTCCAGTAGTGGTCCTTGACGACGAGCCTCAGCGAGCCCTGGTAGGTCCAGTCGCCGACGTCCTTGAGGCTCGCGGTGGCGGTGAACGACGCGGTGGCCCGGTCGTCCTTCGCCTGGCCCGCCCGCACATCCCGTATGGAGACCTTCTCGGCCCCCAGGTTCTTGGTCAGCTCGGCGTACGCGGCGTCGAAGCCGGGTGCGGGGGAGGCGAGCTCGGCCTTCATGGCGGTGAGGTCGCCCCGGGACCAGGCCGAGGTGAAGCGGGCCGCGGTCTCCTGTGGGGTGCCGCGCGTGTGCAGCACGTAATAGGCCCCTCCCGCGGCGCCCCCCGCCAGCACGACGGCCGCGGCGGCCGAGATCGCGACAGTCCGTCCTCGCGGCACAGGTACCCCCAGTCACGCCCGTGTCCCGGTCGGGACCAGAGCCTAGCGGGGCCGAATCGGGATTCACACTCCCGATTCGCCGGCGCCCTTGACGCTCGCGCCGTACCGGGGCACGTACTCCTGGCCCGACAGGCGCTGGATCGCGGCCATGACCTCGTCGGTCACCCGCCGCCGGTCCCGGGCGCTGCCGGGGTCGCCGGTGAAGGTCATCGGCTCGCCGAACCGCACGCCGATGCGGCGCAGGCGCGGCACCGACGCGCCGGGCGGCAGGACCTTGTCGGTGCCCAGCATGGCCACGGGCACGACCGGCGCGCCGGTGGTGAGCGAGAGCCAGGCCACGCCGATCTTGCCGCGGTAGAGGCGGCCGTCGGGGGAGCGGGTGCCCTCGGGGTAGATGCCGAACAGTTCGCCCGCCTTCAGCACCTCCACGGCGGCGTCGAGCATGTCCTGGGCGGCGGTGACGTTCTCACGGTCGATCTCCATGGCCCCCATCGCCCGCATCCAGTCGGCCGCGAGGCGGTTGCCGGTGAAGTACTCCTTCTTGGCCACGAAACGGACCATACGGGGCACCAGCGCCGGCATGAAGAACGAGTCGAGCACGGACAGGTGGTTGGAGGCGAGGATCGCGGGCCCGTGCGCGGGGACGTGCTCGCGTCCCTCCATCCGCGGCCGCCACAGCAGGTGCATGACGGGAACGCTGACGGCCTTCAGGGCGGAATAGAGCACGGCCTCTCCTTCTCAGCACCACCGGACTCGGCTCGACGGACATACCCTAGGCCGCTCCGGGTGCCCTTCAGGTGTACGCCCCCTGCAACACACCCTCCCGTGTTTTGTACGGCATCGCCAACACTTCTCTGTACCTACTAGTATGTACAGCATGAGCACACCGGACCGCCTGATCGAGAGCACGCGCGAGCTGTTGTGGGAGCGCGGCTACGTCGGGACCAGCCCGCGAGCCATCCAGCAGCGCGCGGGAGCGGGCCAGGGCAGCATGTATCACCACTTCTCCGGCAAGCCGGACCTCGCGCTCGCCGCGATCGGCCGTACCGCGGGGGAGATGCGGGCCGGGGTGGAGGAGATCCTGTCCGGGCCGGGCACGGCCGCCGAGCGGGTCTCCGCCTACCTGCGGCGGGAGCGGGAGGTGCTGCGGGGCTGCCCGATCGGGAGGCTGACGCAGGACCCAGAGGTGATGGCCGACCCGATGTTGCGGGGGCCGGTGGAGGAGACCTTCGCCTGGCTGCGGGACCGGCTCGCGGCGGTGCTGGCCGAAGGACGGGAGCGCGGCGAGACCGGCGCCGGACTCGACCCCGCCGCCACCGCGTCCGCCGTCGTGGCCGTGCTGCAGGGCGGATACGTCCTGGCCCGCGCGGCGGCCTCGCCCGAGCCGTTCCACCAGGCCGTCGACGGGCTGCTCGCCCTGCTGTCCCGGTCCTGACCCTCCAGTTCCCGATCTTCCTGAGGAGCCCCGGCGTGTACGCCATGCAGTACGACATCACCCTGCCCGCCGACTACGACATGACGACCATCCGGGAACGGGTCGCGACGCGCGGGCACGCCCTCGACGACCGGGCCGGGCTCGGTCTCAAGGCCTACCTGATCCGCGAGCGGGGCGCGGCGGGGTCGCCGGTCAACCAGTACGCCCCGTTCTACCTGTGGCACGACGCCGGGCGGATGGGGGAGTTCCTGGTCGGCGGTGGCGGCTTCCAGGGGATCGTCGCCGACTTCGGGCGCCCGGCGGTGCGGCAGTGGACCGGTCTCGCCGTCGAACCCGGCCCGGCGCGGGGAACGGCGCCGCGGGCGGCCTCCCGCCTGCTCACTCCGCTGCCCGAGACCGCCGATCTGACGGCGTGTGTCGCGGAGGCTCTGGCCGGCCTGCGTGCGCTGGGCGGCTCTGCGGGCCTGCACACCGCCGCCCTGGCCCTCGATCCCGGTAGCTGGCGGCTGATGACGTTCGCGCTGTGGGAGCGGGAGGCGCCGGGCGCCCACGGCGACGCCGAGCGCTATGAGGTGCTGCACGTGTCCACGCCCGGCCTGGCGCTCCTGCCGGAGGGCCGGGCCTGGTGAGAGGCGTACGGCGAAGAGCGCGTACGGACAAGAGGCGACAACACGACGCCCCGCGAGACAGGGTCTCGCGGGGCGTCCGCGTCGAGGGCCGATGTGGCGGTCGCCTCCTCGGCGGAATGCACAACACGGCTCCAGCCGAACGGTATTCCGTGAAGGCGGTGTTTGCGGCCCGGGGGACACAAACCACATCGGCCACAACCGACTCTAGCCGACGCCGGCCCCTGCTTTCTCCCGCCCCCTATCCTCGGAAGGTGACAAGTTCGATCAAACACCCCATCAGAACCGACAGGCTGGTGCTGCGGCGCTGGCGTGAGGACGACAAGGAGCCCTTCGCGGCGCTGAACGCCGACCCGGTCGTCATGGAGCACTTCCCGGCCACGCTCACCCGCGAGGAGAGCGACGCGCTCGTCGAACGTGCCGACGCGGCGATCGAGGAACGCGGGTTCGGCTGGTGGGCGGTCGAGGTGGACGGCGAGTTCATCGGCTTCACGGGACTGTCGGTCCCGGCGTTCAACGCGCACTTCACGCCGTGCGTGGAGATCGGCTGGCGGCTCGCCAGATCCGCCTGGGGGCACGGGTACGCCACCGAGGCCGCGCGGGCGTCGCTGGAGCACGGGTTCGGCCCGCTCGGCCTGACCGAGGTCGTCTCGTTCACGGCGGTGCCGAACCTCCGCTCGCAGGCCGTGATGCGGCGTCTCGGGATGACTCGCGACCCCGGGGAAGACTTCGATCACCCGGTGCTCCCCGAGGGGCATCCGCTGCGCCGTCACGTGCTCTACCGCGTACGAAGACCAGCGTGCTGAGCAGGGCGAGCACCGCGATCACCGACGCGCCGGCGAACGCCGCGGAGGTGCCGCGCACCGGTGACGCCGCCCCGCCGCCCGCCGCGGCGTGCTGATACAGGGTGACCAGCACCGCGAGGCCGAGGGACCAGCTGGTCCACTGCAGGGTCTGGAACACGCCGGCCCCGGCGCCGGCGTCCTCGCGGCGTACGCCGGACAGTGAGGTGACGCTCAGCGCGACGGTGCTGAGCCCGGCGCCGGCGCCGAGCAGCACCAGCGGGCCGAGCACGCCGGTCAGGTAGCCGCTGCCGCCGGTCAGCCGGGAGAGCCACAGCAACGCGGCGGTGACGGAGGCGATTCCGGCGGCCATCACCGGGCGGGTGCCCCACCGGATGATCAGCCGACCGGCCGGGCGGACCACGCCCATCAGCACGAGGGTCATGGGCAGGAACGAGAGACCCGACGTCAGCGGGCCGTAGCCGAAGCCCTCGCGCAGGTACCGCGTGAGGAAGTAGATCACCGCGAAGACGGTGCTCGGCACCAGCAGCGTGTTCACGTACGCTGCGGCCCTGCGCCGGTCGGCGAACAGCCGCAGTGGCATGATCGGCTGTTCGGCCCGCGCTTCGACCAGGGTGAAGCCGGCGAGCAGCAGCACCGCGGCGGCGAAGACGGCGACGGTGACCGGGTCGCCCCAGCCGGAGGCGGCGGTGCGGATCACCCCGTAGGCCAGCCCGGCCACCCCGGTGGTCGCGGTGACCGCCCCGGCGAGGTCGAACCGGCCGCGGCGCCGCTCCGTCTCGCGTACGAAGACCAGGGTGAGGGCGAGGATCGCCGCGCCGACGGGCACGTTCACGAAGAACACCCAGCGCCAGGAGCCGGCCGAGGTCAGCACGCCGCCGGCGAGCAGGCCGAGGGCGAGGCTGGCGCTGGAGGCCGCGGCGAACACGCCGAGCGCCCGGGTCCGGCGGGGTCCGTCCTCGTACGTTGACATGATCAGCGACAGCACGTTCGGAGAGGCCATCGCGCCGCCGGCGCCCTGCAGCGCACGGGCCGCGACCAGCCACCAGGATTGGGTGGCGAGACCGCCGAGCAGCGACGCCGCGGTGAACAGCAGCACGCCGGAGGCGAACATCCGGCGGCGGCCGAGCAGGTCGCCCGCGCGGCCGCCGAGCAGCAGCAATCCGCCGAACGCGAGGGTGTAGGCGTTGAACACCCAGGCCAGGCCGGTCTGCGAGAAGTGCAGCCGCGCCTGGATCTCGGGCAGGGCGATGTTGACGACGGTGGCGTCGATCCCGACCATCAGCTGGCAGGCGAGCACCACGGCGAGCACGATCGCCGGCCGTCCGGTCATGTGAGCCTCTTCCGCGGAAGACGGGCAGATGCTCCAGGCGTGGCCACGTCCTGGTCAGGCACGCACTACGATGTGGGCGACCCGCCCACTTTGTAAACGGGCGACCCGCCCACTTCCGGAGGCCGATGATGACCGCGGGCCATGAGAAGGAACTGCGCTCGGACGCCCGGCGCAACGTCGAGCGTCTGGTGGAGATGGCGACGCGGGTCTTCGAGGAGCAGGGGCCGGAGGCGCCGCTCAGCGAGGTCGCGCGGGCCGCGGGCGTGGGCACGGCCACGCTGTACCGGAGGTTCCCCACCAGGGAGGCGCTGCTCGCCGCGGTGTACGCCGGGCACGTCGAGGCGCTCGCCGTCCGCGCCGACGAACTCGCGGCCTCCTCCGAGGACCCGTCGGTGGCGCTGGTCGGCTGGCTGCACGAGTTCGCCCGTCTGCTCATCGAGCACCGCGGGATGAAGGGGCTGATCACGGGCCGATACGAGGGTGACGCCGAGCTGTTCCGGAGCTGCCGGCGCAGCCTGTCGCGGGCCGTCGACGCGCTGCTGCGGCCCGCGCAGGAGGCCGGCGTGATCCGTCCCGACGTCGACGCCGAGCGCACCCTGATCCTGATCAACGCCGTGGTGCTGGCCGCGGGCCAGGCCGGCGACGACCGGGACGAGACCGGCCGCCTGATCGACCTGGTGATCTCCGGCTTCCGGGTCCGGCGCTGATCGCGGACTGGTTTGCCGGTTCGGCAACAAGATTTGCGCTGTCGCCGTATGCGTCCGCACGATGAGGGGCATGACGCACGGATTCGACAAGGACTATTGGGAGCGGCACTGGCAGCGGGGGCGGGACGGAGGCCCGGGTTCCATGGGCGGCAACCCGCCGAATCCGTACCTCGCCCGTGAGCTCGGCGGCCTGGGACCGGGCACGGCGCTGGACGCGGGATGCGGCGGCGGCGCCGAGGCGATCTGGCTCGCCTCCCACGGCTGGGAGGTCACCGCGGCCGACATCTCGTCCGAGGCTCTCGCCCGCGCCGCCGAGCGCGCGGCGGCGAACGGGGTGGCGAGCGGTGTGCGCGAACGCGTGCGGTGGGTCGAGGCGGACCTGGGCGTCTGGAGCCCGGACACGCGGTTCGACCTGGTCATGACCCACTATGCCCATCCGGCGATGCCGCAGCTCGAGTTCTACGACCGTATCGCCGGCTGGGTGGCTCCCGGCGGCACGCTGCTCATCGTGGGGCACCTGCACACCACCGGCTCCGGCGGGCACGGGCATCACGGGCACAGGCGTCACGGGCACGGGCATCATCCGCCGGCCGAGGCATCGGTCACCTCCGCGGCCGTCGCCGCGCGCCTGGACGGCACGGAGTGGGAGATCGTCACCGCCGAGGAGCACGTGCGTACGCTCTCGGGCGGTGGCAGGGAAGTCCCCCTGTACGACGTCGTCGTGCGCGCCACCCGCCGCGGGTGACCGCGCTCAGCTCGGGGCGCCGGGGACGCGGAGCCGGTCGACGGCCTCGCGGCGGCGGCGCTCGGGCCGCCGGTCGTACCGGGCGGTGGTGGCGGGGGAGGCGTGGCCGACCAGGGCCTGGGCGGTGGCGAGGTCGACTCCGGCGTCGAGGAGTTCGCCGATGAACGTGCGCCGGAAGTCGTGCGGGGTGCGGGGCGAGGCCCCGGCGGCGGCCAGGCGCCGCGAGACGATGTCGGCGATGGCCTGGCCGGTCATGTGGGCCATGCGCAGCCGCCCGGCCTTGTTGATCGGGCAGAACAGCGGCCCGGCCGCCCGGCCGCGTACGGCGAGCCACAGGTTCAGGCGTTCGACGGCCTGCGGGGTCAGGTAGACGAGCCGCTCCTTGTTGCCCTTGCCGCGCACTCGCATGGAACGGGCGTGCGGGTCGAAATCGGCCAGCCTGAGCCCGGCGATCTCGGCGCGGCGGCAGCCGCTGGAATACAGCGCCGCCAGCATGGCGCCGTCCCGGCGGCCGGCGGGGGAGTGGTCCTCGTCGCACACCTCCAGCGCGGCCGCGAGCGCCTCGGCCTCGACGTGCCGTCCCGCCGGAACGCGCGTGTGCTTGTAGGCGGGCAGGTCGGCGGCGCGCTGGTAGTCCTCGCCGCTCATCAGGCCGAGCCGCCAGGCCTCCTTGAGCACGCGCCGCAGCGCCACCAGGTGCTTGTTGACGTGGGAGGGGGACCACCCCTGCTCGCGCATCAGCGTGCGGAGGCGGACCGTGTGCTCGTAGCGCAGCAGCTCCCAGGGCTGCCCGGCCCCGGTGGCCTCGGGGTCGCCGGTGACGAGGCGGGCGATGCGGTCGAGGCAGCCCTTCATCGTGCGCCGGGACTCCGGGCTCTGCAGCGCGCCGAGATACACCTCGTACGGATCGGGTGTGGAGGGTGCGGGGACACTCCGCTCGGGAACCGCGGGGATGCTCATCGAGCCCGATCATACTATGAATCTACAATGTAAAGACGCCCGGATTTTTGTGCACCTAGCAAGCACCAACATCAGAAACCTCACCGACAGGACGATCGCTTCGGAAAAAACTCGTGCCACGTGTCGAGAATGTGGCGTCGGCTCCGTCCCAGGGGCATGAGTGGCCGAACGGGCCGCCGACGACGAAGGGGAAGCACGATGAAATACCTGATCCTGAAGCACTACCGCGGTGGCCCGGCTCCCGTCGTCGACTACGGGTCGATAGACCAGTGGACGCCGGAGGAGGTCGACGCGCACGTGCAGTTCATGCGCGACTTCGCCGCCCGCCTGGAGGAGACGGGCGAGTTCGTCGACGGCCAGGCGCTGTCGCCCCAGGGCGCGTTCGTGCGGTACGACGGCGAGGGGCGCCCGCCGGTGACCGACGGTCCGTTCGCCGAGACGAAGGACCTCATCGCCGGATGGATGGTCATCGACGTGGAGTCGTGGGACCGCGCGGTCCAGCTGGCCGGGGAGCTGTCCGCCGCTCCCGGGCCCCGCGGCGAGCCGATCCACGAGTGGCTCGAGGTCCGGCCGTTCCTCGCCGAGCCGCCCACGGTCACCGAGTGAACGAGTCGCTGCTGCGGGAGCTCGTGCCCGCGGTGATCGGTGTCCTCGTCCGGCGCGGAGCCGACTTCGCCTCGGCCGAGGACGCCGTGCAGGATGCCCTGATCCGGGCGCTGGCGGCCTGGCCGGACGACCCACCGCGCGATCCGAAGGCGTGGCTCGTCACGGTCGCCTGGCACAGGTTCCTCGACGCCGCGCGTGCCGAGGCGTCGCGGCGGGGGCGGGAGGTGGCCGTACAGGCCGAGCCTCCCGCCGGTCCGGCGCCCGCCACGGACGACACGCTGCGGCTCTACTTCCTGTGCGCGCACTCCAGCCTGCCGCCGGCCTCGGCCGTCGCGCTGACGCTGCGCGCGGTCGGCGGCCTGACCACCCGGCAGATCGCGGCGGCGTACCTCGTCCCCGAGGCGACCATGGCGCAGCGGATCAGCCGGGCCAAGCGGAAGATCGCGGGGCTGACGCTCGACCAGCCCGGCGATCTCGGGACGGTGCTGCGGGTGCTCTACCTCGTCTTCAACGAGGGGTACGGAGGGAGCGTCGACCTGGCGGCCGAGGCGATCC
Organism: Microbispora triticiradicis; assembly: GCA_003260025.2. GTDB lineage: Bacteria > Actinomycetota > Actinomycetes > Streptosporangiales > Streptosporangiaceae > Microbispora > Microbispora triticiradicis. The sequence continues at coordinate 13,457 of QFZU02000028.1, read as the reverse complement.
GGCTCACCCGGCAGCTCGCCGCCCTGACCGACGAGCCCGAGGTAGCGGGGCTGCTCGCGCTCATGCTGCTGCATCACGCGCGCCGTACGTCTCGGACCGGCCCGGGAGGCCGCCTGGTGCCGCTCGCCGAGCAGGACCGATCGCGCTGGGACACCGGCCTGATCGCCGAGGGGGTGACGATCCTGCAGACCGCGCTGGCCCGTGACCGGCTGGGCGAATACCAGGCGCAGGCCGCGATCGCCGCGCTGCACGCGGACGCCCGGAGCGCCTCCGAGACCGACTGGGTGCAGATCGTGGAGTGGTACGACGAACTGCTGCTCCTCACCGGCAGCCCGGTGGTGCGGCTCAACCGGGCGGTGGCGGTGGGGGAGGCGGACGGACCACAGGCCGGCCTGGCGGCGCTGGCCGGGGTGGACCCCGGCCTGCCCCGGTACGCCGCGGTGACGGCGTACCTGCACGAACGCGCCGGCGACCTCGCCCGGGCGGCGGAGCTGTACGCCGAGGCGTCCCGTGCCGCCGTCAGCGTGCCGGAGCGCGACCATCTCACCCGGGAGGCCGCGCGGGTACGGCAACTGCTGAAGGCGTGAGCGCGGCCGATGCCACTGGTGACGGCTGGTCGGAAGTCCCGTCAAGACGCCGATGGAGTTGCTAATTCGCCCTGCTATGGCCTCCTTTGCTGTTCTTGTCACGCTCCAATGCCGGGGTTTGGATCAAGGGGGTGATCTTCCGCCGTCCCTGCGCGAAGGAGTCGTGAGCATGACCCTGCTGACCTACACCCTCCTCACCGACCCGGCGCCCCTGGAGGCGTCGGTGCCGGGGGCGCCTGCCGCGTCCACGGGGACCGTCCACCTTCTCGTCACCAACACCGGGGAGCAGGCGGTCTTCTGGCGGACGATCACGGTTCAGGTGCCCGTCGGCGACGGCGCCGTCCACCTCACGCCGGACCTGGGCAAGGTCGGCAGCGAGGGAGAGTACTTCCCCCGGTCGGGCCCTTGGCAGCGACTCGCCGTCCAGACGCAGGGCACCGACGCCGTCCGCGTCACCGACCAGGCCGGTGGCCGGCCCAACTTCGAACCCGGCGGCCACATGGTGCTGACGCTGAAGGACGTCCCCGTCGCGCCTGCCGCCGGCCTGGCCGTGCTCAGGGTGACCGAGAACGCGGGCAGGACCCGGACCGGGCAGGCGGCGGACAGGCACGCGGTGGTGGCGCTGGTGAAGACCGCCCCGGCGCCACGCGACCTCCGCCCGGAGAGCGAGATCGTCGAGGCCGGAACACCGGTCACGCTGAGCTGGGAGGGGTCCGCCGACTTCGCCTACGAGATCCGGTTCCCCGGCGGACACGAGCCGGTTCCCCCGGGCCCGCCCACCGGGCCTCAGGGCAGGTACGCCGTGCGACTGAACGCCACCCCGCAGCGGGAGACCACCTACACCCTCGTCGCCGTCTCCGGCAGCACCAGGCGGCAGCACACCCTCACCACCACCGTCCAGGTGCGCAATCCCGTCATGGACGACCTCAGAGTCACCAATGTCTGGGCCACCAACGTCTGGGCCACTTCGGTGGGAGGACCGAACAGCGGCGACGGAGTCATCACCTTCCCCCAGGGCGGACTCAACGTCATGCGCGCGAGCGGCACGGGCGAACGGGGCACGGTGACGGCCGACAAGGCTGAATTCGACGGCGTGAACACCAGGTGGGTGCAGGGCAGGAGCTCCAGTGACGGGTGGATCAGCTTCCCGCAGGGCGGCGTGAACGTCTATCGGGACGGAACGCAGACCTGGGGCACGGTGGCGGCCGACACGGCCGATCTCAACGGCGTCAACGCCAAGTGGCTGCAGGGCAGAGGCGAGCGCGACGGGTGGATCGACTTCTCCTACTACGGGATCAACGTCTTCCGGCGCGACGACGCGGGCGCCGGCAGGAGGTTGAAGCAGTGGGGCGGCGTGGGCGTCAAATGGATCGCCCACCACGACGAGTAGGAGACCAGACCGGGCCCGGTCAGGGGAAGCGTCACGGGAGCCGGCTGCGTACCCACTCGGGGTCGGGGTTGACGTGGGGGCGGCCGGCGACCACGACGGTGGGCACCGTCTCGTCGCCGCCGGTGGCGGCGCGGACCGCCGCCGCGCCCTCGGGGTCCTGCCAGATGTTCACCCAGTGCAGCCGCCGCGCGTCGCGGGCGAGGCGCAGCCGGAGCCGGAGGCAGTAGCGGCAGCCCGAACGCCAGTAGACGATCGGGCGGCCGTCGGCCTCGCTGCGGCGCCGCGCCTCGGCCGCGCCGATCGACCTCGGGAACACCAGGGGGGACAGCAGGGCGGCGGCGAGCAGGAACACGAGGAAATACGTCGCGGCGGCGCCGGGGGACCCCTGGGCCGTCTGCCGGAACGCCGCGGCGACTCCGCATGCCAGGAAGACGACCGGCAGTATCCATCCGCGCACCATGGCCGTCACGCTATCGGGCCGTTCTCCGGCGCCGCAAAAGTTGGTAGGTCACGCGGCGGGTCCGCGCGTGGCCGCGTGACTGGGCCCCTCCGTGCCGGGAACCTGACGGGGACCCGAAGACGGGTGCCGAGGACGGAGGGGTGAACGAGGCGATGGCGACCACCGCAGGCGGGACCCGCGCCGATCCGGAACCGGCCGATCTCCGGCTGCCGGGCATCGTGCTGGGTGTGGGACTGGGCGGGTTCGTCGACGGAATCCTGCTGCACCAGATCCTGCAGTGGCATCACATGCTGAGCGGCACCGACAGCGATCACATCGGAGTGCGGTACTACGATCCCCGCACCGTCTCCGGGCTGGAGATGAACACGGTGTGGGATGGTCTGTTCCACACCGTGTGCTGGCTGGCGGTCCTGATCGGGCTGGCGCTCCTGTACTCCCGGGTCACCCGGAACCGCCGCCGGGTGTGGGGTTCGCGGGTGCTGTGGGGCTGGATCCTGGCCGGGTGGGGTCTGTTCAACCTCGTCGAGGGCGTCGTGGACCATCACCTCCTGGCCATCCATCACGTGCGCGGCGGCCCGCATCAGTTGTGGTGGGACATCGGCTTCCTCGTCCTGGGGGCGCTGCTGGTCGCCGGGGGTTACCTGCTGGCCCGGAGCGGGCGGTCCTTCGAGCCCGGGGACCGGAGGTGACGGAACACGGCGCTCACTTCGCGGGCGCGCTGCCGGTCCTGGCCGTGCTCGGGTGCGCGATCGGTTACCTGCGCCTGGCGCGGCTGGCCCGCCGCCGCAATCCGGCGCGCGGCTGGAGCCGGTGGCGTACGGCGGGGTTCGTCGCCGGGCTCGTCCTGCTGGGCGTCGCGCTGGTGCCGCCCGTCGCGTCCCTGGCCCACGCGGACTTCCGCGGTCACATGCTCCAGCACCTGCTCGTCGGCATGTACGCGCCGCTCGCGCTGGTGCTCGGCGCGCCGGTCACCCTGATGCTGCGCACCCTGCCCGCCGACGGCGGGCGGCGGCTGACCGCCGTGCTGCGCAGCCGCCCCGTCCGGGTGGTGACCCACCCGGTGGTCGCCCTGCTGCTGTCCACCGGCGGCCTCGTGGTGCTCTACTTCACCCCGCTCTACAACGCGGCGTCGGCGTCGGCTGCGGGGCACTGGCTGCTGCACGCGCATTTCCTGCTGTCGGGCTGCCTGTTCGCCTATGTGATCGCCGGGCCCGATCCCGCCCCGGACCGGCCCGGGGTCCGTACCCGCCTGGTGTACCTCGGCTGCGCCGTCGCCGTGCACGCCGTCGTCGCCCAGTTGATGTACGGCGGTTTCCGGGTGGACGTGCACGCCCCGATCCCCGAGGCCCGGGGTGGCGCGGAGATCATGTACTACGGCGGCGACATCGCGGAGCTGCTCCTCGCGGCGGCTCTGGTCGCCACCTGGCGTCCCGCGCCCCGCACGGGTGCGGGGCGCGGGACGGTCGTCAGGCGGTACGAGCGGCGATCCTGGTGAGGAGCGGCTGCACCAGGCGGGCGGCCAGGGGGCCGAAGGCCGCGAGGATGAGGACGTACGCGGCGGCCAGGGCGCCCAGGTCGGGGTGGGCCCCGGCGGCCACGGCCAGTCCGGCGATGACGATGTTGAACTCGCCGCGGGGGATGAGCGCGATGCCGGCGCGTACCCGTCCGGCGCGGGCGATGCCCGCGCGGCGGGCCGCGTAGATTCCGGTCATCAGTTTGGTGATCATCGTGACCAGGGCGAGGCCGGCCGCGAGCCCGGCGGCGGGCAGGATCTTGGTCGGGTCGGTCTGCAGGCCGAAGAAGACGAAGAACACCGCGGCGAACAGGTCGCGCAGGGGAGCGAGCAGCGCGTGGGCGTCCTCGGCGAGCTCGCCGGACAGGGCGATGCCGACCAGGAAGGCGCCGACCGCGGCGGAGACCTGCAGCTGCTGGGCCAGCCCGGCCACCAGCAGTGCGAGCCCGACCACCTTGAGCACGAGCACCTCGGAGTTGGGGCTGGCGACGAACGCCTCGATGTAGCGGCCGAAGCGGAGCGCGACCAGCAGCACCACGCTGACCGCGGCCAGTGCGATGGCCACGGTGACCGCCCCGGCGACGAGGGTCAGGCCGGCCAGCATGGCGGTCAGGACCGGCAGGTAGACCGCCATCGTGAGGTCTTCGAACACCAGCAGCGACAGCACGACCGGGGTCTCGCGGTTACCGATCCAGCCCAGGTCGGAGAGGACCTTGGCGGTGATTCCGGAGGAGGTGGCGTAGGTGACGCCCGCCATGGCGACCGCGGCGACGGGTCCCCAGCCGAGCAGCAGCGCCAGGATGGCGCCGGGGGCGGCGTTGAGCAGGAGGTCGACGAGACCGGCGCGGGCGTTGCCCTTGAGGCTGGTCACCAGTTCGTCGGCGTTGTATTCCAGGCCGAGGGTGAGCAGAAGGAGGATGACGCCTAATTCGGCGCCGGTGGCGATGAAGTCCTCACTGGTGCCCAGAGGGAGGATGCCGCCGGTGCCGAAGGCCAGGCCCGCGAGGAGATAGAGAGGGATGGGGGAGATGCCGACGCGCAGCGCCAGTGCTCCGAGAATGCCGAGTCCGAGGACGACGGCGCCGAATTCCAGGAAAAGTATTGCGGTGTTGTGCACGCGCTGCCCTCAGCCGCTGGCGAAGATGTCGGCGACTGCGGTGGTGCTCTCCTCGCCGCCCACCACGACCACGATGTCGTCCCCGGTCAGGACGAAGTCGGGTGCGGGGCTGGCGAAGACGCGTCCGGCGCGGACCACGGCGACGATGGAGGCGCCGGTGCGGGTGCGCACCTGCGCGTCGCCCATGGGACGGCCGTCGTAGCGGGAGCCGGGGGTGATCAGCACCTGGAGGCTGACCAGGCCCTCGACCTCCCGGTGCATCGCGTTGAGGCGCTGGACGATGCGGGGGGCGCCGAGGAGTTCGACGAGCGCGTCGGCTTCCTCGTCGTTGAGTTTGACCGTCTCACAGGCTCTGTCGGGATCGTCGGGGTCGTAGATGACGAGGTCCCGCCGTCCCGTGCGGTGCGAGACGACTCCGATGCGCCGGCCCGAGCGGGTGGTGAACTCGTGCCGCAATCCGATCCCCGGCAACACCGTCTGCTCGACTTCCACGGCGCCGCTCCTCCGTTCGTAACATGTCATTACTTGTCCGGAGAACCTACCAATAAGACGCGGTCGTCCCGCCGCTGGTGTCGCTCGGCGGCGGGACGACTACGCTCGCGCGTCAGGCGGCCATGTCGTCGGCGAGCCAGATCGGCCGCCAGTTCGACTGCTCGTGGTAGCGGCGCAGCTCGGCGAGTCCGGACAGCCATCCGGTCCAGGCGCCGTACGGCGGGTTGGCGGCGTCGAAGCCGCTCTGGACGAATGTCAGGCGGGTGGCGCCGCCGGTGTCCTCCAGCTCCCAGGTGACGACGCCCATCGGTCCCCAGTCGACCGAGATCGTGCTGTCGGGAACCAGGTCGATGATCTTGGCGGGCTGGGGGTTGGCGTCGAGGCCGCCCATCGCGAAGCGCCCGCCGACGTACGGCTCGATGCCGATGGGGTAGCCGAACCACTCGGTGGCCTTGTCGGAGTCGATCAGCGAGTCGTACACCGTGGACACGGGCGCGGCGATGTCCAGGTGACCGCGGAAGTCGGTGGTGGTGTAGTCGGGCTGGGGGCCGATCTCCCTCCCCTGGACGTGGTCGGCGAGGTTCGACAGCGCGAGCGACCAGAACACCTGCAGCACCCCGCGGATGCTCGCCCCGGTGATGGCGTCCTGGAAGTCGAAGTGGGTCTGCGACAGGGTCAGGACGGTCGAGCCGGCGTCCTCCTCCGCCAGGGTGATCTCCGTGGTGGTCTCCTCGCCGTCGAGCAGCCAGGCGAAACGCAGGGTGTGGTCGTCGGCGTGCAGCAGGCGCTGGTGCGGCGCGTCGCCCTCGGGAGTGCGGCGGCCCCAGAACTCGTACCGTTCGGGCAGGTCCACCTCGGCGTGCTCGGCCAGCCACACCCGCATCGCCGCGGGGTCGGTCAGCGCGTGGCGCACCTCCTTGATCGGGGCTTCCAGGCGGACACGGATGATCATCGGCTCACTCACTGTCGTCTCCCTTGGGGTAGCAGGCCACGGCGAGTTTGAAGGCGTCGCCCTCGGCGCCGCCGTAGCGGGTGAACAGGTCCTGAAGTGCGGACCGCAGGTCGTTGAGGAACTCCTGACGGCGTTCGGGGGGCACGCGTATCTCCCCGGAGACGCCGATGGACGGCAGTTCCGGCGCCGTCCGGTCGAGGGCGGCGACATCGGCCTGCACCTGTTCCATCAGGTCGAGCAGGTAACCCAGGCTGAGCTCGTCCTGCCGCCGGCGCAGCCCGCCGATCCTGCCGACGAGGCCGGGGGACAGCCAGTAGGACCTGGCGCTCGCCCGGTAGATGCCCTCGGTGATGCCGCGCACCCGCCGCTCGGAGACCTGCTGCACCAGGCCGGCCTCCACCAGGCGTTTGACGTGGTAGTACACGCGCTGCGGGGTCTGGCCGAGCACCGCCGCCACCTCGGTGCAGGTGCGCGGCTCGGCCAGTTGCCGCAGCACCTCGATGCGCTGCGGCTTGAGCAGGGCCTCGGCCTGCTCGATCTGCTCCAGGTACAGGACGTCTCTCATCGCAAAAACAATCTTGTACGTAAAAATTGTATTTGTCAATGGGGTACGCCTACGGCCTGCCGGGCGTCCCGGCAGGCCGGCGTACGGGTGAGGACGGGCGGGTCAGGAGGCGGGCGGGACGCCGATGACGGAGGTGCCGATGACGAGGTGGCGGGCGGGATCGCAGCCGAGGAGCTCTTCGACCACCTGGTCCCGAAGGGCCGCTGTGAAGGTGATGTGCAGACCGGCCGCGGTGGCCAGCAGGTAGACGGTCTGGCTGAGGTGGCCGACGTCCATCATCAGCGCCCGGTAGACCCGGGGGAAACTGTACTTCCACTGGTTGCGGGCGATGACACTGGTGTAGAAGATGAGCGCTCCGGCGCCGGCGACCCAGTCCTGGCCGCCGACGGCGGCCACGAGCCGCTCGTCGTCGAGACGGCGGCCGAGGAACTCGAGGGCGTGGTCGGCGGCGGCGTAGTGGTAGGCGCCCGGATCGAGGCCCTGGACGTTGCGCGCGTAGAGGTAGACCTCGGTCGGGTGGCGGGCGCCGCCGGAGGGGCTGGTCTTGAACACCCGCTGCCAGGAGTCGGTTATCACCCCGTTCGGGTCGAGGTCGACACCCGCCTGGGTCAGCGGGCCGTCGGCCCGCGGCAGAGGTCCCGCGGCGGTCTTGAGCAGGGCCGCGACGGTCTCCAGCGGCAGCGCGGAGGGGCCGAAGTAGCGGCGGCTGCGACGCCGGTGGAGCACGTCCAACAGGTCGCGATGGCGCCAGACGCCGGGGCCGGCGTCCGGCAGCGCGAGGCGGGTGGTGCCGGGCAGGGACCAGAACGCCGGAGGCGGCGGGTCGGTCAGAACCTTGGCTTCGAGTTCCTCGTTGTCCTGTTCGGCAGTGCGCATGGCGGTGCCGGCGTGGGAGCGGGTGGAGAAGTGGTAGGCGCGCGCCAGCCGCCCCCACGGCTGCCAGGCCTCTTCTATGGCCTGTTCGCGCTGGTGGCGAGGCCCGTTCTCCGCGATCAGGATGTCGTGCCCGGCCAGGACGGTGGCGACCTGGTGCCAGTGGGCGGCCTCGCCGGGATCGCCGCCCAGCTCTCTCACCGAGCCCAGGTCGCGGAATCCGGTGAACCACCGCAGCACGCGCTCGACGCCGTCGGCGAGGGCGAACTGGCGGTGGTCGAGATAGTCGTCCCAGACCAGTTGGCCGGCGTCCCACAGCAGGGCGCCGCAGCCGGACACGCGTACGTTCACGATTCGGTCTCTCACTTCTCGTTCGCGGGCGGCGCCAGGGACGCGCAGGCGGCCGCCCGGCCGCGGCGTGCCGCCGCCAGATGAGGGTGGTCCGGCGCCGCCCGCCGCAGCAGCTCCACGGCCCGGCCGTAGCAGGCGTGGGCCTCGCCGGGCTGGTGGCGGGCGCGGTACAGGGCGCCGAGGTTGATCAGGGTGATGGCGGATTCCGGGTGGCCCGGCCCCAGGACCGCGTCCTTGACGGCCAGGGCGCGGAGGTAGTGGGCCAGGGCCTCGTCCAGGTCACCGCGGCGATGCCTCAGGGCGGCGAGATTGTGCAGCGCGGCGGCGACATCGTGGTGCTCCGGGCCGTAGGCGGCCTCAAAGACGGCGAGGGCACGCCGGAGCAGCGCCTCGGCCTCGTCCGGGCGTCCGCGGCCCTCCACGAGCGCGGCCCAGGCGGCGAGGTCCGCCGCCACCCTCGGATGACGCTCACCGAGGAGCCGGGCGCGGATTTCCGCCGCCCGGCGAGCCCACGGCTCACCGGTCTCGTGGTCACCACGGGCGTGGGCGAGCCCGCCCAGGTTGTGGCAGACGGTGGCCACGTCCTCGTGCTCACCGCCGCGGGCCGCCTCCAGGATCGTCAAGGCCCGCCCGTAGAGGGCCTCGGCCTGCTGGAATCGGCCGGTGTACTTGCCCAGCACACCCCATTCGTTGCACACCTTGGCCACTTCCACCGACTCCGGGCCGAAGACCCGCTCCGCGGCGGGAAGCGTGAGAGCGAACAGCAACCCCGCCCTGCGGTAGCCGCCGCACATACGCCACACACTCGCCAGCTCGCACTGGGCGTGGATCCGCAGCGCGTTCTGGCCCTGGCGCCGGGCCTCGTCGGCGGCGGCCCGGAACGCCCGCTCCGCCTCGTCGAAGGCTCTTGCGGCGCAACGCTCCCGTGCGTGCGCCAGCAACTCGGCCGCCCCGGCGGGACGGGACTCATCGCTCACATGGCCTCCCGTACGACGTCACGACCGCCGGTGGCGTCCGCCTCCCGGGGCTCACCGGCTCCGGGAGGCGGACGCGGCTCAGGCCTCGATCAGAACCTCGTTGTGGTTGAGGTTCAGGAAGGACTCCGGCTGGGTGTAGGCGTCCTCGTGGGCCTCGAACACCGCGACCTCGTTGTGGTTGTGGTTCAGGGCACCTTCCGGCGCGCTGTAGTCGTCCTCGTGGATCTCGAACACCGAGGTCTCGTTGTGGTTGGGGTTCAACGCGGCCTCCGGCTGGGCGTAGTCGTCCTGGTGGACCTCGAACACTTCGGACATCTTCTGCGACATCTGGGGCACTCCTTACGGGGACTCCTGTAACCACCGGCCGGAAACCGGCCTCGTACAGGCGGGGTGACCACGCACCACCATTGCTCTGGCTCCGACTCCGGAATCATCGCAGCGGCAGAATCTCGCATTAGGTCCAGTGAGGGCGGGATCACGGGCGACACTGGTTCATCGCGCGACCCTGCCGGGCGCCGGTCCCGAACGGGAGCGCCCGCCGCTCCACCGGGAGGGGTCAGGCCGCGAACGCGGCGCTGATCGCGTGGCTGTCCTCATGCATGCGGTAACCGACGATCCTGCCGTCGGCGACGGTGAAGTGCAGGGCGAACTCGTTCAGGAACGACCTGCCCGTGGACAGCACGCAGAAGCGGCTGCGTCCGGTCACCACCGCGTGCCCGTCCTCGACGATCGTGGCGTCGATCGTGAACTCCTGGGCAGGCGTGAGCGCGGTGCCGAGCACGGCGAAGAACTCGGCGATCTGCTCCTTGCCGGAGCGGGCCCCGGTCCAGGGCACGTTGGGCGCGCCCGGGACGAGGAAGTCCACCCGGTCGGCGAAGAGATCGATCAGGCCGGTCACATCACCGGCGGCGAACCGGGCGAAGAAGGCGTCGACGACCTCGCGGGTGGTCCAGGGTGTGGCGGTCATGCCGTGTTTCCCATCTGTCGTACCTGGCGTGGAGCGTAGGCCGGCCGGCGAAATCTCCAACTGATCGGTTGGAGTATGGCACGGGCGCGGTCGTGATTCCAACTGTGCGGTTGGAATTCTGTAGGCTGCTCCCATGGCATGGGACACCACCAGGACGAGGCGGCTGCTGCTGGAGGCGGCGGTGGAGGAGTTCGCCGAGCACGGGCCGCAGGGCGCGCGGGTGGACCGCGTCGCCGTACGCGCGGGGGTGAACAAGGAGCGGATCTACCAGTACTTCGGCGGCAAACGGCAGCTGTTCACCGCCGTCCTGGAGGCCGAGCTCGCCAAGGTGGCCGCCGCCGTGCCGCTGACCGGCGCGCACCTGACCGACCTCGGCGAGTACGCCGGGCGGGTCTTCGACTACCACTGCGCCCACCCGCACTTCCTGCGCCTACTCACCTGGGAAGGGCTGGAACGCGGCCGCGCCGAGGTGGCCGCCGAGGACGAGCGTGCCGCGCACTACGCTGGCAAGGTCGCCGCCTTCGCCGCCGCTCAGGAAGAGGGGCTGATCACCGGAGAGTCCGACCCGGCGCATCTGGTCTACGCGGTGTACGCGCTGGCGACCTGGTGGTTCACAGCCCCGCAAGTGGTGCGCATGATCACGGCCGGCGTCGGCGGGGACGGCCCCGAAGCGCGCCGCGCCGGGCTGGTCCGATTGGTCCGGCGCCTGACCACCCCCGACGATCGCACGGGAGGACACCGGAGCCATGCCTGAGCCTCTGACAGGCCGCGCGGCCCCCACCGGACACAAGGAGATCAAGCACGTGCCCGACACGCACGACCACGCCCGCTCCGGCGGCGACCGGCTCGCCCTGCGGGCCGACTGCGCGAGCTGCTTCGGGCTGTGCTGCGTCGCCCTGCCCTTCGCCGCCTCGGCGGACTTCGCGATCAGCAAGGACGCCGGGCGGCCGTGCCCCAATCTCCAGTCCGACTTCCGCTGCGGCATCCACTCCCGGCTGCGCGACAGCGGCTTCCCCGGCTGCACCGTGTTCGACTGCTTCGGCGCGGGGCAGAAAGTCTCCCAGGTCACCTTCGGGCGCAGCTGGCGCGACGAGCCGGACACCGCGGCGCGGATGTTCGAGGTCTTCCCGGTAATGCGGCACCTGCACGAACTGCTGTGGTACCTGCACGAGGCACTCTCCCTGCCCGCGGCCCGCCCGATCCACTCCGAGGTACGCGGCGCGATCGACGAGACCGAGCGCCTCACCATGGGTACTCCCGGCGAGCTGCTCGACGTGGACGTCGCCGCCCACCGGGAGAAGGTCAACGTACTGCTGCTGCGGACGAGCGAGCTCGCCCGGGCCGGCGCCGGGGGCCGCGCGCCCGACCACAGGGGGGCCGACCTCATCGGCGCCCGGCTCAGGAAGGCCGACCTGCGCGGCGCCAACCTGCGGGGGGCGTACCTGATCGGCGCGGATCTGACCGGAGCCGACCTGCGGGGCGCCGATCTGATCGGCGCGGACCTGCGGGGCGCCGGCCTCGGCGGCGCCGACCTGACCGGGTGCCTCTTCCTCACCCAGGCCCAGCTCAACGCCGCCAGGGGCGACGCCGCGACCGTGCTGCCACCCTCGCTGACCCGCCCGGCGCACTGGCCCGAGCACTGGCAGGCGGAGGCCGCGCCGACGGCGGGCCGGGCGCCCGCCCGGCGGCCCCGCTCCCGCGAACGGCGCAGGTAGGGACCGCGCCCGCGTCCTGCCGCTCAGCCGGCCGGTACGGGCAGGGTCCCGATGACGGCGCTGGCGTCCAGCTCGTCGTCGCAGGTCAGGCGGGTGACGAGCCCGGCGCGGGCGACTGCTTCGGCGGTCTTGCCCGCCTGGCTCTCGCTCGTCTCCACCAGAAGGCTCCCGCCCGGCGCCAGCCATCCGGACGCCCCGGCGACGACCCGCCGTACGACGTCGAGCCCGTCGGCGCCGCCGTCGAGTGCGACCTTCGGCTCGTGTTCGCGCGCCTCGGGCGGGAGCAGGCCGATGGCCCGGGTGGGCACGTACGGCGGACTGGCGACGACGACGTCCACCCGGCCCCGCAGGGCGGCCGGCAGCGGCGCGTACAGGTCGCCTTCGTACACCCGGCCGCCCACCTCGGCGAGGTTGCGGCGGGCGCAGCGCACGGCGGCGGGATCGACGTCCACGGCGTGCACCTCGATCGGCCCCGCGGCGGCGGCCAGCGCCGCGCCCAGCGCCCCCGTGCCGCAGCACAGGTCGACGACGACGGCCCCCGGGCGGGTGAGGGCGGCGGCCTGGCGGACGAGGAACCCGGTGCGCGGCCGGGGCACGAAGACCCCGGGCTCGACGGCCAGCCGCAGGCCGCAGAACTCGGCCCAGCCGAGGACGTGTTCGAGCGGCAGCCCGTCGGCACGCCGCCGCACCATGGCGTCGAGCTCGGCCGGCGTACGCGCGGCGGCGACCAGCAGACGGGCCTCGTCCTCGGCGAACACGCAACCGGCGGCGCGCAGCCGGGTCACGATCGCGGGCGGAGCGGGGGAGGGAGCAGGGGAGCGGGATGACAGTGACATGGGGAGCCTTCCGGGAATGCCGAGGGCGCTCCCGCGGTCGCCTCGCTCTAGGGGACCGTATGCACGGGGAGAAGGGAGCACCCGACCTGTTCAGCGGTAATGGGGCTCACCTCCTCGCGTCGTCGCCGCCGTGGACGGCACATTATCAGAGCACGCTCTCCCATCGCCCGGGGCGCTCGTCGGTGGAGACGCTGCCGGGTTGATCACCTGCTTCCCCGCGCCCTAGGATCGCCGCCATGACGTTCACGTCCTTCTTCCACCTCCGCTAGCCGCCGTCGGCGAAGCGAGGCACGACCCGTCGCCGACGAGGCGGGGCGGCGCGGTGCCGTCCCGGGCCGACGCGGGAGAAGAAGGATCACCATGCGCGTTCGCGCTGTCACTCTCACCGCTCCGCGTCCCAGCGCTCCCGCCGTCCCGTGACGGCGGCGAGCCTGGTGGCGCGGTGCGTCCACGGGCTGGAGCCGACGCTCGCCGCCGAGATTCTGCGGCGCGGCCTCGGCGTCATCACGCACATCGGGCATCGCGAGGTGCGGTTCCGCGCCTCGCGCCTGCCCGCCCTGGGCCTGCGCACGGCGGACGACGTGTTCCTGCTGGCGGCGCAGGGCCCGGACGTCGGCGCGTCCCGGCAGGGCGCCGCCGCGCTCGCGGGGCTCGCCGGCGCG